>CAYMZX010000001.1:0-79192 GCA_964395115.1 uncultured Gammaproteobacteria bacterium
ACTTAAGACAATTATCTTTGTTCTTCTTTCCTTAATCATAATTCTTTTTCTTTCGGTCTATATTGTACCCCCTTCCAAAGAAGCGGTGGCTCGCTTCGGAAATTCTGCTACGTTGATGGTAGCGATGGGAAGAACCATTGCCTTTATTGTTGGAGCTGCTTTTTCGACCTTGGTCGGCCAATTGGGAATGAGAGTGGCCATCGAGGGAAATGTCAGGGTTACTGCCAAAGCCGTTAAGGGAGATTATAACGGAGCTTTGACCGTCGCCTACCGTGCCGGCACCTTCACCGGCATGCTTACTGACGGCTTGGGACTTCTCGGGGGAACGATAATCTTTCTAATTTTTGGAAAGGCCGCTCCAGATGCTCTCTTGGGTTTTGGGTTCGGTGGTACCTTAGTAGCCCTTTTCATGAGAATTGGCGGAGGGATTTATACTAAAGCCGCTGACGTTGGTGCCGACTTGGTGGGAAAGGTTGAGAAAAACCTTCCTGAAGATGACCCTCGAAATGCCGCTGTGATTGCCGATTTGGTTGGGGACAATGTTGGCGATTGCGCCGGTATGGCGGCGGATATATTCGAATCATACGAAGTTACTATTGTTTCCGCCCTTATTTTAGGTCTTGTTCTTTTTCATCTGACGGGTCAGTCATTTTGGATAATATTTCCTTTGGTCGTTAGGGCCATTGGAGTTCTTTCTTCAATTATCGGTACATTTGCCGTTCCCCTTTGGCAAAAATTCCCTTTAAAATTTCTCCGGGCAAAGGACGCCGAAGAAGCAATGTTCCGTTCATATGAGTTATCCAGCATTAATACTATTGTTCTCGCTTTCGCTTTTGCTATTCTCTATGCTGGTGAATGGAAGTTGGCTCTTCTTATTGCTATCGGGATTCTTTTAGCCGTTGCCTTTAACCCTCTAACCAGCTATTTCACTTCGCACAAATTTAGGCCAGTCAAAGAAATTGCCGAATCCACAAAATCTGGTCCAGCTACCACCATACTCTCGGGCCTAGCGGTTGGTATGGAAGCTTCCGTATTCTCCGTTTTTGTTATTGTGGCCGCCTTGGCTTCAAGTTATTTAGTTTATGCCACCATGCCCCCAATCTACATGCTCTACGGTGTGGCCATGATTGGTATTGGAATGCTTTCTTTGACCGGAAATAATGTCGCCATGGATTCGTTTGGACCGATCGCCGACAATGCCAACGGTATTGGAGAAATGGTTGGTGTAAAGTCAGAAGCCAATAGAATTATGGCTAACTTGGATTCGGTCGGTAATACCACTAAGGCAATTACGAAGCAGCTTGCCATCGCCTCGGCCGTAGTCGCCGCCACTGCTCTTTTCTTCTCCTTCGTTACCGACATTGGTATTGTCCAAGAAAGACTTGGTCTTCCTATTCTCTCCAATATAAGAATTTCTACTCTTGATACAGTTATGGGTTTTCTAATTGGAGGTGCGCTTCCTTTTCTTTTTTCGGCCTACTCTATAAAGGCGGTCGCCAGGTGTGCCGGTAAGGTGGTTGAGGAAGTAAGGCGCCAGTTCAAAATTAAAGGCGTCATGGAAGGAAAAGTTGCGCCGGAATATGGGAAAGTAGTAAGTTTAACCACTGCTGCTGCTCAAAAAGATTTGGTTAGCTTAGTCGCTCTGGCCATAACTCTTCCGCTTTTGGTGGGTCTCATTTTTAGGGTTGAAGCCTTGGGTGCATTTTTAGCTGGCGTCATCCTTTGCGGCCAACTTCTAGCCGTTTTTATGGCCGTTTCTGGCGGAGCTTTGGACAACGCCAAAAAGTTCATTGAGGACGGCAATTTGGGAGGAAAAGGGACTCCAACTCATAAGGCTTCGGTCGAGGGCGATACTTTTGGAGACCCACTTAAAGATACTGCAGGTCCAGCCATCAACCCGATGATTAAAGTGGTTAATCTAGTCAGTCTTATTGCCGCCCCGGTCATCGTCGCCTATCAGTCTTCTGCGGGAGCAAAAATTGCCATTGTTATTCTTCTTGGAATTTTTATTTGGGCTATTCGACAGAGCCGAAGTGCAAAAATTTCTCTTACTTCTTGATGCAAAGGAAACTGCCTACTGACTTTGCTTCCGGAAGCCTGATCTCGTCGGTGTAAAACGCCGAAGCAGTTCCCCCGTCTAGATTCATCGCATCCGCCAAAATAATTCCCGTTTTACTTTGAAATTCGTTAAGAACATCGGCTAAATCAGCCAGTTTGGGACCGCTATAAACCGACTCTGGACTGAAAAAGACGATAAAAACGGATTCGTTTTCTCCGGTAATTGCCAAAACTATCCTTCTTGCTTCTTCATCCCGTGCAAGTCGTAATTTTTGTCTAAGAGAGTTCTCGATCAACAGGGGACCGGCCTGAAGAGCAATCCTTAAATGATCCCGAGGGGGGGGTTGGGTTATCCTCGGCGTTTCAAAATCATTGAGGCTGTAAATGGCATTCGCCAAAGAAGATCTTGAATATCCCTTAATCTCTTGTCCTTCGGAAATAAAAAGGCCGGTGGGGGAGCCATCTAAATTATAAAAACCTCCGCTTATTAAGGCCCGACATTTTGACCTTTCAAAAATATTCGCCGATGTTTCTTTTTCGGAAAAATTTGGAATCAGAATTATATCCCCGCCGTAAGGAACTTTCAGGTAGAAGGCTTTAAATTTAGCTCCTTTAATTTCAATATCGACGCCTTTTTCCTCGGCGGGGACGGGAACACCGAGAACTTTCGGATAATAGTTCTCGGATCTAAAATTTTTTAGGTTAAGGCCGAAATATAAGCCAACCAAGAAGGTAATCGTGATAGAGACAACGGCAAGTTTTTTCATTAAGCAATCATTATACCAGGAAATCTGAAAAGCCTTGTGATAAAATTACCCTTGTTTATGGAAAGGCTAAGGCGAGAGACAATCAATGAGTGGTTTTTCCCCTCGGCGGTAAGACGAAATGGCAAGATTTATCCTGCTCCTCCGGACGCCCTGGAAAAATATCAAGAACTCAGACTCGGCTGGCTGAAAAATCATCCTTCTGACCATGAGGTGCCTTGTGTTGGAATCGCACCTATAATAGAGCCTGGAAGAGAAGGTTTTCTCGTTAAAACTGAAGTAATTTATATTTGACCTTTAAGAATTTTCAGGTAATACTACTACTATAGTCATGAAGAAATTAATAGCCGTTCTAATTTTAATGGTTATAATCCTAACGGCCGCTGTTGGTTATCTGGCCGGAAAGAGCCAAATTGTCAAGCTCCCTAAAATTAACATTGCCGTTGACAATCCATCTCCTTCTCCCCCTATTGCATCTCCGGAAACCGAAAAGCCGAGAAAGGTGGTTCTGGGAGGAGGAGTGCTTTCCTTTCCTAAGTACCTGTTAACTGTTCCTCTGGATTGGGCTGACAGCAAACAGGTCCTAGGACCAGATGCAGAAAAAGTAACGGTCAAGAAAGGGGACTATGAGATTAGTATTACTCAGGGAGGATTTGGCGGAGCCACCTGTCTTTACCCCGGTGATCCAGATTCCGAGGGACCAAGTTCTAGATATACATCTTTTATTGAGATCGTCACCAATTCAGGCGACCTTTTCAGAAGAAGTTGGTCCGGAACAACAACGGCTTTTGCAATCTGCCAAAGGACTGAGTACGGCTGGGGAGCGCCGACCCTTTATGGTTCGATTAGCTTTAAGGTTCCAGCAGGATATACGACCGAAATGATTGCTGAAATGGACGCCATTTTGGCCTCCCTCGCTAAAAGATAAATATATCCGCCTAAACTATATTTAATGAAACTTAATAAAGAGGCTTTCGCTTGCTAAAATAAGTTGATGCAAGATTCGACCATCCTTTCCGTTTCAAACCTTAAAGTAAAATTTGATAACCACGTTATTCTTAAAGGTATTGATTTTGAAGTTAAGGAAAATGAAACATTGGCCGTCATCGGCCCCAATGGGGCCGGCAAAACCGTTCTTTTCCGGGCCCTTCTCGGTTTGATACCTTATTCCGGAAAAATAACCTGGAAACCCGGGGTCAAAATTGGCTATGTTCCCCAAAAACTAGCCATTGCCAAAGATTTGCCACTAACCACCGAGGAGTTTTTTCAATTAAAGGAAAGGGATAAAAACGAGGTCGCTAGAGTTTTGGCCGCCGTAGGATTTGAGGAGGATAAACCCCATGAGGGCCACCTGACCGAGCATGTACTTAAGAGAAAAATCGGCGCTCTTTCTGGCGGAGAACAACAGAGAGTTCTTATCGCCTTTGCCCTTTTAGGCTCTCCTCGAGTTCTCCTTTTTGACGAACCAACATCAGGAGTTGACATTTCTTCAGAAGAGTCAATTTATCTGCTTTTACACAAATTGCAGAAAAGCCAAAAATTGACCATTATTCTTATCTCCCACGAACTTCAGGTGGTCAACCATTACGCGACGAAGGTTCTTTGTCTTAACAAGGAAAGACTCTGCTATGGTTCTCCGAGTCAAGTTCTGGATAAGGAAAAATTAGAACAAGTTTATGGAGGAAGCGTTGGTTTCTACCATCACCAGCACGAACATCACCAATGACGATTAATTTATTATTTCTAATTTTAGTCGGAGTTTTTGTCTCTGCCGCCGCCGGTTATTTGGGCTCTTTCATGGTAATAAAAAGAATGGCCTTAGTGGGAGATGCTCTTTCCCATGTCGCCCTGCCGGGAATGGCAATTGCTTTAACCTTTAACTTCTCGCCGATTTTAGGGGCTTTTATTGCCTTAATTTTAGCTCTTATCGGCATTTGGTATTTGGAAGAATCTTCCCAGGTTTATACCGAGGCCCTAGTCGGCGTTTTCTTTACCGCCAGTCTGGCGCTGGGAATCCTTATCACCCCCGAGGCGGAACTTTTAGAGGCTCTTTTTGGCAATATTGAAAACATTACTCTTCTGGAGGGTTTAGTCGCAATTTTCATCTCTCTGGTGGTGTTTGCCATTACCCGCTTAATCTCTCAGAAACTTATCCTTGGAGTTATCTCGGATGAACTGGCCAAATCAACGGGTATCGTCATGGCAAAGATAAATCTGATCTATCTTTTTCTTGTTGGAACAGTCGTTGCTTTGGGAGTTAAGTTCGTTGGAACTCTTCTTATGGGAGCTTTGGTAATCATTCCTGCCGCCAGCGCTAAAAATATCGGCCGAAGTTTAAAGAGTTATCACCGATTCTCAATTCTTTTTGGAATTTTATCGGCAATACTCGGCATTTCTGCTGCTGAATTCTTTCAAATCGCTACCGGACCAGCCGTTGTTCTTACCAGTATTATTTTCTTTATAATTAGCTATCTTTTTAAGAACAGGTTCTAAAATAAAGAATCAAAAAAGCGTTTCTAGTGTTCTTCGGCTGCCATTGCTTCCTCCTTTGTTTGGTGAATCGCCCCATCCGGATGATTCGGCGGAGAATATAATGTATACAACTTCAGGTCGTCGGTTGTCGATGTGTTTATTATGTTATGGTTGGCTCCCGCCGGAACCACAACGGCCGATCCATCGGAAACAACATGTTCAACTCCGTCGATGATGACCTTTCCCTGACCCTTTTCGAATCTGAAAAATTGATCGACCTTCGGGTGAATTTCCATTCCAATGTCTTCTCCGGGTTTTAAAGACATTAACACCAATTGGGTATATTTTCCGGTAAAAAGAACTCGTCTAAAAAAGGCATTTACAAGAGTCTCCTGCTCGATATTGCTCACAAATCCCGTCACTTTAATCACCCCCTTTCGCCACTCCGGTAATGAAATTCTTAATTTCTGAAAAATTATCAAAACCTGCCTTGGGAACTAATATAAAAGCTCCTTTCGCGCCCGCGGACGAGCGCAAAAAATTGTCCTCGGTCAAATGGACAGAAATAATTTTATATTGGTCGGTACTTCCTAAGGAGTCAAGGAGGGATTCAATTTGGGTAAGCTCGAGGTCTGTTTTCACCGTTTTAATTAATTGGTTTAATAAAGCTCCACCCTTTTTAACAATTTCTAAGGAAGCTGCCTTATCCTTAATAGCGGCGAGAACGGCAAATTGCCTTTGGCTTCGCCCAAAATCACCATCCCCGTGCCGCGAGCGAGTGTATTTCAAAGCCGTCGCCCCATCCATCATCATTTTCCCTTTCTCGAAATGTATATGCTCGTAACGACACGTAAATTGCTTTTCCAATTCAAACCCCGAATATTTTTGGTGCAATTCGGTAATTTTTTGGTTTGAAAATCCACAGGTCTCATTTTCTTTACCTTTCAACGGGTAATAATAATCGTCATAAACGTTGGGAATATCAACTTCAACCCCTCCCAAAACATCGATGGCTTTCTGAAATGCGGAGAAATCAACGGCAATAAAATAATTTATCGGAATTCCGGTTACCTTCGTTACCGCATATTTCATCAGTTCCCACCCCCCGCTTTCCCCCCTAAATTCTGGTTTCTTATTGGGATAGTGGACATTATTAATTCCTATAGCGTAAGCCTCATTAATCTTCTTGGCAGTGAGATTTTCATAATCCGTTGGAAGGAAAAGATATAAGTCGCGAGGAATAGAGATTAAGACTACCTTTTTTTCTTCTAGATTTATGCTCGCCAGAATTATTGAATCCATTAAGTTTCCTCCAGGATGACCTTCTCCGCCGTGCCCCAATAAAAGGATATTTATTGTTTTGCTTGAAATTGCCGGTGTTTCGCATGCTGTTGGGATTGGGCTAGCAACCGGAGGGCCATAAACCTTCCGGCCGGCAAAATAAAAAAAGGAGACCAGAAAAGAAAAAATAAAAATAATTAGATAACCAAAAACTAATAATAATAAAGTCTTTTTGGCGAAAGAAGGAAAGCTCATCAGCCTAATTGTATCAGACATTTCCTCTTGTTCTTAAATTCCAAAAAAGATAAAATAGGATAAGGCTAAATAGCCTCGTTTTTTATTATGGATATCGGTAAAGTCTTGCCAGCTGAAATAACCTCGGAACTTTCCAAAAGTTACCTCGATTATGCAATGAGTGTTATTGTCGCTAGAGCTCTTCCTGATGTCAGAGATGGCTTAAAACCAGTGCACCGACGAATTCTCTATGCCATGCACTTGATGGGTCTTTCTCCAACTTCCTCTTTTACTAAGTCGGCCAAGGTTGTCGGTGAGGTTTTAGGTAAATATCACCCCCATGGTGACATGCCTGTCTATGACGCGCTTGTCAGATTGGCCCAAGACTTTTCCATGCGTTACCCTTTGGTAAAAGGGCAAGGAAATTTCGGTTCGGTTGATGGGGACCCGCCGGCGGCAATGCGATATACGGAAGTAAAACTAGCTCCAATTTCGGAATCTCTCTTGGGCGATATTGAAAAAGAAACGGTAGAGTTTACCGACAATTTCGACGCCACCCTTAAAGAGCCCGTTTATTTGCCGTCCCTTCTCCCGAATTTGTTATTAATGGGTTCCGAGGGAATCGCTGTTGGCATGGCAACAAAAATCCCGCCGCACAATTTGAATGAGGTAGTCGATGCCATTGTGGCCACTATCAAAAAGGGGGCGGTAATTTCTAAAGAAACTGCCCCAGAAGAACAGGCGGATTTTGTCATTAAAAAAATCAATTTAATAGCCTCCGGGGAAGAAAAATCTTTTTTACCAGAAGGTGTAATACCCCCTGCAGTTTCTTTCGAAAGTAAGATAACCAATGATGAATTGGTGGATATTATCCCAGGGCCTGATTTTCCAACAGCAGCCGCCATTTATGATGCCGCCTCGTTAAGAGAAGTATATGCAACCGGCCGAGGAAAAATTTTAGTCAGAGGAGTAGCCGAAATCCAGGAAGGTAAAAAGGGCAGGCCCCAAATTGTCATTTCGGAAATCCCTTACCAAGTAAACAAAGCTGAATTGGTAATGAAAATTGCTGATTTGGTCAGAGAGAAAAAAATCGTCGGGGTTGCCGATCTAAGGGATGAGTCGGACAAAGAAGGAATTAGGGTAGTTATTGACTTAAAAAGGGATGCTAAACCAAAAAGTGTTCTTAATAATATCTATAAATTCACTAGACTCCAAACAACCTTCCCGGCCAATTTTGTTGCTTTGGTCAACGGCACGCCCCACACCTTAAACCTAAAACAGATTCTCGTGGAATATATCAAACATCGACAGAGGGTTGTCACTCGAAGAACAATCTTTGAACTCACCGAGGCGAAGCGACGCGCCCATATTCTTGAAGGCTTGATAATTGCCCTCGATAATTTGGACGCCGTCATTAGAACCATCCGGAGGAGTAGAACTCAAGAGGACGCCAAAACCAATCTTATCAATCGGTTCGGGCTTACCGAAGTTCAAGCCAACGCCATTTTGGATATGCAACTCCGACGCTTGGCCGCTCTTGAACGCGAGAAAATTGAAGAAGAATATGGAGAGATGAAGAAACTTATTGATAGTCTAACTGCTATTTTGAAAGATCCCCAAAAAGTATTGGAAATCATCGTTAAAGAGCTAATTCAACTTAAAAAAAAATTTGGAGACGAAAGAAAAACCAAAATTTTTAAAGCCGCCATCGGCGAGTTTTCCGAAGAGGATCTGGTTCCCAAAGAGGAAACTTTAATTACCGTTACCAAAACCGGCTACATAAAAAGGGTCCCTATGTCTGCCTATAAAGCCCAGAGAAGGGGAGGAAAAGGAGTTATTGGTATGACCACCAAGGAAGAGGATGAAATTTCTCATCTAATTTCGGCTTCTACGCACGACTTGATACTTTTTTTCACCAATAGAGGTCGGGTGTACGGAACAAAAGTATGGGAAATTCCGGAGTCCAGTAGACTGGCGAAGGGTCAGGCACTAGTTAATTTTCTTAATTTGGAACAGGAAGAAAAAATTTGTTCGATACTTCCTTTACAAAATGGCGATAGGGGAAAACATTTAATAATGGCAACGGCGATGGGAAATATCAAAAAAACGCCGCTAACCGAATACGAAAAACTTCGCTCTTCGGGACTAATCGCCATGAGATTGAAGCAAGGAGATGTTCTTGTTTCGGCTTCAATCACTAGTGGAGACGACCATGTTATTCTATTAACTAAAAAAGGCAAGGCCATTCGTTTTCCTGAATCAAATGTTAGACCGATGGGTCGAGCCACCTCGGGTGTTTCGGGGATGAATCTGGAAAAAGGAGATCTTGTTATCGCTATGGAAATATTCCCGGGAAAACCCCCAAAAGTTACCGACAAAAGACGGAAAAAATTTCGCGATATCTTAACTATTTCCGAAAACGGCCTCGGCAAAAGAACCCCTGTACACCTTTTCCCGATTCAAAAAAGAGCCGGCAAAGGTGTCAAGGCGGCGGTAGTAAATGAACGAACCGGCAATTTAGCAGCAGCGGTACTGGTAAATGAAAAAATGGAACAGGTAGTCATCACCTCGAAGACCGGACAAATTATAAAGCTGCCCATCAAAAACATTCCCCAATTGGGAAGGGCTACTCAAGGGGTTATTTTAATGCGATTCGCGACAAAGTCTGATTCAGTGGCTGCCGCGGCGGTTCTAGAAAAAGATTCTAGCGAAGAATCAAACGAACAGACTGAATGAATTTGGAAAAACTTCTTCGGGGTGGTATAATCCTTTGCACTGCCTAAATTCTTCTTTAAAAGCAAAAAGGAGGATTTCAATGGCACCTTGAAAAAGAACGGTACTTCAAACAGGCTCATGGAGCCGGCACAGCAGATTGGGAAAAGGAGAAAACCGTGAACGCCAAACGAAAAGTTGTGGCATTTCTGTCCACTCTACTGTTGCTTACTGTTGCTTGCGATCTGACTGGTTTGCCGTTCGTGGCTACCGCCACGCCAGTACCAACTGCAACACCAACGGTAACGGCCACCGCTACCCGAACACCAACTCCCACACGTACGGCAACGCCAACTCCCACCGTTACGCCAACAACAACGGCCACCCCTGTACCCATCCCGGGGATCGACATTCCCTTAACAATTAGGGGTGTTACTTTCCGTATGGAGGGTTTCTGGGTAAAGGTTTCCTTTTTTTGGGACGGGGCGAGAAATGTTCAAGCAAGGACTGGCCACGTGTTTTTGGAAATCTATGCGTATGCGGAGTCGGGGGGCAATAAAGTTGCCTCCTGGCCGGGCGGGCAATCGGCTGGTTCCGTCCACATCATTGATACAAACGGCCGCCGCTGGTGGTGGCATTCTATGACTTGGCCCATAAGTGGGGTTGGCCAGATAACGTTTAGGTTTGAAGTACCTTCCAGCGTGGAACCGGTTACTCTAGTTCTACCTGACGGCTATGAAATTGACATGCAGGAAGTGTTGATAGGTTTGTTTTTAGAGGACCAATAGGGAAGTAGAGAGGTGCTAAAAAAGGGGGCATCATTTGATCGTCTTTCTCGATCAAATTGCCCCCCTTTGTTTTTTAAAACCTATAATATTTGTAAGATTTTGGTGGAAGTTATATAATTGGCCTACGATGGAAAAGGAAAGGTTAAGCCGAAGGCATTTTCTGATTTTAGGTCTAAATGTCTCCTTATTTAGCGCCGCCGCCACGGTTCTTGGTAAAAGGCTTTATCCTTTTATCGCCCTGATTGCCGGACCAGAAAAAGAAACAATTATTCCCGAAGTCTTTCAAGACCTCATTGAGAGTCACGAAGTTAAAATTTTTAGCCAAGTCGAGGGAGCAGAGGGGCATAAAAAGGTAAGTTTAAACAAAAAATTTTTTTCGAAGGCCCTCTACGATGTTGCTAGCTTTATGCTTCCAGAAAATGGTCCGGAAAAATTACATGCTCTTTTAACGAAAAGGCCGCTCAATGTAGAATTTGACCCCTCCACACCCGAACCCATCTATGTAGGGGGGGATTTAATTTATCCTCTGGGCATATATGTTCCTTACACCATGGGAGGACCGCGAATTTCCTTCTTCGGAGAATATTTTCAAGGATATTTAAGGTCCCAATTTATAACCGATTTAAACGCCCAGGCTTATTATGACCAAATGGTATTACACGAAATCGTCCATTTAATCCAAGATATAAAAAATCCTTTTAACCATTTAATTAATTCTTACCGCTATAAAATTCTCAGGGCCGGAGGATTTTTGCATATCAGTCAGAACCCAGATATAAGAAATTTCCCAAGCGAAATCGAGGCGGAAGACGTTTCTGCAAAGATTATTGAAAAATATCTGGAAAAACAGTCCCTTGGCCAGTTTTTTAACTTTACCTAGACAGTTCCCTTCCTCCTTTTCCGTGGAACGCGGCATGGACATCGCGTAATTGTTTGTTCGTAATATGGGTATAAATTTGAGTTGTTGAAACATTTTTGTGTCCAAGCATTTCTTGAACCGATCGTAGGTCGGCACCAGCCATCAAGAGGTCGGTAGCAAATGAATGTCTCAAAACATGAGGGGTAGCATCAACTGGTAACTTAATCTTCCTGACATATTTTTTAATCATCCTTTGGACCGAGCGGGGACTAAGCCGCATTTTTTCATCCGTAGTAGAAGGGTCTATTTTGCCTTTGTGTCTGATAAAGACTGGTTTGTAATTATCTTCCCGGCTATTTAGATATTTTTTTAACCATTCGGCTGCGCGGGTCGAAAGAAAAACCACCCTGGCTCGGCCTCCCTTGCCGATAATTCCAAACTCCCTTCTTTCCAAATCAATTTTATCTTTATCCAGCTTTACTAATTCCGAAACCCGCAGTCCCGTAGAGAAAAAAACTTCTAGGATAGCCTTATCTCTTTTCCCTTGGATTGTCGAAAGGGTGGGAGCGTTAAGAAGTCTATCGACCATATCGCCCGTCAGAAACTTTACCTGTCTTTCCTGGCTTTTGGGCAAATCGATTTTATCCGGAGCCATTACCGAGTAGTCATTTTTAATAAGCCATTTAAGAAAGGACCGCAAGGCAATAACATGGTACCCCTGTGTCCTTCTGGAAAGAGTACCGCCTTTCCGGTCGGGCAAGTTGGAAAGATAAAGCCGGTAGCTTCTCACAACATCTTGGTTTATGTCTTTCAAATTTTGGCGGATTCCTTCTTTGGCCAGCCACAAATTGAAGCGATTTAAATAATGTCGATAATTCCTTATCGTTAGGGGAGAGGCGCCCCTCTCAACCGAAAGATATTCTAAAAACTCTCTCGATTTTTCGGCAATCTCTGACTGGCCTTGGGCAGTAACAGTCATGAAACTAATTCAACTTATCACAGCAGGGGAATCATGTCAATAGATTGTGCGACTAAGTGTTTTTAACTAGAAAACCAGATCTACAATATCTTCAAGATTATCGATTTTTGTTACCCTTGACGGTTTCAAATTTTTGTCCCATTCCTTACCATTTACCAGGACAATTTGGCAATTTGAAAGGCGTTGGATAACAACAGCGTGATTAATAGAATCCTCGACGAAAACCGGAACTGCCTCTTTTTTTTCATGGTTTCCGCTTTAAAAATTTCTCCTTCTTTTAAGTCACCATGGCTTCTGATATGTATATTTTCTCTGCTTATCCAAGGAAAAAATCTTTCAAAAAAAGAGTATGTTACTTCCGCCAATTAGGGAATCCTAGAAGTAACCACCATAATTCTTTTGCCGGTTGCCGCCAGTTTTAAGGTTAGCGGAATTGCTCCTCGACAAGGAACGGATTCTCCAAGTATTCTTGGAGATGTCCAAAGGGCACGGTCAAGTTCGACAGCCCTTTTTTCCTTTACTCCGTGAAGCATGGCCAAATTGGCAACAGCATACCAACTATCGATTGCCTCTTCGGAGTAATTGCTTTTGAAAATCCTATTGAACTCGCTAATCACCGGCTTTTTGGAATTTATTAAAACCCGATCGGCATCAAAACCTATCTGTGAAGCGTTCTTTAAAAGGTCTACTGCCTTTAAAATTTCTACGTTGCGATCAAAAAATGGTCTTTCGGTAAACATAATAAAAAAGTCCTCAAATTTTAGCAAAAAAAGCGTTTTTGACAAACCGGCCTTAAACCGACCTCGCCAAATCGATTTTAAGGCCCGTGTTTTTTGAAAGACGATTAATTAATCGTCCCAAAAAATTGGGATAATCAATTTGTTAGATTGTTTGAAAATAAATATGCAAAAGAGGGGAGAGGGTCAAACGGCTAAAATTTATTTCGGGTTATTTTCGGATTAGAAAAACGATCAACAAACGCAAACGGAGAATATAATAAATAAAAAACAAAACTCTGATAAAAACCAAAGGGCCGAAACGATATGTAATGAAAGGAAACTATCCTCCGCTTTTATTTCCGTGTATATGTCGTAAAAGTATTATTGTGCGACTTTACTAACCCCTCTACCTCCCATCCTTCGTTTGCCACTATTCTTTAAGCAAGAGGGGTAATACCTTTTATCTTCATCCTACTTTCAAGATCTCTTCCTAAATGGGACTTTTATTTTATTATTTATCTATTTGGCGTGGCGTATTGTTCTCCTCTCAAAAGGGAAATACCTCCTGGTTAGAATTCAAAAACACTTATCCACAATAAGGTATTTCCAACCTAGGAGAATAATATTATTGAGCCTG
Source organism: uncultured Gammaproteobacteria bacterium (assembly GCA_964395115.1). Lineage (GTDB taxonomy): Bacteria > Patescibacteriota > Microgenomatia > UBA8517 > UBA8517 > CAYMZX01. Next base: position 13,504 of record CAYMZX010000001.1, read on the forward strand.
ATAACTATATCATACCATATCATGTCCCCGGTCTTAGCTATTTCGGTTAATCTTCGGAAAGGTCTTGGTTACAATTTGTGAAAACCACCTATAATATTTGTGAAAACTGGCGTTTTAAGAGATGGAGCGCTAGCACAAATTATAGGATATATAACTCCCCTTTCTCCCCTATTCTTTGCCTCTGTCAAAAAAATTCCCTTATCTCTGTTATTTTTTTATCCGCCCCAACGCGTCGCCAGGAACATTCCGATAAAAACTAATATTCCTACCATTAGGTACTCTCTAACCGTTTGGTAAAAAAGTCGGCCCTCCATTTTTGCCTGGCCTAAACCCAAAATTATGTAAACCGCAATTGTTAAAAACAATGATCCAACTACCACCGTTACTGGCCAAAAATAAAGACAAAGAGCAACTTCACCCATTATCAGAGAAAAAACTGCCGAATAAACTAGCAAGTTTCTGGAAAACTCTTTTTCTAAATATACGCTCCATAGTCCCTGGAGAAAGAGAGGAAATGAAAGTACCGCTACCGATACCGTGTTTATAAAAACGGACGAACGTAAAGATAATATAGCGTCATAAATTAAAAAGGATGTTAACAGACTTAATACAAACCCTACTCCGTGGGCGGCCCGAAGAAGAGCAATGGTTCTTATAGCGGCAACGGTATAAATATTATTGGTTAGACAAAGAACATATATCCCTAACCCGTAGAAAATAATAATCGGCAAACGAGTAAATATGCTCGCCGGCAGTAAAAACCAGAAAGTGCCGACCCCGGCGGTAAACAAAGATGGTAATATCAAAGTCGTAAGCGTCATATCCATCCCTAACCCCTCCCTTAACGACCAATAAAAGAGAAGAATCGTCAAAACTACTAAGCCTCCGATGGCATACAACCTAAACTGGTTCTCCAATAATTGAATGCCAACAAATCCCAAAGAAAGCAAAACCGAAGTGATCACAAATCTTTTTCTTTTACTCATGAAGATATTTTGTTTAGGACCTCCGAAGGAACATCCAAATTGGCATAGACTTTCTGTACATCATCGTGTTCCTCTAAACTATCCAAAAAGGCAATCGCCCTTTTGGCTTCCGCCAAGTCTGCGATTGTCTGTAAAACTTTGGGCTTCATGTAAAGCTCGGTTGTTTTGATATTAAAGCCCGCCTCTTCGACCTTCTTCTTTTTTTCCCCCAAAGATTCTGGAGCGACGTAAACTTCAATACCATCGTCTGTTTCTTCAACGTCCTCTACTCCGAGGTCTATAAGTTTTAAGATTTGGTTTTCAGGATCCGCATCTTTTTCGATAAGCATAAAGCCTTTGTTCTCGAAGTTAAAAGAAACAGATCCCGGACCCCCAAGTCTCCCCCCTCCCCTTTCAAAAAGGTTTTTTATCTCCTGAGAAGTCCTATTTCTATTATCTGTTAAAACTACAACCATTACGGCAATGCCAGATGGACCAAAACCTTCATAGATGATTTCTTCCAGGGTCTGGACGCTAACCGAGCCGCTCGATATCGCTCTTTCAATATTTTCTTTGGGCATATTGGCTGTTTTGGCTTTATCCATAGCGACTCTCAATTTAAAATTAGTTTCGGGATTTGGGCCGCCGGATTTAACAGCAACAGCTATTTCTTTGGCAAGCTTTGAGAATATTTTGCCTTTTTGGGCGTCTTTTAGTTCTTTTTGTCTTTTTATTGTAGCGTAGTGTGAGTGTCCGCTCATACGAAGCAATTATACAACAAAAAAGCGCCCCTTGGCGTTTGGTTTCTTCCGAAACCAAAGCTGCGGGGCGCTTACCTTCACTCAAAAAGATCAAACGAGCATTAGGACGAATCCTAAAGCCCAAACAAAGCGGACAAAACCGGCGCGTTCAATGCCGACAGCCGCAATGAACAGGCTCGTGGAAACCAAAATGATCAGACCGACGAACCTTCTGATTAATTCGCTATTCATTATCTCCTCCTGATTGCATCAATGGCAAAAGCTAACGAGATCATCCAGAGAACCATTCCTCCGGGTATCAGGGCGGCAATCACACCCCGAAGAGAATTGGTTACTGGTACATACGGAATCAGAATTGCTCCGATAGCCGAAACCAGAAAGCCATAAATAAACAGCAATATGGCGTTTTCCATTTTGTTCATAAAATGACTCCTGTGTATGAAGGTGCAAGATTCCCGATTTTTGTTTCCTTAATTATAACACAAATTCCTTTTAAGTCAAACTATGGGATGATGAATTTACTGCCTCTTGACAGCTTTTTTGAGCTCTCTATACTCAAAAAAGTTACTGCCATGGATGTCGATCTTGCCCAAAAAGCGGTTGCCGCTGCTCTCGCCAGGAATTGGAAAGAAGCCGTTAAACTGAATCGCGAAATTCTCAAAATAGACCCCAACGATACCGATGCTTTAAATCGAATGGCTAGGTCCCTGGCAGAATTGGGAAATCGCAAAAGAGCCGTCATGCTTACAAAAAAAGTCCTAAAAATAGACCCTTTTAATGGTATCGCCCTAAAGGCTCTAAAAAAATATCAAGAATCATCGGAGGGAAAATCACCGCCTCTTACTAAACCCAACGCCGAAGCCTTTCTGGAAGAACCGGGTAAAACCAAAATAGTGACTTTGCTTCATTTAGGAGATCCTTCGCTTCTTTCTAAACTTTACTGCGGCGATGAAGTCAAATTTTCCATTGGCAGCCACAGAATATCAGTAGTCACTCTGGACAACAAATATATTGGACGGCTCTCGGATGATGTTTCTGCCCACTTGCGAAAACTTATCAAGGAAGGTAATGTGTACAGGGTGCTTATTAAATCAATCCAGCCTCGCAAGGTTAAAGTTTTTATCAAAGAAATAAAGAGAGCCAAAAAACTGGCGAATATTCCCTCTTTTTTGCCAGAAAAAGTCGACTACATTTCTTTTACCCCGCCTGAATTAGTGACCAAAAGGAATGACCTAACCTTGAATTTTCCGGAAGAGGAAATCTAATTTAATAGCGCCCGGCAAAAGTCTTTCCTATTTTGACGACGGCGTCAAAGTTGGCGGCCCTTTCCTTCTTAGATGTCGAACATGAATATACCAAGGAAATAAGGTTTACCAGTTTTCGGTGTCTTCCAAACACTTCGCAGTCGGTATCTTCCTCTGTCATTTTGTTGACGGCCGACACTTTGGCTCCTAAAACTTCGATTACCTTTCCCACCTCTTGGGCAATCTTCGTCTTCCCGGTTGCATCTCTTATTTCCACCCTTAAGTTTTGGTTTGAAATTTCATTATCGGTAAAATAAACGATAAACTTTTCCATTCCCGATCCGCTGATAAGATAGCCCTCTTCCCCACCTGGTAATTTAGTTTTTTTAAGATTGCCCCCATCCCTCAAATCAAAATCTACTCTCTTTGGATTTTTGATTGAGAGCGAAAAAAAGGCCAGCTTTATCTTGTCCCCTATTTTAAGATTAGTTTCAAATGGAGTCACAACCGCCTTCAATATTCCAGCAAAATCACCGCGACTGTAAGCCAAAGCTGTTTCCTCCCCCCAAGAAACAACCGGAAAGTAAAAATTCTTAACAATTGTTTCCCGCAAAAGTGTACCTCCCAATTTTTCATTCTCGCCCAATTGCCAAAGACTTTTGGCTTTCCAGCTCCCCAATTGCCGGGAAGCAATCAACTGGGTTGACCCAGGAATAAAAATGTTGACAATCGATTCTGTCTTAGGGTCAAAGGAAGAAACTATAACATCACCGTTTTTAGTAGCAACGGCCAGTATTAATTTCGACCTGCCGTCCCAAAATCTGTCAGAAAAAGCCAGTAGAATAAAAACCATTACCACGACAAGAAGAGCTATAACTATCCCAATCCAGCCGACTTGTGGCTTCTTTTTTCTTATTAAGCCGAGTCTTCTTTTTTGGGCAGTAACCATTTTTATATTTTAAGTTTTCGATTTTAATAACCTTAATTTTCGTATTCTTTCGCTGATTTCCTCTTTAGATTTCCCCATCGATGAAAAAATTCCCCTAACAATAGCTACTGCCGCTTCAAATTCGGGTTGAATTACCCTATCTACCCCAAGAACTTTCAATTTATCAACATCTTCGTCCAGATGTGCCCGAGAAACAATTTTTACGGATGGGGCGATAGTCTGCACTTGAGTAATAACCTCCTCTTGAGCAACCCGATCCGGAATAGCTAAAACGATTGCCTTTGCCTCCCTTATACCAGCCGCCTCAAGAACTTCGATCTCTGTTGGATCCCCATAAATAACTTCCCGGCCCTCTTTTTTTAAATTATTAACAATCTTTTGATTATATTCGACCGCAATAAAGGAGGTATTGGCTAAATCAAGAGCTTTTCCTACCCATCCGCCAATTCGACCAAACCCACAAACAATAATGTGGTTTTTAAAATTTTCACGCCTAATGAGGTTTCTTCTGTCCCAACCAAGAAGGAATTTATTAAATACAGGCAACTTCGTAGAAATGTTTCTTATTTTTTTCCAAAAAGGAAGAATACTTCTGAATAAAAAGGGGGTCAATATCAATGTTAAAAGGGCGGTGGCAATTCCTACGGATATCATTTCAGCCGATAGTAGTTTCAAAACTCCTGCCTTGGAGAAAATGATGAAGGAGAATTCTCCAACCTGGCTCAGACCAAGACCGGCGGCAACCGCCGTTTTTCCATGGTAACCCAAAAAAAGAGAAACAAAAAAAACAACGACAAATTTAACTAAAAGAACCAAAATTACCAAAGCCAAAATGAGACCGAAGTGATTAAATATTGTCAAAGGAGAAACCAAAAATCCCATGGTCACAAAGAAGACTGATACAAAAAGATCTCGCAAAGGCCTTGTTTCGGCAAAAACAGCATGATTTTCCTGGCTTTCCGAAATGACCACTCCGGCTAGGAAAGCCCCGAGGGCCGCGGAGACTCCGAAAAGGGAAGTTATTCCAGCTGTTCCCAAAGCCAAAGCCACCGCAGCCAAAACCAAAAGTTCTCTAGAGTTAGTAGCCGCAATTCGATGGATTACAAAAGGGGCGGCGATTTTACCAGCAACAACGGCGATGGCTACCAGCGTTGAAGCAAGAACAAGGGCCTTCAGTGCGGTAATAATAACTGCTCCTTCGAATAGCGCTAGCGATGAAACGATTACCATAATCGGAACCACCGCCAAGTCTTGGACCAAAAGCCAACCTATCATTACTTCTCCGTGAGCGGTGTCGGTTTCTCCCCTATCGGCCAGTATCTTTACTACAACGGCTGTTGAGGAAAGAGAAAATCCAAGTCCAAGGATTAAAGCGGCTAGAGAGTCAATACCCAAAAAAATCAGGAGAAAATAACTGAATAAGGAAACTAAAACGATTTGGATCGAGGCCCCCAGAAGAGCAACCTTTAAGACTCTGCCTAAACGGGTCAAAGAAAGTTCCAGTCCAATTGAAAAAAGAAGAAGAATCGCTCCAATCTCCGCCAGTTTTTCTACACCCGAACCGGCAAAGGGAAAAGTAGCTCCAAATACAACACCGGCAATAATATATCCCAAAAGTGGTTGAAGTTTCATCAATCTAGCTATCAAGCCGCCAGAAAGCGCGGCGATCAAGACCAAGAAGAGACCTCGGAAAAAGGCAGGATCCATTCTCTTTTAGTTTAAGAAAGATTCGTTAACGTGTAAAGAGGTTGTGAAATTTTAGGCTTTCGCCGATAGATTTCCCAATGCCAATTTCAGTACCACCGGCAAATCAGATTTAAAAGACCTTTTCTTCCCATCAAGAACAAATTCTATAGCGGCGGCGTGCAAAAAAAGCCTCGGGCACCAAGTTCTATCTTGTCGACTTGTTTTACGACCAGCATAAAATTCATCGGCAACAACGGGATGGGCGAGAAACTTGAAGTGCACCCTTATTTGGTGGGTTCTGCCAGTAATCGGCCGGATTTCCACCAATGAGTATTCCTGGTTGTCTTTTGTGAAATATCTATTTATTTGATAAGCGGTTTCAGCTGATCTACCTCCGGGCAGTACGCCGAATCGGTCCCGCCGCCAAGGCAGTCTGCCAATCGGAGCTTTTATTTTCCCTCTTTCGGGTTCCAATCTCCCATGGATTAAGGCTAGGTAGGTTTTCTTTATTTTTCCTTTTTTAAATTGTTCCTGAAGTTTTCTAAAAATGTCTGCCGTTTTCGCTACCAGTAAGAGACCGCTTGTTTCTTTGTCTAACCGATGAACAATGCCCGAACGTTTTTCTTTGTTTTTCGCCAAGGGATAGTCAAATCTTGTCAACCATTTTTGAATTATCTTTTGTCCCTTGGCCGTTTCTGCCTCGTTTACTGTCCAACCCGCTGGTTTGTTCAAAACAAGAATTTGCGAATCTTGAAAGACTACCTTAGGTTCCACTTTACTGCTCTTCTCTTTTGGCGGCGTCCTTGGCACAAAGAGTGGTTTCTGGATAAACCATCAATCTGTCGGTATCGATAAGCTGACCGCAATCCTCGCAAACCCCGTATTTCCCTATCTTAATTCTTGATAAAGCTTTCCTTGTTTGAATGATATTCCGTTGAAGTTGCTGCTTTATGGCCGAAGCTCTTGCGTGACCAAACTGCTCTGCCGCTTCGGTGTCGGGTGAAGCGTTATCAATGATTCTATTGGTATCTTTGAATGGATCTTCTTTTTCAATTTCTTTTTTTCTTTTCTGAAGGCTTTTCAGCCGCTCCTGCAAAAATTGAGCAACCGGGTTTAGAACAGTCGCCGGAAATCTTATTTCTGAATTTCTATTTATTATTTCCTTTTTATTTTTACTCATGGGCTCTTCCTTGCCAGATTATATACGATGAGAAAGATAATAAAAGCCATCGTCCCAGAAATTGCAGTCTCCCATTTTCCACTAAAGGATATCACATTTGGGAAAAAGGGGGCAAATCCAGCTCTGAGAAGGAAAAAAAAGAATATCGTAACTAAACCCGAAAAGCCTAATTTACCGGATTTATACCAGGCAAAGTATTTATAATGCGAGTCTAAAAAGGCAAAAAGGGTGAGTAAACAAACAACACTGAAAAAAGCCAGGAATGAAGATAAACTCGACCTAACAATTGAATCCTTAAAGAAAACCAATCCCAGCCATGGCAAGAGGGCTAAAATTGCCGCTTCGATTGCCTCGTAGGGCCTGAACTTATACTTTAATAAACCGGCCGTCACTCCCAAAAGAGATCCCGCAAATTCGGACCAAAACCACCAATGGGGGAAAAATTTCAATGAAATCAAATATCCTAGTCCTATTCCAAAAAGCAAATAAAAACAGATGCTAAAGATTGAACTTGAAGGATAATCTTCTTTAAGTTTTTTCCAAAAAAGGTAGAAAAAAAGAAATGCGCCAAAAAAATTGATAACAATATTGATTATCATCTTTTTATTATATCAGCAGATTTATTTGACATAGTTTGTTGTTAAAGGCTAAGATGGTTCTTACTGTGTTAGAGACTCCTCATGTTATTGTAGGGGCGGCAATAGCAACAAAAGTAGGCAACCCTCTTCTGGCAATACCATTGGCATTTACAAGCCATTTTATTTTAGAAAAGGTTCCGCACTGGAATCCTCATTTAAATACCGAGACAGAAAAATATGGCAAACCTACCAAAAAGTCTACCTATATTGTAATTGCAGATTCTACTTTGGCGCTTTTAAGCGGCCTCGTTATTGCTCAACAGGCACTTCCTAATCTGTTATCTTTCCTGACTATTCTTGCGTCTTCTTTCGTGGCCGTCCTCCCCGATCTAGTTGAAGCCCCTTATTTTTTCTTAAATTTAAGAAGTCGAAAAATCAGGCGGTGGATAAATTTCCAAAAATCGCTTCAGGTCGACGCTCCGTTTTTCCCTGGCATTTTGTCTCAAGTAGCAGTTATCCTAGCCAGTTTGTGGTGGCTAGCTACTTAACTCTTTCAACATATTCCCCATTTTTGGTATTAATCTTTATCAGGTCACCGGCGTTTATGAATAACGGTACTTTTATTTTCATCCCGTTTTCCAAGATAGCCGATTTGTAGATATTAGTAGCCGAGTCGCCTTTAACCCCAACATCGCATTCAATCACTTTAAGGATAACCTTTGGCGGAAGTTCAAAACTCAAGGGGCGATCCTCCCAAAAAAGCACTCCGATAATTTCGCCTTCTTTTATAAAATTAACCGCATCTCCCAATAATTTAGCGGGAATTTCTGTTTGTTCGAACGTTTTAGGATCCATAAAAACGCAAGAACGGTCGTCTTTGTAAAGAAACTGAAAATTTTTTTTGAAAGTATTAACTTCTTCTACTTTGGCATCCGAACCAAATGTTTTTTGTTCGATTCCTCCTGACTCCAAATTTCTTGCCGTAATCCTGACGGTCGCCCCTCCTCGACCAAGCTTTATATGCTCGTACTTAACTACTTGGTAGGGTTTACCCGAATGAAAAAAAGTAGTCCCATTTTTGAGATCGCTAACGGCAATCATATGTGCCGAGGGTGGGAGTCGAACCCACATGGGTTGTTACGCCCACAGGTTTTTGAGACCTGCGCGTCTACCATTCCGCCACCTCGGCTTACAGCTTGGTATTTTATCAGATTAATAATAGGTTACGCCAATAGGGATATCTGCGGGTTGATAGGTCCGGAATAAAATTTTCCGGACCCGCGAACTCTGGATTGTTGAGAACTCTCAGCGCCAAGCATAAACTTTTTTACTTTTCTCGTTTGGTTTCCCGACCATAAAACTTGATTCTGTCCCCTTTAAAAAACAATTCGATGCTTCTAAGTGGGCCGTTTCTGTGTTTAGCTACATCCAACATTATATTTTCAGGCTTATTTTCATCTTCGCGCCAAATAAACATTACCACATCGGCATCCTGTTCAATACTCCCCGATTCTCTTAAATCGGCCAATTGTGGTCTTCGGGAGCCTCTTTGCTCAACAGCCCGAGAAAGTTGAGAAATTGCCAATACAGGAATTTTCAATTCTCGAGCCAAGTTTTTAAGCCCCTGGGATATTTCCGAGACTTCTTGAACCCTATTTTCTAATTGTCTACTTCTAGCTAACTGAAGATAATCAACGATTAGTAAATCTATCCCCGCCTCTACTTGAAGTCTCCGAGCCTTAGTTCTCATTTCCAGTATTGAAAGGGCGGGGGTATCGTCAATAAACAGCGGTGCTTCAGCTAATTCGCCCATTGCATTGCTTAATCTCGTAAAATCTTCCTCATTTAATTTTCCGGTTTTAAGCCTCCAGGCATCGATATCCGCTTGGGAAACCAACAGCCTGTCCACCAACTCTTCCTTGCTCATTTCTAAAGAAAAAAATCCCACCGGTCTCTTGTACTTAACCGCAACGTTTTGGGCGATGTTAAGGGCCAAAGAAGTTTTTCCTATTCCCGGCCTAGAAGCTAAAATAAGAAGATTGGATCTTTGCATTCCCGCCAGAGTATCATCCAGATCCTTAAAACCGGTCGGCACCCCTCTTAGTCCGGCTGCTTCCTTATGCAGTTCGTCCAATCTGTCAAAGCTCTCCGCCAGTGCGTCCCTAACAGGAATAAAGCTTTGTTTTAAATGTCTTTGTGTAAGCGCAAATACATCTGCCTCCGCCCTATCTAAAAGCTCGTCAGCCGCCAAACTGTCATCCATCGACAAATCAAGAAGTTTGCTAGCGGCCGTCATCAAGGATCGCTTGGTTGCCGCGTCTTTAACAATTTTTCCATAATGTTCTACATGAGCCGCAGTTGGGACTTTGTTGGTGATCTCGGCTAAATAAGTTGCCCCGCCTATTCTTTTCAATAATTTTTTCTTTTTAAGCCTCTCGGCCATTGTCAAAACATCGATAGGGATTCTCTCTTCATAAAGCTCCAGACAACATTCATAAATAGCTTTATGCCTTTCGTCGTAAAAATCTTCGGGGTCCAGGAACTCTGCCACCGCAATAATGGCGTCTTTATCTAAAAGAAGCGCTCCCAAGACCGATTCTTCTCCCTCATTTGAATGGGGCGGGATGCGGATTGAAAACTGCTGTGCCATTTTCGCTCCCCTTTTTCTAGCAATATCTGTTCTGAATGTAAAGAGGAAAATTACTTCTTTTCCAGTACCACTATTTTTGGCTCTTCTCCAAGTTCTTCTTTCTTAACCGAAAGTTTATGAACGTTCTCTACCCTCAATCCTACTTCTTTTAAGAACTCCTCGACGGGGGCCAATTTAGCAAAAATCTCGGGATTCAACCCGGGAACTTGGTAATGCATAGGAATTACAATCATCGGCTCGATTTCCTGAATAACGGCCACCGCTCCCGAAGGACCTATGGTATATTCTCCACCAACCGGAATAAGCAGAATATCTATATGACTAAGGTCCTCTAAAAGGTTCTCTGAAAGTTTATGTCCCAAATCGCCAAGATGGCAAATTCTTAAACCGTCTATCTCCAAAACATAGATGGTATTTTTGCCTCGATTAGCTCCTTCTTTCTCGTCGTGATAGGAAGGGAGCCCCAAGATTGAAATTCCCATGACTTCGTATTCCCCTGGGCCAGAGATTACCTTCTTTACCCCATTAACCAGCGCCGCCCGATTGTGATCCTGGTGATCGTGAGAGATGGTCACAATATCAGCTTTAACTGAAGAAAATTTGAATCCAACCATTTTGGGGTCAAAGGGATCACAAACAACCGTTCCTGTTTTTCCCCTAAGAAGGAAGGAAGAGTGACCCAAATAGTTGATATCCATTACCACTGAATATTAACAAGTGTGGTTTTTCTTGACAAGAGGCTTGCATTTTCCCTATATTTAGGAACATTTAATGAGAAAAGAGGCCTTGTATGCGATTTTGGCTGGAAGTGTTTTGGGTCTTGTTATCGCTTTCGGAGTCTGGCGAGCTAATATTGCCTTCTCCCCGGGAAAGGAATCTCCCAAAACGGTTTTTTCTCCTTCCCCAAAACCGGAGTTTGCCATTACTTTGGTAAAGCCCCAATCGAATGCGGTCATCACTGAGGATTCGGTTATTTTAAGTGGCATTTCCAAGCCAAATTCCCATATCGTGATTTTGGGAGAGAAGAGAGACTATTACACCAAATCTGACACTAAAGGCGAGTTTGAAATTGAAATTGAACTATTACCTGCCGTCAATCAAATAATAATTACCGCCTTTGACGATCAAGGAACAGAAACATCATTAAATCTTCTGCTTGTTTATTCTTCAGAATTCAAAAAATACTTAGGGGATATCTCTTCTTCTGAACCTATTAGCGATGGTTCAGTCCGGAGCAGGGTCGAACAAAAGGTCAAAGAAACTTTTGCCTCTCCCTCCGCCACCCTGGGTACGGTAACCGATATCTCCGAAGGAACTATTCAAATAAAAAGTCCGGTTGGTGAAATTGAACAATTATCAATCAGCGAAGACATCTCGGTTATTAAAAAAAGTGGTAAAACTAGCAAAGAAGTCAAACTTTTAGACGTAGCAATCGGAGACTTTATTGTAGCGATGGGTTTTAAAAATGGGAATGGAGTCATAAACACAAAAAGAATTCTCATCACTGATCCTTTGCCGCCGGTTTTCCGCCGGTCGGTATTTGCTAAAGTCGTAAAAAACGATAAAAAAGAGGTCGTCACTCAGTTGGTCAGGTCACAAGAAGAACAGAAAATCGTTCCCTCGAGTGAAATCTCTGCTTATCTATTGACCGAAGGTAAATATTCGAAAATTAAATTTAGCGAAATTAAAATTGATGATTTAATCATTGCCGCTGGAGAAGGGCCAGGTGGATCTCTTCAAACAAGAACCATTTTCGTCGTTCGCCGCCCCTAAATCGACGGATTTACTTCCTTGCTAGAAGATGGTTAACATTACGACTGGCTGTAAGACTGGTTTTTTGTATCTAGAAAGGATACTATTAGAAAAATGAGGAAAGGACCTTTAACTCCGAAGGGATTCCGAGACATCGAACCGGTGTTGGCAAAAAAACGTCGGCAGGTAGTTTCTACGCTCGGTGACGTTTTAGAAAAGTTCGGCTTTGTACCCTTGGAGACTCCCACCATCGAATTTGCCGATACGCTTTTGGGTAAATATGGCGAGGAAGAAAAATTAATTTACCAATTCAAAGATAAGGGCGGACGAAAACTGGCATTAAGATACGATTTGACGGTACCCCTCGCTCGCTACGTAGCCAATAACCTCGGCGTTCTTAACCCCACATTTCTGCGATACCAGGTCGGCCAGGTTTTTAGGGGCGAGAATCCTCAAAAAGGGCGATACCGAGAATTCACTCAGTTTGATTTCGACTCGGTAGGCAGCGACGATCTTGAGGAAGACGCCAAGGTAATTGCGGCTGCGATTACATGCCTTCGAGTTTTAGGTTTGAAAAGTGCCAAAATGGCAATAAACGATAGAAAAAACTTTATCGGTTTAGCGCCGGAAATTGTCCGAGCTATAGACAAAATAGAAAAGATCGGCAAAGAAATAGTTAAAAAAGATCTTTCGAATAAGGGTTTCTCTGATAAAGATGTCGCCGCCATTGATGAGATAGAAAATATCAAACCTAACCAAAATCTTAATAAAATATTCTCAATATTGGAAAACAAATATACTTTCAAGAACGGGAAAGATTTCTTTTTCGACCCGACGTTAGCTCGTGGACTCGATTACTACACTGGGGCTATTTTTGAGCTGAAACCTACGGGTAAGAAAAAAGGACTTTCTATTGGTGGCGGAGGCAGATACGACAATCTGATCGGAATATTCGCTAACCGAAACATTCCGGCGGTCGGCTTCTCATTCGGAATAGATAGACTAGTAGAATTGGTTTGAAAATGAACCCCTATCGCCTACATGCCTATTTACTCCTCCTAATTGTTTCTTTCATTTGGGGCATTGCTGGAGTGGTCATAAAATTTACCCTAGCCGCTTTCCCTCCTCTTATCTTTCTGGCTTACCGTTTTGCCCTTTCTGCTCTTATCGCTTTGGTTTCTTTTTTAATCATCGGTTACAAAATCCCCGATGATAAAAAAATTTTTTGGGCGTCGCTTGTCTACGGCTTCTTAACCTCGACCATAGCCTTGGGTCTTCTATTTTTCGGCACCGAAGAAACTACAGCAGTCGACGCAACCCTAATTTCAGCCATTGCCCCGATAACCATCGCGGCCGCCGGAGCGATTTTTTTAAAAGAACATATAACCTTTAGGGAAGGGGCAGGAATAACCATCGCTCTCTCGGGAACTATCATTACAATCGCCGAACCAATTCTTAAAAACGGCGCTAGTTATTCCGGTTTGGGAGGAAACCTTTTAGTCTTCGCTTCGGTCTTAACAAGTACAATAACCGCAGTCCTGGCCAAAATAATTTTGAGAAAGAAAGTCAATCCTCTGTATGCAACAAACGTTGCCTTCATTGTTGGTTTTGTTACCACTACCCCAATTGCTTTCTTAGTTCATGGTCCGTCTGAGATTTTTAAAACAATTGTTTCCGCTCCTTTATCCTACCAGTTAGGAGTTGCCTATATGGCCCTAATTTCTGGCACCTTAGGCTATACTCTGTGGCATAAAGCTGTAAAAACAATTGAGATTGGCGAAGCCGGTCTTTTTGCTTACCTTTATCCTGTTTTTGGAACCCCGCTAGCAGTTTTTTGGCTTAAAGAAAAAATAACCCTTCCTTTCCTTGTTGGTGCCTTAGTTATTTTAATTGGTGTTTTGATTGCCGAATACAAGAAAAAAAGATATAATTGACCAAGTTTATAAACGGTTTGGAATTAACAATTATGAAGGCTCAAATTCACCCCTATTGGTATCCAGAAGCAAAAGTTATCTGTGCTTGTGGAAATACTTTTTTAGTAGGAGCGACTGTTCCCGAAATAAGGGTTGAGGTCTGTTCCCATTGTCATCCCTTTTATACGGGCCAGATGAAATATGTTGATACGGCGGGCCGGGTTGAATCTTTTAAATCGAAACGGGCTAAGGCTTCGCAAATAAAGATTTCCAAAAAAGAGAAAAGGCGGTTGAAAAAACTTAAAAGAATTGAGGAAGAATTGGAAAGGCCAGATACCCTGGAAGCTCTCCGGGCCAAGAAAAAATAACTCTCACTTATGGATGGGTCTCTTCAGAATCTTTATTTGGAAGTACGTGGGGCAACTGGCGGGAATGAAGCCAAGATTTGGTCGATGGACCTTCTCCGAATGTATTTAAGATACGCTTCTAGGAAAGGGTGGAAAGTAACCCCAATCGACGCCAATGTTCTCAAAATCTCTGGGTTCCAAGCTTTTGACCTTCTCAAGAATGAGGCGGGTGTTCATCGTGTTCAAAGAATTCCTGTTACCGAACGGAGGGGTAGAATTCATACTTCAACGGCTACGGTAGTTGTTTTGCCCGAAATTAAAGATTCGGAAATAAGAATCCCTCTAGATGATATCCATATAGAATTTTTTAGAGCCAGCTCTCAGGGCGGACAAAATGTCCAGAAAGTTTCAACGGCAGTCCGGATCAAACATATCCCCAGCGGGATCGTGATCAGCGCCCAACGAGAAAGATCCCAAGAACAGAATAGAAAAATTGCCATGGATCTTTTACGGGCTAAACTTTGGGAGAGAAAAGAAGAGGAAAAAATGCGAACTATCGCGGGTTACCGATCAGTCATCGGCCGTGGCATGAGAGCCGAGAAAATAAGAACTTATAATTTCCCCCAAAACAGGGTTACCGATCATCGAATTGGAAAGTCTTGGGGAAATCTTGAAAACATTATGGATGGTGATTTGAGTAAAATAATTCTCGCCTGTCAAGGGATCGATTGACGTCGATTATTGAGAAAATTCGGAGAGAAGAACCGAAAGATTCAATTTTTGACCATTTCTCCAAATTTCCAAATTTACCTGCTCGCCAGGTTTCTTTTTCTTAATCTCGTCTGCCAAGGTATTGTTTTCACTTAGCTCTTGGCCGGCAAACTTAGTAATGATATCATCGGCCAATATTCCTGCAGATTCCGCGGGGGAACCTGTAATTACTTCCACCACATACGCCCCGGTTGGAATATTATTCAAAATAGCCATTCGTCTCGAAATCATTTGATATTGAACACCAAGATACGGCTTGGGAGCGAATCTCCCCGTTTCCTTAAATGTCTTTAGAGCTTCTTTAACTATATTAATAGGAAGGGCGAAGCCGATATTTTGGGCTTCTTGAGCAACTGCTACATTTACCCCAATTACTTGGCCGGCAGAATTTAGAAGCGGCCCGCCCGAATTACCCGGATTGATAGCCGCATCGGTTTGAATAACATCATCTAATTTTTCCACATAACCCTCCAGTATACTGCCCGCAATAATTCCCCTCCCAAGACCGGAAATAACGCCGGTGGTTACCGTATGGCGAAATTCTCCCAGAGCGGTGCCAATAGCTATCACGAACTGACCGACTTTAAGACTACTTGAGTCTCCGAGTTCCAACGGTTTGAGACCAAGGGCATCTATTTTGAGAATAGCAATGTCGTTCGACGGATCCCGGCTTATTTGTTTCACATCATATTCCTTTCCATCTTTGGTAATTACTTTGTAGGTAGCCCGGGTATCGGAAACAACGTGTTTATTAGTCACTATAAGCCCATCTGATGAAACAACAAACCCCGTACCAATATCTTCTGGAATCCCGCCTTCAATCCTTTGCGTCAGCCCGCGAAAAGGTGAAAATTGGAAAATTCTCCTAGCGGGACTCTGCTTAGAAACTGTTACAACCGAGGGTGAAGCCTTTTCGGCAACTTCGATGACTACTGATTCTTCGTTTAATATTTTTTGGTCGAGCCGGAAACTACTGGAACGCGGAATAAGTTTATCAAGAGGTTTAATACCCCAAAGCCTGTCGGCTACCACTCCTCCACTAACGGCGGCTAAAACAATTAGGGTTAATGCTACTCCGATCAAAAATTTACGAATATTTAATCGTTTTTTCATATTCCTGTAACACTTTAATTATAAAGATTGAGTCACTTCTATTGCTTTGTCAAGTTGTTCGTCTGCGGGCGTTTTTGGATCATCCGCAATTTCTATATCCGGCTCAAGCCCTTTTTCGTTTACCCAAAACCCGCTTGGATTAAGCCATCTGGCAATCGTTATATGCAACCCGCTACCCCCCTCTAATTGGATGGGTTCTTGGATTGTTCCTTTTCCAAAGGTTTTCTGTCCAATCAGTTTTATCTTCCGAATATCTCTAAGGGCGCCAGCTAAAATTTCCGAAGCCGAAGCGCTTCCTTCATTAATTAATACCACCACCGGTATGTTATTAAGCAATCCCTGTCTTTCCACTTTGAATTCCTTTTTCGAGCCATCGTATTTCTCCTCAATCACTACCACTGATCCTATTTTAAGGAACTCCGAAGCAACATCGACCGCTCCCTGTAGATAACCACCGGGGTTGTTCCTTAAATCTAAGATTATGGCTTTTATTTCTCTTTTCTTCAAAATTTCCCTTACCGCCTTTCCCCATTCACCATTGGTCTCACCGCCAAACTTAAGAAGTTTTATGTGGGCTATTTCTCCTCTTTCTCCAATATAGGAAAGAATAAGAGTTGGCACCTCCAATTTCTCCCGAATCAACTCCTTGATCATGGGCTCTGTGTCCTCGTCTCGCAAAAGAGTCAAAGTTACTTTTGTCCCCGCCTTTCCTCTTATTAGCTGAACCGCTTCTGTGAGAGTAATCCCCGCTGTTGCTCGATCTATATTTCTGCCTTCGTCCTTGATGTTGATAATGTAATCTCCTGGTTTAACTCCCGCCTTTTCCGCGGGCGAATTTGGCAAAGGTGCTATTACGACCAACTGTTTTCCTTTAAACCCTATTTGGATTCCTACTCCCTCAAATTGGCCACTTAAATCCTCCTGGACTATTTTATTTTCGGACGGCGGTAGAAAGGTAGTGTAGGGGTCTTCAACGGCCGCCACCATTCCTTTGATAGCCCCGTAAACCATGTTCGCCGGAATAATTTTGGTTTTGTCGTAGTATTGAGAGGTTAATGTATCCCAAACTTGCCAGAATAGGGAAAAATCCAAATCGGTTTTGTCTGGGGGCATTTCTCTAACAATATTGACCTTAGGAAACTTTTTGATAGATACACGGTAGCCCTGAACACCAAAATAATAGCCGCCGCCAAAGAGAAGGAGCGAAACTAGTAAAACTAAGAAATATTTTCGGAAAGAAGCTAAGGTAAGTTTAGGTAACAAAGATTTAAAAATCATATAATGAGACCGTCTCAGCATTATTTATATTAGAGGCTATCGGAGAAAGGAAGAAGCCCCAAATGACGGGCCCTCTTAATCTCAATAGCCAATCTTCTCTGGTGTTTTGGACACACACCGCTCCTATTTCTTCCAATAATTTTAGCCCTATCTGAGATAAATTTTGCGAGTTCTGTATAATTTTTATAATCGGGTTCTCCTGCATTTCTACAAAATGGGCAATTTCCCGATACGGCTTTTATCTTGGAGTGTAACCTTTTGGCGGCCATAGAGATTGATTTTTAGAAGGGAATTTCTTCGTCTTCTTCTTTTTCTTCTTTATTCTCTTCTTTGGTCTTTTTGGGTTGTTCTTTCTCTGCCTTTTCCGCTTCTAAATTCGCTTCCGCCGGTTCTTCTTCGACTATTGGCGGCTCTATTTGAGATTCGATTGGTTCCTCTGGTAATTCAATTTCTTCCCCTTGCCCGGCCTGAATACGGGAATCCAAAATTATCATGTCAGAAATTACAATCTCGGTTGAAGTGCGCTGAGTTCCATCTTGTCCTGTCCAACTCCTGGTTTGAAGTCGGCCTTCGACATAGACTTTTCTTCCTTTTGTTAAAAGCTGCGAACAAATTTCGGCTAATTTATTCCAAGCGACAAGACGGTGGAACTCTGCTTCCTCTTTCTTTTCCCCAGCCTCAGTTACCCATTGCCTGTTAGTTGCCAGGCCGAAAGTGCAAACCGCCGTTCCTTGGGGTGTATAACGAAGCTCCGGATCCCTCGTTAAATTCCCAATTAAAATTACCTTATTTAGACTTCTTGCCATATATTAATCTTTCTTTACTAATAAATAGCGAATAATGTCGTCGTTCGCCTTTAACTTGTTAATTAAATTCTTCACCCCCTCGCTTTCTAATTCTACGACAAAGTGCAAAAAAAGACCAGAGGTGGATTTTCTAATCCTGTAGGCCAGGTCTTTAATCCCCCATTCTTCAACCCTTATGTTTTTCCCGTTGGAAACAGCGACAAGTTTTTCTATGGTCCGAGCCATCGTGTTTTTCTTAGTAGACGATGTTTTACCATCTAGGACAATCGTTAATTCGTATTTTCGCATAAACGGTAAAGTATAACATTTGAAAGTTTCGGCTTCAATTGTTAAAATCGCCCCATGAACAAAGAGGCCAGGGTGGTGAAAAACCCATTGAGAGAGATTTCTTCGAAATCGCTTAGGGAATTAGCCGGCCACCTAGCCAGCCAATTTGGAACAGAAGTCTCTCTGTTTAAAGATTTGATGGCGGCCGCAAATGCCCTCGACGAAGGAGAACCTGAAAAAGCTTGTAGAATTCTAGGGGTTAAAATCCAACCTTAAATTCAACTACGTCTTTGTCTTGTACAATGTAATCTCTTCCTTCGAGACGTATTTTCCCTTTTTCTTTAGCTTCTTTCCAACCCCCCACCCTCAATAATTCCAGAAGGTTTACCACTTCTGCTTTGATAAAATTTTTGGCGAAATCGGTGTGGACTTCTCCGGCCGCATCAATTGCTGTTGAGCCGCTTTTTATACTCCATGCATGAACTTCTTTTCCCCTTTTAATCGTATAAAAAGTAATCAGGTTTAAAAGACTGTAAGTATGAAGTATAAGTCTTTCCAGCCCTGACTTTTCAATCCCCAACTGTCCTAAATAATCTTTTCTTTCTTGCTCGTTCAAATCGATTAGCTCCTCTTCGAGCTTTGCCGAAATAAGGAGAGCTTTTTCCTTGAACTTTTGTTCAACTTGGGCCAATAAGTCGATATTATTCAAGTCATTTTCATCAACATTTAAAACAAAGATTTCGGGTTTACCTGTTATTCCACCCAATTCAAGCTCTAGGTTAACTACTTCTATATCCTCAAGGACCTGCTCCCGCGAACCGGGCTCATGGGTTGGATGTTGATGGGAAACACCCGGATCTTCAAACGCACGGACCACATGAACAATCGCATCCACTTCCCTAATTTTTGCCAAAAATTGGTTTCCTAACCCTTCGCCTTTATGAGCTCCTCTAACCAATCCGGCAATGTCAATAAAAGTGATCGTTGCCGGGACAGTTTTTTCGGGCTTAACTAGTTTCGATAGAGAAACCAGATCACCATCCGGAACAGATATAACAGCCTCGTGTGGCTTAATGGTAGTAAACGGACGGGGTGCTGTTTCCGCCAATCGCCTGCTTGCCAAAGCATTAAAAAGTGTCGACTTGCCTGCGTTTGGCAACCCTACTATTCCAACCGATAGGCTCGCGGTGGACATTTTTTATTTTCTCTCGATTAGTCCATCAAGGATTAAATAATCTTCGCTTGCTTTCTTTAGCTGTGGGTTTGTATTCCTAATATTCACCAGCCAATTTTTGGCGTCTTCTCGCCAAAGTTGGTATGCTTCCTCAAAACCCTCTTCGGTTGTCCAATCAATTTCTTGCATTTTCTTCAAAATCTTTCCAAGTTGTTCCTTTACTTCAGGCGGAGTCTCCGGGCGGTCAATCTCCCAATTAAGCCGCCAAGAAATCGTCTCCCACGCAAGAATTGAATTCTCCCGGTTGAAGCTTCCGAGTCGAGTGGGCCCGAAAGCGTTGCCGTCGTCTCCAATAATGTTTTCTATAATATAGCCCCGGGCAATATGTTCAGGGTCCAACCCAACTTCTTTTGCTTTTTGTCTAATCTCTTCAATTTTTTTTTGGGGGTATTCTATCCACTCTCGCTGTTTCTCTTCTAATTCTGAATCTTTAAGTTCTGTCATTTTTATATTTTTTCGATAGCCATAGAATTAAGCTGATCATAACCTCTGATTACTAAGTCGGCTTTCTTTAAAGACATAGCGTGTTTGCTATCTCGACTAAGAGCGATTACCTTCATTCCCGCTTGGTGAGCTGCTTCGATCCCCGATTCCGAATCTTCAATAACTAAACAGTGTTCCGGTTTAACATCAATTTTGTCGGCCGCCACCAAAAATAGATCAGGGGCGGGTTTTTTAAGGATAACCTCTTCACCTGTGGTAATGCTATCAAAAAGATCCTGCAATTTAGGAATTTTTTTGAAGGCCGCCTCAACAACAAACCAAACGCTCGATGTTGCCAAAGCTGTTTTTATTCCACTTTTTTTTAATTCTTCAATAAATTTCTCTAACCCCTTTTTTATCCTTATTTTGGGAAGAAGTTTTAGATACTCTTCCTGAGTTTCACTCGCCAGTTCATCCAAAGATTTCTTGGTCTTAACTTTGTATTTCCTGAGAAGCCCCGGCCAATTTTCTTTGACTCCTATTCCTCCTGTTTGCGGATAATCGGTATGAACTTTTGCCCCCAATCTACCCAAAACTTTTTTGAAGGCTAGACCGTATTCGTCTTCATTTGAAAGCACCGTTCCGTCTAAATCAAAAATAACTGCCGCAATTTTCATCTCTTTTTTTTTATTCTCGCTCCCTTGGAAGTATCTTCAACCTTAAATCCTTTTTCTTCAATTTTCTTTCTAATCTCATCGGCCTTCTCGAAATTTCCCTCTTTTCTCAATATTTCTCTTTCGTCAACCAATTCTTGGATCTCCTGAGGGATTTCAAACTGAACAATTTCAGCCAACTTCAAACCCAGAATTTCATCAAAATATATCGCTAGTTCATATTTATCGTATGAAGGAATATTGCTTTTAATCATCTCCCAGAGAACCGCCAAGGCTTTTGGAGTATTTAAATCATTGTTAATTTCTGCAAGAAAACGATTCCTGTAAATTTCCACTTTCGCACTTTTTTCCAGCGAGAGCATTGTCCTCTGGTTTTCACTTTTAAAACTTAACAGTTGGCCGCGAAGGTTATCAAGCGCCTTCTGACTGGCAGAAAGCGCCTCCCAGGTAAAGTTTAAAGTATCGCGATAGTGAGCTGTTAAATACAGGTATTTCAGGGCCAATGGATCAAAACCTTTTTCTTCGATGTCGGAAACCGTAAAAACGTTTCCTAAACTTTTGCTCATTTTTTCTCCATTAACCGTCAAAAAAGTTACATGTAGCCAATATTTTACGAACGGTTTGCCGGTCGCCGCTTCTGCTTGGGCAATTTCATTTGGATGGTGGATCTGTCTCAAGTCTTCTCCTCCGACATGAATATCAAAAGTTTCTCCAAGATATTTCATACTCATAGCCGAACACTCAATATGCCAACCTGGAAATCCTACCCCCCACGGACTGTTCCATTCCATTTGTCTTTTCTCATTTTTGGACGAAAATTTCCAAAGAGCGAAGTCTCTGGGGTTTTTCTTTTCTGGATTGGTTTCAACCCTAGCTCCTTCTTTTAGAACATCCATTGTTGAAAGCTTTCCATATTTCTCCCCTGTTTTTCTCTCAAAAACAACAGTATCAAAATAAATCCCATCAGATATTCTGTAAGTAAATCCTTTTTCCTCGAGTTTTTTAATCAATTCTATCTGCTCTTTTATATGGTCGGTTGCCTTAACGAGTTTATCAGGAGGGGTAAGATTCAATTTTTCGTAATCTCTAAGAAAAGCTTCGGTGTAAAAATTGGCAATATCCCAAGCGGTCCGCCTTTCTTTTCTGGCCGCCTTTTCAATTCGATCCTCACCTAAATCAGCATCTCCTAAGTTATCTCCCGTCAAATGGCCGACATCGGTAATATTCATAACAAAAACGACATCAAAATCTTGGAATTTTAAGGTTCGCACTAAAGTATCCGTTAAAGTATAGGTTCGAAAGTTGCCTATAGAGGCGTAATCATAGACGGTCGGGCCACAAGAATAAACACCCGCTTTTCCTTCCTTTAGGGGCAAAAATTTTTCCTTTCTACGACTAAGAGAGTTTAATAAAAAGAGACTAGCCACAATTTTATTGTAGCAAATTTTATGGTTAGCCTGTCGGCGGAAGAGGTTTCTCGACTCTAGTCTTAAGACTTTCGGCTTTTTGCTTGGCTCCAAAACTAAAGAGCTTTCTCGAGGGCTTTGTCGAAATTGGCGGTATTTCTTTTTTCTTTATTAACCTTTCTTCTGCAATTAGTTTTTCCTGTTGTTCTGCCTTTTCCTGTTCTTCTCGCTTTTGCCTCTGAATTTCCTTAAGCTCCTGTTCGAGAGCCATAATAAGTCGACTATCTCTTCTTAAGATTCTCTCTTCTTCTGTCGGGGAAATCCCTTCTCCGGCAACAACGGTTTTCGGCCTCCTATTGGTGGTTAACTCAGCTTTTCTGCCTATCACCTGTTCTCTCGCCTGTTTCAAAACTTCTAATGGCTCCTGTGCTACTTGTCTGGCCGCCTGCAGGGCGATCGTTTTTGCCATTTTTGTTGTATCGGTCGCAACTTTCATATTTCTTTTCTTCCTTGAAGGGATGAAATTAAGGTCGTTTCGTCGGCATACTCCAAATCTGCCCCCGTTGGAATCCCCATCCCTAATCGAGTAATTTTCAGTTCTTTATTGCCGGTGTTTAATTCTTTTAATTTTTTACTCAAAAACATTGCCGTTGCCTCACCTTCCATTGTCGGATTGGTAGCAATAATTACTTCTTTTATTTTTTTATTTACTCTTTTTATCAAATCTTTGACATAAAGTTCATCCGGCCCAATGTTTTCTAATGGTGAAATACTACCATGAAGCACATGGTAAACCCCCTTGTATTTCCCTGTTTTTTCGAAAGCTAAAATGTCGAGGGGTTCCTCTACCACCATTATAACTTCTTGATTGCGATTTCTATCGCTACATATATGGCAAGGGTCTTGCTCGTCTATGTTTTTGCATATGGAGCACAGAATAGTGTCCTTTTTGAGACGGCCGAGAGACTTCGAAAAACTGTCAAGCTCAGTCTGAGGAACACGAAGAAGATAGAAGGACAATCTTTGAGCGGTTTTGGGTCCTATTCCAGGAAGTTTTTGAAAAGACTCTATTAGGGCAACAAGTGGTTTGGCAATTTTCATTCTCTGGCTTACACCTTGCCTAGAAGTCCGGAAAGTCCCCCTCCCATTTCGACCATCTTCTTAGCTGCTTCTTTTTGAACCTTTTTCAGAGCCTCGTTAATCAACTCGACCAAATCTCGTCTTTCTTCTCCATTCATCTCTATATATTGAATTTTCTGATCCCCAGAGACAACTACTTTAATTCCCCCTTTTTCGGCCGACTCCCTGATTTTTTCCAGCTCTTTCTGTAACGCAATAGCCTGAGAGCGCATCTTTCTTAATTCGTTTAATTGCCTTACTTTGCCAAACATTTTAATTTCCGAATATCTCCTCGGCGACCTTAATTATATCTTTATCTTCTTCTTCGGTCAAAATAGTCTCTTGCTTTTCAGCCTTTGGTATTTTTTTAGACGGCGGTTCTGTCAGTGTGCAGATTACTCTGATGCTGGGATGGCCCAAAACATGGGCCGCCACTTCCTCTAGTATCTTCCGGTGCATCCCCTCTTCAAGTTTTTCTTTATGAAAACGATAATAAACCCCTAAAGTTAAATCTTTACCGTCAAAACTGATTGGCTTGGCAGCCCGGAGAAGAGCTTCTATCGAAGTATTGATGGGTTTAATAGTTGCTAGAAGCTCTCGCCAAACCTCTTCGGATAATTCTTTCAAATCTTTAATTGGCCGTTTCTCTTTTTCTGGTTCGGATTTCGGTACGGAGGTGTTCGCCGAAGAAGTTGATCTAATGCTTTTCTCCGGGGAGGTCACTCCAGATGTGCACCACTCAACAACGGCCAGTTCCAATGGCAATTGTTCAATCAGGGCTCCTTTTAGTTCTACTCCAGCCCTAGAAAAAAGATTAATCATAAACACTATTTCATCTTTGCCTAGCTCCGGCAGAGTCTCTTCTCCTATCCCCATTTTAGCCAAAAGAGAGACTCTTAAATTCGCGAGGACATTTTCTGTGAGTTCCTGCATCGAGACACCTTTAAGGGCAGCTCCTTCGATCAACGAAAGGCATTTTTTAGTGTCTTTAGCCAATAATGCCGCAATAAGGTCGTCAATATTGAAAACAGCGTGCTGAAGCAAATATTCCTTGATATCTTCGGATTTAAGAGAGCGTTTCTCAACAATAAGCTGTTCGAGAATCTTCACTGCATCTCTGAAAGAGCCTTCCGATTTCTCTGCAATAATTTCAAGCGATTCGTCATCTACTTTAATTTTTTCACCTTTAACCACCCTGGTTAGAGATCTCTTTATTTCTCCTACTGAGGCCTTTTTAAACAATACTTGGGTTGTTCTCGACCGAATTGTCTCTATCAGTTTTTCGGGATTAGTGGTAGCAAGAATGAAAACGACATGGTTTGGAGGTTCCTCCAAAGTTTTAAGGAGGGCGTTAGAGGCTTCGGTAGTCAACATGTGCGCCTCGTCGATAATATATATTTTTTTACGAGCTTTCGCTGGTGCTAGTTTTACAGCTTCCCGCAAAGCTCTAATATCTTCGATCCCTCTATGGCTTGCAGCGTCAAGTTCAATTACATCCAAATTAGATCCTTTAGCAATTGACTTACACTGTTCACACTGGTCGCACGGTTCTTTTAATTCTTTTTGATTGTTCTCGCAGTTTACTATCTTAGCAATAATTCTGGCAGCCGAAGTCTTGCCGGTTCCTTTCGGACCTGCAAATAAAAATGCCTGAGGTATCTTTCCAGAAGAGACTATCTTTTTTAGAGATTCCCGAACATTTTCGGAATCTAGTTCCTCAAGTTTTTGTGGCCGATATTTTAAATAGTAGGTCATTTACTGGTGATGAATTCCTAAAAGGTGCTGGGCACCGTGTTTAACTAACTCAATTGCTTTTTGGTCAATCAATTTTCCCTCTTTTTTTGCTGCCTCAACTATTAAAGGATAACATACTATAATTTCTCCTAGGTGTACCACTCCGTCTGGCGGGTAGACAAATTTTAGGTCTTCTTCGCTCGAAACGAAAGATAAAACCTCGTGTAAGTTTTTGTCGTCAAGATATCTTTTCCCTATTTCTAGCATCTTTTTTCTGCCCACCACCGCTACTGACACTTCGGCATCGGAAACGATTCCTTCTCTAGAAAAGAAATCTTCAAGGAAATCTTTAATTTTTTTTGAATCCACCGGGTAGTTGCCCTCCTTTTTGATACCGACCTTGATCATTTTTGAAGCTTTTTGCGTACTAGTTCCGATACGCGTACCCCCTCCGCCCTACCACGAACTTCTGCCATAACTGCCCCCATAACTTTACCTATATCGGCCAGACTAAAGGCCTTAGTCTTCCTGATAACTTGGTTTACTATTTTTTCCAACTCTCCATCCGATAACTGCTCGGGTAAAAATTCAGAAAGGATGGATATTTCCTGCTTTTCTTTCTCTACCCTCTCCGTCGCCCCCGCTTTTTGATAAGCTTCGATTGCCTCTCTCCTTTTTTTTATTTCTTTTTGAACAACGGCTATTTCTTCTTCGTCACTCAATTTATGTTGCTTGGTAATAAATTCATAATTAAGAGCCGAGGATAAAAGACGAAGAGTAGAAAGCCGAAGAGTATCTTTAGCTTTTAGCGCCTCGGCAATCTTTTCCTGGAGAGTTTCGGTAATCATACTTCTCTGTCTGCTTTTACTCCTCCCAGAAGATGTACGTGCATATGGGGGACAATTGCCGCTTCTCCCGCGTTATGAACCAGTCTAAAGCCTTTGATATTTTTTTCTTTTGCGATATCGAGAGCGACTTTTCTTATCTCTTCCCAAATTTTTTCGTCAGCCTCGGTAATATCTCGGTAGTGGGTTTTTGGAACTAAAAGAAGGTGGATCGGGGCTTTGGGAGAAATATCCGAAAAAACTAAAAGACTCTCTGTTTCTTTTTCTATTTTTGCTGGAATTTCTCTTTTTATTATTCGACAGAAAACGCAGTTTTCCATATCGGCATCAGTATAAACACTTCTGGAAGTCTCGACAAGGGCCACGAAAAGGCCCCAAGCCCTAGTTCTATCAAGGCTTGGGGCCCAACCCTATTTGCCATCTAAATACCGTTTTTCCTCGCCCGCTTTCTGAGCAGGTATCGGTATCGGAGGGGCTTCAGACAACCGCTTGTACCACATCGCTCAAACTGAACTTCTCCTCTATTCGGGGTCTGTCCAAGGATCCGTCTGGAGAAGTCTTTTCTTCATTTTCAAATGTTCCTCCTCCAAATTCGGTTCATCTTCGGACTCAAATAGGAATTTCCAGAAAATAAACGAGCACCACATAAGCGTGCATGCACCGATAATTAATGTAATGCGACCCGATATAACGAGATAAGCCTGTCGTCTACAATGCCCATCTTGACATCCTCCGTGTTCAGTAACTTTATGGAAAGAGCGACAGTTTGTAAGCCTATTATATACGATAGTAAGCGGGAAATCAAATTAGGGAAACTATGGCTTTGGCAAGCTTTATGGGGCTATGGCGAAAAAAAGTGGTCGTATCGGTGAAGTTACCCGCTAAGACTTTATAAGAAGGACGTTCGGGTTTTGCGAATAATCTGGAAAGGTCATTGACAACAGGAATTGAACCGTATTTTTTATACCACGCCGAGATTTTTGAATCGCTCCCGTTGGTTTTTTTATTAACAATAATATAAGTAAGTTTCCTTTTACTGTCCCCTAAATATTCTTCGATAGTTTCTACAAAGTCCGAGGCCGCGAAGCCGTCGGTCTCCCCTTTTTTGGTCATCAGATTAACTACATAAACAAGTTTTGCCTTGGATAAGTAAATGGCTTTATTTACCCCCTCTACCAAAAGGATAGGAACTAAACTTGTATATAAATCTCCGGGTCCAAGTACAATAAGGTCCGCGTTAGTAATCACCTCCGTCGTACCTTTAAAAATCTTTGCCTTGGGGTTTAGATATACCTTTTTTATAGGTATCTCGGGCTTTATTTTTCTTCTGTCTATTTTTGATTCTCCATAGATTCTTGTCCCATCCTCCAAAACGGCTACCAGATTCGTTTTGTCCAAAGTAACGGGAAAAACTCTTCCTGAAGCGTTTAATATCCTTGCAGCTTCATCGATAGCTCGATCCATACTTCCCGTAATTTGTACCAACGCCGCAAGCAAAATATTTCCAAGAGAATGTCCAGCCAGAGTTCTACCACCTTCGAACCGAAAATCAAATATCTCCTCGAGTGTCTTTTGGGCAAAAGGTAAATCCGAAAGGGCCAGTATGGCTCGTCTGACATCTCCCGGAGGTAATATTCCCAACTCTTTACGAAGTCTTCCGGTTGAGCCGCCAGAATCACACATAGAGATAACTGCCGAAAGCTCAATTGAGGGATAATTTTTTAAACCCGACAATACTTGATATGTTCCCGTACCCCCTCCAACAACTACTATTTTCTTTTTTTTACCCATTTAATAAGCTTGGCCGAAGTACCATGTTTTTTCAGCCACATTTCCGCAATAAATACATTTTCCACTTTGCCGTGAAGCATCTAGCGGAAGAAGCCTGGTAGAAGCTTTCGTTTCTTCTTTAATTTTTCTTTCGCACTCCGGCGATTCGCACCAAAAGGCCTGAATAAAACCTCTTTGTTTTTCTATTACCTCTTTGAAATCGTTATAATTATCTACTTTCCGAATGTTAGTATTAAGAAAATTTTTGGCCTTCTGATAGATAATCTCCTGAATTTTCTCCAGAAGTTCCTCGACTTTGGCAGCAACATCGGAAGTTCTAGCCAAGCAACCTCCCACTTCGTCAATCCTCGAATTGATCGAAACAACTCTTTCTTGAAACTCTCGGGGGCCGATGGTAATTCTTAACGGAATTCCTCTTATTTCGGCCCGGTTGACTTTCCAGCCGAAACTTTTCTCGGGATTATCATCGATTTCAACTTTCCCGGGAAATACACTTTGTTTTTCCTCAATTACTTTTTTAATTTTAGCGCAATATTTGAGTATCTCTTGATCTTTTTTGCCTAGTATAGGAATTATGGCAACTTTTATGGGTGCGAGTTTGGGAGGAAGAACTAAACCTCGATCGTCTCCATGCATAAGAATCATTCCCCCTATTGAACGAGTCGATAATCCCCATGATGTCTGTTGTACAAAAACAGTTTTTCCGTCTTTATTCTGATATTTGATATCGAAACCTCTTGAGAAATTATCTCCTAGATGGTGAGAGGTTGCCCCCTGAAGAACTTTTCCGTCGGGCATTAAAAATTCAATTGTGTAAGTGTGATCAGCACCGGCAAATTTTTCGGCCTGACTTTTCAACCCTACTAACCCCGGCATGGCAAAAACCTCCTTGTAGAGTTCTCTGTAGACCTTAATGGCAAAAAGGGCCATCTCTTCAGCCTCTTTTTTCGTGGCATGGGCCGTATGTCCTTCTTGCCATAAAAATTCAAGTGTTCTTAAAAAAAAGTACGTCCTTTTTTCCCATCGGACAACATTATTCCATTGGTTAATCTTTAACGGCAAATCTCGCCAAGAGTTTATCCATTTGGCATACATCTCATACATTATTGTCTCTGAGGTTGGCCTGACGGCTAATGGCTCTTCCAGTTTTTTGCCACCACCGTGGGTAACAATAGCTAATTCCGGCGAAAAACCTTTTACATGCTCTTTTTCCTTTTCCAAAAGATGCATAGGGATGAATAAAGGAAAATAGGCGTTTTGTACTCCTTCAACGGCGATTCTTTTATCGAACTCCCTCTGGCAAAACTCCCAAATGGCGTATCCGTAAGGTCGAATTACCATTGTTCCTCTGACCGGACCATAATCCGCTAGCTCGGCAAGTTGGATAACCTCCGTGTACCAGCGGGGAATGTTCTTGCTTTTTTTGGTCAACAACTTTTTTTCAAAATCGACGGTCATTTTTGGTTTATTTTATCACCGACTCAATAAATTTTGGGATTGATCCAGCAATAATCAGCCGTTGGATATCATGGGCTGTAATGGCCAGTAAAGCAAAAAGGAGTATCAACATTCCAATCGTGTGAGCAATGTTTTCAATTTTAGGGATGACCCTTCTTCCTAAAAAGACCTCTAAACCGATAAAAGCTACTCGACCACCGTCAAGCGCGGGAAAAGGAATAATATTCAGGATGGCCAAATTGACAGATAGAATTCCTATGAAGTTAATTAGAGACAGTATTCCGGCTTTGGTCGCTTCGCTAGTAACTGCAAAAATTCCGACCGGCCCAGCAACGTCTGTCGGCAAGCGTCCACCGAAAAGATCGCTAAAAATCTTTAAAAAACCTAATGTAACCGTCTTTCCCCAGAATAAGGCTTCTTTCGTTCCGTAGTATATCCCAAGAAAAGGCCTTATAAAAAGTGGTGGAAAATAAATCTGAATGTCTGTAATCGTAACTCCTAATGGCCCTTCGCCCTCCGGTGGTGACTCTCTAGGAATCAAAGTTATCTTTTTGGTTTCATTCTTTTCTTCACCTTCCCTTATAACTTCAAGGGATATTTTTTCCCCTTTTTCTTTTTCAACCAACTTGATAAATTGCCTATTCGAGGTTATTTCCTCGTCGCCCACTTTCTTAACAATATCTCCAACAATTATTCCTGCAGTCTGAGCCGGCGAACCGCTAGCAATTTCAACTACTTTTACCGTATTGGTTTGGCGAGGAATTCCAGAAATAGAATAGACAATAGCAAAAGCCAGTATCCCGAGGACAAAATTCATTAGTACCCCCGCAATTATAATAGCCAGTCGTGTTTTTTTGCTTTTTTTGGAAAAGGAATTTTGGGAGTAAGTCGCTTTGTCACCCCCCGATTCTCCATAAAGTTTGACAAATCCACCGAATGGCAAAAGATTAATGGAATAAATTGTTTTTCCTTTTTTTATTCCAAAAAGCCTGGGTGGTAGTCCAAAGCCAAATTCTTCCACCAAAACCCCGCTGTGTCTGGCCATTAGAAAATGACCAAGTTCGTGGGCCAAAATTAAAATTGAGAGAACTGCCAGAAATGCCAAAATCGAGCCAACCATAGCCTAATGATATCCCAAATCCTTCTAAAGCGTAAGCAGTTCTTTCTTCTTCTTCAATCCTATTTCCTCGATACTATTAGTAAACTCGTCGGTAATCTCCTGTAATTTCTTTTCATTGCCAAACTTTTCATCCTCGGAAATTTCCTTGGCCTCAAACCTTTTTTTAATTTCACGCATCGCTTCCGCCCTCACCTGCCTGATCATTATTCGACCACTCTCTAATTTTGCAGCCAAAAGTTTGATATACCTTTCCCTATCTTCGGTTGTCATCGGAGGGAATGATATTCTGATTATTCCGCCATCTATGGAAGGGTTCATTCCGATATTGGCCGCTTGTATTCCTTGTCTTATTTCACCGATAATGGACTTGTCCCACGGGTCAATAATCAATGTTTGTGGATCAGAAGTTGAAATAGTTGCCAATTCCTTTATTTTGAGCTTCTGGGTTCCACCATACACAGGAATTTCTATGTTTTCAACCAGAGAAGGAGTCGCCCGACCGGTCCTAATTGATCCAACGTCGGAAACTAGCAGATCAAGAGCCTGTTGCATTTTTGAACGAATATAAACTTCGTCCATATGAGATTTATTTACCGTTCTCACCTAATCTTATGCGAAAAACTCTTCCGACGCGAACATTTTCTCCGGTCTTGGCTATGATTTCTTTAACCAAGTCCCCAACCTTTTTGGTCGGATCTTTGATAAATTCCTGTTCTAAAAGCTCCTCGGAATTTTTTGCTCCCGAAGAAGCAGCTTGGAGCGCCAAATTATGGGCTAACTCACGAAAAAGTTCGTTCCTAGCGACAAAATCAGTCTCGCAAAAAAGTTCAACTAGGCTGGCAACTTTACCGGAGTGGTGAACATAGGTCTCGATCAGCCCCTGAGTAGTTTCTCTATTTTTTCTTTTCTCAGCTTTTTCAAAACCTTCTTTCTGTAAAATCTCGAAGGCTTTTTTTTCATTCCCAGCAACCTCTTCTAGAACTTTCTTGACCCTGATGACTGGAGCCCCTGTTCGTTCTCTTAACTTTCTAATGAGATCAATGGAAATTTTCATTCTTTTCCCTTCTTTTTTTGTCTACTTTTTAATTTTTTCTTTCCTTCCAAAATCGCCTCTTTGATTAATCCTAGCACATATTCAATAGCTTTGGCGGCATCATCATTCATGGGGATTGGGTAATCAACTAAAGTAGGATCGGCGTTCGAATCGACAATGCCGACAATTTCTATATTGGCTTTCCTCGCTTCTTTTACCGCCCCCAGTTCTTTATGGGTATCAATGATAATTAAAATGTCGGGGAGTTTTTCTAATGAAACGATTCCGCCAAAAAACCTATCCAAATGGTCAATTTCCTTTTCCAACAATAACCTTTCTTTTTTTGTGTATTTGTCATACTCGCCAGCTGCCATTTTAGCTTTCATCTCTGTAATTTTTTTCAAGGATTTTTTAATTTGATCAAAATTTGTCAAAGTGCCTCCTAGCCATCTTTCAGAAACGTACGGAGTATTTGTCTCTCTCCCTATTTCCATAATTTTTTCCTTTGCTTGTTTTTTAGTCCCCACAAGAAGAAGGACCTTACCTTCCAGGACTGCCTTGGTAATCACCTCCAGTGCCTCCTCTAAGGCCTCCTTAGTCTTCACTAAATCAAAAATATGGATGCCTTCCTGTACGCCATAAATATAAGGGGCCATTTTAGGGTTCCAACGTTTCGCCTGATGCCCAAAATGAGCACCTCTCTCGAATAGTTCTTTAAGTGAAATCTGAATCGGCATTTATATCGTGCTCCCTTAGGCCGCGACTAGTCGGAGGATCCAGGGAGCGGTGACTAGTCTGTGTCTGAAATCGTATTCTATCAAAACTAGGAAATGGCCGCAAGGGCCCTCAAATTTATCTTTACATTTTCCAAGGCCGCTGCTCGAGATGCTTTGGCTAGGTAGAATGCACTTTTAGTGTCGGAAATTGCATTTTTGTTTCCGATTACAATCACCCTCTTTGCCAAAGATATTATTTCTTCGCCTAATTTAGCAACCTTTGCCGGAACATCGGCGGCATTCTTCAACGCTGTTCTAATTTTTTTTCTGTCCTTTTCTCTATAAGCCAACATTACCCGACTAAAAGCATTTACATCTTCATCTGTCAATTTGAGAAGTTCCTTTTTGATTTTCGTTGCCTTAACTTTTATTCGCTTTATTTCTAATTGTTCAGCATTGTACCCCGCCTTTCCAATTGTTAGGTTGCAAACCATCTCTATTAAGGCGGCGGCAATCGCCCCCGACAAACCAGCGGCTGCTCCTCCCCCAGGAATTGGAGATTTACTCGCTAAATCTTCAAGGAACTTTTCGATTTTTAGATTTTTTATCTTACTCATATAATCTCTTTTCCAATACCTGGTCCGACTTAAAATCTTTGATTTTAAAGGTGGTTTTTACGGCTCTGACTAGTGCTTCCAAAGGAATCATTCCGTAAATCTCCGAGCTCTTTATGCCGACTCTAAATTTTTGGGCTTCTTTCTGAATCACCCGATATGCTTCATCAAAATTTGTTTTTTCGAAATCCACCAAATTCATCGATACTTGAGCAAAACCTCCTACTTTAAATCCTAAAGCCTTAACGCTTGGCAATCCTCCTCCTTTTTCCCTTATTCGCGCCGCTATTTTCTTGGCTATATCAATGTTTTTGGTATCAAGATTGACATTGAACGCTACCAAGTATTTCCTAGCTCCGATTACTATTGCTCCAGCTGTTGGATGCATTTTTGAAGGACCGTAATCTGGTCTCCTATCAGGATTTGTTTCTATTTCTTTTGACAATCCTTCATATTCGCCTTTTCTAATATCGGCAAGGTTTACCCTGTCCTTTCTTTTAGCAGCCGCCTCATAAAGATAGACTGGAATTTCTAATTCTCTGGCCACCTGTTTAGCTAGTTTATTCGATAAAACTACGCATTCGGAAAGGGTCACTCCGGCAATCGGAACGAACGGGACAACATCCGTCGCCCCTATTCTTGGGTGTTCTCCTTTGTGCTTCCTCATGTCGATAAGCTTGGTAGCTCTCTTTATCATTTCGAAAGCAGCAGCCATCACCTTGTTTGGAGCTCCAACGATAGTTACAAGTGAGCGGTTATGCGATTTATCCCACTCGATATCCAGAATTTTAACTCCCTTAATTTTCTTGGCGGAGTTGGCAATCTTTTTGATTTTTGAAAGATTTTTACCCTCCGAAAAATTTGGTACACACTCAACCAGTTTTTGCATATTGTGGATATTATATCTAATCTAAAGTCTCGATGCTAGAACTTAATCTCTCTATAAACCCATTGGCGATTAGTCTTTCCTGAATAATCCTTTTTGTTTCAGCTAAGACTTCCTCGTAGGGACAATTGGCATTAATTATTTCCCAACGACCATTATCATTAGCTCGAGCAAGAGTGAGGTAGGCCACCTCACCTCCCGATGAAATTTTTTAGCTTCTCTATCAAGTCGGTCTAAGTTTCCTGCCTTACTTCTTCTTCTTAAACCGACTTCAGGGGGCAAGTCAAAAAGTAGAGTTAAATCCGGGATAAGGTCTTGGGTTGACCAATCATTTTTTCCCCTCCGCCCTCGGGTCCTTCTAAGGTAATTAGATATTCTGGATATTTCATCTTAAATACCCTCGCGGCCTGTAGTTTTGTATTTCTGATGGAACAATCAAATAATCAGGAATTCTCCTTTCTTCGCCCTTGAAAAGGGCATATCGGACCTGGTTCATAAACTCCTCATATAAAAGTGCTTTGCCTGTTTTTTCGCTCCCAATCCTAACAAAGTTAAATCCGTCTCCTTTTATTGTTATAATCCTTACATGGTCGGAGTGTTGTCTAACCCAATCTTCGTGCAGACCAATAAGCTTCGTCCAAAATTCTACCTTTTCTTCTAATTCTACTTTTCGACCCGGGTCTTTAGCAGCCCGCTGATTAAGTCTTATTATCATTTCAGTTAAAGACAGCTGGAGATAAACAACCAAATCAGGAACGGGTAGTTTTCTCGTAAGACCGTCATAATATCTTTCGTATTTTTCCATTAAAGCATTGTTCTTACCCAACCGAAGAAGAGCATAAAATCTGTGCTGCCAAGGAGGGGGTTCAGAAACAACCGGTCCGTTTTCTAAAAGGTTCGGTAATTGAATAAGTTTTCTATAAGAGTCGTCAAAAAAAAGAGTTTGGACAGCATAAGAATGATGGTCGGGATCTCGGTAATAATCCTCAAACTTACCAAGCTCATCAGGAGAAAGTTCCCTAAGATGGGTAAACCCAAGTCTCTCGCTAATAATTTCTCCTAAGATAGATTTCCCTGAAGTGGGAACTCCCATAATGGTAATCCAAAGATGGCGTTTTTCTCGCTCTGGCGACATTAAACTTTCCCCGTTTACTAAATCTTCTTTGCTCATTTTCAGACTTTCGGATATGGCGTTTTTAGTGTATGCGTCCCATCCGGCATATGTACTGGCTCAAAGTCGCCAAATAGAATAGGTGATACCGTCACCAAACATCTCCAAATATTAAACGCCACTTTTCTTATCATTAGGGCCGAATGTTCGCTGGCACGCATATTAATAATATGCCTCCAAGCCCGGGCGTTGCCGGAAACAATTATTGGCGCTTCCGTCTCGTTAGGAAGACAATCCCGAGCTTCCTGTTGAATTTTCTTTCGCAGATCCACTTTTGATCCGCCCGCCAGCAATGATAGGCCTTCTTTCTGAAGTTCCAGAAGCCTCTGGGCTCTTTTTTTATATTCTCCGGCCACCAAATCGATCCAGTTTTCAAACATTCGATGTAAGATTTCGTCATTTTGATATACTTCCCCTTCAACAAACCTTAACGTTTCCCCGGAAACATAGCGCTGGCTCACCTGGGAATAAGCCATACCTGCCCGATGGCGTACCAATTCATGGGTAAAAGCCCGGTTTACCCCATAAATCAAAAAGGTAAAGTTAGCATGTTCTAAAATTGAACCATGACCGGAATTTTTAGCATTTTCAAAATATTTAATAGCCTGGTCATTTAGGGTTCTATTAGGTCCAAAACTCAAATAACAAAGTTGACCGGCGGCTTTGCAAAGAGTTTCCGCGGAAGGAAGAGGGGTCGTGTCTTCGAGATAATTAATAAATTTAAAATCTTCGGGAAAGCTTTTTAGAAACCCTGCCATTCCCCTAAGATCAACCCAGGGAACAGAAAGAAGAGCTAATCCAGCTCGCTTAAAATAAGGAGTTTTCTTTTCTGTATAAAAGACTTCGGAGTCTATCACCGGCAAATACCCTTCTTTGGTTTCTATGGTGTATCCGCCTAACTTTAAATCTCTCTCTACCATTTCATTCAGGATGAATTATTTTGTGGTTTTAACAAGTAGGGAAACCTAAGTCAATATGTAAAGTTACCCAACCCGATTTCTGATATTATTTTCGGTTTCTCCCCGCTTAGGATTCTTCCAGCTGGCCCATTTACAAGCGGGAAAGCGTGAACAGCCAAAAAATTTTTTGCCCTTCAGGGTCTTCTTTACAATCACCTCACCTTTATTACAGTTCGGGCATTTCAGCCCAATTTTTTCAAGAAATTTTTCCGAATAATCGCATTTCGGGAAAAGTGAGCAAGAAACAAATTTTCCAAACTTTCCTATCCTTACAACTAATTCTCCTTTTCTGCATTTTGGGCATTTTTGACCGAGTTTTTCAACTTCTATTTTTATTCTTTCCGAATGTTTTCCTACCATTTCCAACTTTTTTGAGAAAGGGTGCCAAAATTTTTTTATAGTTACTACCCACCGTATTTGTCCGTTTGCTATTTTATCCAGATCATCCTCCATTTCTGCAGTAAAGCGATAGTCGAAAATGTCGGGAAAGTTTTCTACCAAAAAATCATTTACTGCCACGCCAACTGGTGTCGGAACGAATTTACCGTCTTCTTTTTCGACATAGTTTCTGACTTGAATAGTTGAAATTATCGGCGCGTAAGTAGAAGGTCTACCAATCCCCAATTTTTCTAAAGTTTTGATAAGCGAGGCCTCATTATATCTTGGCGGAAATTCTGTAAATTTTTGCGACGAATCTATTTTTACAAGCTTTAGGGCTTCGCCAACTGAAACTTGCGGTAGGTGGTTAGCTTTTTCTTCATTTTTTTTGTGGGGAATAACTTTTCGCCAACCATCAAATTTAATTACCTGTCCTTTCGCCTTAAGCAGATATTCTTGAGAGCTTTTTGCCAGAACATTAATAACGGTTTCGTCATAAAGACTGGAAACCATTTGACTAGCTACCAATCTTCTCCAAATGAGGCCATAGAGAACTTGGGCATCACGGCCATATTTCTTGCTTTTTATTTTGTCGGACATCAGAGACAGTTTGGTCGGCCTGATTGCCTCGTGAGCCTCTTGAGCGACTTTAGATGTTGCCTTATAAAGTCGGGGTCTTTGGGACAAATAATCTTGGCCGTATAAATCTTTTATCAGTTTTCTGGCTTTTATCAAAGCGGTTTTGGAAATTGCCATGGAGTCAGTTCGGTGATAGGTAATAAGTCCTTTTTCGTATAGCCTTTGGGCAATAGCCATGGTCTTTTTGGCAGACCAGCCAAAAATCCTGGCCGCCGCCTGAGTCATGGTTGATGTGGTAAAGGGAGGGTACGGATTTTTTCTTATTTCCTTCTGGCTGATATCTAGAATTGAGTATTCGGCTTTTTTTAGTTGTTCGGTAATCTTTTTTGCTTCTTCAGAATTTCTTACTTCAATCTTCTTGGTTTTAGTACCAATGAACCTCACAATAAAGTTTTTATCTTTCCTATTTTTGGGTTTTACTTCACAAGTTATTTCCCAAAATTCTTCGGGTTTAAATTTTTCAATTTCTCTCTCTTTTTCAACAATAAGTCTGACTGCCACCGATTGGACCCTTCCTGCCGAAAGACCCCGTCTAATCTTTCTCCAAAGAAGGGGGGATAGTTTGTACCCCACTAATCTGTCCAAAACTCTTCTCGCCATTTGGGCCTCAATCAGGTTTTTATCGAGATTCCTTGGTTTTGTAATCGCTTCTTCCACCGAATCTTTAGTAATCTCATGGAAGACAATACGCTGTAAAGTTAAGAACCGGGGAACTGAAGAATCTAGAAGGTTTTCTTTTGTTTCTTGTCTCCTGGGTTCTTTAGTCTCGCTAAGTATCTCTGCAACATGCGAGGCAATTGCTTCTCCTTCCCGGTCCGGATCGGTGGCCAAATAAATCTTGTCGGCTTTTTGTGCCAACTTTTTAATTCTTTCGACAGACGCTTGAGCTTTAGCCACAGGTAAATATTTCGGTTTGAAATTATTCTGTATATCGATTCCTAATTCGCTTTTGGGGAGGTCCATAACATGACCCAGTGTCGCTTCTACCGAATAGTCGTTACCTAAAAATTTTGATATGGTCCGAGCCTTAGTTGGAGACTCAACAATGATAAGATGCATTGAAATACTCTATTATGTCGATGGGGTCTCTTGCAACATTGGCTCCCTGTTCTATCAACCAATCAGTTGCTTCAGAGCCTGGAATGGCGAAAACTTCTTTTCCGCCATTTGCTGCCCAAGAAGCTGTTGACAAAGTTCCGCTACGCCTTTTGCCTTCGACAACCAGAACCCCCTTTGCCAGAGCAACAATTGTCCTGTTTCTGACCAGAAAATTCTTAGCTAAAGGTTTTGTTCCTTTGGGGAAAATCGTAACGACGGCTCCTCTTTTAGCAATCTCCGCAGCCAGACCTTTGTTTTCCATAGGATAAATAATATCAAGACCAGATCCTAAAACAGCTATTGTTCTTCCTCCTAAAGAAAGTGCTGTCTGGTGCGCCACAGTATCCACCCCTTTCGCCAATCCTGAAACAATTGTATATCCTGCTTTTACAAGCTCTGTAACAAATTTCTTTGTGAGTTTTTCCCCCCGCTTTGTCATTTTTCTTGCCCCAACTACCGCGATCGCCTTAGAATCGGACTTCAAAATTTTTCCTAAAATATAAAGTTTTTTCATCGCTTAAACCAATAATCAAAAATTTCTCTAGCGATGGGACCAGCAACTTTTGAGCCCTCTCCTCCTCCTTCTACTAAAACAGTGGCCACTATTTCAGGGAAATCCGCTGGCCCAAAAACCACGAACCAGGCGTGGGTTTTCCCATCTTCATTCGTTTCAGCAGTTCCGGTTTTACAGGCAACTCGAGGAGTAAAATCAAAAAATGTAAACCCCGTTCCCCCCGGTGAACACGCCCCTATCATTCCTTCTTTTATTAATTCCAAATAATCTTTTTTTATTTTTAAATCTATGCACCTTCCTTCTTCGTAAGCAATTTTAGGGCGGCAAAGATTACCTCCAAAAGCGATAGCCGAAATGGCCCGATTTATTTCAATCGGCGTAACTGCTAAATCCCCTTGGCCAATAGAAACATGATAGGTATTGCCCAAAAACCACGGCTCTTTTTTTACTTTTTCTTTCCACTCAGGCGTAGGAACAAGACCAGAAATCTCCCCCGGGATATCAATCCCAGTTTTTTCATTTAAACCAAACCTGTTTGCCCACTCTACAATCTTCCCGATTCCAAGATATTCGCCTATTTTATAAAAAAAGGTATCTGTTGAACGAGCTATGGCTTTAATAATATTTATTTTGCCCTCCGTCTTTCCGTACTGAAGGTAATACCAATTCCCATACGAGAAACGATCCCCTATAGTAATCACCCCGGGGTCATCGAAAACGAAATTTTTGTCTATCTTTTCCTCCGCCAAGACGGCGATGGCGACAATAGGCTTAAATACGCTTCCGGGATGAAAAAGTCCGCCGATTGCCCTGTTGAAAAGAGGAAGGTTGACATCGGTTAAGGTTTCTGAAATTTTAACTGAGTCTTTCCTTTCAGAAAAAATCGCCGGATCGAATGACGGAGAGGAGTAAAGAGCCATTACCTTTCCATTGGGCTCCGTTACAATCACCGCTCCCTTTTTTCCATCAAGAGCATCGACTACTTTATTTTGAAGACCAATATGAATAAATGTTTTTATATCACTGCCAGGAATGGGTTCCCTTCTTCCCAAAGTGCGGATTCTTTTACCCCTAGTATCAACCTCGACTAATTCCTCACCATCAACTCCTGCTAATTGACAATCATATTCTTCTTCTAATCCAGCCCGACCAACCAGACTTCCGGCTTGGCGCGGGCCTCTTTCCGGACAGGCGGGATTAATTTTACCCACCTCTTGTTGATTGACTTCCCCTAGATAACCGCTAATGTGGGCAAATTTCTCTCCTAAGGGATAGTCTCTTTCGTATTCGGTAACGATATCGTCCTCGCTGGCTCCTTCCAAATCATCGGTTTTTTCGTATCCTCCTTCCGGAGTAAAAACAATTCTTTTTTTTACTTCCCTATTTCCCACCAATACTTCTCCCCCTCTGGCTAAAATTTTTCCCCTGGGCGCCTCGATGGGGATCCTTCGGATCCTATTTCCTTCAGCCAAAGCCCTAAAATAACCTCCCTTGATAACCATCAGTTCGATTAGTCGGGCAAAAAGAATAAGAAATCCCAAAATCAGGATTCCCCTGAAAAACCAAAAAAGCCAACTTTGGGTTTTA
Source organism: uncultured Gammaproteobacteria bacterium (assembly GCA_964395115.1). Classification (GTDB taxonomy): domain Bacteria; phylum Patescibacteriota; class Microgenomatia; order UBA8517; family UBA8517; genus CAYMZX01. The sequence goes on from CAYMZX010000001.1 coordinate 53,163, forward strand.
ATTCCGGCCAAGGTTTCCATTATATCTTCAAATTTTTTTTGAAACTCTAATCTTTTTCAAAAGCGAAGAGTTTTCCAGCACCTTTCCGCAGCCTCTGACCACACAAGTAAGGGGGTCATTGGCAATCCAAACGGGCACTTTTGTTACCTCAGATATCATTTTATCGATCCCGGGAAGAAGCGAGCCGCCTCCGGCTAAAACAATACCTCTTTCCATTATATCGGACATGAGCTCTGGCGGAGTCTCCTCTATGGTATCGGCAATATTGCTGATAATTTCTTGAACAACTGATGCTAACGCTTCCCTTATTTCGCTTGAGGAAAGTTTGATAGATTTTGGCAACCCAGATTCCAAGTCTCGGCCCCTGACAACTTCGAATTTTTCTTTTCCTACTATTCCCGCCCCAATATTTATTTTGACCGACTCAGCTGTTGGTTGTCCAAGAAGAAGAGAATATTTCAATTTGACATAATTAATGATCGCCTCGTCCATCTCATCCCCGGCAATTCTAATTGAGCGCCCCAAGACTAGGCCCCCCAAGGAAATAACCGCCATTTCTGATGTCCCGCCGCCGATATCGACAATAAAAATTCCCTCAGCGCCTAAAATAGGAAGCCCAGCTCCAATGGCAGCGGCCATAGGCTCTTCGATAAGGTGGGCCTCTCGGGCACCGGCGTCCATAGCCGCATCGGCAACCGCCCGTCTTTCAACCTCCGTTACGCCCGACGGAATGCCGATAACCACTCGAGGTCGGGGAATTTTAGGAATTATCGTTCCTGATTCGTGCACTCGCCTTATATAAAAAGACAGCATGGCCGCCGTCGCATCAAAGTCGGCGATTACTCCGTCCTTCAATGGTCTAATCGTTTCGATCGTGGCCGGCGCTCTCCCGAGCATTTTTTTGGCGGAACCGCCGATAGCTAAAATTTCTTTTGTTTTTTTATGGCGTGCAACCACTGAGGGCTCCCTAATAACTACGCCCTTACCTTGGACCCAAACCAAAGTATTGGCTGTCCCCAAATCTATACCAATATCGTGCGAAAAAAGGCCCAGCAAAGGATTTAAAAGAAAGTATCTCATATGACTTTCACAGCGCAGTATAACTTTTTAATAATAAGTTGCAAAGAGTAGTTTGGTGGGGCAAAATTAGTCAGATGTTTTTATTGCTAGATAAGGCTATCTCTTTTCTTTTTTATATTCTTTTCTTTCTCGTCCCGTTGATTTTTTGTCCGTTAACCTCGGAGTTGTTTGAATTTAATAAAATGGTCACAGTTTATCTTCTGACAGTTTTAATCTTGACCTGCTGGTTCGGAAAAATGATTCTTGCCAAAAAAATAGTCTTCCGTCGCACAATCTTTGACTACCCTTTATTGATCTTTTTGTTTTCCCAGGGCCTCTCAACCATCTTTTCGATAGATTTCCGCACCTCTCTTCTAGGTTATTATTCCCGATTCCATGGCGGTTTCTTATCTTATCTTTGTTATTCTCTATTATATTGGGCATATGTCTCTAATTTGGAAAAGGAAAAGACAGTCAAATCTTTGCGTTTTCTGTTATTATCCGCAGTTTTAGTTTCTTTTTACGGCGTGCTTCAGCATTTTGGCATCGATAAGGATTATTGGGTCCAAGATGTCGTTAGCCGCGTTTTCTCCACCTTTGGCCAACCTAATTGGCTTGCCTCTTGGCTAGTCGTAATCCTCCCAGTCTCTTGGGCAATGATGTTATCGTGGAAGGAAAAATATTTTGACATCAAACACCGTTGGTTATTATTCGCAATTTCTGGACTATACTTTTTAGTCCTTCTTTATACCAAATCGCGTTCGGGCCTTTTAGCTTTTCTCGTCTCCTGGGTCGTCTTCTGGTTCCCAATACTATTTTATTATCTAAGAGGGACGGAGTTTGCCGAGTCCCAACTGTTGAAAAAGTTTTTTATCTTAAATTTTTCATACTTGGTTATTTTTTTATTAACTCCTACTCCCTACTTTGCCGGTCTTCCCGCTTTTCTCCAAAAAAGAAGCGTTCCGGATGAAACGATGGTAAAAGGACCAGCATTGGAAATCGGAGGTACTGAATCGGGAACAATCCGAAAAATAGTCTGGAAAGGGGCTGTCGATATTTGGAAACATTACCCAATCTTGGGAACAGGAGTAGAAACTTTCGCTTATTCTTATTATCAATTCAGGCCTGTTGAACATAATCTTGTTTCCGAATGGGACTTTCTTTACAACAAAGCCCATAATGAGTTTCTTAATTTCGCCGCCACCACCGGAACTCTAGGCTTAGGAGCTTATTTATTTCTAATCGGAAGTTTTATTTACTTTCTGATAAAAAACTGGCGGGTTTCTTTTTTTCATCTAGCTTTTCTCTCAGGAATTATTGGTTTAGAGGTTAGTTATTTTTTTGGCTTTTCCGTAGTTCCCACTTCTCTTCTTCTTTTCTTAATCCCAGGGATGGCAATCGCTTTTTCGGAAACCAAATCGCGCAAAGAAAAAGAACCAAAAGGGCTATCTTTGGGGCAAAAGCTTGGACTTATATTGCTTATAATTGTTACGGCCTGGTTTGTTATTTCTATAGGAAAATATTGGTTGGCCGACCTCAATTATTCCCGCGGCAAATCTGCAAATTCTTCTGATAATTTTAATGCCGCCCGAGAATACCTTTCGCAAGCAATTAAACTTTCACCCAATGAAAGTATTTTTTGGGACGAGTTATCCGAGACCGATGCCCAACTGGCAATTGCTCTATCGGAAAGTGGTCAGAAAGAACAAGCTTCTATATTTATTGAGACCGCCATCAGGGAATCAGACCGGGCAATCTTTTTGTCCCCAAAAAATGTCAATATTAAAAGAAATCGAGCCTCGACTTTTATTAAGCTTTCGGCGTTTGATCCTAACTTTCTCAAAAGGGCTCGTGACGTTCTCCAGGAAACAATTCTCTTGGCTCCGACCGAGGCAAAGCTTTTTTATAATCTTGGCTTAACCTATCTGCGTTTGGGAGATTATGAGAATTCGATAAAGACCCTAGGAAAAACGGTCACTATGAAGCCCAACTACCGAGATGCCAGACTGGCAATGGCTTTCGCCCTTATTGATGTCGGAGAAAAAAACCGCGCCAAAGAACAGTTAAATTATATCTTGGAAAAAATTTATCCCGAAGACCCAATTACCAGGCAAACATTGGAAGACTTGGAATAATGATTAGAAAAATTTTGCCTACCAATGACCCCAGATTAAGAATCCCTTCGAAGCCGGTTGCTAAAATTGATAAAAAAGTGCTCTCAATCATCAGAGACCTAAAAGATACTTTGGCCGCCCAAAAAGATCCGGAGGGGGTAGGATTAGCCGCCCCCCAAATCGGTAAAAACTTAAGAATTTTTGTAATGAGGGACGCCGGGGAAACAAGAGCTGTCATCAACCCTAAAATAATAAAAATCTCCGAACCGAAAGGAACGAATAAGAAAGCGGGGAAAGGAACCCTTTTGGAGGGATGTCTTTCTTTACCCCATTATTACGGACCTTTAAGACGACCCTCTCTGGTTACTCTTAAATTTACAACCCCTGAAGGGAAAGAGATGGTGGAAGAGTTTGTCGGATTCACTAGCCAAATAGTCCAGCATGAAATCGACCACCTTGACGGCACTCTTTTTATAGACCGGCTCCTAAAAGCAAAAAAACCGTTATTTAAACTAAAAAAAGATGGCTGGGAAAAGGTGGACTTGACTTAAATGAGAATTGTTTTTTTCGGAACCCCCGAATATGTTCTCCCAATTGTGGAGAAAATTTATAAGGAGTTTAGAAGTCGAGTTTCAAGACTTTCGCCAATTGTTGCGGTGGTAACTCAAAAGCCGAAACCAGTTGGCAGAAAGCATTTTTTTGAGTACTCGGCGATTGACAGTTGGTCTCACAAAAAACAAATCCCGGTTTTTTACTCTCCTCAAGATTTGCTAAAAAGCGGAGTGGAAGCCGATTTAGGAATCCTAGCGGCTTACGGCGAGATCATTCCCCCAGAGATAATTGATCATTTTCCTCACGGAATTCTTAATATTCACCCCTCGCTCCTCCCTAAATATCGAGGGCCCTCCCCCATTCAAGCAGCCCTTCTCTCTCCAAATCCTAAAACGGGGGTGACCATTATTAAAATCGACGAAAAGATGGATCATGGACCTATTGTTTCTCAATTTAAAGAAGACATCAAAGAAAAGGATACTTTGGAAACACTAAGGAATCGGCTTTTTGAAAGAGCGGCCAATGTTCTTGTCGCTCTTCTCAACCCCTATCTCCAACGAAAGATTGTCTTAAGGGAACAAAAACACCGAGAAGCTTCCTATACCACCTTAATTAATAAAGGGCACGGTTTCATTTCTGCCGAAATCCTGAGTACCGTCCTTAAGGGAGGGACGCATAAAAATCTCTGGAAAATTCCCTTTATAAAAAACCGCACTGTTAGACCAGATCCCATTTTTATTGAAAAATTTATTAGGGCTCTCTATCCTTGGCCGGGAGCTTGGACAATAGTCAAACTAGGTTCGGGGTGGAACTTTAAAGAAAGAAGGCTTAAACTTTTAAAAGCGCATTTAGAAAGTGGGCGGCTAATCTTGGATAAAGTCCAACTAGAAGGGAAAAAGCCGGTTTCTTGGAAAGAATTTATCTCTGGTTACCCCAATGTTACTCTGGGAAAAGATTGAAGTTTTTTAGTTTTCTTAAATTTTTTCAGACATTTAGTGCACAGTTTCAAACTTGTCTTTTTACCGGAGATGACAACCGAGATTTTTTGAAGATTCGGCTTAAATACCCTTGTTGTTACTTGAGCTCTTTTTTTCCATCTTTTACCGGCCACGCCTCTTTGATGGCGCTGAGAGCGTCCAATGACCGTTCCTTTCCCACAGTTGTCACAAACAAATGCCATAAAACTTTTAACTTTGGATGTAACAGATTATACTATATTGTATTTAGATATGACAATCATTTTCTGGCTTTTGGCTTTTGCCGTCGCCATCACTATTCATGAGGCCGCTCACGCCTGGATGGCTGACCGGCTTGGAGACCCAACACCTAGACTAACGGGGAGACTCTCGTTAAACCCGATCGTTCATTACGATCCAGTGGGTACAACTTTGCTTTTGATTTTAGTCATCCTTCGGTCGATGGGGGTACCAGTTATTCCTTTCGGCTGGGCAAAACCCGTTGTTTTCGATCCTTACAATTTGGCAAATCCGAGGCGGGACACCGCTCTAATTTCTCTTGCCGGCCCCAGCGCCAACATTATATTGGCGATCGTACTTTCCCTTGTTTTGAGAATCGGTTTCTCTCCTCTTTCGCCCCTCAATTTTTTAACTGGAATTTTCTATCCATTGATTATTCTTAATATCGCTCTGGCAGTTTTTAATTTAATTCCCACCCACCCTTTGGATGGGGGGAAAATCCTGGTGGGACTCCTTCCTCAAAAAGAAGCTCGAACGGTAGATCTTTTCTTGAGCCGTTACGGGATTTTGGTTCTCTTTTTCCTGATTTTTCCTGTTGGGGGGATCTCGTTTCTAAATCTTTTCGTTGCCCCTCTCATTTCCTTAATTATTAAGCTTCTTATCCCCGGAGGCCAAATCGTTTAAAAAAGTGCTGGGAGTAGGATTCGAACCTACGAAGCCCTTTCGGGCGCCAGATTTACAGTCTGGTGCGTTTGTCCGCTCCGCCATCCCAGCATTAAAACCAGTAAAGACCTATAATGAGCCGACGAGTGGATTCGAACCACTGACTTGCTGTTTACAAAACAGCTACTCTACCGCTGAGTTACGTCGGCTTGCAAGCACATTATACCAAAAAATCGGCGACCCTGCCGCAAAGAGCCCGGTGATTTTCCTGGAAAAATTCCAGGTGGGTGAGCTGCCTGAAAACCCACGGGTTTTCAAGACTCCGCCCTCCCATTAATAACTCTTCGGTCAGGAAAGTCTCCCGACGCTCTTCACATGCAGGGTCTACTATAATTTTAGCAGGGAAAGTCAATATTGAACAAACTCCGGCTGGCCCCAGTCTGACATATAAGTAAGCAGTTTTTCTTCTTTTATCAACTGCCCGTTCCGAAAAGTGGCTCTTAAAATTAATCCTTTTCTGGTCTTTTCCGACCCCATTTGATCAAAGACAAAGTTTCCTAAGGAATAATATACAGGCTTTCCATCAATTCTCTCTTCGTTTTGAACCCAATGTGGATGATATCCAATAACAATATCGGCCCCTGATTGAACCAGTTTGAAGGCCCACAAACATTGCTTATCGTTAGCTTTATCACGATATTCTTCACCCCAATGCACTCCTATTATTAATACGTCTACCTGTTTGTCCGAATCTAAAACCAACTTGATATCAGAATCTTTCGGAGCTTTAGATACAAAATTGAAGCCGAGAAAGCCGAATTTTATTCCTTTCACCTTTTTGATAGCTAAGTTTCCTAAACCCGTCGTTTCAATACCCCTATCTTTTAGAAGTTTGGTTGTTTCTTTCAGTCCTTTTTCCCCGTAATCTTTAGAATGGTTATTGGCAAGGTTAACTATATCCACGCCGGCAAAAACCAGGCCCTGAATCATTTTGGGGTCAGCGCAAAATACAAAACCCGAATTTGACCGCGGACAATCGGAAACAAAGAGGTTCTCAAGATTGATAAAGACGATATCGGCCGATCGAAGTATATCGCCTACCTTAGCAAAAGGATAGGCTGGATCTTTCAAATCAAGGCTTTTGGTCATAACCGACCTTCCCAACATTACGTCCCCGGTTAGAATTATTACGACGTCCCGACTGAAAACTTTCAAAGGATTTTCCTCTCTCTTTTTTGGCAAGGTGGTAGCAAAATACAGAAGAAGTCCCAAAAAAGAGGCCGCCAAAACCAAAAGGAATGACTGCCGTTTTTCCATTCCTTTAATCAGTATAGCAACTTCTGATATAATTCATTTCTAACTGCCGAGGTAGCTCAGTCGGTAGAGCATGCCCTTGGTAAGGGCAAGGTCATGGGTTCGATTCCCATCCTCGGCTCTTGTATGGCAAAAAAGGGCGCGCGGGAGATTGTCGCTTTAATCTGTTCTATTTGTAAAAATCAAAACTACATCACGGAACGGAATAAGGTTAATATGGAAGGAAAGTTGGAGATTAAAAAATTTTGCCAATTCTGCAGGAAACACCAACTTCATAAAGAATCCTCAAAACTCAAATAAATCGCTTCTAGGATAAAAAATTGGTATAATTTGGCTTGTTTAGGGGCGTCGTTCAATGGAAGGACAGAGGTCTCCAAAACCTCTAATGGGAGTTCGATTCTCTCCGCCCCTGCTAGTTCAGTCTTCATGAACCCGTTGGGCCTCAATCTTTCCAATGAGCTTCGAAGTGCACCTTACCACAATTATATAAACCTATCCAAACCACGAGAAGGCTTGCTTTAATTTACTATAGGTAGTATAATTCCAATCCTAACAAATGGAAAAAGAATCTTTGTCACGCCGAGAGTTCTTAAAGTTTTTGGGGGCAACAAGTGCAGCAGCAGTTTATGGTCTTTCCCCCACCCCTCTTCGTGCTGGTGTTGAAACTGTTTTACAAGCTCCAGAGGAAGGCGATCCTATTTTAGCCAAAGATTTACTCCTATTACCCGAAAAAACCGAGGAATGTATGGCACCAGTCACTTTTGAGTCTCCAGTAACGGTGGTGGATTTTCCCTTATATCGTTACCGTTCACACGGTCCGGGCACTTTCGACTATAATCTGGAACTACCCATAAACTTTTTTGTCTTACCCCCTGGTTTTAATACTTTTTGCAAGGATTTTTATTATTTTCGAGACCCCTCCTGTAGAAACGAGGAGGAGGAAATTATCAGAACGACAATTTTGCCGGATACGATGGGAACACACAATTTATTGATAGCCTTTCTTGATAGAGGGAAATTTAACAGGCTTGATGGCTATGTTCCTTCTACTGTTGCCTGTAATAGAAATCAAGAAGTTTTGGGAACAATGACTTATTGGGTTGGCGAAGACGGAAAAAGAATTTATCCAAACAAAATAGGAAATTTACTTATTGCTTTCGAGGAACTTCTTAAGTGGCAGGAAAGAAATGGTCCGCTAAAAGCTGGCAAAACATATTCGTACCTTAATCTTATAGGGCTCTCAACTTCGGAGGTTTCTTATCTTCCCGGTTATAATAGCGGGCATGCTGTCGTAAGAGCGGGGGGTGTTTGCGCTGGAGCAACTGCATTAGCGAATGCTTTTTGGAGATTAAGTCAAAACCTCGGAATGCCTTTTGAACAAGTATGTGTTGGGGGAAGGGAATCTCATGACAATCCATATGCTTTAGGCCCTTTTGCCCCCCCTTTTGATATAACCGACACTACTGTTTATATAAGCCCTGGAAGTAGAGCTGACTTGTTAATGCGCCCGCCTTGTGATTGTTACATTTCGCCTCTTTTTGCTATTGTTCCAAATCGAGTTCCGACATCGGAAACTGCTCCTGATGGGTTAGGCGTAAGGGATCCTCAAACAGGTCGAATTCTTTTGCGATCAGACGCAACACTTATAATGAATGTTGCGATTACACGCATACCTCCAAGAGTAACTTCAGAGGATTTAAGAGAGATGAGAGAGGCTTATTTTGCTTTTCGCCAAAGAAGAAATGCTAGGACACTTGAGATAATGGGTCGGGGGGCACGGTTTGTAGAAGATCACCAATGGAGAGAAAATAGTAACCCCCCCAATTATGTTGTTGAGTCGATATATCCCGCTATTAATTTTAGACCAGACGTGTTTGAACATGAGATGGAAACATCCCCTTATTTGCAAGATGTGAAAGCTTTAATGGAGATTTTAAATTCAGTAGACCAATATTCTTATCCTGATATGGCGGCTTTGGTGCGAAATTCTAGTTGGTACCACGACAAAATGCAAAGAGGTTTACTAACGCCAAAGATAGAAAGAGGAATCGATCAGTTGAATTTTACAAGAGTAGAGGGCCAACCTGTACAATGTGTTCAATGGGCTATTTTATTGGCCTCTTTGAATTATGGGGATTCTCCTCTGACAATCGGAGCCGCTATTAGAGGTCCTAACGATTTGATACCCTCACATCTACTTGCGGGCCGGTATCGTGCGGTAGCTCCAAGTCTGATAGGAGGCTCTCTAATTGCGGACCCAAACTTAAAGATTGAGGAAATAAATCCGGGAGATTTGTTATTGATTAAAAACACTAGAGTAGGTCATGTAGGGGTTTTCTTGGCCGTAAAAGACGTTGGAGGTAAACGTTATGTCTTGGGTACCGATGCTAATCGCCAAAGTACTGGAAGAATTGTTACTTTTGTTCTTACAGACGAGAATTTTGATTTTTTTTGGGGTCCACCGCCAAATAAAAAGATAATTTTGACTAAAAATAGATAATTAGCCTTCGCGTCCAAAAAAACAGGTCGTCTAGAATTATTCATTGTCATAATTGTAAAACGGCTCGAATTTTTAGGTACAGGTCTGCCTGATTTGACTTTTTGAAAACACCCTTATATCATCTTGCCTAATGGATGAGGAACACGTAATTCCTGCCTCCGAAAACCCCGAGCCGGCGGAAAATGAAATCAAAGGCATAAATCGGCTTTTTATTCCTCTTTTTATTATCTTAATTTTGTTAGTCGGAGCGGGAGCTTTCTTTATAGGAAGCCAGAAAGCCGGCCAAACTCCTAGCCCCTCTCCTTCGCCTTTGGCAACTCCTGAAACAACCCTAGAACCGAGTCCGACTGTTTCACCCACGCCGACTCCGAAAGCAACAAAAACTCCTCCGCCCACTCCAACCCCAACACCTACCCCCACTCCCGCAATTCAAACAAAAACAATAAACTCCACCGCTTCCCTTGATGGCTGGAGGGCCAGTAATGGTGGTGGGAATACAACTTGGTATATAGAAATCGGGAGAAATACCACCCTTACCACTCGGGGTTATGTAAGCTTCGACCTAAGCTCTATTCCCGCGGGTGCAACCATTACCGAGGCAACCCTTAGGCTTTATCAAAAAACGGTCATTGGAACTCCTTACACTGGAAATAGCCTTGTCGTTGACCATGTAGATTACGGCTCCTCTTTAGGATCCGAGGACTATGCCCTTACCCCTTTAGCGGCGGCTGTAGGGACCTTGACCAACAACGCCTCAATCGAGTGGAAAGATTTGGTAGTCACAAGTTATGTTAAAAACGATATTTCCGCCGGTCGGACCGGAAGTCAGTTTAGAATTAGGTTTCTAACCGAGGTGACTGGTCCCGATGCCTGGGTCAGATTTGAATCAGGAGATAACTACATGGGAACCGGAAATCTTCCTCAACTTGTAGTTAGATATTATTAAAAGTCTTTATCCTGTATAATTAATTTGTATGACGGAGCCGCCCAAAGATCTGCAATCTTTAACCGCCCGTATAATCGCAAGTCAGTCGCAAAGGATTACTAAATCTCTATCAGAGGCTAAACTCACACCCCAACAAAAAAAGGAAATTCACCAAGAAGAAAGAATCAGTAAAATGCCGTGGGGTCCGGCCATTCCGTTTCACCAAAGAGAGGCGGAGATAAGAACAATAAAGGCGGTCGCCAGCAGGGAAACCCAAAGAACTCAAACCGTGAAAGGACAAGCTACCTTAGTTGGTCAGCCCCCTAAAGGCCCTGATAGATAAAAATGGGGGGGCAAATGATCTCTTCTCGAGAATAGCGAACATTCGCCCCCCCTTCTTGCTTACCAGAATTCTACCATTTCAACCTGGGTTGACGGTACAGAAGGACATCCTTTTATGGGAATGCCTGCGATGGCCTTTGGAAGACCGTTTGAAAGGCATTCCGGATTCACTCGAATGCCGACCGGGTTTTTCCCCCACCGCCAACTCTTGAACTCCTCGATTGCTTTAAGTATATCGTCCTCTGTTGGGTGGTGCCCGATTTCGAACGGCTTGACGACTGGCATTGGGTCCTCCGGCCCTTTCTAATCTTAGATCGGGGAATCTGATTGAAAAGTGCTACCTCCTTCGATAGAACCTCCTTCGCTTCTGAAAGAGATCTTCGCCGGATTGCTATAGGTTTATAATAGCATAAAGTTGAAGCCAATTCAATGGGAAGTTTTACTTAAGTCTCGCTATATGAGCGTTAACCATTATTTGTATTAGCTCTTCGAATTTTACCTTTGGTTTCCACCCCAAAATTTTCTTAGCCTTTGACCAATCGGCAATCAATGGTCCGGTCTCTGTCGGCCTGATAAATCTTTTATCCACCTCTACATATTTTTTCCAATCTAATCCCACGCATCTAAAAGCTTCTTCGCATAAATCTCGAACGGTGTGGGTTTCTCCCGTTCCAATCACATAATCGTCGGGCTTTTTCTGTTGCATCATCAGCCAGATTGCCTCGACAAAGTCTTTCGCATAGCCCCAATCTCTCTTGGCGTCAAGATTTCCCAAAGCCACTTTCCCGTTTTTTACAATTGGCTCTCCTTCTTCGTTTAAATCTTCGGAGTTTTTGATTCCCAACTTTGCACAAGCAGCAGCGTAACAAACTTTCTGGGTAACAAAACTCAAGTGGCGCCTTGGAGATTCGTGATTAAAAAGTATGCCATTTACGCAGAACATGCCGTAACTTTCCCTATATATTTTAGCCATCGAGTAAGCATAAACTTTGGCGACTGCATAGGGATTCGCCGGATTAAATGGAGTCCTCTCGTTTTGAGGAATTTCCCTTACCCAGCCGAACATCTCGCTGCTTGAGGCTTGGTAAAATTTTGCTTTGGGAACCACATCGTATGTTGCATCCAAAACTCGGTGAGCCCCGATTCCCGTCACCTCGGCGGTATGAATTGGTTGTCTAAATGACTCCCTAGGGTGGGACTGGCTAGCTAAATTGTAGACCTCATCTGGTTTAACTGATTGAATTGCTTCACGAATGGAAATCGGATCTAAAAGATCGGCTTGAATCAAATTAAGTCGGTGCTGAATGTGTCCAATATTTTGATAAGATCTTGCACTAGTTCTTCTCACCAATCCCGCCACTTCATACCCTTTTTCGAGAAGAAGTTCGGCTAAATACGACCCGTCTTGGCCGGTTATTCCTGTAATCAAGGCTACCTTTTTTCTTTTTCTTTTTGTCATATGGCAATGATAGCATCAGAGGGTAAAAATTTCCAATTTATTTCTCTTGCTGGTTTTGTTACAATATTTACGGTGGTTATCGATGACTAACTTTATGTCATTCTGGAAGGGGGCGATTATGCTTCATGTTTGTCGTCAAAAAGAAAAAGGGCGAATCGGAGGACAGGTTGATTGCCCGTTTCCGAAAGAAAACCTTAAATGAGGGAATTTTATTGGAACTTAGAGAGAGGGAAAGATACAAAAAACCTGCCGAAAGGAGAAAAGAGAAAAAATACCGCCTTGAATATCTTCGAGAGCTAGAAAAGAAAAGGAATTATTAGTTATTTAAGGAGTAAGCTCCTTACAAATTCCCTTCGATGAAAACGAGTAATGCCGTATTTTCTGATAGCCTCCTGGTGTTTTTTAGTACCATAACCTTTATTTCTTCCCCAATCGTACTTTCTAAAATTCGGCCTTTTCCCTAGTCGAACCATTATTTTGTCCCGATAAACTTTGGCAATTATCGATGCGGCAGCAATGCTTAGGGACTTTTCGTCTCCGTCAACTATCGCCAGTTGCCTGCTTTTCGGGTTTCCCCTAACATAGGGTACAAAAAAGGCATCTATGAGTAAATAATCTATACTTTTCCCAAGATTTTTTCGGGCTTCTGAGATAGCCTTTCTAAAAGCCATCTTTGTTGCTTTTGCCATCCCTAAACGATTGATAACCGCGTTAGAAACTTCCCCTACTCCCCAACTTATTACATTTCTCTTAATCCATTTGGCTCCTTTTTCTCTTTGTCTCGGAGTCAATTTTTTGGAATCATCAATTCTCACATTACTTTGCATTTTTAAATTTGCATTTTTAATTTGCGGTCTAAAAACTACGCAACCCGCGACCACCGGTCCGGCTAAACAGCCTCTTCCTACCTCATCCACTCCTGCCACGAGCCTGTATCCCTTTTGCCAAAGTTTCTTCTCGTATCTGAAATTGGGAAGAGTCATTTCTTTCGGGGGCGACGCGGCCTAACTTCCGTTGTTTCTACATATAACTCGCGTACAACCTCCGATGCTTCATCTAAAAGTTGTTGAATAAACCCTTTATCTTCCCTTTCCGGGGTAGTTCCCGAAAGTTTAATCATCCTTCTTACTATCTCCTGACCTACAACCCTTGAGGAAAATCCCTCTCTTCTTAAAGTAATGACTGCCTGCTGTGGTGTTAAGGTGGCACTTTCTTGAAGGTTAAGCCAAAAATCCCCGGTGTCCGGTCCAACTATACCCGGAAACCTGGAGGCAACCCTCTCCATTAAGGGAAGGAGTGATTCAATTGCCCCTTCGGGGAATTCTCGTTCTTCATTTTTTCTTAAAATCCTGATTGTTCTTTCTTCGCCCGAGGGCATTTGCACTCTAATCCTTCCCCTTCGAGCACTAACAATTTTTAAAGTTTCTCCTCTCTCGATGCCCTTCATAAGTAAGTGTTATTATAACATCGTTTTTCTAGAAGCGAGGCTTCTTGTTTATTTGACCAAGTTTTGCTAAAATTGGAGTCCGTGAAGAATATTTTAGGTTACTTGGCCGAAGTAAGGCTTGAGCTCTCCAAGGTCACCTGGCCCAAAAGAAACGAAGTAATTAAACTTACCTTGACGGTGTTTATTATTTCGATTATTGTGGGTCTTTATACAGGAGCCTTAGACTATATCTTTACGAAAATGTTGGGGGTTCTTTTTAGTAAATGACAAAAAAAGATTCTGACACTTCCGTTTTGGAACGAGGAACTGGGAAGAAAAAAATTCCCGGTCATATCGTTATTTCCCAAACGTCCGATCCTAAAGCAAAGTGGTATGTTGTTCATACTCAGTCGGGTCATGAAGTTAGAGTCTCCGAGACTCTTCGCCAGCGGGTAGAAACAATGGGATTGTCGGGGAAAATTTTCGAACTTTTGGTTCCGACTCAAGACCGGGTTATCATCCGTTCCGGGAAAAAAGCAACAGTTAAGGAAAAAATATTTCCCGGTTATTTATTGATCAAAATGATATTGGATGATGCTTCTTGGCTGGCTGTACGTACCACTCCTGGAATTACCGGATTTGTGGGAACGGGCAATAATCCCACCCCTCTTCTAAATGAAGAAGTTTCTAATATACAAAAATTCGTTTCTGCACCAGCACCAAGATTTAAGACTAAATTTTCTGTTGGGGAGGCGGTCAAGATCACAGACGGCCCATTTGCAGATTTTTTGGGAACAATTCATGAATTGGATGAAGAAAAGGGTAAAGTTAAAGTTTTGGTCTCTATATTTGGAAGAGAAACACCGGTTGAGTTAGATTTTTTACAAATTGCTAAAGTTTAAAGGAAAATGGCCGCCAAAAAAATAAAAACAATCATTAAAGTAAATCTGCCTGCGGGAGAAGCCACCCCTGCCCCCCCACTTGGACCGGCCCTGGGCCAACATGGAGTTGCAATTATGGATTTTGTCCGCGCCTATAATGAAAAAACTGCCGCCCAAAAAGGGTCAATTGTCCCGGCAGTGATCACAATTTACGAAGACAGGAGTTTTGACTTTCAGATTAAAAAAGCACCGGTTTCCGAGATGATTAAGAGGGAATTGGGTTTAGAAAAAGCCTCGGGAACAACGCCAAAAGAAATTGTCGGGACTTTAACTGAAGCTCAACTTGAAAAAATCGCCAAGGAAAAACTTTCTGATCTAAATACCGAAGATTTAGAAGCAGCCAAGAAGATCGTTGCCGGTACGGCTAAAAGTATGGGGGTTAAAATTCAGTATCAAAATGGGCAAGACTAAAACAGCTTTTGTTGGCGAACCTCTACCCGAAGAAAAGTCCAGAAAAACTAAGAAAGTTGAGGCGAAAAAAGTTCACATTTCCGGTCTTAAGGGCGGCCAACGAATCAAAATCGTTGAAGTTGAACCTTTATTGGAAAAGGCCGAAGTTTCACCAGAAGAATCCAAAAAGGTAAAAAGGGGGAAAGGTCCAAAAGTTAGGACTAAAAGGTATCTAGAAGCAAAGGCCAAAATTGAACCCGGGCGGCTCTATCCTTTAAAAGAAGCAGTAAAACTTGCCCGTGAGGCTTCATATTCTAGTTTCGACGGTACAATGGAACTTCACTTAACAGTTAAAAAACCGGGTCTTTCGGTTAGCATTACCCTTCCTCACGAAACAGGGAAAGAAAAAAAGGTGGAGGTGGCCTCAGAGGAAACCATTAAGAAATTAGAAAGTGGCAAAATTGACTTTGATGTTCTAATTTCCACCCCTGATTTCATGCCCAGGTTGGTTCCCTTTGCTAAAATCTTAGGACCGAGGGGCCTTATGCCAAACCCCAAAAACGGAACATTAGTTAGCCACCTTCAAAAAACCAAGACTTTTTCGGCAAATACGGTCACTCTAAAGACCGAAAAAGAGGCCCCTCTTATTCATACTATCTTCGGTAAGGTTAGCATGGACGACCAAAAACTTTACGAAAATGCCGAAGCTATCTTTAGCGCTCTGGGAGGATCAAAACAAATAATCAAGGCTTATACTAAAGCTTCAATGGGCCCTTCGGTAAAAATTGCCATCTCGTAAAAACTTTATGCTAAAATATCCTCATGGCCGAAGATAATCGAGAGTTTTCTCCAAAAAAGCCTCTCCATGACCGCCAGGCTGCGCTGGCGGCGATTAAAAGAGCGCAGAAAAAAGGAACTTGGCCTGAAAGAGAGCCCCAAAACGAAGGCAATCCCCGCGAGGAAAAACAGTATCCAACTCCAGAAGAACAGAAAAAAGCCCTTGCCTCAATCCCCTTTAGTTACGAAACTATTCCCTCTATTATTAAGAAAGAGTTGACAGCAGAAGCAAAAAAACTCAACACTATGATGATGGAAAAGGCAGAGCCAGAACCGAAAAAGGTTTCTCCACCTAATCCTAATCAACCCATTAGCCAATCAGATAAATACGAAGGAATAGGAATAAAAGAAATTCTCCGCCAAGGAGCAACTAAGGCAGAGTCTTTGAAGCGAGTACCTCCACTTCCTGCCAAAGAAGAAGAATCCTTTCCACTACCACCTTCTCAAAGACCTTATGTAAAACCTCCGCCACTTAAACCTGTCCCTATCGCGGAACCGCCCCTTCCTCCTGAACAAAGATTGCGACAACAAATAAGAAAGGCTCCAGTAGATGTGTCACCAAATGAATCCTATCTGAAAAGAATCTGGAAAAAGTTGACAGGAAGAGTATAATAACTTCGTCCGAAGACAGCATGCACCTAAATAAGTCGTGCCGAGGAATATGAAAAAACAAGAAAAAATCTTCTTTGTCGAAAACCTCACCGAAGAGTTAAAGTCGGCTAAATCTGTTATTCTGGTTAATTACGCCGGCCTCTCCGTTACCAATCAACGGGAACTCGTTAGCCGATTGAAAAAGGTGGGAGCAAAAATGCTGGTAGTTAAAAATACCCTACTTAGACGGGCCGGCCAGGCAGCCAAGATTGATCCTCAAATCCTCTCGGACTCGGTTTTGACTGGACAAACAGCCCTTGTCATCTCCGAAAGTGATCCGGTGGCGGCCCTATCAATTCTTGGGAAATTTGCCAAGGAATTTGAAGTTCCCCAGCTTAAAGTTGGAATTGTGGAAGGATCTTTTCAAGAACAAGAAGCCTTGATTAAGCTTTCCAGTCTTCCCGGCCGCGATGTTTTATTGGGGCAGGTCTTGGGAGCTCTGATGTCACCTTCCTACGGTTTGGTGGAAACTTTGAATGCCAACGTCCAGAAATTTTTGTACATTCTTAAAACGAAAGCGGGGTGATTATTTATGGCAGATGATAAAGTTCAAGAAGAAATAAAAGAAGAGGTCAAAGCCGAAGAGGCAAAAGAGGAGGTTAGCGAAACCAAAAAAGAGAAAAAAGGAGAAAAGGCCCTTTCCAGCAAAGTCGGAAAATTGGTTGATGAAATTTCGACTCTTTCCGTACTGGAACTTTCTGAACTTGTAACCGCTTTGCAGGAAAAGCTGGGTGTCACCGCTCAAGCTCCTGTTATGACCACTGGTCCTTCTAGTACCGCCCTTGCTGGAGAAGCTCCCGCAGAAGGTACAATGGGAGGGGGCGCAGTTAACCAAACGGTTATCATGACCGACGCTGGAACAAATAAAATCGCCGTTATTAAAGCGCTTCGAGAAATTAATCAAAATTTAACGTTGGTTGAAGCGAAGAATATGACCGAACAACTTCCGGCTGAAGTACTAAAAGACGCCAAGGCGGAAGATGCAAAAAGTGCTGTTGAAAAACTCAAAGCTGCTGGGGCAACGGTTGAGGTTAAATAAATTTTGGTGCGCGGAAATTTGTCTATACTTACGGACAAGCTCCGCGCACCATTAGAGTCTTTCCCTCTTCAGCGACTTAGATTTTGAATTGCCGCGTAGACGAAAAGACTTATTGCTCCTATTCCGGCAACTGCAAATAATCCGAAAAGGAAGCAGTTCAGGCCTTCGTTTTGTTCTTTCGATCTAAAAAATAGACCGAGAGCCCCGGCGCAAACCCCCAAAAGAAATTGGAAGCTTGCCAAAAGCGGCCTTCCATAATGAACAGCAGCGATGCTTAAGGCGAAGCTGATTATCGCCAAATGGCCGAAAACCACTGCCAGCTGATACTCCCTTTGGGAAATCATCTGACCCCTCCTTTTTTCCTTTTTTCGGTCAGTTCTGCCAAAGAGCGCGCGGCTATTTTATCACGAAGCGACTAGAAGAATCCAATTTTTTAGCAAAATTGTCTATCAGTTCCTCCAAAAAGGCATCTCTTTGCTTCATTTCCCAGCGAGGGAACCCAATCTGGTCGTTTATTTCGAAAATCCTGGGAACTCCGTCCTTTCCCATTCCAAAATCAATACTAAAAAGGGGGTTGTCATATTTCTTGTAAAAATTTACAGCAATTTTATCGACAATTATTTTAATTTCATCCGGAACCAAACGGTAGTCAATCTCGGTCAAAACCCCACCGCCGGCGGCGTTGGCTTTAAAACTTCCTGTCGGGGGAACCCTGACATGTGACCAAACGGCTTTTCCATTTACAATGACAACCCTTAAATCGTGCATACTTAATGTGACATTAGAAATTCCGCCTGATGTATCTACAAATTCCTGGGCAATATATTTTGGATACTTTTCTAAAAAATTAAATTTGAGAGCTTTTGATTTTGGACCAATAAAAATGCCGATCCCTTTCAGACCGTTATACGGTTTCAGAACAACCCAGTCGCTCTTAATAAAAGAGAGCATTTTAGCCAAATTATCTTTCTTCCCCACCCAAAAAGTTTTGGGCATATATTTGCCGATTTGTCGATAGGCTTTCCATTTATCCCAGGCCAAAATTTTAAAATCCCGTCTATTAACCCAGATAACAGTCTCGTCATTTTCCGGCGGAAAGGCAATTCCGGCCGAACGGTCGTAAACCAAATCGATCCTGACCGGTTTAGTAATTTTTTCAAATTTACCCCGATAGAAGCGCCAGCTTTTGAGAAAATGACCATCTCCTTGATATGTCCGCCTCGTTAAAACATAAACTTCCCAACCTCTTTTTTGACACAACTCTAAAAATCGAAGATAAACAGGAAGTTTGGCGCCGATATGGGCAAGAGGGAAATTTCCGACAAATGGTCTAGAAAACAGAATTCCGACTTTAGCTTTGGCCATTTATTTACATACTTCTGCCAAATAATCGGATAATTGGTCAATTTCTGGAGAAATTTTAGTATCATACGTCAAACCAGGTCCCCGGTTAACCTCGATCAACCAAATTTTATTGCTTCCCTTTTCGATGCCTATATCTACTCCGGCAATTTGAAAATTTAATGTTTTTACCCCTTTAATTGCGACTGAATAAATTTCTTTAGGGATTTTTGAAATTGGTAAAAACAGTTCTCTCGCCCCTAGGGCAATATTGTGGCGAAATTCATTTTTAGAAGTAATAAGCTTTTTTTCCCAAACCCTGACTTCATTGCCTAAAACAAGAAGGCGGTATTCGTCTTTTATTTCGATATACTTTTGAAACATAAATTGATTTTCTTTTCCCTCTTTATCTTTAATCGGCAATTTGGCGAAATCTTTTTTAGACTTTATTTTGAAAACCCCTTGTCCCCTTTGCATTGAAAGCTCTTTAGCCACCAAAGGAAATCCAAATTTTTTTATTATCCGTGATTGGTATTGCTCAATGTTTGTTGACCAAACATAAATCGTTGGTACTACCGGCAACCCCGCCAGAGAGAGGCGGACCAAAGAAGTAAGCTTGCTGCCCAAGGGACCAATTTGAGACCAGCAACGGTCAATAAATTTAATCTTTGATCTTTCGAGAGGGAGAGCCAAAGTTCCGGCCAAATCAGAAAAAATTTTTCCTACCCGACGGAAGTAAACCAAATCATAATTATTTATTGGTAATCTTTCAATTTCGACTGAAATATCTCCGTCATCGATTTCGAAATAGAGATCGGAAAATCTCGCCAGGGTGATTTGAAAATTTCTATCTGCCAATTTTCGGGCGATAAGCTCCGCCAAAAGCTCTTTTTTTGTGCCGATCTTATCTACCAAAATAAGAATTTTTTTCATTTTTAAGCTCTGACCAAAAAACCTTTCAAATCCCGCCTTCCAATAATGACCGGCGAACGCAAATGTTCACGATTGGCAACGTTGGCAAGAGTAATAATTTTTCTTCCCGCCAGATAAAAAGTTAAGTTGACAACCTGTCTTTTCTCCCTACCCAAACCGCTTTTGTAATACTTAGTCCAAAGAACATTGCTTTTTCGAGTAATTCCGAGTCTTTCTGCCAAAGTTTTATCAATCGAAGTCCTCCAAGCTCCCGTGTCCAATTTCGCCGGTACCTCAATTTTCTTAGCGTTCGCCGAGACAATTTTTATCTTTTCCCAGATATCCACTGTTTTTATTCCCTCTTCGGCCGCCACCCTATCAGCAAATCTTCCGGCGAAAAGTGCCTGGCCAATTTTTACACCCTGGTCTTCTCGACGAACATCTAACCCCTCAACTCTTTCCAATCGTTTTCTTAAACCTTCCATATTTGCCAGCTGGATCTGCAGACCGGGCTGGGCATTTAGTTCCAACACCATCGGCCCTTTTTCTGGGTGAAGGACAATATCAATCCCGGCATATCCCAATCCCGAGGCTGTACCAGCGGCAACTGCTGTTTCTAGTATCTTTGTCCAACTGGGTATTTTTATTCCTCGAAGTTTTCTTTTAGTTCCTGGTTTATAAACTATTTGTACTCCGTGCCAAATTGCTCGAGTAGTTATACCAGTGGCGATATCTATCCCGACTCCAATTGCTCCTTGGTGTAAGTTGGCTCGGCCCTGCGATTCTTTGGTTGGCAGCCTAAGCATCGCCATAATTGGCACCTTATTAAAAACAATAATCCTAATATCCGGGGTTCCTCTGTACGCATATTTTCTAAAAGTTTTATGACGGCCGACATATTCTTGAATAAACGCCACATCCGGTTCGTTCCGCATACTGTACGCCCCTTCGAGTATATCCAGTACATGCAACTTTAAATCCTCGATGGTCACTCTTTCTCTTTGGGTCGTAATCCATCCTTCAAAGGGCGGTTCGGCTTTCTTTTTAACAACAATTATTCCTTCTCCTCCCAAACCTCGGCTTGGTTTTAGAACAAACGAAGCAGGCAGATTTCCCCAATCATAATCTTCTACATCCGATGGCCGTCTGAACTTTTTAAGTATTTCGGGGTGCGGAATACCGTTGGCTTTAAGAACCCTGGCGGTTTGAATTTTTGAATCGGCAATTTTTTTGCCTTTCAGGGAATTATATCGGTAGGCGAAAAGCTGAGTGCGAGCGTTGAGGCCAAGAATCGTAGAAACATTCATAAGTTCCATCAATCAAGTTTTAATAAGCTTTCTAAATCTCCAAATCTCTAGGATCCTTAACCCAGAATACTTACCCAAGAGATAATCAAGGATCAATAGTCCCACCAGATACCACTCTGGATTGAGAAGAGCAAATTCCTGAACCACTTTCAAGGTCAGGAAGAAATAGGACACGAGGGCCAAAATAAGCGTTTCTGTAGTCAGGTTGATGGCCGTTTTTATGCTTTTTCCCAACTGAACCCGGATGAAATCTTCGGCCAGCAGAGCCATTATGAGAATTGGGAAAATAGACACATTGGTCAAATCGGGGTAGCGAATTACCGGGGTAACAAAAAGAACGGCCATTACCGAAAAAGAAACAACCCAAAGAATAAGGGCCATACGCGGTAAGTACTGAAGTTTTATTTTCAATCTTCTCAAGAGCATTCTGGTCAGAGTAGAAACGGCAACGATAAGCAAAAAGAGAGCGATTCCCAAAATTGGCCGAGTCGCCAGAAAGACTACCGATAAGGCGGCTGGCAGGAAAATTCCAAATCCCCTAAGACCAACCAGATGTCTAGCGGCGGCAATAATTAAAGCAACTAAGGGCAGGAGAAGAAGTAAAACGATAGTGTTGGCTGGAACACCGGTTTTTACGGCTCCCCGTATGGCGTATTTTAAGGGATTGGCAGGCCACACAGGTCCCAATTTTTGGTCTTCTAAAAGTTCCTCCAATGGACCTAATGTCTCCTTGGTTTTTTGAGTCAAATCCGGCACTGGGGTTGGAAGCGGAGTCGGCTCAAAGATCGGGCTAGCGCTTGGACTCGGGCTGACCACAGCAAAGACTGGCTCGGTTAAAAAGCCTAAAAAAACCATAAACAACGCCAAAGAAAAAATAAGCCTGCGCATGGGAAATAATTTAGGAGTCAATTATACAACTACGGGGCGGTTTCTTTCCACCTCATCCTTCCTTTGGGTGAGGATTCGAGGGATTGAAGTCTTAAAGAGGATGTAAGAACTTGTTCGGCAAAAAAAAGACGGCTTTTTTTATTTTTCATCGAAGAAAGGGGGTCTCTTTTCCCTACAAAGTGTCTTATAATCCTGAATATCTCATCCTTGTTCTTGATATCATTCCAAAGTCTATTAGCAAGGCCAATTTTCTCTTTCTGGTTTCTGGCCATCCAATTAGCAATTCTTCTTAGGTCAGAGGCAGCATTTAGGTAATCGGCCTTCGTCATATCAAAAAACGCTTCGCAGTTTTGATAAACTTTTTTCTAATTTCCGGATTTAGAATTTCCATTAGGTCAAATCCCCCGCCCCAGATATTTCTTTGGCGTGACCCATTTTTTATTAAAATGTTTTCTGAATCGGCATGAAGCTTTCCTCCCATCGCCATAACTTTTCTTTCAATATCAACAACGATTTTTATATAATCTTCAAATTCTTCTGCCGCCATCAGGATGTCTTTTTTTGTGGCCTTTTTCTCCAAATAAACAATCATTCCTGAGCAATAATATCATAAAATTCGGTAGGGGCGTTTTTTATGTTATGGTGCTACTTCTTTCCACCTCATCCTTCTCTGGGTAAAGACTCTGGGGAAAGTGACAATAATTTCCGGGGCGTATTCAAAAAGTTCAGCCGGAGTATTCGTATTGGCGTCTCCCAAATCTCTTTCAAGAACAACTCCGTCATAAGCAACGACCGACCCTCTAACATAAAGCTGTTCGGTGCCGGCTCCGGTGCGGAACTCTCCCTCGGCAAAATAAATGCCTTCAAGCTCGGGGTTTGTTGGTTGGGAAACAGAAGGATCGACAAAAATGTTCCCTTTAAACCCATTGGCGTCTTTGCCGACTATTACCATAAAGAAGCCGCTTCCCGGATTTTGAATATTGATGCGCCCGTTAAGATAAAGGTCGGCTCCCTCTACAAAAAGAACAACCTTCCGGCTGCCGGTTAGGTTGACATTGCCGTTAATTGTCAAATCCCCCCGGGTTGCCCCGTTCCAGTGATACCAAACATAGCCCCGCGAAGGTGCCCCTCCCGAATTAAAAGTTCCCCCAGTAACCGGCGGGGTGAGTTCGTTGATAATGACATCGTCGGGAATTTGTCTCTTGAAATACGAGTAGTCGTAGGCTCTGCCGGTATATCTGGAGTTAACCAGCCAATTATAGGGATCTTCGGCCGCCCTTCCCGTTCCGGCTCCAGCTTGAAAATCGGCGATGGCCCCTCCGTAAGCCGGCACTCCAGGAAATCCTCCGGCCCCCCTTAATCCAAAAACCGGATTACAGGCAGGGATAGTGCAAATAGTGGGAATTAACGAAATGATATTCCCGTTGGTGGTTACATCCGCATCTTTTACCTGCCACCAAGGACCGGGGGGGGTAACATTAACGGTTGAAGTGTCGTTGCAACGGGAAGATCCGCCCATAATGACATCGGCCCTGACGGTGGTTGAGCCGGGGAAAACCCCGGTGGCCGAAGTGGAATAGACAGCGGTTGTGTCCGAAGCGGGGTTAACCGTCGCAATCCCGGTATTTGCCGAAGCGAAGTTTACCTGGCTGACGGTGCCTGAACCTATGGTTACGCTGGCGGTAAGTTCAACAGCCGAACCCACCTGGGTGGTAACGGTATTGGGAGTCAAATCAACCGTGCAAGAAGGAGTGGGGGTAGGAGCTGGGGTTGGAGTGGGCGCGGGAGTATCTTCTCTGAGACAGCAACCTGTTGTGTAGGAAAATTCTGGGGCGCACGTGGTTTTACTCGAATTAATAATACAACCTGATTGCCATTGCGTTCCTGCTCTTTGAAGGTAGGACACAGGGTAAATTGTAACACGACACGATATATTGTTAGGACTACTTAAACAGTTCCTACTACCACCCCCCATACAGGACCACCACCCATTGCAGCCCCATAATTCATTATTAGAGCATTGAAATGTGTTACCATTTAAAAAACATTTCTTTGCATTTATATTCACCCTAATGGTATAATCAGGAATACCGCAATACCAACCTACTCCACATGCTTGGTCGGCAAAAACGGTATTAGCTCGATTTATAAAAAAGAAAAGGATTAATACTAAGACCTTTAATAAAGCAGAATATATTCGCCTCATGTTTTTTAACTTTAAAGACTAATCTGGGAAATTTGAATGAAATATTCGCCTTTAGGAAATCCACTTTTTTCCAATAATGCTTTCTTCAGCTTTTCAATAAAAATCAGATAAGATTCTGTCTGCTCACTACTATCTAACATTTGAAAGTTTTTATCCTGCGTCACGATAAAAAGCTCGAGTAAATCTCCCCTCTTGATATTACTAATAACTTCTCCCGGGGGGGTAAGCTCACATCCTTTTGTGTTCGCACACACTCCAACTAAGGGATTTCTTCCTCCCAGCCTAGCATTATAAGCGTGCATCCTCCCGAATTTGTCGAAATACCCTATTTTTAGGAAAGCCTCATTCTCTGAAATATTTTGAACTTTTGCGATGCAAGCAATTGTAGTCCACGCTTGAAACTCTGCATCCCCAAACTCATAGACATTGGACAATACTCCTGTAGAATAAGGCCGGCCAAAGATATCTCTACATACTAGTACTTTTTCCGTAACCAAAATTCCTAAAATGAAGAAAAAAATAACCAAAAATAATAACGCCCCAATAATCAGTAAAGTCGCTTTACTAGATTTGTCCTTAGATTGTTCGGAGCTAATGTTTTTTCCGATTTCCATCAATTTTTAGTATGACGAAAACCTGGAACGATTTCAATAGTTTTTAATTTTAATTTTTGAATATTGAAGATTTACCCGCGCTCTTTAGGAGATATCGTATCACTACCCCTTTTTTCCTGCATTCCTAAAAGCCAGGGGGGCCGGCTTCCTTTTTATGCGCGGAGCGAGTTAAGAAAGAAGTTACTCTGTTTTCTCTTGCATTCCTAATAACCAGAGTACTGCTTCTTTCTTATAGCGCCGGTCGCCTCGTGAATTAATCCTGATTGCCGGTAGCTTTCCTCGCTTTCCCCAGCGCTTGATGGTCAAGGGTGAAACGCGCAGAAGCTCGGCCACCTCCCGCACCGTAAGAAGGTCAGGAAGTTCTTCGAGTCTTATCTTTTTCTTCATCCCCTCTTCAGTCATATTCTTTTAAACTATTTCGACCTTTTCTGATATAGTCCTAAGCCCATCTTATAACTTTCTTAGTCAGAAGATATCAAAGGGGTTCAGGAGTGTCAAGGCCCATTTTGGACAAGAAAACAAGAAAAGGAAAGACAACAACCGCATTTATTATCCTTTTGATCCTTGACGGCTGGATGAGCAGTCTCCATAACCACTCAAGCCCTCTTTCAGCCATCCATTTTGGCGGCATTCTGACATTTCCAGCGAGATAATCAAAAGCGCCACCAACAACCATTGCGCCACCAACATTGAGCTCATGAAGGTTTCTAGCGAGCCATTTCTCTTGTTTTGGGGCTCCGAATCCGACAAAAAGAAGTTCTGGTTTAAAACGATTGATCGCTTTTTTCGTATTCTCCTCAATTATCTTATTCCTTCTATTCAGGGGTTCTCCCTCCAAATTAAGATCAGGGCCGGCAGCGAATCCTATTTTTACTTTTTTCAAACTTCTTTTCAAGATTTCGGCCGCTTTTTTTGCCGTCCCTTCTTTACCGCCTAAAAAAAAGACCCGCCACTGCCTCTTGTTAGCAACTTTAAGCATCTCGACCAGCATTTCTCGACCTTTAATCAAGGTCAAATTTCCCGGTAGTCTCAAAAATCGCCAAGCATATGTCAAACCGGTTCCATCCGGCAAGGAAATATCCGCTCGATTGAGAAAATTGAGAAGGTCGATATCTTTCTGGGCTTTAACAATTATCTCCGGATTGGGGGTTACAATAATGAATTTGTGCCTGCGCGTAATTGAATCACGAATAAAAGCTAGCACTTTTTCGACATGGGTGCTATTTAACCCTACTTTTAAAATAAAACCGTCTTTTCGGACTATTTTTGGGCTATTTTTCATTAAAAAACTGGGTTTTGTACCTGTTATAGGATTTTTAAATAGGGAAATTTTTGGTTACGAAACATAGAAAAT
>CAYMZX010000002.1:0-5082 GCA_964395115.1 uncultured Gammaproteobacteria bacterium
ATACCGGGCCCGGATCTTTTACCGGCCTGCGGGTTGGAGTTACGGTTGCCAACACCATCGGCTGGGCTTTGGGGATTAAAGTCAACGGCAGGGACGTCAAAAAAGGCCAAATTGTTGAGATTAAATATTAAGGATATTGACATTTCTTATAGGAGCTGTCTAAAATGAATCACTGCCCAATGAGATATGTGTTATTTTGGGCAGTCTAATCTTCTTCAAGCTTCAAAAATATCCTCTTTATTGTCGGTTATATCGTTTTTCTCTCCGGAAGATTCATCAATAATAGTTTTTGATAAAAAAATAGAAAGGAGGTGAGATAATGAAAAAAATAGCTTTAAGTCTGGTTACCATTTTTGCGGTTGTAGCAATGGTGGCGGGAGCAACAAGAGCAGTGTTTAGCGACCAAGCCACTATTCCGGGAAACACAATCTCTACTGCTACTATTGACTTGGTGGCTGGAGGTGAAGCCAGGCCAGGAGTACTCCCAAAACCTTTAAATGCTAGTCTCTTGGTCCCAGGTCAATGGACAGATTGGGGAAGGGGCATATTGAGAAATAATACTCAACCCAACCCCCCCGATTGGGATAACCAGTATCCGCCCTTTTTGGATGTATACATGTATGTAGAAATTACACAAAATGAAAGAGGAGTCTGCGATAAGGTCAATTTAAAAGTTACTACTGGTCATGCTGATTATAATGAAAGAGACGTTAGTGTTTACAATGGTCCACTCTTGAACTTAACAACAGAGAGGGTTAAGGTAAATAATGCTGGCTCGCCTTTCCCGGGCGGGATTCCTAGAGGCTGGTCTCAGGTAATTCAGCAGCAGGCACAGCTGGCTAATACTGCTGGCGACGAATACCAAGGAAAAACCTGCACTTGGAATGAGGTTTTTGTTGCTGAAACCCGATAATAATCGTTGTTTGTCTAGAAGGGTTGCACAAGATGCGCACTTGTGCAACCACCTAGACCAATGAAAACTCTGGCAAAATTTCTGGACATTTTTTATAAGTTTTTATTGGCCGCTCTTTTTATTGTGGCGGGCCTCGCCGCCCTGTCCGCCTTTGGGGTTCCGGGGAACTATAAGCTCTTGGTTGTTCAATCCGGCTCGATGCAGCCGGCAATCAAGGCCGGAAGTCTGATTGTCATAAAACCCTCGGAAAAATACGAAAAAAACGACATTATTTCTTTCAAGGCTCAACCGGGAGCGGATATCAACAATCCCAAAGCGGTCGTTACCCATCGAATCTATGAGGTGGCGGAGGAAAAAGGGATAACATATTACACAACCAAAGGGGATGCCAACAAAAGCCCCGATGTCGAAAAAGTACCCAAAGATTTTGTTTTGGGGAAAGTTATCTTCAATGTTCCTCTTTTGGGCTATCCGATAGGATTTGCCAAAACACAGACGGGTTTTATTGTATTAATAGTTATTCCGGCGACCATTATTGTTTGGAGCGAGTTGATGAACATTAAAAATGAAGCCAAGAAATTGATTGCCGAAAGAAAAAAGAGGAAATTGACCGCCAAAGAAAAATTGAAGGTCAAGATCGGCAAGGAGGAGATGGTTGCCGAGAAAGGGATCAAAAAGTTTTTGAAAAAGATTTCGGCCAAATTTTCAAAATGAAAATAAAAGAAAGATTATTTAAACTGCTGGTCGGGTTATTGATTTTTAGCGTGCCTAACATAGGAGTTAGCGGGGCTTACTTCACCGATCAGGCGTCCATCACCGGAAATACCGTTTCCACAGGATGCTGGGCAAAGCCTACAACCCCGCAGCTTGTTTATCCCGAAAATAATTATTTCGCGGGCCCTGGATCCGAATGGTTGGATAATCCTTATATGGACTGGTCGAATTCAACAACAAGCTGTCCGGGCAGAACGATTGCTTACCAATACGAATCCTATCATGACGAAGGTTTAACGAGCCTTGCTTATCGTTCAGGATTGCTTGTCCAATCGATGATTCCAGCGCCGGGAACACCGGACGGTACCTACTACTGGAGGGTAAGAAGCTATGACGGTGTTAATTGGAGTGATTGGAGTGAGGTTTGGCTGTTGATTGTTGACAGAAGCGCCCCCGTAGTTAACGGGACTATTGAGATGTCGGCGATAACCGAAGTTTCCGTGTCAGAAGAGGAAGAAACCTCCGGGGAGGGCGGGGATAATTTAGATGATAATTTAGATATTGAAGATATTGATATAGAAATAGATCCGGAAGACTCAGCCCCCGAAGAGCCTTTTCAGAATCCTCCGGAAAGCGATGGACAGGAGTCTGAAATACCGGCCGTCAATGAGGAAATAATCGAAGTAAAACCGAAAGATGAGGAATCTTCGGAACCGGAAGAAAGCGCCTGTCAGTCTCAAAACGGCAATAATGAATAAATTTCTGGAAAAAATTAAACTTCCGTTGTTTCTCCTGCTGACAGCCACTTCGTGTTTGGCTATTTTTATAGGAATATCAAGGGCGGCCGACCAAGTTATTACCTGCGATTCAAGCGGCTGTTCTTCTCCGGGAACCGCCCTTTTTACGGTAGATAATGCAGTCCCCGGCGAAAGCTTTAAGAAGACTTTCGAAATAAAAAATCTGCGGGGAGAAAATCTGTCGGTTTCTTTAACCGCAAGCAAGTCGGCAGGAACAGACGATTTAATTCTTGAAAAAATAGATGTAAAAATTGACGAATCGGGAGGAGGAAACAAATATACGGGAACCCTCGATAGTTTATTGAATTTGGGAACTTCTGTTCCGTTGGGAATAATATCGCCCTCAAGCTCCAAAGAATATGAATTTACGCTTTCGTTGCAGGATGTGGGGAACGACTATCAAGGCAAAAGAGCCAATTTTGATTTGTCGGTCAGCGTGACGGGCGAAGCGGTAACCGAAGGCGGCGGAACGCCCAGCGTTCTAGGAGCGGCTGACAGCGGCATTGTCGGCAAGGTACTCGGACTGGCCGCCACCGGCTCCGGCTTATTGAGCAAAGCCGTTCTTTGGCTGGGGATAATCGGGCTGGTTTTCGGGGCAAAGTTCCTTGCCGAGTCCTATAAAAAGTCTAAAAAGGCTAGGACTTGACAAATAGAAAATTCTATTCGATAATACCCCTCACACATGAAGAAAGGGGCCTTAAGACTACTTGCCCCTGCCACGATTACCTTAGCCCTTGTTTTTGCTTTGGTTACTTTAGTAAGAGTGGTTTTTTCCCTTGCTTCTTCGACTCCCCAAGCCTTGGCACACGGTTGCGGCTCTTATTGTCCTAGTCCAACTCCAGATCCTTGCGACCACGTAACCACTTATGTCGTTGACGAAGATGATGATGCCCATCTTACATTTTCAGAAACGAGAAACAGAGTTGATATAAAGCTGAATGACACCGATGGATCTGGTTCAGGAAGCGACGACCGTAACCAGGCTATCATTACCGCTGGTGAGGGTTATCAAATAATTAGCGTTAGGTACGATACAGAGACAAGCGGGACTTACTGGATAAATTTTTCAGTAGTAACAAATCCTACCACTATAATCAACTTGGCTGGGACAAGTGATAGTACAAGAATTGATAAAGTCGAGGTTAAAGTAAAAAGAGTTTGTCAAAAGGTAACAATCTGTCACACCACAGGAAGTCAACAGAACCCTTATCAAAAACTCACCGTTGATGAAGATGCGGTTGACGGTTTAGGTCAAGGAGACCATAACTCAGATGGTCATCAAAATGGAAAAGATATTATTCCTCCCGGTCCGTGGGACGCCGATGGTAGAAATTGGGATACACAGGGACAGGCGATTTACAACAACGATTGCCAGATTCCCAGTCCAACACCAACACCAACCCCGACCGAAGAACCTTCGCCGGAGCCTTCCGAGGAGCCATCACCAACTCCAACCGAAGAGCCTTCTCCGACCCCGACACCCGGAGATCTTTGCACCAACATTGAAGGTTTTCAAGGAACAATTCCCGACGGGATGTATGTAAATCCTGATTCGACGGAGTGCCAAGCTTTCCAATACGGCGGTCCGCCTCCTCCGCCTACGGCTGAAGGCCAGGTGCTGGGAGCGGCGAGTGTGTTGGGAGCATCCACTCTCGGAGCAACCGGAGCGGCGGGAGCAAATCTTTTCTACTCTCTTTTTATCCTCGGCTCTATCCTTTCGGGAGTCGGAGTGAGAAAATTTACCTCTTCTAAGGTAAGATAATCATTAGTGACACAGAAAAAACAGGGTCTGATTCTTCTTATTGTTGGTCTTTTCTTAATTGCCTTATCCAGCGGCTACCGGTTCTACAACGCCCGAATTCTTTCATTCAAGACAGACTATGTTTCCGTCCCCTCCGAAAAACAAACTTCAAATCCGATTTTTATAGAAATACCTTCCGTCGGGCTTAAGCTTTCAGTGGAAGAATCGGCGATTGTCAACGGAGTTTGGGAGATTTCCTCTAAAGGGGCTTCCCATTTGAATGAATCCGCCGATCCGGGAGAGTCCGGAAATATTGTTATCTACGGTCACAATAAAAACTCCCTCTTCGGACCGATAAGGTGGCTGAAAGAGGGAGAAAAAATAAAGGTTGTCAGCGAGGACGGCAGGGAGCATTTTTATAAAGTCGTAAAAACAATTATCACCAGCCCCGACGATATCCAGTATGTTTCGCCGAAGGACGAAGAAACTTTGACTCTTTACACCTGCACGGGATTTTTAGACAGCAAAAGGCATATAATTGTCGCCGAGCCTGTAAATTATTGAATGCCCGGCTTATAAAAGGTAAGATGATATTTGATGAAAATTATCAAGCGGCTTGTCCATCTTCTACTTCCGCACGAATCAAATAACCAAAAAGCCAAGCTTCTTCATAATTCCAGCCTCTCCCTTTTGATACTGATTTTTGTCGGATTCCAGCTTCTTTTAAACGCGATTCCGAGAGTTGCTCCCAGGATTTTAGGATACGCAGCCAATATCTCTGCCGATGAAGTGATAAGGCTGACTAACGAAAAAAGAATCCAGAACGGCCTTGCTCCCCTTAAACAAAATTCGACGCTGTCGGCCGCCGCCCAAGCAAAAGGAATAGACATGCTCAATAAAAATTATTGGGCCCACAC
>CAYMZX010000003.1:0-116760 GCA_964395115.1 uncultured Gammaproteobacteria bacterium
CCGTGGGTTCGAATCCCACCCTCACCGCCCCCTTGCTAATGTCAGTCCCCAAACCTCCCTCGCTTTGTTCATTTTCAGGACTCTGGCCGCTTCTCTAATCGTTGCCCCGGTAGTCCAAACATCATCAAACAAAACAAAAGAGCACAAAGAGGGAAATTGGTAGCGGGGGTTTATTTTAAAAACGTTCTTAATATTTTTCCTTCTTTGTCTGCCTTTTAATCCTGTCTGCGGAGGAGTAAGGAAGGCTTTTATCAGAAAATCGGGGCAAAACTTAAAGTTTAGCCCCCGGGCAATTATTTTTCCTATTTCTTCTGCCTGATTAAATCCCCGCCAGTTTTCTCGAATTCGATGAGCAGGAATAGGCACAACGATCGCCTTTTTTGGCAAATAAAACCCTTTTAGTTTTTCCAACGACTTGGTGGACAATTCCTCGGTAATATCCCAAGCAAACTTATATTTCAAGGCGATTATTGCCCTTCGAATAACTCCTTCGTAAGTCCAAAGACTAATAAGCCCGTCGATTCCTAATGTTTTTTTACAACGAAGGTGAGTTTTGCCATCAAGACTTAACCCTCCGCATTCTGGGCAAATACTACTAGGCTGTCGGACTTTGTTCAAACAGTAAGAACAGAGATATTCTCTTTCTTTTCTACAACCAAAGCATTTTCTTGGAAAGATCGCATCCTCGATGCCCATCAGTTAGTTATATAATAAGCCATGTATGAGAATAGCCAATAGAAAGGCGAGTTTTGAATATAGTCTTGGAAAAGAAAGGTTTGAGGCTGGACTGGTACTTTCGGGAGGGGAAGCTAAATCAATAAGGGGGGGGCACGCAGATCTTGGGGGATCGTCGATTAGAATCATCGGCAATGAAGCCTGGCTTATTAATGCCAATATTCCGGTCAGTGGTGTAAAATTCGAGGCTAAGAGGAGCAGAAAACTTCTTCTTCATAGAAAAGAGCTTCTGGCTTTGACCACTAAAGGCAAGCGGGAAAAATTGACTCTCGTGCCGACGGCGATGTATACTAAAGGCCGCTTAATTAAGCTCGAATTGGCTTTAGGTAAAATCAAGAAAAAGTTTGAAAAAAGACGGGAAATTAAAAAAAGGGAGATTGAGCGCGAACTTGCTCGCCAATTGAAGGATAAAAGTAACTAGGCATCTTTGGGCATTGGGGGGGCGATGAGGTTTCGACGGAAAGATCTTTAAAAGACGGCAAGCAGACCTTGATCCGCTGTCTCAAAACAGGATCAAAATTAAGCGTCAAGAATCATTCTTACGCTCTAGCCTACGCTTAACGAAGCTTCTAGGCTAGTGTCCTTTAGCTTTTTCTCGGCTCTAGCTAAAAGGGCATAAACCAACCGAGATGCCGTTTGAATCTTCGGCCTAGGATTCAAACGAAAGATTTTAGGCTTTACTTCCGAACATCCAGTCGGTTGGTAAATCCGGAAGGAAACCTGAAAAACCGACTAAGCTTGTAGAGGTCTTTTTAAGCTTTTTTCCGGACGCGGGTTCGATTCCCGCCGCCTCCACTAATTTTATTGGTGGCTAATTTTGAAGGTATTAAGTTTACTTCCTAAAAGAAATATTATTTTCCCTTCTTTTTCTGATACTACCAAATCTTGGGCATCTTTCAGGCTATCGCTCCGATATTGGGCCAAGTATTTACCTTCTTTATCCAAGACAACAATCCTGCCCTTAGTCTTCTCCAAAATGTAAATTCCCTTTAATCCCTCGTTTGTATAGATAGCATCCGCAGGTCCAAGTTCTGGGTAGACCCCTTGGGGAGTAAATCCTGTCTGATTTCCTAACAAAAACTTAGAAATTCTCCCCGACTCGGAAAGAAGAATAATACTTCCGTCGATTGTCATTCCTTTTATTTTTGACAGATCAACCTTGATTCCCAGGGCCAACCAGTTCTGCCCAGAACTAAAAGAGGAATCTCCACCCACATAACGTTTGATCGTCGAGGCCTCTTTGTCAAGAATATAAAGATTGCCGGCGTAAGCGTAGATGAGGATATCTCCCTTCCATTCTTTTTCGATAAGGCGGGACTTCGCCTCTCCAGTTTCGTAGATCCCGTCAGCAGTTAAAACAAAAGCCCGGTCTTCGTAAGCAGTGATCGCGAGGGCATCGCCAACCTCGTCTGGTCCAGCAAAAACGCTGGTTTTTTTTGTAGCAAAGGAGGTTTTAATGATTCTCTTTCCGTTTTTATCAAGAACGAAGATTGTTTCGCCGGAAGAGGCCATATCTTGACCTTCAAAACCACTAATTTGGAGTGACAAATCGACAAATAATTCTGGATTTACCTGATATTCGCCCAAAATCCTACCTTTATCTTCGGCCAGTTTCTCCAAAAGTTGGTCTAAAACTTCATCTTTCACCCCCTCTTTTTTCAATTCTTCGGCAATCTGGCTGCTGCTGGAAAAGAGCTCTCTGGCCCTTTCCGGATTCAGACTCGCCAGCTCAACGGCCTCTTCGAATTGATGCTGGGCCTGGGCTAACCTCTCGGCGTAACGTCCTTTTTCTTCTTTTATCTGTTTGGCTCGAATTCCAAAACCAATGCTGGCGATAAGCAAGAGGACCAAAATTATACCTATTGTTGCCATTGTCTTTCTCCTTTGGGGGGTTTCTTCCTCGGTGTCGGCCTGTCGTCTAAGGTAAATTTTCTTCTCCGGAATAAATTTCGAAAAAAAATCTTGAACCTTGCTGACCCCTCCAATCAAAAAAGAAAAACCTTTCCAGTCTGAGGGGGGAGCGAGAACTGCTTTCTTTCTTTCTATAAATATCGCTTCTTTTTTCCCAAAAGAAATTATACAGGCGCCTAAACTACCTGTGTTCTCTCGCGAATGGGCGGCAGGGGCTAATTGTTCAACTGCAAGATTGGCATCCTTTTCTTGAAAGGCAGCTTTGAGAACCCCCGGGGAAAATGAGTCAAAAAAAACTTTTGTACCCAATATCAAAAGGTCTCCTTCTTGGGGATAGCCCGAAGCAGAAATAACTTCGTCCTTGCCGCTCTCCAAAATCTTGGCCAACATTCCATTTCTAAAAATCGCTACTTCCGCTCCTCCCGCGGCAACCGAGTAGACAACGTCTTCAACAAGAGTCATCGCCGAAATTTCTACCTCGCCCCAACTTCTATTAAATTCCTCGCTCACTTTTTTAACGGCATTTTGTAGGACGGCAAAAGCCGGTCCCTCCCCCGCACCAAAATATTCCTCATGAAGCCTGACTAGAAGTTCACGACCTGCAGTAACCGCGTCTACTCCCTCTTCGTGCCGACCGGTAGCAATTACCGCGTAGAGGTGGCCTCGGCTTTTTAGTTTTTCCTCATCTTCGGGAACAAATTCGTGTATTTGGGCCCAACCAGTTACTCCAGGATTTCCGGTAATTTTCGCCGAAGTTAGGTTAAAGGCCATATTATTGCCGGACAGAATTTAGACGAACAAGGCAAATAAAAAGACAATTATTGAGAATGCCAAATGAAGCAATGCCAAAAATCTTAAGGGGGCTTCAAGCCCAACTTTTAGGGTATTTGTCATTAGTCGAACTTGTCTGACAACGACAATTGCGAAAAAAATATAAATAAAAAAGGCGAAGGAGGCAAATATTTTGATAATCGTCCAGGGTGATATTCCAAATATAATCGTATTCATTCTTCTCTACCTTCTTCCCTTTCTTGCCCTTTTTCTCTCCTTAAGTTCTGGAGTATTTTGGCTACCTCATCGGGCCTCGGTACAGCCAAGAATTCGAAATTGGAAACTTCCGAGGCGGTTTGGATCGCAATGTCACCATAATTGAAGACAGTCCTGATTATCCCCCCCATTTTATAGGTAACGTCTTGGATCTTTTCGATGTCAGCATCCGAAACTTCTTTGTAAATCAAACTGAAAAAATCGATATCAATAACTCTTTTGTTGGTAAGGATGCAAACGTTGAACGCCCAGGTAAGAAACATTTCTAGGGCTAGCCCCGTAGTAATTAAATACCAACCCAAAACAGAAAGGACCTGAAAACTGCTCGGCAAAAAAGAAAGGATGGGATATCGAATCAAAACAACCGGCGCCAGCGCCATAGCAACAATTGCCAAAATTCGCGGCATCAAAACAATAGGATGTTTTCTCAACAGCAGAATTACCTTTTCGTCTTTTTCTTGATTCCCGAAGTCTATTTGTTGGGGGCAATAGTTAAAGGAAGAAAGCAAGTTGTTGCCGGACCAGAAACATCGACTGGGTGACATTTTTTTGTTTTTTCTGGGCCCCAAAGATTCTTCTAAATTAGAATTGTCGCCCTCTTGGTTGATAAAAATGTCGGGCATCTTATGCGTAATTATATCACTTTATTACTTATAGTTTCTCGATGTTAAAAAGAGAGCTTTTTAGACCAATGTAACCAGGGGCACGCAAGTTAAAAGCCTCTTTGTATTCGCCTCCCGTTAAACGAATAATTCCTTTATTGGTGAAAAATGTTACCGAAAGGGTAGCGCCATCGTTCCCATAAATAACCGATACGTCGGAAACGCTGGTATAACCACCAATCGCCTTAAGTTCGGCAATTGAGTAGGGGTTGCCTCCCCAACAAGAAGTATCTATCGGCGAAACTCTTGATTTATCTCCAGAAGCTTTTCCGTGAAGAACAGCCTCGGCGTTCAAGATGTCGGCCATTTCTTCGCTTGTAAGCCACGGGTGCGAACGGCCGCAGGTCGCCCCGCTTCGACTTTTGTACCACCCTTTGTAAAACCAGGGAGATCCGCCCTTTTTATCCCACGCATTCCCCGGCCAACCTCCCTTTCCGTTCTCTGCATCCCATTGTCCGGGCGTTGTATGGCCTAGGGAGGAGTACGAAAATGTGTATCCCCCAGCGGTTGAAGCATACCAAGAATTAACAATTTCGTTCGATCCATTCCCGACTATAATTTTGCCACGGGTGGAATCAACCGCCTCCTTCCATCTACCGGGGTTGTCCGCTTTAGAGGGTTTCCAAACTTGACAAGATTCGGTTACACAGATTGTGCCACTGGCATTTTGGTTGGCCATTCTCCACCCCACATATGCTAGAGCGTAACTTCTGGCTGCGATTGCCTGGGCCTTTAGGGCTTCCATTCCGCCTTCGTCGGCCCAACTAGCAGGCATCTCGGCAATTCCCGGCAAATACCGATTTTCAAAATCCATTGCCCCGGCAGATGTTTTGATAGTTAGAGAAGTGTTGACGTCAACAATACGTATGTCTCCATAATAAGCTCGCAGTATCGATTCGTAGTTTTGACCGTTTTTGGCCCTTCCGAAAGCTCCATATTGACTCATCCCTTTTCGGTGGGGTGCTCCGAAAGAAAACGTAGCAAAGGCCGGCCTAAAACCAGGGTCGCAATAATTGGAAGAGCCGGGTGGCCCCGAACAGGGCTCAAGCGATGGAGGAACATCTCCAACCGAGGTCTGAAATCCTCCCTCTTTAAGGGCCTTGAGTTCATTTTGCTTTGCGGTTAGAGAAGAAAGATATGATTCGGTTTTGGTTACCTCTCCTTCCAAAAATTTTGCCTTCCCGTTAACCTGGGCCTGTAAAGAAGCTAGGTCGGCTTTGTTTTTTTCCAAACTTTCTTTGTCGCTTTTAAGTTGAAGCAAATCCGCAGCATACCTTTCCATGGTTTTCCTGTCTTCATCCGCCGCTTTTTGTCTGAAATTGATTTCCCTAAATGCAGTTGCGGCGTCTGCTGATGAAAAGAAGGGTAAAATCGGATCGTAAAGTCTAATAAATTTATAGTGGCTTTGGGTCTTTTGTTCAAAAATTTGCTGGGTGAACTCTAAATCCTCCTCCCTTTGGACAATCTCATTCTGAACGGTTTTTAGTTGTATGGATATGGAGGCGATTTTTTTGTTCAAATCGCTCAATTGTCTTTTAAGATTAGCCAATTCTTCTTTGTTTTTCTCGTGGGCCGGGGTGAGGGCATCTATTTCTTTCTGAATTTGGTCTATCTGGCATTGAAGATCGGTACCGCAGTCCTGTGCTTGAGCGGGCAATGGATAAAAATTGGTCGACAACTTATGGCCCAAGAATAGGAAAACCAGCAAGGAAACTAAAGCGAGTCTTTTGAAATTTAAAAATTGGGAAAGGAAGACTATAAATTTCATTTGGTCTAACCATTATACCAACTTGTTAATCTCTTTTACTCCTTACATCTTTAGACTAAAATAGAAATAATGATGAAAAGATTTTTCTTGCTGGTCGGCCTATTTTTTCTTTTAGGCCCGTTCTTGTTTCCCCAAGAAACTTCTGCAAACAACGGGCCTTTGGGAGGGGCATGCGGACAGTACGAATTAGATACTGCTATTGGTTGCATCCCAATTCAAGATACCAAAGCGTTTACCTCCTTTTTCCTTCGTTGGGCTATTGGTATCGGAGGAGGAATCGCTTTTCTTCTTATTGTCTACGCCGCCTTTTTGATAATGACTTCCCAAGGAAATCCGGAAAGACTAAGGGCCGGCCAAGAACTTCTAATTTCAGCCATCACCGGCCTGATCCTCCTTATTTTCTCGGTCTTTATACTTAGAGTTATAGGAATTGATATACTTAAATTACCTGGATTCACTCAATAAAATGTTGTCACAATTCGACCCGACTCTAGAATCAGTCGCCTCCCCAAAATTTGTGGGGGCGAAGATCGGAGAGATTATTTCTCGCCTTCTCCCCTACTTTTTTACTGCAGCAGGAATTCTTCTCCTTTTATATCTTCTTTATGGAGGAATCTCCTTGATGCTGTCCGGAGGAGATCCTAAAGCTATCCAATCGGCACGAAGTAAAATTACAGGAGCTTTAATTGGATTTGTGATTGTTTTCTCTGCCTATTGGCTTGTTCAAATAATAGGTAAAATGATGGGAATCGAGGTTTTTGGCCGAATTTTTAGATGATATGCGCTATCTTTCTGTAATCAATATTGGGGAAAGCTTTGGTTCTCCCTTTGGGCAAACGAAAACGCTAGGGAATCTGGTTTCGATAGTAATTTCGGCGGCCTTTGCCCTGGCGGGGGTCGTTTTTTTATTTTTGCTGGTTATCGGCGGCATCGGAATGATTGCTGGTGCCGGAAACAATAATCCCGAACAGGCTGCCAGGGGTAGGCTGGCAGTAACTTCGGCTCTCATCGGCTTTGTAGTTGTTTTCGCTGCCTTCTGGATAGTAAGATTAATAGAAGAAATAGTGGGCGTGAAGTTTATCACTGCCCCCGGATTTTAAAAGATGCAAGATATTTTTGGAAATATTCCCCTGCCTTCACCGTTGGCCGGCTTCGGCGATGTCGAGGCGGGAGGAATAGGAATTTTCTTAAACCGTATTCTCCAAATTTTGATAATTATTGCCGGGGTTTATTCTCTAATAAACTTAATTATTGCCGGCTATTCATTTCTGTCGGCGGGCGACGATCCCAAAAAGGTGGCCGGGGCTTGGCAAAAAATCTGGCAAACTCTTTTGGGGTTAGCTTTCGCCGCCGGCGCCTTTGTCTTGGCGGCTATTTTTGGACAACTTATCTTCGGCAATCCATTCTTTATCCTAAAACCCGAAATCCCAACACTATGAATTATTTAGCTCAAATAAAATTATACGATCCGGACAAAGG
This sequence comes from uncultured Gammaproteobacteria bacterium, assembly GCA_964395115.1. Lineage (GTDB taxonomy): Bacteria > Patescibacteriota > Microgenomatia > UBA8517 > UBA8517 > CAYMZX01. The sequence goes on from CAYMZX010000003.1 coordinate 7,603, forward strand.
TTTTCTTAAAGGGTTTGGGAAGTTGGGCCTCGAAACAGCTTCACCAACGGAGGGTATTAGTATTTTCACTCAATTTGTTTCCTCGGTGATAGGCTTGATGACAATTATTGCCATCATCTGGTTTGTGTTTAAATTCATTTCCGGCGCCATTGGGATTATCAGCTCGGGAGGAGATAAGGCCTCTCTGGAAAATGCCAGAAAGAATATTACCACCGGAATTATCGGCCTCGTTGTAGTCATCGCCGCCCTGTTTGTAATCGATCTTGTTGGAGCTCTGATAGGAATTCCCGATATTCTCAATCTTGAAGTCTTATTTTCAAGACTTCCTTTTGGACAAAGATAGCGGCATGAACAATCTAAGCCAAATAACCAATCCCGCCCTTGGCCCCGCTCTTCGCGGGAAAACGGGAATCGAGTTTTTTCAAGACCTTTTACCCCGGGCGGTTGGTTTAATTTTTGTCATTGGTGCTGTTATCTTTTTCTTCGTCATGCTAACGGGGGCCGTCCAATGGATCTCCTCGGGAGGAGACAAAGCAGCAATTGAGTCGGCCCGAGGTAAAATTTCGAATACTCTGGTTGGTATTGTTATTCTTCTTGCCGCCTTTGCCCTTATTAAGCTCATTGAAGAGTTTTTTGGATTTAATATACTAACCCTTGACATCGGACCGCTGTTAATTGAATAATAATATCAATGTTGGGCTTGTTGGCACAAAATATTAAACTGAAGCCGGGGGGGCAATTTGTTAGCCTTGAAAATCTTACTATCGGCGGAATTGTTTCAGGGCTCATAAGGCTAATTCTTGTTGTTGCCGCCTTGGTATTTTTCTTCATTCTTGTTATCGGAGGAATTCGTTGGATTGCCTCGGGAGGAGACAAGGCTCAAACAGAAGCGGCCAGAAATCAAATAACCGCTGCTTTAGTAGGTCTGGTTATCGTCTTCGCTGCTTGGGCAATTGTTCAACTGATCAATACATTCTTTGGTGTCAACATCTTTGAACTTACGATCCCCTCGGCGATCTGACCACGTCTTGCCTTATTTTACTTCAATGAGTTAAACTAGTTTATATGTTTCATTCTCTTCTATCCCAAGTAAGAGAACTCGAGCGGGGACGGGGCGAACTAGGAACAGGCGAAGCGGCCAGCGTTCCTACCCTGAAAGGATTCGAAGCCATCTTTAATAATCTTGTTAGTGTGATTCTGGGTTTTGCGGGAATCGCCCTTTTTGTTATGTTTCTTTCGGGAGGATTTAAATATATAACGGCGGGCGGTGATCCGAAAGCAATTGAGGGGGCTAAAAAAACACTAACATATGCCATTGGTGGTATGATTCTCCTAGCTCTTTCTTTTTTAATTCTCCGTTTTATCGAAAACTTTACAGGAGCCCAAGTAACCCAGTTTAAGATTTTTCAATAAATTAGTAGAGTATGTCTCTGCCCAAAATTTTTGTTTGCACTCTTTTGTTAATAGGTTCCTTTTTTCTAGGTAGGCCTGTGGCTGCCCAGGAACCAATTCCGCCTCCGCCAGTCGATTGTGAGGATACTGCCACCCCCGAATTCCATTCGTTAAGACCTTATCAAGCAAGTCCCTGTAAGAAAAATCCCGACAATCTTGCGCAATTTTGTGGAAATCGACTAGTTTTAACCGATCGAGTTAGTGCCACTAGGACAATTCCGCCGAAACGAGATCCCGAATGTCAATTTATTGGCAACAATTTGTATCGTTGTCACTACAAAATCTTTGGCAAAACCCAAAGCTATTCTCTCGAGTTATCGGGCGCAAACCTTCCGATCCTAGGAAATACTGAAAAAGTCAGAAACAGCCAAACACAAAACGAGGAGTTGGATGACGCCGAAAAAACAAACGAGTATGTCAGTTGGTATTTAAGCGGCGTCAGTTGGAAGCCTGAATATGGAGAAGGTAGTAGTGGCACGGTAGTAAATTTTTCCGGACCGGTAAATAAGCTGCTTCCTTGGGATATCCTGGCCCAAGCGAGGATCGAAACTATAAAACGGGCCGGACTTGACAGACACAATCAAATTGTTGCCCCGGACGGCACCCGCCTGAAAGACTGGGAGGGACAGATATCCCCAGCATTTCTTTCCATTCCCGCCCGAATATATGATTTTATCTTCCCGGATTGGCTAGTGGTTTTTGGAGATCCTTGGAATAAAAAAATTCCACCCCTTGCGTCTGACTTTGAAGATAACCTTGAATACCAAAAAGCATACCATGAATGGCGCGGGAAAAGTTGTGCAATTATTATGAACAGGCGAAGTCTTCTGTGCATCGATAATCCCCTTAGACCCAATAAATGGGCGAATCTTTTTCCTTATATTCCCCTATCTTCCACCGAAGACCGGGTGGGGCTTGTTTCCGTTGATTCCCAAAAGATATCGGCAGCGTCCGAAGGGCTTGAAATTACCAATGTTTCACTTACAACATCTCTCGCCCGTCTTTATTTTGCCCACACTGAAGAAAACAACGAGCTGGCAAATCTTTTACAGCTTACTTTTGTCCCGCAAGGGAACGCCACCACTGGAGAGGAGTCTTTCGTTTCCCAAACCGAAGACTGTTATCTTACCAACATTCGTTCCAACGAGGGGGATAATTTATTTGCCGAAAACATAACTGGAAACCTCTCTTATGATGCCAGCTTTTCGTGCGACTTCCCGGCAACTGCTTCTTTCAGCGCCTGCACAAAAGATGTTTCTGTGGGACTAAGCGTCGTAACTAAAACCCCCGTCGCTGATGAGCTTTGGTCCCGCCTGGTGGCCGGCCCCGCCGGAATTTTCAAAAGAATTTTTCCTAAGGTCGGCGCCGGGGGAGCAATTTTGGGCCTTTTGGATATGCCTGCCGCGACCAAGGTTTCTTACTCTGGATCAGGGCTTGTTTCCGCCGGAAATCCGGGAGCTCGTGCTGGCCAAAGTGCCGAACTTTACTTTCCCCATATCGGCGGGGTTTCCGAATATTTCTTAAAAGGAATTCAAACCATCCTTCGTCCCAAGGGTTTTGGAGAACAGATTATCTCGGGAACCGAAGGAACTTTCCCTTCAAGCGGGGAGGTAAACTGTGACCAAAACGCGCCAGATGTTTCCCTGGCAAGAACTATAAATAAACAAAACTACTTTCAATTGGCCTTAAATTGGGTTGGGGGTCAAACAGGAACACACGCGCTGGAGTGCTATAACGACACCGTCAGGCGGGCACAAGCGGCCGGAATAAATGTCCCGTTAACTCTATGGATCTGGCTACACGAAAGCGATGCCAGCAACTACAATATCTCTGTTCAAGATTTCGGGGCGGCCTATCCTGCCCCCGTAGGCTATCTGGACCAGATAAATGAATTTTTCAGAAGAGCAAAAATTTATAACTCTCAAAACTCTTTGTGCGCGGGGAGAGACGTAACTGACATGCAGGCTTTTGCCTATCTTTATCAAACCGGAACTTGTGATCCCAACGCCCAGGGAGGAAAGGCGGCTGAGTACTATGATTCGCTAGTTAAACAGTGGTCTTGGATTTCAAACTGTCCCTTGCCCAGCAGCCCAACAGATACTAGCTGCCAATGACAGGCTAGTGTATGATAAATTGATTTAATGAAAATGCCCAAGTTTGTCAAAAAAATAATCTTCTCAATCTTAACAGCATTAATCCTCTGGTTTTCTTTTGTCCCCCGTGTCCATGCTCAAGAAAGTTGGTACAACCAAGACTTTAAAGATTGGTATTTGAAGGTTTACGATAAAACCAATCCCCAAGAAATCTTTGGAGAGCGTTATACTGCCGCCCAAGTTCAATGGGTTATTTATGGGTTCTTCTCTTTTGTTCTCAACGCGACGACGGGAGATCCGGAAACAACTTCCTGCCTTATGAACAATGATCTTTTGGACTGTGTTGACAGACTTACAAATTTTTTCAGAGTCGGCCTGCCCAGCAGTTCTCTAGTTGCTCCTTTGGCAAAAGCCGATAAAGAGGGGCCAATTTCCTTCTTGTTAAAAGACCGCCCCCTTTCGGGAATTACCTATGTTAAAAATATTTTAAGGAAATACACTCAAATTCCTGAAGCAAAAGCCCAATCTCCCGGTTTTGGTTTTAATGCGCTTGACCCCATATTGCCTATCTGGAAAGCGAGCCGGAATGTCGCCTACTCAATTTTTGTCTTGACTGTGTTGGCTCTTTCTTTTATGATTATGTTTAGGGTAAAAATTTCGCCGCAGGTTGTCATTGCTGCCCAATCTGCCCTTCCCAAAGTAATTATTGCCAGCCTCTTGGTCACTTTTTCCTATGCCATTGCCGGCTTCCTTATTGACCTCATGTATGTATCGTTTGGCCTGATAAGCCTATTTATGCAACAAGTGTTTGTTGGGCTAGAATCTCCCGCCGTTCCTACGGTGGCGGATCTATTTGGTTTCTTAACCCAGGGCTTCGGGGGAGTGGGCATTTTTGGTGTGCTCGGGCTGTATTGGGTTCTTTTTCTATTTATCTCTATTTTTACTTTGGTAGGAGTTAATGGTTTGGGGGGGGCTGTACTAGCCGCAGCAACAGGAGTCTGGGCAGTTCTTTCGCTGATAGGTATTGTTTTAACCATTATCTTAGCTTTTTTGCTCCTTTTTATCGGTATGAAAATAATCTGGATGTTGCTCAAGGCGTTTGTCAGTGTAATTCTTTTGGTTATTATCGGTCCGTTACAAATTGCCCTTGGGATTGTCGCTCCAGACATTGGATTTGGCACTTGGCTAAGAAGTTTGATTTCCTCGCTTTCCGTTTTTCCTGTAACCGCTTTCTTAATTTCTCTTTCCTATCTTTTTCTCACGATGGCCGCCCTTAGCACGTTTGAACAGCTTCGGGCTCCAATAGGAGATTTTTTTAGGGGAATTGGTTTCGCTATTCCAGGAATACAAATAATCATGGCCGCCACTACTCATCAAGGCTGGCCGCCGCTTTTGATTTTTGGAGTTCAAAATCCATTCGGAATTCTTTATCTTGGCATTAGCGTAGTAATCCTGTTTGTTCTTCCTAAATCGGCTGATATAATTAAGGCCATGATAGAAAGAAAGCCCTTCATGTTTGGCACTGCCATAGGCGAGGCCGTCACCGGCCCGTATAGGATGGTTATGGGTATGCCGGGCGTTAAAGCTGCTCAAGAATATCAGGGATTAGTCACGGGTGCGCACCTACTCAATTGGTTTAGTGCAAAAACCGGGTTGTTTAAAGAATCTGCTGCCCTTATGAGGAGCCGGGTGGAACAAGCCAGGATGCCGGCTGCCGAGCGTAGCGGCACAGCGCCCGAAAAATAAGTTTGGGAGGTTAGATAGCCTGAACTTCGGGGGCCGAAATACCAAGTTCGGCTATTTCTTTTCTAATCTCATCATTATATATTCTGCCTATCCTGCCTTCTTCTGTTAGATAGGCCTCTTCGGCGAGTCTCGCAATCAATTTTGCATAGAACTTCGTAAACCTAGCCAGCGCATTTCCATAATCTTTTTTAAAAGTTTTATCTTGACTTTCCGTCGGCAGATCTCTAAACGCCGCCACCCACTTGGCCACTTCGGCCCCCCATCCCTGCCGGTTGTTTTTCCAGCCGCCGCCCAAAATATTGTGTTTTTTGGCTGTGTACAACACAACTAACAAGGGGGCGAGGGAAAGGGTAAGAAACGCCTGTCGTTCTTTCTCGTCTCTAACGCCCAGATCTATACGCTTTAAAAGTTCCCTTGCCCTTCCTGGACTGGCAAAGAAATCTTTAAATTGTGGTTCGTTTGCCGGTGTTTCTTGTTCGGTCATAACCACCAAAATCCTTACTGTTTGACTAATCGTTATCATCCAGCGATAAAGGGCTTGATCGTTCATGTTTTCCCACCTAATTTCCGACAATTTTGTGCCCGAGCAAAGCTGATCCCAAACTTTCTTATCTTCGGACAAGGAAATCGTATTCCAAAAATTGAGGGATTTAAGCTCCGGAGGAAAAAAGATTGGTATAACAATGTTTTCTCCGCTTGCTCGATCTTTGAAAGGAGTTTCCCAATACCAAACCATTTTTTCAAATTCGTCTTCAATTTTTTCCTCATTTTTTAACACCACTGCCTCGCTCCACTTATTAAAATCGGCCCCTGGGCCCCAAAGTTTTTGTAAGGCTTGCTGCGTTTTGTGATCTTTGCCGGCCTTTGTTTTAAGTTCTTCTTCATTCGGCAGCCACCCGTTTTTTTTCTCTTTTGCCAAGGTTTTCATAAACTCCTGGCTCATCGGGGGAAGCATCCCAACGGTCCAGCTTTTTAGGCCGGTTGAAGCATAATAAGATAACCATTTAGCCATGTTGGGTATATCGGTTGCAACCGTTGTCCCGCCCACGGCTTTTTCTCTTTCAACCCCCACAACTTTTTCTTTGCCTGTCGCTGGATCTTGTTCCTTTTTCTCATTATAATTCCAGCCCCAGGCCATCTCGACAACGGAAAAGTGTCCTAAATCCCAAATTATCCCCGCCCTAGCGACTACGCCGGCGAGCCTCGAATCAAGATCTTTCTTGGGAGAGTGCCAAGTTTTAAGTCGGTAATCTATTTTTTCTTTGAGCTCTCTAACTAGCGTCATCAGCCCGTTTTCGTCGTAGTTCGACTTGCCATCCGGCGTTTCCCTTTCTAGCAGGTTGACTTTATCTAGTGCCCCCTCCGTTAACAAAACCTCCATCGTGGCCAGATATTTGCGTTTCAATAACTCTTTGCTCGGCATTGCATACCAGTTGAGTATCTCCCGCGGAACCTGCTGTCCTTTGTATGAGACCGTACTTTTTTCATTCTCCTCCTCGATTCTAAATATTTCCCTGATAAACCTAATTTTGGCTTGGGATAATTTCTCGTTCATAAAAGTTTTTTTGTCGCCGGCGGTATCGTCTAAGTCAATTTGGTGAACGGCGGCAACGGCCATACGCCAAAAAACGCTATCGTCTTGATATTTAATTGCTTTCTCTCTCAACCCCTCTTTTGCCGTCTCGGGCAAGGGTCCGCGATTAACGGACAGGCCGGCTGGCTCGCTAGCATAGGCAAGTTCGTAAAATGTGGATACCGGGTCGCTTCTAAGTCTCTCCCGAACCCATTCTGACATCATTCTTTTGCCGTCAAAAAACTTCTCAATAGGCACGCCTAACCCAACCAAAATTGAAAAAGTGCTCTCTCCCCACCTGATATCTGCAACAAGTCTGTCTAGCCACGCTCCGGCCTCCTCGTTTCCACTAGGGATTTCAAGCCCTGCTCTCTCAAGGGCCTCTCTTTGAACATCAAACCATAGCTCGTCATATCTTGAATCGTATGGATAGGGGTTTCTAAATCTCAAAAGGTGGCGGTCCAAAATTCCTTCAATTTTTGATAATACTGCGTGCATTAAAATCTCGCGATTTTGTTCAATCTCTTTTCTGATATTTTCTTTTTCGCTTTCCGCTGCGCGCGGGAGTCTCTTCAAAGAATCTATTATTGAGGTAAGACTAGAGTCGGCCATATAGTAGGCTCTTTCCGTCTTTCTTGTTTCTATCCCGAATAGCTCTTCTGGGCTTATTCCCTCCTTCTCTTGCATATTTTTATTTTTATTTTACCACCCGCCTAGCAATTCTGACAATTTTCTGTGAAAAAGGCTTCCACTTGAAATCGCCTCTTCACGAAGTAACCTTTAGTTAGGCGTCTGCCATGGAACAACACGCAATACCACAACAAATTTCTTCTTATCAATTTCGACTGGTCGGAGATATGACTTTAAAACAATTTTTTCAATTGGCCGGGGGGCTTTTGTTTTCTCTTCTTTTCTACGCTTGCCCCCTGCACCCGCTTATTAAATGGCCCTTTATCGTTTTTTTTGCCGTTCTGGGAGTCGCGCTTGCCTTCCTTCCTTTTGAAGAAAGGCCTTTAGAAAAATGGATAGCCGCTTTTTTTAGATCGGTCTATTCGCCAACTATTTTTTATTGGCAGAAGACCGTCCACCCCGCTGTTTATTTCCAAGAGGAGGCTCCTGTTCCTGCCGAAAGAATCGTAGCGCCCCGGGGCGAAAAGGCCCTAAAAGAATACTTGGGCTCAATACCCGAGTCGCCATTTTTGTCGGCGGTGGAAGCGGCGGAGAAGGCCTTTTTGTCCAAAATAACAGAGCTTATTGGAGGTTCGCTTGTCAGACCAAAACAAATCGCAGAAACCAAATCTACTTTTCCGCCGAAACAGAAAAGCGAGCTTATAATTCCCCGCCAGGAGGCCGTCGTGATATCGCCCCCCTCAAAACCGCGGGTTGTCGTTGAAGAAAAACTTGACGAAGGCCGGGCTTCTATTTCCCCCGCGAAACTAACTGGCGTGGCTCCAGCTATCGAATCTTATGGACCAATTTCCGGAGCAGAAGCCCAGTTTGCTCCCGAAGCGGCACCTCCCCTACCACCAACAACCCCCAATATTGTTGTCGGTCAAATTTTGGATGAATCTGGAAAAATAATCGACGGAGCAATTATGGAAATAAGAGATGCTGCCGGGCGACCAGTAAGGGCCCTTAAAAGCAATAAACTTGGTCACTTCATGATCGCAGCCCCATTGTCAAACGGAAGGTACGAAATGATTATCGAAAGGGAAGGATTCATTTTTGACCCGATCATTTTCGAGACAAATGGAGAGATAATTCCACCGATTGTTATTAAGGCCAAAGCCAGGCCTCAGCCCGTTGTTAGCGAACCGAACTATGGCGGGTCGGCCGCCCAGATATGAAAATTCCCTATCTTTCAATCCCGGATGCCCCTCTAGTCGCCACCACCCAGGCTCATTTACCCATCGCCGAAATAACCGAAGATATTGTGCTTTATAAAGACGGCGGAGCCGCTCTTGTTCTGGAATCAACCTCATTAAACTTCGGCCTGCTCTCCGAAAAAGAACAACAGGCCGTAATCGCCGCCTATGCCGCCCTTATCAATTCGCTCTCTTTTGCCATTCAGATTGTTATTAGAACTCAAAGAAAGGACATTAATAATTATCTGGCCTTTCTAGACTCTTCGGCCCAAAAGATTAAAAACCCGAAGTTGGCGACCCTTATGCAAAGCCATCGACAATTTATTCTCGACTCCATCAAAAAGAAAAATGTTCTGGGGAAAAAATTCTATCTCGTTATTCCTTTTAGCCCCCTTGAGTTGGGGGTTGGAAAATCCATCCGCTCAACCCTCGGGAGAGGAAAGCCCCTTCCTTTTCCAATGTCTTACGTCATCAAGAAGGCCAAAGTTGTTCTTTATCCCCGGCGCGACCATTTAATCCGCCAGGCCGGGAGGCTGGGCATCCGACTTAAACAGCTTTCCAACAACGAATTAATCAACCTTTTCTTTACAGTCTATAACCCGGAATCCCCGGCGGTTAAGAAGGATGAAATTAAATGACTACCCAAACATCCGGGCCTAATATCAAATCCCAGATCGGCAAGCCGCCAATAACTAACTCCAGCCTTGCCTTATATCAAAAACAGCTTGGGATTTTAGATATTATTGCCCCCAACCAAATCGAAATCGACTTTGATTTCGTAAAAATAAACGACGTCTATTTTAGAACTTTATTTGTGGCCGGATACCCGCGCTTTGTTTCGCCTGGTTGGCTGGAACCCATTATTAATTTCGATAGCTCGTTGGATATTTCATTTTTTATCTACCCCGTTGAGGGGAAAACGGTCCTTGACGACCTAAGAAGAAAAATCGCCGAAATGGAGGCGGAAATTGCGACTGATTTAGAAAGAGGAAAAATCGTTGACCCGGCCACCCAGGCCAAACTTGAAGACGCTCGCGCCCTTCAAGAACAGCTCGTAAAAGGATCGGAAAGATTTTTCGAATTTTCGTTTTATATCACCATTCCCGCACCAACGCTTGAAGAATTAAACCAGATTACAAGACGAGTCGAGTCAACCCTGGCCTCTGTAATGATTGTCGCCAAACACGCAATTTTAGATCAGGAAAATGGGTTTCTTTCCTCTGTTCCATTCGGCATAGACAAGTTATCAATTACCAGGAATATGGACACTACCAGCCTCGCCACCACTTTTCCCTTAACAAGCGCCGAGCTTTCTGGTGACCAAGGAGTCCTTTATGGAATTAACTCCGAAAACGAATCTTTTATTATTTTTGACAGATTCTCTTTGGAAAACGCAAACATGACCATTTTCGCTACTTCGGGGGCAGGGAAAAGTTATTTTGTCAAACTAGAATCCTTAAGAAGTTTGATGCTGGGAACGGAGGTCATTGTTATCGATCCCGAGGCTGAATACAAAGCCCTGGCCGAGGCTGTTGGGGGAAGTTTTATCTCTTTTTCCTTCGATTCTCCGTCTAAAATCAATCCTTTTGATTTATCACAAGTTTATGAGGAGGGTGAGAATCAGTTAGGGTTAAAAATACTCTCCCTACACTCTTTGTTTAAAATCATTATGGGTCAAATTACTCCTTCCCAGGAGGCGCTTCTTGATCGGGCGCTAGTTGCGACTTATCGAACAAAGGGAATAACGCAAGATCCCCAGACCCAGAAGAAAGAGCCTCCTTTGATGGAAGACCTTTATAAAATTCTTATCGGGATGGAAACGGCCGAGGCCCAAGACCTAGCCGCCAGAATCGAAAAATTCGTCAAGGGAAGTTTTGTGGGTATTTTCGACAAGCACACAAACATTGACATTAAAAATGCTTTTACGGTCTTTTCGGTTAAAGACTTGCAAGAGGTTTTAAGGCCAATTACCATGTTTGTCATCCTAGATTTTATCTGGACCAGGATCAAAAAAGATCTCAAAAGAAGGCTCCTGGTCGTTGATGAGGCCTGGCACATGATGCGATATCCCGACTCGGCCCAGTTCCTTTGGTCGGTGGTTAAGCGGGCTAGAAAATATTTCCTAGGGCTCACCACAGTCACCCAGGATGTCGAGGATTTTTTGGCTCAAGACATTGGCAAGGCTATTGTTACCAACTCCGCCCTTCAGCTTCTTCTGAAACAATCGCCGGCGGCGATTGATAAAGTCTCCGAAGTTTTCTATTTGTCCCAGGGAGAAAAACAACTGCTTCTCGCCGCCAACATTGGAGAGGGTATTTTTTTCGCCGGGCCCCACCACGCCCCAATAAAAATCGTCTCGTCAGAAGAAGAACATAGGCTTATTACCACCAAACCAAGCGATCGGTTGGCATCCGGAAAATCCTAGATTTATGAAGCCGAACATCCTAATTGATTCGACAGTTGCCAAAGATCTTCTTACGGTTTTGGCGCTAGAAAATGAGGCCGGACCCAAAGAGATCGAGTGGGCACTGAAAATAATTCGCCAAATTCCTGGATATGAAAAAATTTCTCTGGCTAAAGCGGTACAGGATGTCCATTTGAAAGAAATTCTGGCAGCCATTGCCAGAGAAGAAATTGCGCCTACAACCCCGAAGAATATCAAAATCTTAATCGAGGAGGCCGTTGCTAGAAAAAAAGCCCAGCAAGAAGCCGAGGCTGCCGGGAAAAAACAAACGGAAAATTTAATTAAAGCAGCCCAAAAATGGGCCTCCGAAAAGGCGCCAGAAAAAACACAACCAGCAGCCGTGGAATCTCCTTCTCTTCCTGAAGAAGGGTCCGGGCTGGGATTAAAAATTACTCCAGAAACCGGAAGGGTGATACAAAAAATTGCCAATCGGGCTATCACGGCCCCGTTTAGGGCAGCTATTTCTTTTGGGGCGCCTATCCTCAAAGTCGAGGAGCCAACCAGGGCTGCCGCCCTGTCCCTCCTTGCTCATGGTGTGAGAAGTGATCATCTTGAAAGCCAGATCTCCCAGTTGGACGCCAAACAACAGCAAAAAATCCAGACATTAATAAAAGCGGTAAAAAACGAAGAATCTTTTTTCCCGATCCAAACGAAGCTTCTTAAAAAGGCCTTTCCCGTAAAAGAAATCGCTTTTCTTCTCGGTCCGGCATCAGGGCTTACTCAAGCCCAAGTGGCCATCTTTTTAAGAACAGAAGAACCAGGTAGGGTCGAAGTTGTTTCTCGTCGATCGTTGGTTGGAGATATTCTTAACCGGGTAGGACAGCAGCTTTTCGGCAAAGTCTCAAAAAATTTCCTGAAAAGGGGAGCCGAGAAGGGTGCCGAAAAATTAGCAAAAAAGGCAGTGGCCAAGTCCGCCACCGAGGCCGTTACCACAACTGCGGCTACCGCGACTGGCCCTCCAGGCTGGTTAGTCAAGGTCTTAGTGTGGCTAGGCTCGGAAATTCTACCAAGAATTCAAAGGTGGATTAAAGAACACTTCAAAGAGATTCTTGCGGCTGGTCTTGTTGGTATCGGCGTGATTATCGGCGGAGGCGCAGGTGCAGCCCTGATGATCGGCGGTGGGCTGGTTTGGCTAGCGGGGGCGGGGGTAACAACTATTGCCAATTCTTTTGGGGCTTTCGTGTCTTTTTTCGTCTCCGGGCTTTTGGCGCCCGCGTTGGGCGGTCCCCTCCTTGCAATTCTAGTCGGATTACCCTTGGTGATACTCCTTATTCTTTTTATCATTAACTCGGGGGCATTTGTTGTTCCACCGGCCGATTTCTCGGCTTTAGGAGAAAATCCCTATGTTGGAGTTGTTAAGGAGGTCTCTCCTACTGGACCTTTTGAAAATTTAAGCCTTCCCGTAACTGTAACATACACAATCACCATAACGGCAAAAAAAGGGGTCCTAACAAACATTCGCTTTGAACACAAGTGCGAAATCGTCGCCGCCAATACTACCTCTCCATGTCCGGCCCCTCTTCCCAACGTCATTCCCAACGAAATTTCACCATCCGAACCTTATGTTTTTTCTTATGTCCAAACCTATGGCGGTTCTCTCTATCAAAATTCCCTGGTGATTAACACTTTTACTGTTGCCGCCGACTCCCAAGAGCAGCCAAACGCCTCGGCTTCGACCGTTGCCTCAATAATAATCGGCAATCCTCCCGTCGGCTGTTATAATGTTTCCGGAAACTGGCCCCCTCGCGAACGGTCGGTTATTCTGGCTGCCATTTCCTGGCTGGTAGGAGAAAGGCGTCCTTTTGTAGCACGGCTTTGTGCCGCCTACCGCCAGGTCAACCTCTATTACGACCCCGCCCGAGTTTGTGGAGCGTGGGGCTGCGCCCCAGGAGGAAACAATATTTATTTCAATTCTGGAGGATTGGGAAATATTACCAACGCCACTTATATCTTGGCGCACGAGTCGGGTCATGTTTTGGCTTACGGCTCGCCGAGTCTATACCAAGCCTATCTGGTCTTCCCCGGAACAATTGGGGAGCTGCCCGTCTGTACGTATGGCGGAAGCGAACCGGCCGAAGGGTTTGCTGAAGCGATAGCTCGCTATGCAATCGGGTCCGCCTGTCTATCTAACGAGCCTAACAATAAAAAATTTGCGGAAACTTACATATTTAGGTAATAATTTAAAGTGCTCAATCGTGCATGATATGAGAAGGATAAGAACTAAAATTGTCATTATTTCTCTAGTCGTCGTTTCAATCGGGGCGATGCTTGTTTTCTTTTGTCCCCGACCGGAAAAATCCCCAGTAGAATTGCCAGTCAGGGGCGCCAGCTACAAATCTCTCTCCCCCGGAATAAGTACAAAAAGGGAAGTTATTGCTGTCTTGGGAAAGCCCTTAAACGATGATTCCTCAAGTCTGCTCCGTTTCAATTCAAGCAATCCCAATCTTCCGATGGAAATTTCCTTTGTTGACGATAAAGTAGTTTTTATCAAGGAAATCGTCACGACGAAGGACGGAAAAACCGCCGACGATATCACTTCACAATATGGGACTGCCCCTCACTTTCTCTATGGACCCGCTTCGGTCAATGGTTTTAACCTTTATGTTTACCCTGATAAAGGAATCGCCTATGTCGGCCATGTTGCAGAACCTGTTATTTTGGAAGTTTGGTATTTTCAACCAATCTCGCTTGAGGAATTTCAGCGAAGATGGGCTCCAAACTATTCAAAAACCCATCGGCCTATCCAATAGTTCCCTTATTACTATTCCTGAATCCTGACGGGCATTATCAGATGAAGAAAGTCGGGGTCGGAGGGGTCGGTAAAAACGCCGGGGGAGGATGAATTGGAAAGCCCTATCTTAGCCGCTTCTCCGGAAATCGCATGTAAGAATTCCTCTAAAAACCGGTAATTGAAGGCGATTTCAATTTTCTCCTCCCCTTCAATCTTGGCATCAATTCTCGTTGTCTGATTCCCGGAGGAGGAACTTTCGGCGAAAATATCGACAAAGGATCTTCCCCCTTTAATCTTTACGACATTGCCGGCATCTCTCGCAAAAACTGAAGCTAGTTTAATAGCTCTTAAAAAATCTTCCTTGTCCAACAAAATTTCTGTTATCGTTTCCTTAGGAATTATCTTTTCAAAGTCCGGAAATTCACCTTCTAAGATCCTGGAAGACAAAACCATCCCTTCGTTTCCAAAAAGAACTTGGTTTTGATTGGGATTAAACGCCATCAAAATCTCTTCATTTTCGGCTATTATCCTTGAAACCTCGACAATCGTCCCCCGTGGAAGGATTAACTTTTCGATTTTTGGAGAAACCTTTGTTTTCATCTTTTTTTGCGAAAGTCTAAATCCGTCTGTAGCCACAAAAATAATTTGGTTTTTTTGGAAAATGAACAAAACGCCGGTTAGGATTGGCCTCGTTTCGTCAGTCGAGGTGGCGAAGGAAACCTGCGAAATTGCATTTAAAAAGAGATTTTTAGGCAAAATAAGAGATTCCTCTTTCCCAATAACCGAGGGAACAGGCGGAAAATCGGAGGCATTCATCCCTGTCAATGTGGATTCAAAGTTAGCAGCAGAAATCCTTAATTGTTCTTTTTCTCCCTCAAGAGTTAGGGTTCCTGCCTGAAGATTGGTAATCAATTCGGTTATTGCTTTTCCAGGAACTGTAATTTGTCCATCTTGAAGGCTATCTGCTGGAACGGTTATTGAGATAGATGTTTCAAGATTGGTTGAGGCAACTTGAAGTTTTGTTTTTTTAGAAAATAAAAATATATTTCCAAGAACTGGAAGCTGGACTTTTGGACTAACAAACCGAGAAGCAACGGTTAATGCTTTGACTAAATTTTCTTGAAGAACTCTAACTTTCATTGTTTTTTATTACCATATTTAAAACAGTAGTTCTAGTAGTAGAAAGCGTTGATAAGTGGAAAAAGACGCGTCGAGTGGCTCCAGAATTGTTGTTTAAAATAGCCATAAGAAATTGTGTATTTCTTTGTGGATAAAAATTGAAACATTGTTGATAAGTGTAAAAGTCGAGAAACTTTTCCTCAAAGGGTCTTTTTTATCCCCAATAAATCCTCTCTTATTTGCACATCGCTCGAGGCTAGTTGGGTTATTTTTTCCACCGCATGCATAACCGTGGTATGATCTCTTCCAACAACCCTTCCGACCTCCTCTAGAGGAAGACCAAGCTCCCTTCTTAACAAGTACATGAGAATTTGACGAGGTCGGGCAATTGGTCGAGCTCGAGAAGGCCCCAAGAGAGAGCGCTTGCCCAAGGAGTAATATTTCGCTACTGCGGAAACAAGATTGTTTGGGGTGGTTCTAATAACTCCAACGTCTTTTTCCTTCTCCCCTAAAAGTTTTCTAACCAATTCTTCCCCGATTGCGATTTTTTTGAGCCTTGCCTCCGAAGTCAGGCGGACAAGAAAGCCTTCGATTTTTCTTGCGGTGTCAATATTGCCGGCAATTAGTTGTATTAAGTCCATGGGAAGCTCTAGTCCCCTTTCTTTGCTTTTAATTTGGAGAATAGCGCAACGAAGCTCAAAATCTGGCGGAGAGATATCCACGATAAGCCCGGCTTCAAAACGACTTCTGAGCCTTTCTTCTAATCTGGAAATTTCTGACGGAGGGCGGTCGGACGTCATAATAATTTGCCCGCCCGAAGAAGTAACCGCGTTAAAAGTGTGAAAAAACTCTTCCTGAACAGCATCCTTGCCCGCAATAAACTGGATGTCGTCTAAAAGAAGTACCGAGAGCTTTCGATATTTTTCTCGAAAGGATTGGGTTGTTTTATTTCTAATTCCCTCAACAATATCGTTTGTAAAGTCTTCCCCGGTGCAAAAAAGAACTTTGGTTCTCGCATCCTTTTTTAAAAGAGCAACCCCCACCGCGTTCATCAAGTGAGTCTTGCCGACGCCAACGCCTCCCCAGATAAAGAGAGGATTATAAGCGCTGCCGGGGTTTTTGGAAACGGCTTCGGCTGCCGCCCAAGCCATCTGGTTTGAAGAAGAAACGGCGAAATTTTCAAAGGAAAACCCGGGCCTGACGCCCGTTCTGGCAAATGCGACCCCGAGCTCTTCTTTTTCGTTTTTTTCGCTATCAAAAAGAGGAAAGGATATTTTGGCCGCTTGCACGTTTTCGGGCTTGGCTTTAACTACAAAGTCTAGGTCGCAAGGAGTACCAAGCGTTTTCATTAAGCTATCCTGAAGAAGTCCAAAATATCTACTCTCAATTGTTGTCCTAATAAAAGGCGACCTACATCCAACCCGCGCCAGTACCCTTCCCCGATTTCTTTCCAGTTTTTCTAAATAAGTTTGGGAAAACCAAGTAGAAAAAATAGCCGGAGAAACGGAAAGCTTTAATATTTCCAAGGTTTCTCTCCAGATTTGATTTTCGTCGAATTTTTTCATTGTTTACCCTGGGCAGAAGACCCCCAAAAGAAGTACCAGCATAATATTGAAGTTATCCACATCTCGTCAATCCCCAAAAAGAGATCCTTAGAGATTTTAATTCGCCTTAGTTACTGATATAATGATGCTCATGTCAACAAAAAGAACTTATCGTCCGAGCCGAACAAAACGAGCGAAAACCCATGGATTTCGGATAAGAAACCGAACCAGAAAAAGCCGAAAAGTGATTAAAAGACGAAGGCTTAAAAAAAGACAGACACTCGTCCCCGATTAGAAATGTTAGCTCGGAAGTATACTCTCAGCGACAAAAAAACATTTGAAAGGATTGAAAAAGAAGGAAAGGTTTTCCAATCGGAGTCTTTTGGGTTGGGAATTTATAAAAGGGAAGACGGTGGGCCATCGCGGTTCGGATTTGTTGTCTCAACAAAGATATCGAAAGAGGCGGTCCAGAGAAATAGGATTAAGAGAGCCCTAAGCGAAGCCGTTAGGTTTGAAATGTCATATATAAAACCGGGGTATGACGTAGTTTTCTTGGCCAAGGGGATAAGCGCCAGAAAACCCACCGATGAACTAATGGGCGAAGTTAGGATGGCGCTAGAAAAGGCAGGCTTGTCTAAATGAAAAAAATTTTATTATCAATTATTGACTTTTATCAAAAGTCGGTCTCGCCCCTCCTCCCTGTTTTGTTTGGTGGGGGATGCCGGTTTTACCCATCCTGTAGTCAATATACTAAAGAAGCGATTCTCCGACACGGATTATTAAAAGGAATAGCCCTAGGGATGAAGAGGATTCTTTGTTGCCATCCTTTTGGCGGGCAAGGAGTTGATCCAGCCCCGCAGAAATTACCATGAATATCTTTACGGCGTTACTCATTCAACCTTTGGCCAACGGCCTTATCCTTTTTTACCGGCTCTTATGGGGAAACATGGGCCTCGCCATCATTGCTTTTAGCACCGCCCTTAGGTTTTTGACCTTACCCCTGACAAGGACATATTTGGACTCGATGAAGAAGATGAAGGAGTTAGAGCCGGCTATAGCTAAACTCAGAGAAAGACACAGAGACGATAAAACAAAACTTCTTCAGGCGCAGTCCGAGTTATACAAACAAAAAGGGGTTAATCCGGGCGCAGGATGCCTTCCATATCTTTTACAGATAGTTATTCTCATCGCCTTGTTTAACGTTTTTTCTAGAGCCCTTGCTCCCGACGGAGATACAATGTCTAAATTTAATGAGCTGTTATATGCCCCGCTAAAATTTAACTCGGGAGAAACCCTAAATACAAAATTTCTTTACTTGGATATTACCCGCCCCGACGCCTTTAGACTTCCGGGGGTTCCCTTTCCAATTCCGGGCCCGACTTTAATTTTAGCCGCCCTCCTCCAATTTGCTTCGGCCAAAATTATGACACCTTACCAGAAAATAGAAGAGAAACTGGCAAAAAGAACCCGGCAAACTGTCGATGATATGCAAGTTGCCATCCAACAAAGCATGGTTTATACCTTTCCGCTATTTACCTTAATAATCGGACTTAGTTTCCCGTCGGGCCTTGCCCTTTATTGGTTGCTTTTTTCTTTTTGGCAGTTTTATCAGCAATATAAAACCTCGGGGTGGGGAGGCCTAACGCCCTTTCTGGTAAGGATGAAGTTTCTCAAAGATTAACATGGGGAAAGATTATTTAAAAGAGATTGAAAACATAGCAAGTGAGCTTTTGGTCCTGATGGGGACAAAGGCCTCGGCAGTGGCCGAGGAGGATAAAGAAAACGATGCAATTGTTGTTAACATTTCCTCCAAAGAAGAAGCCGGCCTTTTGATCGGCCACCGGGGTGAAACTCTGAACTCCCTAGAGTTAATTTTAGGAATAATATTTAGGCAAAAGGCTGGTGAATGGAAGAGGATTATTGTTAACGTTGGGGATTGGAGGGAAAAGCAAAACTCTTATCTCCGAGATTTGGCCAGAACTGCTGCCGACAGAGTCAAGCAGACGGGCGAACCCCAAATTCTTTACAACTTGAGCGCCGGAGAGAGGAGGATTATTCACCTTGCTCTTTCGGGGGATCCGGGGGTAGAGACCGGATCACAGGGGGAAGGAGAGGAAAGATTCTTGGTTATTAAACCAAAAAAGTGAAAAGGTTCTTAAAAAGGGGCGAGAATTTCCTTTTCTCTCTTATTGTTTTTTTAATTCCATCGCAACTTGGTTACCACTTTTTTATTAAGTCCTCTTATGTTTACGGCATCAGAATTGATTATTTGGCCCCCACCATTTATTTGACCGATATTTTGATTTTGGCCCTTTTTATTTTCTGTCTGGCTCGGGTCCAAAAAATAAAAATTAAGCCTTGGGCTTTGGCCTTGGGAGGATTTGCTTTAATAAACCTTTCTACTTCAAATTTTTCGGCCGCGAGTATTTACAAATGGATTAAAGTTGGTGAAGCTATCTTTTTTGGGTACTATGTTTTTTCGAAACGAAACCTTCTGATCAAGAAACGGGTTTTACCCCCACTGGCATTATCAGTCATTGTTTTTTCGGTGATAGGAATAGTCCAATTTTTTCTCCAAAGATCGATCGGTGGGCTACTCTATTTTTTGGGCGAAAGAACTTTTAGCTCAACGACTCCAGGAATATCCCTTTTTACAGTTTTTGGCAGGCAATTCCTGAGACCATATTCCACTTTTTCGCACCCGAACTCCATGGCCGGCTTTATGTTGGTGGCTGTTTTATTTTTGCTCTCCCTTGCAAACTCAGCTAGTAATCGAATAATTAGGACCTCCTTGGTTTTTGGTATCTTTTCAATCTTGATCTCGGCGTCTCTTTCTTCAATATTAGCCTTCATTACGATGGGAATTTTTAGGTTTCTTATGATTTATAGAAGAGGGTTTGCCAGCAAGATAATCCATGTTTTCCTCCCGTTCTTGATGGTCTTCAGTATTTTTTTGCCACTTGTCGCCCGAACCTATTTAAAGGCGGGAGATAGCGTTGTCGGCGAGAATATAAAAAAACGACTTATTTTGGCCGAGGTTGTTGGAAAAAATTTTTCTGATTCGCCGATTTGGGGGATAGGGTTAAACAATTTTATTCCCAAGCTTCTAAGCTCGGGGAGATTGCCAGAATTGGCGTGGTGGCTTCAACCGGTGCATAATATATTCCTTTTAACATTGGCTGAAGCTGGACTAATAGGGCTGGTGATCCTTTTTTTGCTTTTTCAAAAAGCGATTATATCGGCGATAAGATTTAGCGGCGCAACCGTTTTCCCCCTTTTGGCAATTTTTTTGACCGGCTACGCCGATCATTATTGGCTCACTCTTCAGCAGAACGAGATTTTACTCTCTTTTATTTTAGGGCTTTCCTTTAGGAGGACGCTTTGATAGCCTAATAGACGATGAAAAAAGAACTCACGGTCTATTGCGACGGGGGGGCAAGGGGAAATCCTGGTCCGGCAGCGGCCGCATTTGTAGTTGAAAGAGATGGCCGGGTGATACACAAAGAGTCGCGATTTCTAGGCAGGGCAACCAATAATGAAGCTGAATATGCGGCTGTTCTCTTGGCGGTTCACTGGTTGTTAAAAAACCCAAAAAACTATGACACTGCTGTTCTGCTCGTCTTGGATTCCGAATTAGTAGCGAAACAACTGTCAGGAATTTTTAAAATCAAAAGCGAAAAATTAAGGAACTATTTTTTTAGTATAAAGGAGCTGGAAAGGAAGATCCAAGCCGGCCTGTTTTACAAATCAGTATCTCGCAACAAAAACAAACTGGCCGATTTTTTAGTAAACAAAACCTTGGATGAAAATTTTAGATAGTTTCACGTACCCCTGTTTCAACCCCCGTTTTGTCACTTGAAAAAGTAACTTTTATCGCAAAAACTTTTTGAAAAAATTTTTCAACAAATTGAAAATCTGCGGTAATTGAAATAGGATAAAATGAATATGGAATACCGACCGCTGGTTTTTCTTTTTGCAAACCCCGACCCGCTATCATTATCAGTCCTCGAAAAAATCTTGGCTAATCGTTGTTATATAAAAACTATAAGTAACAACGTACGGGACTGGGAAAAAAGGACTTCGCACATCGTCGAATCAAAATTTTTCGAGATATTGGAAGAGCCTGGCGGGGAGGAATGC
Organism: uncultured Gammaproteobacteria bacterium; assembly: GCA_964395115.1. GTDB lineage: Bacteria > Patescibacteriota > Microgenomatia > UBA8517 > UBA8517 > CAYMZX01. The sequence continues at coordinate 28,330 of CAYMZX010000003.1, forward strand.
GACTACATTATTGTTTCCGACCCCGAGCTTACTATAAAAGATTCAATTTACCAAAGTTTTTTAAATATTTATAGGAAAAATAAACCGAAATCCTTATTAATTTTCCCCTATTCGACCGATTCTGAATCTGCCCGGCACCGGCTCAAATTAATTATAGAGACCATTTCACCTCATATTGATGAGGCAACAACGGTTTTTGTAGGAGACGTTTTCGGGCCAAGAGTAAATCTCTCTTACTCAAGCACCGTTGTTAAGGTACTAACAAGAGCAAAAGAAAGGGGTAATTTCTCCTACTCGGAAAGAGCCCTGAATTACTATCCGGTCGATAGTGCTACTTTGTCAAAGGAAATAGTCAAATCGCTTTTTTCTTTTGGGCCCCGAGGCGGCTCATTGGGGATTTTGGGTCCCGCGGTATCCCAAGAGGCGCTGTTTCAAAAATTAAGAAAATATTTTCCCTCGCTAACGATTTCGTATGACCCTTTTTTAAAACGGACAGAGGTATCTTGCGAATCGAGAATGACGATCCAGGGACATATTGATGTGATGGTTAAAGAAAGTCTTGATTGGCTCGAAGAAAAAACAAAAAAACCAGAACGCGAAATAGAGGTACAAAAACTCACATCGATACCCAAGAAAAAAGGCAGGAAAAAAAGACGGTCTTTTAGTGTGGTTGTATTTGGAGGCCTCTCAGCTTTTTTTCTTGTTTTCGTACTCCCCTTTTTCTTGCTTCTTTTCTCAGGATTTTCACTGTTTTTTGTGGGACAAAAAATAAAAGAGGGAAGGCTGACTAGCATTAAAGTGTTGTTGCCTGTTAGCAAAACACTTACAACCATAAATCAGAACATTTTTGAAGTTTATTCGAAAACACCTTGGGTTGGGGAAGTATTTTATGCCGGCTACGGCGTTTCGAAAATTGTCGGGCGGACATATGACTTAATAGAAAGCGGATTGGGGGCGGCCGAAAAAGTGTCCGAACTAATTTCCGATTCTTTGGGTCGGGAAGATTATAATCCATCCGAAATATGCAAAGAAATCGAGGTTGAACTCGATTGGATCTATAAGGAAAGCGGTTTTCTTCAGGGCGAGATTTTTCAATTAGATAGCAGATGGGGAAATTTGGCTAAAAAATATTTTTCATCTTCGCGACTTGACGACTTTCGGGAAACTCTCTGGCAACTGAAAACCATTTTTTCCGAGACCCCGACCTTATTAGGGTCAAGCAAGCCTGCTTCTTATTTAATTCTTTTTCAAAATAATATGGAGCTTCGCCCCACCGGCGGTTTTATAGGGTCTTTTGCTTTAATCGATTTTGACAGGGGAAGATTGAAAGGGATGAGCGTTTACGACGTGTATTCAGCCGACGGACAGCTTAAAGGACACGTCGAGCCCCCCAGTGAGATTAAAGAATATCTTGGGGAAGCGAATTGGTATTTGCGGGATTCTAATTGGGACGCCGATTTTCCTACTTCGGCCACCCGGGCGGAGTGGTTTCTTGGCAAAGAAATGGATAAGTCTGTAGAAGGGGTAATCGCCGTTGACCTGGAAGTGGCCAAAAGGCTTCTCAAGATACTTGGGCCAATTTCTCTGGCGGATTTCAACGAGGTTATCGATTACACAAATTTATATGAAAAAACACAAAAACAAGTAGAAGAAAATTTCTTCCCGGGTTCGTATAAAAAAACTAACTTTTTAACCTCCTTGGCCAGAGAAATAATTAACAGGCTTGTTGTAAGCAGCAAGGAAAAATACCCCTTGCTCATAAAATCTATTTGGGAAAGCTTGGCTGAACGTCACATACAAATTTTTTTCCACAATTCAACAGCCCAGAGGGCCATAGGGGAATTGGGTTTCGATGGGGAAGTAAAACAACCCAGTTGCGAGGGAAATTGTTATACAGACTGGTTAGGGATTATCGACGCCAATGTTGGCGTTAATAAGGCTAATTATTTCTTAACGCGGAACGCTTCTCTTTCGGTATACTTGTCTGGCGATAACCTAAAAAGATACCTGACTATTCAATTTAAAAATAAAGCCGTTTCTAACTTTGGAGAGGCTGGGAGGTATAAATCATATTTAAGAATTATGATTCCTGCAGACTCCCAGGTAAACGATGTTGAAATTGCGTCGAGGAACGAGAAAATCAATTTGAAACCGACGGTCCACGAATTAAAAGGGAGGAAAGAAATTGGAGTTTTAATTGAGGTGTTGCCGAATGAAACAAAGGAAGCCGTTTTTTCTTGGGAGGAGGTCAATAAATTGGCTTTCAATAAAAGTGGAGAGTACCGACTTTATTGGAGGAAGCAGGCGGGGACCGAGGGAGATTTAATATCTATTGCTTTAAACTTTCCCCGCAACGCAAGCCCAGCAGCAACGGTACCAGCCTTTACCTTGACCGAGGATGGGACACTCATTTATAATACAAGTCTTACGCGAGATTTGTTCTCGCGTATTATTTGGTAATAATGGACAGACAAATACTTGAAGGAAAGACCAGAAAAATCCTTGGTAGAAAGGTTAAAACCCTGCGTCGAGAGGGATTTGTGCCGGCTAATATTTACGGCAAAAAGATAAAATCATGCCCTATTCAGGTCAAAGCCGATGATTTTAAAAGGGTCTTTGCCGAAACCGGGGAAACAGGGCTCATTTCTTTGCGGCTCTCTCGGGAAAAAGGGAAGGAAGAGCGGACGGTGTTGGTTTCCAATGTTCAATATGATCCCGTTTCCGACACGCCGATTCATGTAGATTTTAGGCAAGTAGACCTCAAAGAAAAAGTTACCGCTGCGGTACCGATCGAAATTATTGGAGAATCTCCGGCAGAAAAAACAGGTATTGGAACAGTCGTCAAATACATGGACGAGGTCGAGGTAGAAGCCCTCCCAGGGAATTTTCCCGAAAAGTTTAGTATTGACGCCTCCCTTTTAGGGGAAGTAGATCAATCGGTTAAAGTCAAAGACCTAAATTACGACAAGTCTAAAATAACAATAAAATCTGAACCCGAAACAATTATTGTAAAGATTGAGCCTCCGCAAAAAGAGGAAGAAATTGTTCCGCCATCACCCGAAGTCTCGTCCGAAGATGAAGTTGCAGTCGAAGAGACTCTCGAAGAGCGGGAAATATCAGAAAAAGAAGAAAAAGACTCGGCTGAGGAACCGGACGCGGAAAGATAATTACCTTATTCTGTTTTCGATAATACGGATCTCCGTAGAATTTGGGTGAATTATTCTTGCCTTATCGTATGCAAAGCGCGCTTCGGCCAGATCGCCAAGATCTAGGTTTATGGTGGCCAGTTCAATCCACGCGTAAAAATAATTCGGATTTTGTTGAAGAAATTTTTTCCAAAATTCTTCGTTTTTCTTCAAACCAACGAAGACATAATCAGTTGTTTCAGTGGCTACTCCCAAGACCCGTTTGTGGGACAAATATGAATTAATATTGAAAGAAGTTATCAAAAGAATTAAGCAGGTGGCGCAGCAGGAACAAAAAAGTATAATTTGTTTTTTAAAATTGTATTTTCGCGAAGAATTTTTCTTTTGTGCAGACTTGACCATTGCAATTTTTTGAACCTTTATGTTAAGCTGGTTTTAAGTATGAATGAGAATACGGGGGAAACGCAAGTCACCGAGCAGAAAACCCAGATACCAAGCGAAGAAAATCCTCAGGCGCCGGCGTTGAAGCAAACATCTCCGGCGGGCCCAACGCCCCCGCCCCCTGAACCTCCAGCAGTAGCAACGATGGAGCCGGCTATGACCCCACCGCCGGTTCCAGAACAATTGCCAAGAAAATCAAACAAGATTTTGTGGTTCGCAGTTGGCTTTCTAGTTTTATCGATTGTGGGGATAGTAGCGTACGAGATGATTAACAGGGGGTTCTTATCTAAAAAAACTGCTTGTACGGAAGAAGTAATGATTTGTCCCGACGGAACAGCCGTTGGGCGGGTTGGTCCAAACTGCGAATTTGCCCCGTGTCCGACACCGCAATTGACGCCCGTACCCATTCCGGAGGAAAGCCCTTTGGCAAGCCCTAGTGGAACTTTAACTGCCACTCCTTCAGCCGAACCTATAAGTTCACCGACGGCTAGTCCTCGCTTTTAGGCCAAGAAGCCCCTATCAAAGTAGGGGAGTCGAACCTTTCACGTCCTCGCTGCCAGATGGTTTCGGTGACAAAAGGCATGAGGGGATGGAGAAGTTTTAAGCTTTCTTGTAAGACATATTCTAAATTTTTCTGAGAATCTTCACGACGTTTTTTTGTTTTTTCTAGATAGTCGTCGGCAAATTTGTGCCAGATAAAATTATATATTTCTTCAGCGGCGTCATTTAGTCGATATCTTTCATAGGCCCTTGTCGTTTTCTTGATTGTTTTTTTAAGCTCTTCAATGATCCAAATATCGTCTTTGTCTTTTTTTGCTTTTTCCCCCGCGGGTTTTGAAAATACATAACGAGCAATGTTCCACAGTTTGTTGGCAAAGTTCCGCTGGCCACGAATATTGTCTTCGGACAAAGATATATCGTTTTCAATTAGAGCTCCCCAGATTAGCCCCATTCTTAAAGCGTCCGCTCCGTATTTCATAATCATTTCCATTGGATCAATAACATTTCCTTTAGATTTTGAAATTTTCTGACCCTCCTTATCCCTGACAAGACCATGAATCAGTACTTTTTCGAAAGGCACCGCGCCGGTTGCATAAAGCCCGAGCATTATCATTCTTATCACCCAAAAAGGAATAATATCGTATGCGGTTTCCATCAACGAGGTAGGATAAAAATATTTAAAGTCGTCGGTTGTGGGAATGTTGATTATTAATCTTGATTTGTCATTTTTTGTTTTTGGTTTCGAACAACTCAAAAGCGTAGCAAACGGCCATTGGCTGGAAGAAAACCAAGTATCAAAAGTGTCTACGTCTTGGACGATTTTTTTGCCTCGGCAGTACCGGCATTCTACTGGAGTTTCTCCCTCGGTAACCGTCCACTCTAGACATTTTTGGCAACGAAAGGCGGGAATACGAATACCCCAAACAATTTGTCTGCTAATGTTCCAATCCTTAAGGTTCCTCAGCCAGTGTTTGGCAACTTTTTCAAATCTAGGAGATAGGAAAGTAACTCTTTTTTCCTTTATCGCCGCCAGTGCCCTATTGGCAAGGGGGGCAACTTTGATAAACCATTGCTTACAGATTAAAGGCTCAATAATAGTTTTATCTCGGTAACAGACATTGACAAGGTGATGGATAGTTTCTCTCTTTAAGATTTTTCCGGCCCTTTCAAGATCATTAACGACTTCTCTACGGGCATCTGATGCCTTCAATCCGATATATTTTTTAGGTAGATTAATCATTTTTCCTTCATTATCGATTACGGTAATTATGGGCAGATTATGTTTTTTGCCAATTTCAAAATCGGTGGCATCGTGGCCTGGGGTTATCTTGAGGGCGCCGGTTCCAAAGTCGATGTCGACAAGGGGATCGGCGATAATCGGAAGTTCTCTTTTAACTAAAGGCAGAATTGCCCTTTTGCCAATAAGGTTTTTGTATCTAGGGTCTTTGGGGTTAACGGCAATGGCAACATCGGCAAAAATTGTTTCCGGCCGGGTAGTAGCCACCTTAACCGGACCATAATCGAGATAATAAAGCAGATCGTCTTTTTCGATAATGTCTACTTCGAGCTGAGAATAAGCTGTTCCACAGCGGGGGCAATAATTGATGATTTTTTCCCCTCGATAAATAAGTCCATCGTCATAAAGTTTTTTGAAAGTCTTATAAACTATTTTTATTATATCTGGGTCCAATGTAAATTTATTTCTCGACCAGTCGCAGGAAGCACCTAGGGCGCGAAGCTGAGACTCCATATTTTTTTTGTTCTTCTGGACATATTCCCAAATCATTTGATAAAGAGACTCCCTGTTAAAATCAAAACGACTACGCCCCTCTTTTTCTAGCTTTTTCTCAAAAACATACTGGGTTTCTATCCCGGCATGGTCGGCGCCCGGAAGCCAAAGGGTCGGTTCGCCCCTCATGCGGTGATACCGAGTTATGGCGTCCTGAATTGTAACAAATCTGGCGTGGCCGATATGAAGATTGTCGTTGGCATTGGGGGGCGGCATGATCATACAAAAGGGTTTTCGTTTGGGATTCTTCTTTGGACTAAAAACCCCCGACTGCTCCCATAATTTATAAATTTCCAACCCAAATTTTTGATGGTCGAATGTTTTGTCCATTCTAGGCAAAGTATACTAGACTTGGCCGGCAATTGATAATTCGGGGTTGGTTTTGATGTTCCACCACGGAGCGGGGTGATAATTATAATATGCACAAGCCGCCACGTAGGCAGCATTATCCGTACACAGATTTGGTTCGGGAACTCTAAATTCAATTTTCAATTTAGAATTCTCGATTCTTTGCATAAAAACCTGACGCAAGCGGGAATTGGCCGAAACCCCGCCCGCGAGGAGAAGAGATTTGGGGCTGAATTTTTTAACCGCGTTCAGGGTTTTCTTCACTAAAACATCAACAATTGCTTCTTGAATCTCCGCTGCCAGCCTTTCTCTTGGAATTTTGGAGTCAGGATTTTGGACCTCTCTTAAAACGGCAGTTTTTAGACCCGAAAAACTAAAATCAAAGTTGTCTTCGTCTATCATTGGCCGGGGAAACATCTGTAATTCGTTGTCGGTCAAAGATGGTTCGCTCTGCGACTGAACTTTAGACGCCTCGAGGGCTAGTGCTGGCCCGCCAGGATAGGGAAGGCCCAAAAGCCTGGCGGTTTTATCGAAAGCCTCGCCGGCAGCATCATCCTTCGTCCCTCCTACCCAGCGAATATGACCGTGTCGTTTTATGTACACAAGATCCGTATGTCCGCCCGAAACAACCAGGGCCAGAAGAGGAAAAACAGGTGCCGGACGGTTTAGCCAATTAGCATAAATATGAGCAAGCAAATGGTTTATGGGAATAAGCGGCTTTTTGTAGAGATAGGCAAGGACTTTAGCGGCCTCAACGCCAACTAGTAAAGAACCCATTAGTCCCGGACCGGAGGTAACTGCAACAGCATCAATCTCCGCCATCCGGCATTTGGCGCAGGTAATGGCACCTTCAATTACCGGCAAAATGCTTTTGACCTGTTGTCGAGCCGCGTTTTCGGGTATAATTCCTCCCGTCCCAGCGTGAGTTTCGGCCGAGGAAGCAACTACATTAGATAAGATTTTTTCTCCATTTAAAACAACCGCGGCAGCCGTTTCGTCACATGATGTCTCGATTCCTAAAATTTTCATCTTGTCTCTGAATTATACTATGTGAGAAACTTATATAATGTTTCACAGGAAGGAAGCAGAACCATTAGTAGGAGTATTTTCAAGGGCGTGGGCCTTCGAGCCATCACTTCCAGGGGTTTGTAGGCAAGACTCGAAACTTCGTTGCGGGGTTCTTAAAACCCAACTTTCCTACGGCCTTCGAAAATTTCTTGAGTTACCCAGAAAAAGAAATTATTTAGTTAATATTGGCGTTTCTGCCCAAGACGGTAATGACGAAAGCACTGCCCAAATATTTGTTGCCACCGAGGGTGCAAGTGCCACATTTTTAGTTAGAGCAAAGAAACAAAAGAAAGAAGAGAGAATGACAACGGGGTTAATCAGGCATTTGAGGGTAGAAAGAACTTTCCGGGACGGAACCGGCGATATCGAACCTGTTGCCGAGGAACAGAAAGTCTATGTCGAAGCATTAAAATCGGTTTTGCGCCTATTAGACGACAATATCAAAAAGCTGGAACAACCATCACTTTGTCGGACCTGTCCCGCGCAAAAAAACAGCCTGCCAAGGTTGATAGTTTGAAACGAAAGCTTTTTGGAAAAGGATTTTTCCATCCCTTTCCACTTTGTAATTAAATGTTGTTTTTGCCCCCCATGCCTTGTACTCAACTTGTTTAATTGTGCCTAACGGCAAGCTCGGATCCTCTATAAAGAGATCCTCCGGCGGGGGAACAATATCGGTAACGACCGGCTTGGAGACTGTAGCCACCCTTCCATCCTTCGAACCGTAAATTTCAAAAACTAGCGTTGCTTTTCGAGTATCGATTACTGGCTGAATCAATAGATAGCTGTCAGTGTCATTTTTAAATTTCAAGTCGGTTGTCGGAGCATAAACAGTAGCATCAATTCCCGGGGGCGAATCTTGTTCATAATATCCAACTCGATAGGAATGGGCACGCCTCTCAATTATGGGTAAGCCGGCGTTCAGAGCCGCCCGGAAGAGAGTGGTAGAAACTTGACAAACCCCACCGCCATCCCCTAGAATAGTTTTTCCGTCTTTAATAATGTAAGCCTGCTTATAACCAGTAAAAACGGAGACATCACCAAGGGTCTTATTAAAGGAAAAAATCTCCCCCGGCTTTATCAAGACGCCCTTAAATCTGGAAGAGGCTAAGTTAATGTTATAAATTCTATTGGGAATAGACCCAACAAAACGGGACGATCCTCGACCGATTAGCTCCTTAATCCCTAAATTATTGATATCGCCCGTTTGAATTTTGGGGGCCATTTTTTCGACCGGTACATCGAAAGAAAGGATTTTCTCATCAGAGGTTTCGAGGGTTCTCAGGTTGCCGCGGATCATATCTTTCAAAAAATCTTTTTTGACGAGAAGACCATCCTTGGCCGGAATGAACTCCTTAACCCTGCCTTCTTTACCTTCCAAAGACGGTAGGAAAACAAATACAGGCTCTTGGGGTTCTCGGTTGATTTGGGACGCGATTTCCTCGACAGTAATTTCAAGTAAGGCCTCAACGTATTCATTTTTCGGATCAAGAAATTTAAATAACGAACTGTCTTTATAAACGAAAGTCTGATCTTCAAACATTATGACCAGCGACTTTCCAATAAGTTTTTTTGCTCTCGCCTCAAAAATTTTTGCCTCCTCTTCGCTTAATGAAGGATCGATGGAGTTTAAGGGCAGAGAGATTGGACCACCGCTGGCGTAGGCAAGGGCTTTTCCAATTTCTGCTTTCAGTAGGCGAGTATTAAGCGTTATACCCGGAGATCCCACACTGACAACAATCTCTTTTCCAACAAGTTTTGCCGAAGGATAAACGGGATCAATCGTTATTTGGCCGGCAATAACCGCTACGGCTTCCTCGAGCTTTTCTTCGTCGAGATTTAATCTAATCCCCAGATTTTCGGGATAGAAAAGGAGACTTATCCTTTTCCAAAAATCATAAATAAAATTGCCAGTCCTCACAAAGTCGTGCGCATACCAAGTAGATTTGAGAAAATCATATTTGAGGTCTACCTCCTCAGTCGCCAGCTCGAAAGTTTGCCCGCCTCCGACAATCAGAATTTTTTCTGGAACAGTAATTTTTTTTGATAACTCTTCGGCAGCCGCTTGAGGATATTTTCCCGAAACTGGAATTCCGCCAATGTAAACATTTGGGAAAATTAGCCCCCAGAAGTAAATATTATAGAAAAAAATAAGCAGCAGAAAAAATGTTGTAATTGAGTAGAAAACAATAACGACCGATTTTTTTCTTGACTTTTTCCCCCCTAAAATATTCTTTAGTATCTTCATAAATGTATGATAACATTAACTTAGGCGCCGATGGATCAAACTAATAACTTGCCAACTTCAACTATGCCCCCGGTGGAAGCATATAGACAGACGGGAGGTCAAGAGCAAGCCGCACCTCAGCGGGTGGTAACGCCGCCCCCTCCTAAAAAAAGCACCTTAAAAAAGGTACTAATTGTTGCGGCTCTTTTTTTGGCGGTAATAATTAGCTATTTAGGGGCGAGAACAGCACTTTCAAAAATTCGGGGTGGGGGAGAGGTTAAACTCAGCTGGTGGGGACTTTGGGAAGATGAATCGGTAGTGGCCCCCTTAATTGCCGAATATCAACAAAGAAATCCAAAGGTAAAAATAACTTATATCAAACAATCCCCACAAGACTATCGAGAGCGATTGACAAATGCGCTGGCAAGAGGAGAAGGCCCCGACATTTTCAGGTTCCACAATACTTGGGTGCCGATGTTCAGAGAAGAACTATCTTCAATCCCAGCTTCGGTAATGACCGCCAGCGAGTTTGCTCAGGTTTTTTATCCTGTGATGACTGCTGATTTAACTAGCGGGGCGGGACTGGTTGGTATCCCTTTGATGTATGACGGCTTGACGCTTTATATCAATGAGGAAATTTTTGAAAGAAGCGGCAAGGCCCCGCCAACCACATGGGACGACTTGAGACAATTAGCTAAACAACTTACCATTAAGGACGAACAAGGGACAATCATCCAAGCGGGGATTGCCCTTGGAAGAACAGAAAATGTTGATCACTGGCCGGAGATTTTGGCGTTGATGATGCTCCAAAACGGCGTTTCGCTTTCCGATCTAACGGGAAAGTTAGCCGAAGACGCCTTGGTTTTTTTTACGCTTTTTTCCTCGATAGACGGTGTTTGGGATGCCTCCCTGCCTCCGTCAACAATTGCCTTCGCGAGCGGAAAGCTGGCAATGTATTTTGCCCCCAGCTGGAGAGTTTTTGAAATAAAGCAACAAAATCCAAATCTAAGATTTAAAACCGTTCCCCTTCCACAATTGGCCAAGGGAAGCCCCGAAGAGACGGATATTTCGTATGCAACATATTGGGTTGAAGGAGTTTGGTCTCGCAGTAAAAATAGAGATGCCGCCTGGGAATTCTTGAAATTTATTTCGAGCAGAGAGTCTTTGGAGAAAATGTATCAGATTGCCTCAAATCAAAGATTATTTGGTGAGCCCTATCCTCGAACAGAAATGGCCTCCTTACTGGCTGACGACCTTGTTTTAGGGAGTATTATTTTTCAAGCTCCAAACGCCCAGAGTTGGTATCTTGTGTCGAGGACATTTGATGGCCCGACCGGTATAAATTCGCAAATAATCAAATATTTTGAAGATGCCATTAACGCTGTAAATAGCGGTAGCCAGGTTAATAAAGCTCTCGAAACCGCCGCCGCCGGAGTCAATCAGGTACTTTCCCAGTACGGAATTTCAGTACGCTGATTAGAATGTTATTTTTCCCGAAGATTTATCCCGCTAAAAGACTCGAAAAGAAAATGCTCGCCGCAGTTTTTTATCACGATATTTTTGATTACCCACTGACGGCTAGGGAGTTAATAAAATGGCAAGCGGGAGAGAAGATAAATATTGACAAGAAAATAATTGTTGATTCCAAAAAAGGTTTTTATTTTTTGAGAGACAGTCGGGGCCTAATTACAAAAAGGCTTTTGAGAAAAAGATTTTCCGCCCAGAAAATGAAAAAAGCCCGAAAAGCCGGGAAGATATTAAATTTCATACCAACGATAAAGATGGTTGGAGTAACCGGAGCGCTGGCGATGGAAAACGCTCCCCAAGAGGCAGATATCGACCTCCTTTTCATTACTCAAAAAGGCTTTCTTTGGACAAGCCGTCTAATAGTCCTCCTTCTTTTAAAACTGACAAGATTCCCATTGAGAAAATTTGGAGATAAACAGCAGAAAGACAAGCTTTGTCTAAATATGTGGATAGACGAAAGAGATTTAGTTTGGCCGGCTAACGACAGAAATGCCTATACTGCCCATGAAATTGCCCAAATAATCCCCTTAATAAATAGAGATAATGCCTACGAAAAGCTTATTTGGAAAAATAGGTGGATTCTAGATTATTGGCCCTCGGCCGTTAGAATACCAAAAGTAAACTTTAGAAATCAAAAATCTAAATCAAAATCTGAAAACCCATCCAATCCTGTTTTGAAAGCATCTTTTCTGCCTATGGCGTCATTTTTGTCAAAATTGATTGAACCAGTTGCTTATCGGTTACAATATTTGTACATGAAGAAAAAAATCACCCGCGAGGTAGTTACTCCCACGCGGGCCATTTTTCATCCATATGACTGGGGAAACATTGTTCGGTCCAGATTAACCTCTTGACAGAGCAAAAACTTATAGCTAAAATAGCACTCACTGTTAGTAATTGCTAACAGTTTCTTGGTTATATGTCGAGAAAAACATCAACGAAATTAAATCTCCATCCGACTGCTGGATATCTTCTCATAGAACCTCTGGAGGCGGAAGAAAAAACCGCTGCGGGTATCTATCTTCCTGAATCAGTCACCGAGAAACCCCAGAAAGGAAAAGTCTTATCCGTTGGACCAGAAGAAATAACAGAATCGGGTCTCAAAAGACAGCCCCCGGCGAAAAAAGGAGATGTTGTTATTTATAAAAAATGGGGGGGCAATGAAGTCAAAATCGGGAATAAGGAATATTTATTTGCTAAATTTGAGGATATTTTGGCCATTGAAAGCTAATTATGGCAAAGCAACTTAAATTTTCAGATGAAGCAAGACAGTCCCTGATGAGGGGCATCGATAGTGTGGCCAAGGCGGTAGTAACGACTCTTGGGCCAAAGGGGAGAAATATTGCTTTGGATAAAAAATGGGGCGCTCCGAACATAGTCCATGATGGGGTATCAGTAGCTAAAGAGATCGATCTGGCCGACCCCTTCGAAAACATGGGGGCCCAGCTTGTCAAAGAAGCGGCCAGTAAGACAAACGATTCTGCGGGAGACGGAACAACAACCGCCACCCTTCTTGCCCAAGTCATGACTTCGTTGGGAATGAAAAACATTACGGCTGGTGCAAACCCGATGATTATTAAGAGAGGAATAGAAAAATCGGTGGCCGCCGTTATCGAAGAACTTAAAAAGATAGCCAAGCCCATCAAAAATAGACAGGAAATAACCCAGGTGGCAACTGTCTCGGCAGGGGATGCCGAAATTGGAGCAAAAATTGCCGAAGCACTGGATAAAGTTGGTCGTGATGGAGTGGTCACGGTTGAAGAGGGAAAAGGTCTGACTATCGATATTGAATACAAAGAAGGGATGGAGTTTGACAGGGGTTACGCCTCAGCCTATTTTGTTACCAACCCGGAGAAAATGGAAGCGGAGGTAGAAGATGCCTATATATTGTTGACGGACAAAAAGATTTCTTCGATTCAGGACCTGCTTCCCTTTTTAGAGAAATTTGTCAAGGTTTCAAAAAACCTCGTAATTATTGCCGATGAAATTGAGGGCGAAGCCCTGGCAACATTGGTTGTTAATAAACTAAGGGGTGCCTTTAATATTTTGGCAATTAAAGCTCCCGGATTTGGCGACAGGCGTAAAGAAATGCTCGAGGATATAGCTATATTGACCGGCGGCACGGTGGTTAGCGAAGACACTGGAAGAACATTCGAATCACTTGAAGTGGAAGAGCTGGGCAAAGCAGACAAAGTCTGGGCCGATAAAGAAAACGCTAGGATAATTGGAGGAAAGGGAGAAAAGTCGGCAATCAATTCCAGAATTGCTTCGATCAAAAGACAAATAGAAGAAACCGACTCGGATTTTGATAGAGAAAAACTGGAAGAGCGCCTGGCTAAACTTTCGGGTGGGGTGGCCCAAATAAATGTGGGAGCTGCCACAGAGATCGAACTTAACGAAAAGAAAGAAAGAGTCAAGGACGCTGTCGGTGCAACCAAGGCGGCCATCGAAGAAGGAATATTACCGGGTGGAGGGGTCGCATTACTTAAAGCCAGGAAGATATTGAAAAATATGCCAGTACCGGGAGGTGCCAATAGCAAAGACGAGCAGACAGCTAGGGATATTGTCTACGAAGCTCTGGAGCAACCATTGCGCTGGTTAGCAAAAAACGCCGGCGAGGACGATGGTTATGTCCTCAAGAAAATTGAAGAAGCTACGGATGAAGATTTTGGCTTTAACGCCCTAACCGGAGAATTTGGTTCAATGACTAAATTTGGGATATTGGACCCCCTTAAAGTTACCAGAAGCGCAATTCAAAATGCTGCCTCGGTAGCGATGATGGTACTGACCACGGAGGGTCTAGTTACAGATATTCCTGAAGAAAAGAAAGAGTCTCCAGCCCCCGCACCGGAGTATTAGACTGTCACCTAATGACAACAGAGCGGTTCCCCGAAAGAAATAATCGTCAGGTCCAACAAGCCACATTATGTTTCTTAATGGAAGGAGATCAGATTTTATTGGCAATGAAGAAAAGAGGTTTTGGGGCGGGTTTTTGGAACGGAGTAGGCGGGAAAGCCAAACTAGGAGAATCAGTGTCAATAGCGGTTCGCAGAGAGGCTTGGGAGGAAATAGGAATACACGTTATTGAGGCGGAAAAAGTTGCCCTTTTACATTTTTACTTCCCTGAGGATGAAGGGAAAAAAGATTGGAATCAAGATGTTCATGTTTTCTTTATTAAAAGATGGTTGGGTAAGCCGAAGGAGAGCGAGGAAATGAATCCTCAGTGGTTTAAAATTGACGATCTTCCTTTCGAAGAAATGTGGGCTGATGATCGTTTCTGGTTACCGAGGGTGTTGTTAGGAGAGAAGATAGAGGGATGGTTTCGTTTTGATGAGAAGACTGGGCTTCTGGATCAAGAAATCAAAAATGTGGAAGAAGGCGGAAAAATTTTTGGCGAAGGATAAATATCTTGGACCGCTAGTTAAAAAATATGGTCCATGTAAAATAAGACCAAGCAAAAAAGGAAAGTATTTTTCCACCTTGGTTGGGGCGATTATTTCTCAGCAGATTTCGAGTAAGGCCGCCGCGGCAATCTTTAGCCGGGTTAAAAAAGGACTGGATAGCAAGATTATTCCCGAAGAGATCTTGTCCACCAGTGAGACAAAATTTAGAAAATGGGGGCTCTCAAAACAAAAAATAAACTACCTTAAGGATTTAGCCTACAAAATTGAGAGGAAAGAAATTGAAATAAAGAAATTAGACAGGCAAACCGACGAAGAAATACTTAAAAAGCTTGTTTCCGTGAAAGGTATCGGTCGTTGGACCGCTGAAATGTTTTTGATGTTTACTTTAGCCAGAAAGGATGTCTTTCCGGCTGATGATTTGGGGATACAAAAGGGAGTATCTAAATTATTCAAAAGAAATTATAAAATCCATGAAATAGAACAAATTTCTAAAAGGTGGAAGCCGTTTAGAACGGCCGCCTCGTGGTATATTTGGAAATTTCAGGATTAGTATTTTGGAAGTACTGAAAGCGGGTTAATCGGGACTCCATGATCACGGATTTCGAGATGAAGATGGGATCCGGAAGACTGGCCCGACGAGCCCATTTCACCAATAATTGTATCAGTGGTAACCTCTTGACCGGGCAAAACAGAGATTTTTGAGAGATGGGCATACAAAGAAGTAATTTTTCCTCCATGGTTAATGATAACTGTATTTCCATAGGCAAATTTTGATTTACCAATCATTTCAACCACCCCGTTTTTAATTGGGCGGATTTCATCTCCGGTTTCTCCATCAAAATCAAGGCCAGGGTGGAAAAGTTGATATTCCTGACTAATTCTAATCTCGCTGACAGGGTACTGTATGGCGCTTTTAGTAATTAATGGGCTGTTTGATTCTGTAATAATAACCTGTTCATTTTCAATGTTCGCCAGGCTATTATTAGGAATAAAAGTGCTGATCAAAAGAATTAAGGCTAAATTTGTACCTAGAAGTTTTTTGATTTTTCTACGTTCAAAAATGAGTCGGAAAAAACGGGAAAGTTTTTGACCCCTTCTGATATTTTTAATTTTCTCGAGATCGGGTAAAAGTGAATTATCTATGAAAGCCCCCCGCCTTTTTGAGAGCAGAATCTGGAGGCGGTACTTGGGAAACTGAAATGAGAACCTTATCATTGTCGGGCAGGGGAAAATATAATCCAGAGTAGATACTTTGGATAATTAAAAAATCCCGCACTAGGCGAGATGTGTCGCAATTATAACTTGTGAAATCGGAAATTGCAAATTTTAGGAGGCCGGAGCGGGAATCGAACCCGCGCATCGCGGTTTTGCAGACCGCAGCGTTTCCACTTCGCCATCCGGCCGTTGATAGGATTTATTTTATCTCAAAGTTGTGATTAATACAAAATAAAAATCTTGTCAGTTTAGCCAGCCTCGTGTTAAACTTGCCTACGCAATGAAAAAGCTGTGGGGGGTTTTTCTGTTCGTCTTAGGTTTGGGATTCTTGTCGGTGGCCGGACTTTTTCTTTTGGGATATTTAAATCCAAAAGAGGCTGGGATTCTGATTGAAACGGACCCAGTCAGTCTTGTTTATATCAACGGCCAAGAGGTGGGTCAGACCCCCTTAGAATACAAAACCCGCCCCGGCGAAGCGACGGTCAAACTTGCCCCCCTCTCGGATAATTTTGCTTCCTTTGAGACAAAAATAACCCTAGTTCCAGGCGTTTTGACAATAATTCGTCGGGAATTGAAGGAAACCGAGGAAGACTCGGCGGGAGAAATAGTTTCCTTCGAGAAAATCGGCGGGAAGAAGGCAGAAATTGCCGTTGTATCTATTCCTAATTCAGCCGAAGTTTTCTTGGATGGCCATAGTCGCGGCTTTGCGCCGATTAAGAGTTCTACGGTCGCAGGAAGACACGAAATAAAAGTTTTCGCTACGAATTATCAACAGAGAGTTTTTGAAATAAAAACACTGGTGGGTTACAAAGTGACGGCGGTTGTCAAACTATCCCCGGCGGTTAAAGAAACAGAAAAAATACCACTTATCCAAGAAGAACAAACCCTAGTAGAGATTCTTTCTACGCCAACGGGTTTTCTGAGGGTCAGAGACAAGCCAGGATTGGCGGGAGTTGAAATTGCCCAGGTGGGGCCCGGCGAAAAATACCTCTTTTTGGGAGAGGATGAATTAACGGGTTGGTATAAGATTGAAATTGATAAAGACAGAGAAGGGTGGGTATCAAGTCAGTACGCCAAAAAGGTTCAAGGAATTTTATCTCCGACCCCAAGTCCCGCGGCTACGCCTAGCCAATAGTCGCCAAACCTCCATAGAAAATCCAAATAATCATAACTAACCATAGGAAAACCGAGGACATCAAGTATATATCAGTCAAGAGGAGTTTTTCTGGGGATTCGCTCCGGCCTTCAAAAATCAGGCTTTCATATCTCATTATTCCAAATATTGTGACGGGAATGGTAAACATAAGAAGTTTATTGATAGTAGTAGTGCGAGATAATTCGGCCAAAAAGAGCCAGACAGGCAAGGAAGCCCGAGGGGACTCAAAGAAGGTAAATAGAGACCAACTCATCCAGGCGGCATTCCCGAACATAGTGACATAAGAATTAAGAAGCTCTCTCTGGTAATGGGCCAGGCTTTCCCGGGTTATCCCTTCTTGAGGCAGTAAATTAAGCTCGGCCCTCCTTTTACCGGCAGCCAGGAAAAGAGAGACGGAGATAACACATAAAAGAAACCAGACTGAAAGATGGGCGTCAATGACAAAGGCGCCGGCATAAACCCTTATGATAAAGCCGGTGGCGATAATCAAAATATCAATGATCGCTATCTTTTTGAGACCGAGACTATAAAAAAACTGGAGAACCAAATAAGCAATAACGGCCCAAAAAAACAAGGGATTGAGAGTTTTGGCTAAAACCAGAGAGAAGAGGGTAAAAAGAAAACTGATTAAAATTGCGACTGGGGAGGAAATTTTTCCCGATGCCACCGCTCTGAATTTTTTGATTGGATGCAACCTATCATATTTAGCATCCATAACGTCATTAAATGTATAAGAAGCGGAGGAGGCTAAACTGAATCCAACAAAGGCCCAAAGAACTTTACTAAACAGAATTTCATTGAAAAGGTTTCCACTAAAAATGATGGCGGCGAAAAGGAAAAGATTTTTGATCCAATGAATTGGGCGGATGATATTTATTATCGAGCTAATCATCAATATTTTGGACGATAAGTAAGCCACAATATTAATCCTCCCAGAAGAACGGCAACCCCGACCATTGTATACATCTTGGTCGAAGCATTCAAATTAAGGGCCAAAATTCCCAGAAATGCAGAGATAAACCAATAAAATATGGCCACCCGTCTTTTGCCCCAGCCAATATCCAAAAGCCGATGATGTAAATGGCCGCGGTCGCCCCAGACGGGCGATTTTCCTGATAAAATTCGTCGCACAATAGTATATCCAGTGTCAATTAAAGGAACTCCTAAGACTACCATCAAGGTTCCCACCTTAGTCGTTGAAAGAATAGCCAAGACTGCTAATAAGTATCCAGCCAAAGTCGAACCTCCATATCCGGGCATAATTTTTTGAGGATAAAAATTCCAAGGCAGGAATCCCAAGTAGGCACCGGCGGTTATAGAAGCCAGGATAATAACCGGCCATTGAGTGATGTCGGCCGAAAATTTTAAAGAAAGAGCGGCGATAGTAACGGCCGAAACTACCACCACTCCCGGAAGTTGACCATCAACCCCCTTTGCACCCATATTAAGCATATTCATAATAAAAACTATCCAAATCAAGGCGAAGAGATCTGAGATTATCCAAATACTTCTTTGTTGTCCCCAAAAATTAAAACTTATCTGCGGCCGGGAAAGATCAATCAGGCCGTCGAAAGGGTTTGAAATATAGGCGATGCCGATTCCGGCGACGATAGGGATAGTGGCGGCGATAAATCCGGTCCCCAGTCTTAGATAAGGATTAAGGTCGTATTTATCGTCTAATATTCCGATGAGAGAAACAAAGGTTGCCCCGGCCAAAATTCCTACGACGTGCTTGTCTATTGGTAAGAAAACCAAAGAAATAATACCGATGGCAAGAAAAGTAGCCAGTCCACCGGCCCGAGGGACGGGGTATGTATGAATAACTTTTGGATGTTTATGGACTTTGGGGTCGTCGATAATATTAAATTTTCGAGCGAATCTAATGGCAAGGGGGGTAGTTAGATAAGCCAAAATCCCCGCCATTATACCCGGCAAAAGTGCCAATCTGATTATTTCCATCAATTTAAAAACTGCCCACCAAAAAGATTATTTTAAGGGTGGTAATATAGGCAAAAAAGGTTCCCGCCACGCCCCCAAAAATAATTATTTTTTTAAGGAAATCCTCCTGTATTTTTAAGGCAATTAATGAATTAATTAAGATAATCACTAACGATGCCAGGGCGGGAATCACCAGAAAAAAACTTTTTACAAGTTGGTCCTCCCCTTCGGCCAATCCATAAAAAAGGGGGACTACCGGAGGAAGAAATTTTTGACTGAGGAGAACGATTCCGGCAAGAACAGCATTTAGAATTACACAAACGACAATAAGTCTTCGAAACGGCAGGTCGGCGAGCCCCAATTTCATAAGAGACTAGCTTCAATTTTACTCGAAGGAAGAGAAAGGAGCAATTAAATTGCCTTGACGCTTCCCTTCAGCCGCCAAACTTCTGCCTCGTTAATATTGAAGATAAGCATATAAGATTTTTTTAGAAAAGACAAAAGTTGAGGAAATCCTCCAGCTTCAGGAAGGATAATGATGAATTTTGGAGGGTTATTCTCAAGAATTCTGACTTCTTTTTCTTTGGAAGAAAAATCGTTAATATGATAATCGGCGACAAATTTTCCCGGCGGAAGTCTTCTGGATAGAGCATAAACGGCAGAGGAATCGGGCCCCCAAACAAAGATTTTTTCCGAAGGATTAGTTGAGCTCGCAAGAAAACGAGCAATTTCATAATGGGTCGGAACTTGGCGGCCAAAACTGGCAAGGTACTCCTCTCGAGAGCTTTTGCCGACGGCAAATTTGATAAATCTTGAATAGTAGCCCGAAGTTGAATAATACCAAAACTTGAAATAAAAGGAAGCGAAAAAGACCAAAACAATGGGCAAGATGACCAACGATTGTTCTAGCGATTTTTCCGCGAACAAAATCGCAAAGAGAAAAGAAAGTGGAGCGGCAATCTGAAGTAGATAATGAGGATAAGGGCGTTCGGAGAGAGTAGCGGCAAAAAGCCCGAAAAAGGTCCAAACAGTCAAAAATATGAATTTATTCGAAAGTTTCGACCTTTTTAAAAAAAGAATTGCCACTCCTACAGCCACGATACCCAATCGAATCAAAAGCGGCAGATTCCTAAGTGAGAATGGTTTGTTGATATCTTGGGGCCGCCAACTAGACAGATATCCGATATTTTGTAGGAAGGCTGCCCGAATATAATCGCCAAGATTGCCAGCCAAAAGAAACCAAGCAAGAGATATGCAAATTGGCACTAAAAAACCAGCCACCAAATAGAGTGATTTGGTGAACGTATCTTTCAAGGCTTCCTTTTTCAAGCCGGAGATGACGAGCCAGAAAACAATGATAACCAGCAAATCAAAGGCCGCTGGAATCTTAAATAGGGCGGCGATTCCGAAAAGAACACCGGCAACAAAAATATCTTTTGAATAACCCTTTTTATCCATAAGAAGCAAGAAAGCGGCGACAATTGGGCCAATCATAAAGTTTTCAGCATTGGCAATGTTTCCTTCCAAAAGCGGAAGGGTCGTGAGAAGGGCAAAAATAACGACGGCAGTTTTTTGAACCTTAGTTTTGTTCGGGAAAAGTTTTTCAGATAGTTTCCAAAAAAGGACTATGGTTGCCAGGCTCCAGAAAGCCAAGATTGTCTTAAACCAGAAAACGTTTCCAGCTAAAGCAGCCAGAAGATAAAGCAAAGGAGGCTTATTGTCATAAATTCCTGAGTATAGAGGCAGTCCATGTTTTATTCCTTCTCCGACAGAGAGATAAATCATCTCGTCTCCGTAAGAAAAAGGTTCTAGAAAGGAGGGGATTCTGAGGACTAAAACCAGGGCCAAAACGAGAATTATCCAACTAGGCAGATGAAGTTTATCTAGAAAGTTTTTCATTGAGCTCGTTCCATCCAAATAATTTTAAGGGAATCAAATATCTTTTCTTCTTTCTTAGTATATCCGGGTATTTGAATCTCCTCAATAGGGCCACTGGTAATAACTCCAAGGCGGTTAATTTTCTTGGGAAGAGTTTCTATGACATCATCGGGTCCCATAAGGGCGGTTCCGACATAGAAAGGAAGTTTGTCCCTTCCTTGGGGGACGTATAAGGGCGCCGGTATCCCGTAGTATTTCGCCTCCCAAAGATGGTGGGCGGCCGAGTTCCAGTTTATTAAAAAATCATCTCCTCGTTTCACCTCCTTTACATACGAAGAAAATTCTCGAAATGGTCGTTTTGTCGGGCGAGTAAAATAAATAAAATCTACCAAAATAAAAATGGCCAGAATAATGACCAAGATAATGTTAGAAATTTTTCTTCTCTGGCTCGCTGCCAAAAGCATAGCTGGCGGAATTGTGTAAATTAGATATCTATCATAAAAAAGGGGGGTAAATTTCTGGGATATTCCCCATGACAAGAAAACTGGTAATGTAGCCCAGAGGAATAGAGGTAATGATTTCCTGAAATTTAGACGCCAATTTCGTAAAGGAAGAAGAAACAGGCTTGCATTAAGATATTTGAAAAACAAAAGAGCCAAATCTTTAAACGTCGGTTTTCCCAGCCAAAAACCGCTTTCAACAAGTTTTGTTTGTTTATACAGGGGTATCAACCAAGGGGAATAAAGAATTCCGACGACCAGAAAAACCTTAAGCATGGTCATTGCCAATTTTCTGTTACCCCCAAACAACTCTCCTAAAAAAAGAAGGGCCTGAACCAAAAGGGCGAAGAAACAGAAATGCTGAGTATAAAGAGCCATGGTCGTAGTCAAAATATAAAAGCCCCACCTTCTTCTTAGGAAGAAATAAAACGAAGCGGTAACGGTTGCCACCAGAAGAGAATACATTCTTCCCTCAAAACCATAGGTAAACAAAAAAGGATTAAAAAAAGTAAGAAGGGCGGCAAGTATGGCGGTTTTTTTATCCCAAAAATACCCCCCTATTTTATAGGTAAAATAAACCGCCCCTAAAAGAAATAAAAAAGCCAAAATCCTAATAGAGACCTCGCTGGCGCCGAAAAGTCTAAACCAAAGACTTTCCAGAATATTAAACAAAGGCGGATGCGGCTCATTGGTGGAAATTTTGATTATCTCGGGAATTCCCTTCAAAGAAAGAATAGCGGAGAACGCCTCGTCCCCCCAAAGGCTGGCAGTAAATTGATTCACGTTTTCACTATACCTTTTCGGTTACCCGATATTCAATATATTTCCCTAGCATAAGGCGGGTATGGGCGTCGAGACCGGGGAGGGCGGTGAAAAAAAAGCCGGCGATTGGCATAAGAATAAATTCAAATGGGGCAACGAGGGCCTTCCAAAGAGGAACCTCCTTTGGCCTTTTTGGTTTATAGAAATTATTGATAATTATCATTATTACTAAGAAGCCGAGTGCTACAGTCAACACATAAGAAGAAAGTCGGGGGACGGTATAGCCGAGGGTAGTTTTGGCAAAAGCGGGGTTTAAAATTGAGGGGATAGTTAATCCTAGCGTGATAATAAACCAATTGACGGGCCACATAAAATGAGCCCAGAGAGCGTATATTAATCGCATGGTCTTGTCCCAAAAGGGGACCCCGGGCGTTAAAAAGTAATTTTTTATTATCCAGGGGTCATCCGAAACGCCCCAGGCCCACCTTTTGTATTGTTCGTATTGATTTTTTAATGTTTTCAGTAAAGAGGTCGATTGAGGCGCATCCGCATGTAGTGGTAGATAAATGGGTTCAACTTCGACCCCTCCCCGTTTTTTGTAATAGGCCTTAAAGAAGATTCCCCAATCTTCCGGAATTTTATCTGGGTCCCAGTAATCAACCTCATCAAGGAGTTTAAAAGAAAGAGAGTAGTTTTGCTGGTTGATGAGCCGGTCTTTTCTCGACAATTGGGAAAGATTCCAGATCGAAGAGATTGTGTTGGGAACTCGCGTAATGGCCGGCAATTCCCAGATATTGTTGTAAAACATCACTGCCGGTTGCCAGAAATATCGGTAACGATTTGGATTATCAAGGAATTTAAAAGTCAGACATGAGAAGTGTTTGGGATGATACACGTGGTCGGCATCACAAGAGGTGATAGTTAAATAATTTATATCGTACAATAGTTCGTCTATAAGTTTTTTCTTAGCCCAAATACCAGCATAGCGTTCATTAGAAGCCTTTCCTACAACCTCGCCGGGCCCCAGCCTATGGACAGTTACAAAGAAATGGCCGAAGGTTTTACCGAATTTTTTGGTGAGAGCCAGCGCTTTCCCAAGTCTTTGTTCTTTTTCCTCCTTCTCTTCCATTGCCAGAATTACAATTAGCTGTTTTTTGGGAAAATCCTGCCTGGCTAATGAGGTAAGTGTTCTTTCCAGGATATAAAGAGGTTCTTTATAGGTGGGGACAATAATTATGTGGTGGACCTTTTTCCAGTCAGAAAATGGTTTGAGATCCCCAAGCCAATCATAACTCAAAGAAGCCTGAATTTTTAAATGGGAGATAAAGGCGGCGAGAGCTATTTGAAGAGACTGGTAAAACCAATAGATATTAAAAGCAAGAACGAAATAAGCAACTACATTAGGAATTATAAAAATTCCCCAATAAGGAAAAAGAATAGCGTTCCAAGAAAAAAGACCGGGGAGAATTTCTAAGAAACGGTGGATGAGTTTATCATGCTTTACGAAAAGGTTCCTCATAGATTATCTCAGGCGAGGAAATAAAGGCTCCCCCAGTTTGATTCCAGGTCCACTAAACAGCTTTTCAATTTTTTCAGAAGTTTCCGGGAGAAAGGGTCTAAGTTGGTTGGCTAAACTTAAAATTTTTTTTACAAGATATCCCAAAACAGCATTCAGTTTTTTTTGGTTTTTTATCTTCCATGGCTCATTCTTGTCAATATATCGGTTAGCGAGAATTACTTGGCTATGAACATTATTAAGGACTCCATATAGGTCAAGATGTTCAATATCTTCACAATAACGTGCGGGTATTTTTTTTGATTGAGATATCTTAATGTTCAAACCTTCACAAAGTTTAGCCACCCTGGAGACTAAATTGCCCAAAGCGTCGGCAAGATCGGCGTTGTATTTTGCATCGAATCTTTTTAATGAAATATCGCCGTCGTCCCCGAAGGGGTAGGCCGAAATTAACAAGTATCTTGCTCCATCGACCCCATATCTATCAACTAATTGTTTGGGGGAAATGATATTTCCTAAGGACTTTGACATCTTTTGGCCATCGATAGTGAAGAATCCATGTGCAAAAATTTTCTTCGGCAAATCTACCCCCGCGGCGATTAAAAGCGCTTGCCAAATTACTGCGTGGAACCAAAGAATGTCCTTACCGATTAAATGCAAATCTGCTGGCCAGAATTTTGTCTTTCCTTCCAAAAATTGGGTAGCCGAATAGTAATTTATTAAAGCATCAACCCAGACGTAAATTGTTTGAGACTTATCCCAGGGAACAGGAATTCCCCAAGAAACGCCCCCTCTGGAGATAGAAATATCTTCGACCCTGCTTTTTAATCTGCCGATAACTTCATTTTTCCTCTCTTTGGGCAAGATTTCATATTCTTCCTCCTCAATTTTTCCTAAAACCTTTTTTGAAAGTTCAGAAAGCCTCAAGAAATAATTGTCCTCTTTCTGTTTTACCGGCTCCTTATTAGGATGAAGAAGGCAGCGCCCCCCAACAAGATCGCTTTCTGTCAAAAACTTCTCACAACCGATACAGTAAAGACCTTCATACGTTCCTTTATAGATATACCCTTTGTCGTAAATTTTTTGAAGAAGAGAAGTAACTATTTTTTCGTGTTTAGGATCTGTTGTCCTGATAAAGTAATCATAACTTATATTAAGGAGCCGCCAGGCATCTTTAAAACGTGAAGTAACTGAATCGGAAAATTCTTTGGGAGAAACCCCTTTCTCTTTGGCCGCTTGGCTAACTTTTTGGCCATGCTCATCTGTTCCGGTCAGGAAAAAGACGTTTTCTCTAC
Source organism: uncultured Gammaproteobacteria bacterium (assembly GCA_964395115.1). Lineage (GTDB taxonomy): Bacteria > Patescibacteriota > Microgenomatia > UBA8517 > UBA8517 > CAYMZX01. Next base: position 53,038 of record CAYMZX010000003.1, read on the forward strand.
CCAGTTTTTCCCGGTAATATCGGGCCAAAATGTCGGCGGCCAAAGTGGTATAGGCGTGTCCAATGTGCGGAACGTCATTGACATAATAAATGGGTGTCGTAACAAAAAATTTCTTGTCCATAGGCATATTTTACAGTTCTGAGAGAAGACTATCTACTTCCTGACAAATTTTCGTATCTTTTCAGCCCAAACAGCGGCCCATTCCTCGGCCTCAATCTTTTGAAGAGCGAGTTTTAGCCCCGCCTTTTTCGTGAGGCCTTGGACAGAGGCGATAGTGGCACTCGAAACTTTTAGATTTTGTTTTATGTTAGCATAGCTTCTCCCTTTTTTTAACCAATAAACGATCGCGAGTCTTTTGGCAAATGTTTCCAATTCGTTTTGATTGAAAAAATCCTTCAGGAAAGTTTCCGCTTCCCCGAGATCTTTTAAGTCAGCAAGAGTTTGGGCAAAGGTTTTGACGATCTGGTTCTTTAAAGACGGATTTAGTTTTTGTTCGGAAATTCGCATTTGTTTGTTCGAATAAATTAGCAGAAGTATAACAATTAGGAAAACCTTGTCAACTCTCCGGAAATAACGATCTTATTTATTGGAAAAGTAGAGCTCGATAGTTGCCACCAAGCCAAGAATAAGAACAAAATTTAAGAAATTTCCTATCCCCAAATAACGAAGAATAAGAAAAGTGATTAAGGCCATGGAGGCCAAAAATCCCCGCCGAGCGTGGGCAAATGCAAAGGAAAAAGTAAAAACAAGGGCCAGGAAAAGGATAAGAAGGAAAAGAGGAATTGCCCCAACCGTTTCTGGTTCAACAAAATAGATGATCAAAAAAATCAGTCCCCAAAGTACGACCGTTACCAAAAAAGCAGGAAGGACATTTTTCCTTAGCTTAATTTTTCTTTTTCGGTTCTCCTTTTTCAACAGTTTTATTTTAACTGAATCCGATCTATAGTGTAAAATGCTTACAATGGGTCCGCTGTTGATATTGGTAATTGTAATTTTGATTATTTGGTTACTTTTTATTAATAAAAAGCTTGCCGAGATAAAGGAAGCCCAGAAACCATCAGAGGAATTCTTGGAGAAGATAATAAAGATGCTTCAGACGGGCTCCAAGGAGGATCGAAAGGTCCTTCTAGAGTCTTTACAAAACAATACCCGGGCTCTCAATGAGAGACTTGACAATGCGGCCAGAGTTATCTCCCAGGTTCAAAAAAATATCGGGGAAATGAGCGAAATAGGTCGAGGAATGAAAGACTTACAAGAATTTTTGACGAGTCCGAAATTAAGGGGAAACATAGGAGAACAAGTTCTAAAAGAACTCCTTAATCAATTTTTGCCTAAACAATCTTTTAATCTGCAGTACACCTTTAAAACAGGGGATAAAGTTGATGCAGCCATAAAAACAGCCGCTGGGATTATCCCGGTCGACTCAAAATTTCCTATGGAAAATTTTCGAAAGATGATGGCGGCCCAAAGCGATACTGAAAAAAGAGCTCATGAGCGGGAATTTGAAAGAGATGTTAAATCCCACATAGAAACAATCTCTAAAAAATATATCTTGACCGAAGAAGGGACGATTGATTATGCCCTAATGTATATTCCTTCGGAAGCGGTCTACTATGAAGTAGTCAATAATCCTTCCCTTTTCGAATACGCTGGAGACAAAAGGGTGTTGCCTGTTTCACCAACAACTTTTTATGCTTACCTACGGGCGATTCTGATGAGCTTTGAGGGCCAAAAGATAGAAGCCAAAACGAGGGAAATTTTGGCCGCCCTTCGGGCAATACAGAAGGATTACTCAAAGGTGGGAGACAATTTGACTATTCTTCAAAAACATTTAAACAATGCTTTCAATATGATGAACTCGGTCGTTGACTCATTCGGTCGGCTAGGGCAAAAGATTATTTCTACAAGGGCCCTTGGACCATCGGAAGTGCCTAAAAAACTGGACGGGTAATTTTTCCCCCATTCATTTTATTTCTGATACAATTACCTCGTGATAAAAGATAACAGCCAATTGAAACTTAACAGAGGACAGTGGGCAGCGATCAAATACGGCAAAGGACCTCTCTTGATTATTGCCGGAGCCGGGACTGGAAAGACAACGGTCATTACCGAGCGGATTAAATACCTAATCCTATCCAAGTTGGCAAAACCGGATGAAATCTTGGCTCTGACCTTCACCGAGAAAGCAGCCCGGGAAATGGAGGAAAGAGTCGACGTGGCCATGCCTTATGGCTATACCCAGATGTGGATTTCTACCTTCCATTCCTTTTGCGATCGGATACTTCGGAGAGAGGCGTTCCATATCGGACTTGATCCGAAATACAAGTTAGCTTCTGAAGCAGAAACTGTACAGTTTGTTCGAAACAACTTGTTTGCCTTTGACTTAAATTATTTTAGGCCCTTGGGCAATCCCACGAAATTTATTACCGGAATGCTTCAGCATTTTTCTAGACTTCAAGACGAAGACGTTAGTCCCGACGAATATCTGTCTTATGCCAAGAATCTTAAAAGAGTCGAAAAAGAAGAAAAAGAAAAAACACTAGAACTGGCTCGGGCCTACAAAAAGTATGACGAATTGAAAACAAAAGAGGGAATTATGGATTTCGGAGATTTAATAGTTAAGACCCTTCTGCTTTTTCGAAAAAGACCCAACGTTTTAAAAACATACCAAGAACAATTCAAATATATTCTTGTTGATGAATTCCAAGATACAAATTACGCCCAAAACGAGTTAGCGATTTTACTTTCGAAGAAAACGAAAAATTTAACTGTTTGTGGAGATGATGACCAATCTATTTATCGATTCAGAGGGGCGGCCGTTTCTAACATCCTCCAATTTAGAAAAAACTTTGCCAGAGCCAAGGTCGTCGTTTTAACAAAGAACTATCGATCTACTCAGGAAATTTTGGATAGAGCCTATGAACTTATCCAACACAATAATCCGGATAGGCTTGAGGCGATGGAAAAGATTAATAAACACCTTGCTTCGCAAAGAGGGATTAAAGGAGAGGAGATAATTCTTATACACGCCGATAGGGTTGAGAACGAAGCGGACGAGGTGGCACAAAAAATAGAGGAACTGAAGAAGCAAGAAGGATATGATTGGAATGATTTTGCCATTTTGGTCCGGGCAAATAATCACGCTGAACCCTTCAGCCGGGCTCTTGCCCGCAGGGGAATTCCTTATCAGTTTTTAGGCCCAGGAAGGCTATTTAAACAACCCGAAATCATCGACCTGATCTCTTATTTGAGGATTCTTTATAACATTGAAGATTCGGTGGCTCTTTATCGACTTTTATCGCTTGAATATTTCGGAATCCCCGCTCGCGATCTGGCCGCCATTGGTAGCTATGCCAAGCGCTTAAACAAAACGCTTTTTGAGGCCTGCGAAAAAATACAAGATATTTTTGTAGAGCCAAAAACCAGAGAGAAAATCAAAAAGATTTTAGAAATTATTGAAAAACACCTGAAACTTACCAGAAAAGAAACGGCTGGACAACTTCTCTATTATTTCCTTCAGGATACAGGACTTTTACAGAAACTTCTTTCCCCAGAAAGCGGGGAAGCAGAAAAGCGCGCCGCTAATATTTCTAAGTTTTTTGATAAATTAAAAACCTACGAAGCAGATCACGAGGATGCCACTGTTCCGGCGGTGGTAGACTGGCTGGAATTATCTTCCGAATTAGGGGAGTCTCCCTTGGCGGCCGATTCTGATTGGACCCGGGTTAATGCAGTCAATATTCTAACAGTCCACTCCTCAAAAGGTTTGGAATTCCCGGTTGTGTTTTTGGTAAATTTGGTCGCCCAAAGATTTCCAACGGTTGAGCGAAGGGAACAAATTCCGATTCCCGAGGCGATGATAAAGGAGATTTTGCCGGTTGGGGATTATCATCTCGAGGAGGAAAGGAGACTTTTTTATGTGGGAATAACCAGGGCGATGGATAGGGTTATCTTTAGCGCCGCCGATTATTATGGTGAAGGAAAAAGAGAAAAACGTCTTTCCCCTTTTATTTTCGAAGCCCTTGGGGAAAAAGCTGTTTCTTCGGAATTGACGACGACAAGCCATAAACAGCTAACATTTCTTGACTTCGCAACTTCCAGAGAAAAACAAGAGCCCTCCTTTAAGAGACTGCCATTTCATATCGACTATCTTTCTTATTCCCAAATTGAAACCTTTAGGACTTGTCCCCTTCATTACAAACTGAAATATATTTTTAAGGTTCCCACCCCACCCTCGGCCGCCCAAAGTTTTGGAACGACGATTCACGCCGTTCTTAGGAACTTTTATCTGGCTGTAAAATCCGGAGAAAAACCAACAGAAAAGCTTCTTTACCGATTATTAGAAGAGAATTGGACAAGCGAAGGATTTTCCTCGAAAGTTCATGAGAAAAAATTCTTTGAAAAAGGGAAACTTTATCTGGCTGGTTTCCTGAAGCAAGAATTCAACCCCCGAAATTTACCAGTATTAATGGAGGAACCTTTTAACATTTTCCTCGATGATAAAAAAGAAAAAGGATTGAGAATTGGAGGAAAAATAGACAGAGTCGATTGTTTCCCCGATGGAACAATCGAGATAATTGATTACAAAACCGGGGCGACGATACCCAGCCAAAAAGAAGTGGATCAAGATCTTCAACTTTCCTTTTATGCACTGGCAGCAACCAATATTCCTTATGAACCCTTCGCTAAAAAACCCGAGCAAGCTAGGCTTTCTTTATATTTTCTGGATCAACAAGAGAAATTGACGACTACCAGGACGGCCAAGCAGCTGGAGGAGGCGGTAAAGGAAATTTTTAAAATTCGCAAAGAAATAGAAAAGTCAGATTTTAAATGTTCCCAGAATATTATTTGCGAGAAATGTGAATACTCGCTTCTTTGTCGAGCCAGTTTATAGTTTTCGAAAAGGCAAAAGGTTTTTAATAAAAGTCCCGGGATATTCGACCTCATAGCCGCAAAAACTCTTCTTAAAATGGGTAAAACCCAACCAAGATTTATTAGGAAAGCGCTCGTCGTAAATCCCTTCAAAGTCAAACACCCTGGCGCCCATTTTTTTTGCCCAAAGAAGCCCCTCCCAAACGATTTTGTATTGAGCCAAGTTTTGCCTCCCCCCTTTTGAGGTGAAAGACTGCCAGTAATAAGCAACCGAATCGGCCAGTAAAAATATGGCGCCAGACGACATTTCTTTGGTTGTCAGAAAAAAAGATTTCTTTTTGAAAGACTTTTTAAGTCGTATCAGGTGGTCCAGACTGGGGACGTATCTTTTTAGGCCAACAGCCTTTTTCCAAGCATTCCTAAAATCTTTTATTTCTTTCTCGATTTCTTTCTCGCAAGTTTCTAACTTGTTGGTTTTTCTAATTGCCAGCCGGGTTTCTTTCTTCAGTTTCCTAAAAATTTTTCTTTTTGACCGAGTCAAATCTATCTGCAAAGTTTTGGTGGGGAGAAAAGGGTTTTTGCTTGACTTAAAACCGACAGAGCTCAAGAATCGAGCATCCAGTTGGGTTTTCGGCTCGATAATTATCTGGAGGGCACGGTACTTTCTGGCTAACTCTCTGATTTTTTGAATTCTTATCTCTTCCGGTCTTTGTATTTTTATAATCGACCCGACAAGAAAAAGCTTTTTTATAAGCGGAGCTCGCAAAGCCAAAGGCTTTATGAAGTAATTTATTCCGGCGAATCTCTCTACTTGCCAACCAATCTTTGATAAATAATTTGCGTAATCGATTGTCTGACGAATATCATTCATTTTAAAAACTCGGTTTAAAAAATCTGCTCTTGGCTTTTAAGATTAACCAGCGAATAAATTCTAACAGACGGTAAAACCGGTAGAGAGGGCTGGTTATCAAATCCCAGGTTCCCAAAAACTCGACGACTTCCGGATTGTAACCTTCTTTAAATCGGGTGAACCCCTTTCCTTCTTCTCGACCCCAAAGGTCAAATGTGGTCAAGCCCAAGGACTTGCCGAAACGGATTGCTTCCCACATCATCAAGTTATTGGCCATCACTTTTTTGTGTTCTTCGGTAGAGGCTCCATAGGGATAATAGAGGAAGTTGTGCCAGGTAAAAATAATCCAAGCGGAGATGATCCTTCCTTTATATTTGGCGCAAAGTAAATGGGCGATACCGGCCTTTTTTAAAGTTTCCCACATCAGGCGGTGGTAGCGCTCGGTATGGGCATAAAATCGCTGGCGGGCAACTGTCTCCCGAGTAAGCTCGAGATATTTTTCAAAGGCCCTGTCCGAATTATCCTCGTCGACTTCGACCCCGTTTTTCTGGGCAACCTTGATGTTGTAACGGGTCTTGGGGTGAAATGAAATCAGAAGTTCTTCCTCGGTTTTTCTTAGATCTATCCAAAAAGAGGATGGCGTAAAAAGATTTTTTCCAGGAACGGCTCCATGGCGTTTTAAAAGGGAAATAAGCTTTTCGCTTTTTTTTACATTAGGCTCCATTTTGATAAAAAGCAGATTTTTCTTTTTGGCGAAGCTTTTTAGAAATTCTAGCGTTTCTTTGTTGGGTTCCTGCCCCTTGATAAACATGCCGATTTTACAATTCGTTAAGGGGATTCGATGGAGAGTCAGTTGTATGGCTTCAATTAGTTTATCTCCTTCAAATCTTCCAAATCTGACAACTTCGTTGCCGGTCTTTTTCCTAAATTCGCCCCATTCCCAAGATTGGAGGGGGTGGATGGTTACCTCATTGAAAGCATCCTTTTCGGATTCAGAAACTTCTTTGATGGCCATGAGCCTTATTTGATATTGTAGCACGCCTAATGGTCAGTAAATTTACCGCCGTTTCAATCGCGGATGTATTTTTTGAGGATATGATCAAAACTTAAAAAATCAGGGTTGCCCACATCATTTTTTGTTGAACTCGAGATTTTTTCCTCGAGCAATTCTTCCGGGATATCGAGAATAAACCTTGAAGGAGGATTGGAAATTTTTTCGCCGAAGTAAAGACGCCTAGTCGCATAAGATAAATATAAAAGCTCTTTGGCGCGAGTCATACCTACATAAGCCAGACGCCTTTCTTCTTCCAACTCGTTGATATCAAAAAGACTGCGAGAGTGGGGAAAAATCCCTTCTTCCATTCCGACAATAATAACAACCGGAAATTCTAGCCCCTTGGCGGCATGGAGAGTCATCAAAGTCATCCGACCGTGATCGTTGTGCCCGGGCTTTTCCGGCTGACTGGCGCCTTCCTCGATTAACGCCACCTTTTCTAGAAAGTCATAAATGTTGGGAAATTCGGTGGCTACCGAGCGAAGCTCTTTTATATTTTCCAATCTGGCTAAATTTCCTTCGGTTTTCTTTTTGTATAAAGAAAGATAGTCCGTTTTTTGGAGAACTTTGTCCAAGAAGTCAAGGGTTGATAAAGACTTATCTTTGAATTCTCTTTTAAATTCCATAAATTTTTCATAACGCTTTTTGCCCATTTTTTTGATTCTTCTATAAGAAACTGAATCGTGGCTATTCACCAAACCCCTAAGAAAAGAAAGAACATCCTTTATCTCTTTGCGCTCGTAAAATCTTGTGCCGCCAACCAGAACATAGGGGATTCCGGAACGAAGTAGGGCCTCTTCCAAGACGCGAGATTGGGCATTGGTTCGATACAACACTGCGATATCTTTGAAGCAATAACGGCTTAGGACAAGTGAAGAAATCTCATTGACCACAAATAAGGCTTCGTCTGAACCGTTTTTGGCGCGGTAAAGTTTTATTCTTTCTCCGGGAAGATTCCGCGTCCAAAGTTTCAGGATTGGATGGGATTTATTTTTGGAGATAACTGAATTGGCAGCGGAGAGAATGTTTTGGGTTGAACGATAATTCTGTTCCAGATTTATCACCTTTATTCCAGGAAAATCCCTCATTAAATAGGTAATATTTTTAAAGTCGGCGCCTCGCCAACTATAAATTGATTGAGAAGCGTCTCCAACAGCGGTGATATTTTTGTCCTTATCGGCCAGAAGCCTAGTTAAAACATATTGAATTTTATTTGTGTCTTGCCACTCGTCGATGAAAATGTGAGTTAGTCTGTTTTGCCAGTTAACTAGGACTTTAGGACTCTCTTTTAAAAGTTTTACTGCTTGGAGAAGTAAATCGTCAAAATCCAAGGCCCCTGCCTTTTTTAAAGCCCTTTCATATTCAGTATAAATTTTTAGGAATAACTTTTGTGAATCGTTTGTTGCGAGATCGGCATACTGACTGGCAGAAAGCATCTGGTTTTTGGTTTCGGATATTTGGGCAACGAAAGAAGCGGGACTGGATGACTTTGAAAGGTCTAATCCATTGAGGATTTGTTTAATCACCTCTTTTTGATCTTCCTCGTCGTAGATTAAAAAGTCAGGATAAATCCCTATTTCTCGGCCATCAATTCTTAAAATTTTTGCGCAGAATGAGTGGAATGTTCCAGAAAAAGGAGGCGGAAATTTAGTCAGTCGGGCAATTCTTTCTTTCATTTCGTCGGCAGCCTTGTTAGTGAAAGTAAGAAGGAGAGCGTTTTGAGGTTGGAGTTTATTTTTGGCGATAAAATAGGCGACGCGGTAGGTGAGAACTTTAGTTTTCCCGCTGCCCGCCCCGGCCAGAATTAGTAAGGGTCCTCCATCGTAGGTCACTGCCCTTTTTTGCTGTTCATTTAGACCGCAAAGAAGATTATGGAGAGCCATGTTAAAATTGATTCTAACATGGAGGAGTTGGTAGTAGAAAAGGAACCTGCCCCAAAAAAGAAGTCAAAGTTTTTTCAAAAAACGAAACGTCGTCTTTTAAGACACCTCTGGTTGGTAAGAATCGGAATTTTGATTTTAGTTTTCTTGGCGGGATATTTTCTCTTTAGTCTTTTAGGATCTTTATTTGCCAGGACAGGATTAGAAAACTATTTAAAAACCCTAAGCAACTTTATTTGGGACTCTCCTGCTAAAATTGAGACGGCAGAGGGTAGAACGAATATCCTGATTCTGGGTAAGGCCGGGGAGGGATACGGGGCCAAGGATTTAACCGATACCATAATTTTTGCCTCCATTTCTTATCCAAAATCAAAACTTTCCCTTATCTCTTTGCCTCGAGACATCTGGATTCCGGCCATCCGAGCAAAAGTCAACAGCGCTTATTATTGGGGAAACCAGCGAAAAGAAAAAGGAGGGCTTATTCTGGCGAAATCAACCATAGAGGAAATCGTTGGCCAGCCAATCCACTACGCGGTCGTCATAGATTTTTCAGGATTTACCAAAATAGTTGATGTTATTGGAGGTATTGAGGTTAACGTGGAACGGGAATTTATCGACGAAAAATATCCGGTTTCCGGCAAAGAAAACGATTTATGTGACGGAGATCCACTATTGGGTTGTCGCTATCAAACGGTAAAATTTGAAAAAGGTTTACAAACAATGGATGGAGAAACCGCCCTCAAATTTGTAAGATCCCGAAATGCCGAGGGGGAGGAAGGTAGCGATCTGGCTAGGGCCAGCCGCCAGCAAAAAGTAATTCTGGCTATCAAGCAAAAAATATTAAGCCGGAGCGTTCTTTTTTCCCCAAAGAGAATTTCGGCAATTTTGAAGGTGATCCGAGAATCAGTAGAAACGGACATTGAAAGTCAAACAGGAGCGGTTCTAGCCAGATGGATTTTAGAGGCAAAAGATGATGTTTTCACTCATGTTTTAGCGGAGGACTTGCTTATTCATCCCCCAGTATCCCCCCGTTATGATAATCAATATGTTTTTATTCCCAAGGCTGGAGACTGGAGCAATATCCACCAATGGGTTTCTCAAAGGCTTCCCTAAATGGAAAAATGAAAATTCGACGTTACGACAAATATCTATTGCTTCTTTTAGTATTCAGCTTTTTTTTGCGGCTTTCTTTGTATAAAACCGGAACGTTCTGGCTCGATATAAACAGTTTCATTGCTTGGAGCAATACTTTGATCAAAACCGGTTTCGGCAATTTTTACAACAGTGTCTGGTCTGATTATTTGCCGGGATATCTTTATATCTTGTGGCTCTTGGGCAAGATTAAAAATTTGGTTGGCTTTGACCAGCTTTTTCTATTTAAACTCCCGTCAATTTTTTCCGATTTAGCCACTGCCTATCTCATTTATTTGATTGCGAAAAAAATTAAAGGCCCAAAAATAGGGTTGATTGCTTCGGCTTTCTACGCTTTGAATCCTGCAATAATATTTAATTCCACCCTTTGGGGACAGGCAGATTCACTGACCGCCCTTTTTTGTCTTTTGTCAATTTATCTTTTTGGAATAAACCACTTATTATCGTCGCTGGCGCTTTCTCTTGGGACCGCTTTTAAGCTTCAAGCTGCCTTAGCCGCTCCCATTATCTTGATGATGATGCTTAAGCATCGTTGGAGACCAAAAAAAATTGTAAGTTACATTCTCTTTTCGGTTGCAGTTTTTTTGTTAATTTTCTTGCCCTTCAATCTTCCGGATAAAAATCCGCCCCTTTTTATCTATGAGAGAATAAGAGTGACGCTGAATCAATATCCATACGGTAGCGTCAATGCATTTAATTTTTGGGGCCTTTGGGGTTTTTGGAAACCAGATGGCGGAGGAATCACCCCCCTTAAAATTATAGGAATCGGCCTTTTCGGTCTAATTTCAGGTTTAGCCATCGCTAGGTTTTGGCGGGAAAAACGAAGCGAATATTTGCTGGCGGCTATTTTGACGGCAGCTAATTTCCTCTTCTTTACCAGGATGCACGAGAGACACCTGTTACCCGTTTTTGCTCCATTGGCGGTTTCCGCGATAATCAATCCGGCTCTCTGGGTGTCCTATTTTGGATTCTCGTCAACCTATGTTTTGAATCTATATTTTGCTTTCGAACAGCAAGCCGTTGTTAAATCGGGAGTTTTTACTCTTCCGACAATCAAGGCGCTAATCCTAGCTAATTTTGTTTTTTTTAGCCTCCTTTTTAACAAAACTAGCAAAATTCGCCTTTTCTATTTTTGGCCTAAAAAAAAGGATTTTTTTGAAAAGATAAAGCCGAGAAAGAAAAACATTAGAATTTTTCTTGGCACCATTATTCTGTTCGCTTTAATAACAAGGGTTTTCTCATTAGGCTTTCCTCTTAAAGAATACTTTGACGAAGTTTATCATGCCTTTACCGCCAGACAGATACTCCACGGAAACCCAATGGCTTGGGAGTGGTGGAATACACCGCCCGAAGGATTTGCTTATGAGTGGACCCACCCCCCTTTGGCCAAACTTGGTATGGTCGCCGGGATGTTAATTTTCGGAGAAAACCCGTTTGGCTGGAGAATACCAGGGGCTCTTCTAGGAACCGGGAGCGTTCTTTTGGTTTATCTTATCGCCAGCAAGATTTTTAAAGACGGACTCTCGGGAATTTTGGCCGCCGGAGTTTTTAGTCTTGATGGTCTACCTTTGGTCATGTCTAGAATCGGGATGAATGACAGCTATCTATTATTTTTTGTTCTTGCCAGCGTTTATCTTTATTTGGCCGACAAATATTTTTGTTCTGCTTTGGCGTTTGGGTTGGCGCTCTCATCAAAATGGTCGGCGGCTTGGGCGATTCCTATATTTTTGGTCGCAACCTTAGTTTTTAGGAAAAAAATTCAATTAAGCCACCTTTGGTTCTTGTTATTGCCGCCACTGATTTATTTGGCAAGCTACCTCCCGATGTTTTTGACGAATCATGATTTTTCAACCTTTTGGGGAATGCAGAAACAAATGTGGTGGTATCACACCAAACTTAAAGCAACCCACGCTTATACTTCGCCCTGGTGGAGCTGGCCGCTCTTGGCTCGGCCTATTTACCTTTATACTTCCAACGAAGCGGGCGGGGTTGTTTCCAGAATTTATGCCATGGGCAACCCTTTTGTTTTCTTGTCCGGAATAATTGCCGTTGTCCTGGCATCTTTTTTGGTGATAACTGGAAGAATTAAAAGGCTGATCTTTGTGGTTTTTGCGTATCTGATTCTGTTTGTCGGTTGGGCCGCCTCACCCCGAATAATGTTTTTGTACCACTACTTGCCTTCTCTTCCCTTTATGGCGATCGCGACCGGATATGTTTTGCGTCGTTTTCCCAAAGTTATTCTCCCTTTTTTCATTACTTCGGCTCTGCTGTTTGTCTATTTTTATCCACACTGGATTGGCTTGAGAATTCCTCTTTGGCTAGACAAAAGCTATTATTGGTTCGCTTCCTGGAGATGAACTTCTTTTTATATTGCTAAAAGCAGAGATATCAAAAGTAGAAAAACTCCCATTCCCAACCAGATAATAGTCGGCCAGGAAATTCCTGCTTCAGGAAGCGATGGCTCCGCAGTTGGGCTTGCCTGCGCCAATGGACTAGGCGACGGAGAAACGGTCGGCGAAGGCGAAGGTGAAGGTGAAGCGGCGGGACTAGGACTAGGCGACGGAGAAACGGTCGGTGAAGGTGAAGCGGTTGGACTAGGAGAAGGCGAAACTTGCGTAATAGTAAAGGTAAGTTCCGTGCAAGATTGCGGGGGAGCTGCCTGGGGTTTACTGGTCGGCGCGGTAGGAGCGACCGGCTGCTGCCTTAACTGGTAAAGCCTATAGGCGGTAAAGACAGCAATTCCCGCCAAAACCAGGGTGGCTAGAAGGATGAGAACGGTTGCTATTTTGCTTTTAAAAAATGTTTTCATTTTTGTTATTAATACTCCTTTTATTCAGACCAGCCTAAAGTCGTATGATGTATTTGAGCGCCAATTGTAAAAGTTGTTATGCCAGGCGGGATAGTATATTCATCATAAAACTCTTCCGACCCGGGTTTCTTCTGGGTTACTTCAGGTCGCTGGACGCCATTAATTTTGAATCTGGCTCTGTCAAATGAGCCCGAAGTGGTTGTACCCGCAACCGCAAAACGAATCGTATCTCCCGGCTTAAGACTTGAGAGTTGACTAGAAGATAGTATATTCCAGCTTAAATCGTAGGCCTTTACATTGAGACATTGAGCGGTAGGACTAGCCCCCGGCGGAGGTGCTGTGGGGGCAGGAGAAGATGTGGTGGTCACAGTTGTGCCAGCGCACTGGAAGCACCAATTTGGATTAGTTCCACTGCCTCGATTTTCCCAGTTGCAATTTCCTTCCCTAGCTGCAACATTTCGATACCCACAATGAGCAATACAGGCCTCTTCCGCGGTATCCCTATTAATACCTCCAGAAATCCAACCGGGCCTACAAGTTTGTACTTGTGGAGTAGTGGTTGGGGTAGTAGTGGGCGAAGGCTCTTTAGTAGGTCCTTTCGCGGGAGACGGCTCTTTAGTAGGAACGGGAGTGGGTGTCTTAGTCGTCGGACAAGCTGCACGGCACTCGGTAGGAGTATTCCCCTTTGCTAGACATCCCTCATAACAAGGAAGACAGCAACCAATATTCTGACCGGCAGGCGAGACACAGCCTCCAGTAGAAGTTCCCATAAAAATATTTCCTGCCTGGTTGCAGGCTGAAAGGGTGCTGCATGTTCCAGAGTACCCACTGACTTTACAATCTTGGCCCGGGCCGGCCGCTTTTTCTCTTATATCTTGTTGTTGCTTAATAAGAATTACTCCCGCTCCGAGGCCGCCGACCAAAATCAGAAGTCCCAAAATAGTGGCGATTACTTTTCCGCCGCCGAATTTTTTCTTGGGAGAAATCGGAGTGACAACCGGGGGAAAATCAAAATTTGGAGCGGCCCCTTCTCCTGACATGGCGTCGGCTGGGATCGTGGAGTTTGTTTCCGGTGGAGGGGGAATGTTATCTGCGGGCAATGGAGGTATTTCGGCAACAACCGTAGGTTCCGCCGCCGGCTGATTTTGAGAGGAGCTGTTTGGATTATTCGGGCTCGGCATTTAGATTTAAATTTCCGTCTTTCTCCAAATTAAAAGACTAACCAAAATTATTCCTACTCCCAGAATAGAGAAAAGGACTGTGGGAGTCAAGTTGCCAGAATCGTAGACTCCGGAAGAGGTTGACGGGATTGGCGAAATTCTGGGGGTGATGGTTGGAATGGGCGAAACCGTCGGCGATGGCGACGGCGAGGGGGAAGGTCTGGGAGTAGATGTTGGTGATGCCGAAGGGGTTGCTTCAAAAGAAGGACCTTCCGAAGCTTGGACAATGAAAGTCCTTCGCAGGGTTCTTAGGATTCCCGAAGCGTCTCTCCAAGAAATAGTTATTGTATGGGTCCCTTCCGCAAGGTTGGAGGGAGGGCTCCATTTCCATTGGCCGGATGAAGGAATTTTTAATGTTTCGGAAACCGGTTCTGACTCCACGGTGATGGTAATGGTTACTCCTGAAGGTCCTTTGCCAAAAAACTCCGGATCGGTAGTGGTTATGACTTCCCCTTCCTTAATACTTTCCAAAGTAACGTTTTTGGCCGACGGCGTAGCTGTTTTCTCTTCCACTTTAAAACCGGAAGAAGGAGTCTTTTCTTCGGGAAGACCGATTGAGGCGCTAGGAATTTGTCCCTTTCCAGCCGGCGGGAGATTTTTGAAATCATGAACTTGGCCAAGAATGATGGATGGAGCTGGTTTGGCCGATTGAGGATAAATTTGGGCCGAGGCAACATTTCCCAACCCGGCATTGACGGAAATTTCTATCAACGAATTTTTTTCGTCAATCTGGATATAATCCTGCAAATCGGCGGTTCTGGCTGAAGATATAGGGGCAACCCAGTTGCCGGTTGCGGAAGTAATGGTTGAAAGAAGACTGCTTCCGCCAATCGTCAAATAAACCAAAGCATTCTTGGCCGGTTCGCCGGTTGCCGTCAAAATTATTCCAGAAATTAAGACAGTTTTGTTAGGAGTCGCCAGGGCCGAACCGGTTGTTATTTGCCAGGGAACGCCGTTATTATCGAAATCCTCTCCCCCGGAATTTATTTTAAAAAAATAGGTAGTTTGGGGAGACAGGCCCCTTAGAGTCAGAGTGTGGGTATGGCTTTGTGTGGCAAGTTCGTCTAATTCGGTTCGCGATAGGGAATTTTGATTTTCCCCCCACCTGACAAACCCGGATGTTTCTCTGTCGGTTACCCAAGAAATGGTCAAAGAGGTATCGGTAATATTGGAAATGCGGACATCTTTGGGGGCGAACTCGCCGGTCGCGCCGAGGCGGAAAAAGAGTCGGCTTCTTATTAACATAACGCCGGCCGCTATCCCAATTACTAAAATTAGAATTCCAAGTAAAGTGGGGATTTTGCTTTTTTTCATGGCGTCGGGGTTGCCGATTCGGTGGCTACAGGTGTTGGAGTGGTTGTTGGCGACGGTCTAGGGGTTAGAAAAATAAAGGGACTGCTTGTAGGAACAGAAAAGTTACCAATCTCTTCTTCGGAAAAGAAAAGTCTACCCTCGATGCTATCTAACGACTCGGCATCCAATACTGGATTGAGTGGCTCAATGATGTCGGGCGGGACATTGGGCGATGGTTCATTTGTAAAAACTCGGTAGACGGTAAATATAGTCCAAAAGACAACCGTTATCATTGTCAAAAAAGCGATTGTAACGAGACTTGGTGTTTTTGAATTTTTCATTGCTGCTGCGAAAGGTAGGGAACCCGGCCGGTCACTAAAATTACCAAAACTTTCTCTGCCTCTGTTTTAGTTGCCGAAAATCCAACGTTGTCGACGGCTATCGGCCTTCTTAATTGTTCTAAGTTGGACAAGAAAGAAAAGAGGGCCGGGTAATCTCCAGAAACGCTCAAGGTAAAAGAAACATCACTGGCGCCCTCGGGAAGAGGAGTTAAGCCAGGTTCATCCTTTTTGGGCGTTGAGCTCTTACCCAGTAAAGTCACCTGCCCTATAGAAATTCCCAATAAATTGACAGAATTTCTGGTGGCGAGTCCTTCGATTTGGCGGACAAAAGTTTCAGGGGATGGAGAACTAGGGATTGAGCTCTCAACTAGAGGCAACCTTGCTGCTTCTGAATCCAAAATGGTCCGGGCCGCTGTCAAATTCTGAATTTTAGTATCCAATTTTGCCACCGTTTCTTCCTTGGATTTAATTTCTCGAGTGAGCGAGATGATGGTAATAACGGTGGGCTTTAAGGCAAAAGCGGTAAAGAAGGAAATTGTTCCCAAGGAAAGAAGAATTTCCAAAAACATCCGCAAGTCCTGTTTTTGTTTATAAATAGCAATTATATTTAGAAAATAATCCTTGTATCTTAAATAACCACTTCTCCATCCAAGAGCCATTTTGGTTAAACTCCTTTCTTGATTTTTAACTTTAGAGTAAATGTCAGCGATCCACTTTCTTGGTTAGTATCGATGTTGGTTAAATTTACTTCGTCAAACATTTTAGAATTTTCCAAGTTTACTATAAATTGAGCAATACTTAATTCGCTGGGGGAGGCGCCTTTAACTTGGACAGAATCTTGATTGTAAGAATAGGAAATAAGAAAAATATCAACTGGCAAACGGGAGCTGATTTCTGACAGTGCTTCGGAGGCTATCCCCCCTTGTGAGGAAAGAGTCGAAAAAATCCGCAACCTCTTTTGAGTATTCCGAAATTCTTTTTCAAAATCAGACGAGGCGGAAATAACCGCCATTTTTTCTTTAATAAGATCATTTAAATCGGCATTTCTAGCATCCAACCAAAATCGGGAAAGGAAAGCTGCCATTACGACCATCTCGGTGATAATGACGATTATCCTGAAAGTGGACATTGTCCACTTCAAGACTCTTCCCGCCGTAGTCCCTTCAAATTCTTGTTGCGGAAGAAGATTGATTTGGTGTTTCTTGTCTTTCTGGGCAGCCATAAACAAACGCCTTCGCGTCCATTTCCACTATACCACACAAGACAGATTCGCTGAAGATTATTTTTTCTTTTTAGCTTTCGCTGCTGGAAGAAGCTTTGTCAAAGATTTTTTTATTCTTGCCGCCTTGTTTTTGTGGATAGCCCTTTTCTTGGCGGCTTTGTCGGCCAAGGAAATAGCTAAAAGAATTTTTTCTCGGCTCTTGACTTTCTTGGCGGTTCGAATACTCTTTTCTAATTTTGCGATAATTTGTTTATTAACCGTTGCCTTTCTTTTAGAAGCCGCGAGGGTTCTTTTCGCTGTCTTAGTTACAGGCATAGAATTTCTGGATTGTGAGTATAAGCTAAACAGGCTAGAATATCAATACTTAACTTATGGTCAAAAAAATCATTGACAGGGGGCGGAAACTCCTTTTTTACCCCCAATCATCAGTTCTTTCAGCCGCCACCATTATTATGTTAATGGTAATAGCTTCAAGAGTTTTGGGCCTCGTTCGTCAAAGAACCCTCGCCCATTTTTTTACCCCCGATGAACTCTCACTTTTTTTTGCCGCCTTCAGACTTCCGGATTTGGTATTTGAAGTTCTGGTTTTCGGAACATTTTCTTCCGCATTTATCCCTGTTTTTACTAAAGCCCTGAAAAGAGGAAGGCGCGAAGCCTGGCAAATAGCCGGGACAGTGACAAATCTGGGAATAATTCTCTTCGCTGCCTTGGCCGCGATTGTTATAATCTTTTCCCATCAGCTTTATGGAATTTTGGCACCGGGCTTTAGTTTAGAAAACCGATTGTCGATAGTTACAATTACCAGAATCCTTTTTTTGGCTCAAGGATTTTTCGTAGTCAGTTACGTTTTGACCGCTGTCTTGGAATCTTCGAGAAGGTTTTTGGTTCCAGCCATTGCCCCTCTTTTTTATAATCTTGGAATTATCTTGGGCACTATCTTTTTGGCACCCAAACTAGATCTTTTGGGGCCTGCCCTAGGAGTAGTAATGGGAGCAGGACTGCACTTTTTGATACAGCTTCCTCTGGCGATAAAATTAGGCTATCGATTCAGGCCGGAGATCTTGATAACCAGCAATGTTAAAAGAATCGGCAGATTAGCCCTACCCCGAATTGTCGAGATTTCCTTTTTGCAAATTTCCAAATCAATAGAACTTATGCTGGCCTCCATGATTTCAACCGCCGCTTATACCTACTATACTTTTGGTAATACTCTTCAATTATTGCCCGTTGGTCTTTTTGGAACGTCGATAGCTAAGGCTGCATTGCCAACCCTGGCTAGACAATCGGATGATCCAATTAAATTTAAAAAGACTCTTTTTGGGGCTATATATCAGATAGTTTTCTTCGTTATGCCAGTAGCAACAATTTTAGTGGTGTTAAGAATTCCTTTGGTAAGACTGATCTTTGGAACGGATATTTTTAGCTGGGAGGCAACGGTGCAGACAGGATTGGTGGTTTCCGCTTTTGCCGTTGGGGTGGTTTTTCAATCGACCGCCGCCCTAATGTCTAGAGGCTTTTACGCTCTGCACGATACCAAAACTCCGGTTATCATTTCCCTCTCGGGAATTATTCTAATAATAATTACTGATTTTATTCTTGTCAGAGGGGTTGGACTTCCAGCTTGGGGGTTGGCCGCTTCCTTCTCCATTGGATACTTTTTCCAAGCTCTTGCCCTTTTTGTGTTTTTGACTAGAAAGCTTGGAGACGGCCTTTCACTTAAGGCGGTTCTGCCGATAGTAAAATCAACCCTGGCCGCCTTATCTTCGGGAATCGTGATGTATTTTTTGCTTAAGTTTTTTGACCGCTCGGTATGGATAAAAAGACTTTCCTTTTTGGGTAAATTAGAAATAGCCAGAGAGATCCAGTTCGAGAGATTTGTTTTAGATACTCGCTACACCGTTAATCTTATTATCCTTACTATTTTTGTCACCACAATAGGAACGATCGTCTATTTGTTAACTTCCATATTATTCAAGTCCAAGGAAGTTTGGTATTTCTTCAATTTAGCCTCCAAAATAACGAGAAGGAAAGTTGAACCAATTCCGGCCAAGGAAACTGAACCGTTGGCCCCGCCTCCCGGCGAAACAAGCCCATCCTAAAAGACTTGACAATATTTAGCACTCGTGTTAGATTACTGCTAAACATATGACCGAAGGATTGACTGCGCGCCAGACCCAACTTCTAAAAGCCTTGATTGATGAGTATATCCAAACCGCCGAGCCGGTCGGAAGTGAATCATTGGATAAGAAATACAATCTTGGCGTTTCGCCGGCGACCATCAGAAATGAGATGGCGGCACTTACTAAAAGTGGATATCTCCGCCAGCCTCATACTTCGGCTGGGCGCATTCCTACCCCTCTGGCCCTGAAATTTTATATTGACCAGTTAATGGAAGAAAGACAAATGAGCTTGGCAGATGAGGTTAAGGCTAAGGAAGAAGTTTGGGATGCAAGGAAGGACTTAGACACTCTTTTAGATGAGACGACCCACGCCCTAGCTGAAAGAACCAAAAATTTAGCAGTAGCCGCTACCGACGATGGTAAAATCTGGCATGCGGGTTATGCCAACCTTTTTATTAACCCAGAATTTTCCGACATTAATATCTGCGCCAATTTATTCTCTTTCATAGAGCATACCGAAAGAATGCGAGAACTTTTTTTTGAGAAAGCAGTTTCCGGGAGTCCAATCGACATCCTATTTGGGGAGGAGTTAGAGTGGCCCGAGCTTTCCCCTATTGGAGTTGTGGCAACACACTTTAATATCAAAGGCAGAAATGGCGCGTTGGGCATAATCGGGCCGGTTCGGCTTTCCTACTCAACGATTATTCCGGTTGTTAGATATTTCAAAAATCTATTAGAGGAGGTTGCCAACGCATGAAAAAGATAGTTACAAACAAAGATAGAAAAACCGAAAACGAGGAGTTAAAAATTCAATTGGCCCGAGCCTTAGCAGATTACGATAACTTGAGAAAAAGAACAGAAAGAGAGAAAAAAGAGTTCGAAAAGTTGGCAAATTTAAGATTGCTGGTAAAACTTTTGCCGGTTTTGGATATTCTTAGAAAAGCGCAGTGTCATTTAAAAGATCCGGGTGTTGAAATGACCATCAAACAATTTGAGGAAACGTTGGCGACTGAGGGATTGGAAGAGATGAAAGTCAAGCCGGGAGACACGTTTGATCCCGAGATTCACGAAGCGGTTGAAAAAGTTGTCAATAACAAAGATAGGGGTAAAATTATAGAAGTTGTCTCTCCCGGATGGCGATTCAAGGAAGGACCAGTGATTAGACACACAAAAGTTAGAGTCTATGGTCCGTCGGCGAACGGCAAGGAAAAAAAATTAGAAAGGGAAATGCAAAGAGGAGACTATGTCTAAAATTGTTGGTATAGATTTAGGAACAACTAATTCAGTAGTGGCCGTTATGGAAGGAGGAAGACCAAAAGTTATTCCCGCCTCCGACACTGGCCGAAATATTACGCCCTCGGTGGTTGAACCTACTAAAAACTTGGTAGGAGATGTAGCCAAACGTCAAATGATTCTCAATCCCAAAAACACAATTTATTCGATTAAGCGGTTGATGGGAAGAAGATATGCCGATAAAGAAGTCAAAAGAACAATGGAAATGGTTCCATACAATATCAAACCAGGAAAGGACGGTATGGCCTGCGTTGAAGTTGAAGGTAAAGAATACACTCCCCAAGAGATATCGGCGAGAATACTGATGAAGCTTAAAAAAGATGCCGAAACTTATCTGGGAGAAAAAGTAGAGAGTGCGGTTATAACCGTTCCTGCTTACTTTGATGACGCCCAAAGGCAAGCCACTAAACAAGCAGGAGAAATTGCTGGATTTAAAGTAGAAAGGATCATCAATGAGCCAACCGCCGCATCATTGGCTTACGGATTAGAAAAGAAAAACGCTCAAAAAATAGCAGTTTATGACTTGGGCGGCGGAACTTTCGACATCTCAATTCTTGAATTGGGAGACGGAGTATTTGAAGTCAAGGCTACAAATGGAGACACCCATCTTGGCGGGGACGATTTTGATGAAAGGATAGTCGACTATATAGTTTCCGAATTTAAAAAAGAGTTTGCAGTAGATCTAAAAGCTGACACTCAAGCTTTACAAAGAGTAAGAGATGCTGCCGAAAAAGCCAAAATTGAACTTTCGGCGGCCGAAGAAGTGGAGATAAATCAACCGTATATTACACAGAAAGATGGGCAGCCGCTTCATTTGACAATGAAATTAACGAGGGCAAAACTTGAAAGTTTAGTTTCCGATTTGATTGAAAAAACAATGGTTCCGGTTGAATCTTGTCTTAAAGATGCTAAGTTAGACTCCCACGATGTTGATGAAGTAATTCTGGTTGGCGGAATGACAAGGATGCCAAAAGTTATTGAAACAGTCAAGAACTATTTTGGCAAGGAACCAAATAAATCTGTAAACCCAGACGAAGTCGTAGCAGTGGGGGCTGCTATCCAAGCAGGCGTCTTGGGAGGAGAAGTTAAAGATATCCTTCTTTTGGACGTTACCCCTCTAACTTTAGCGATTGAAACATTGGGGAATGTAGCCACGCCGATGATCCCGAGAAATACTACCATCCCAACCTCAAAAACGGAAATTTTCTCAACTGCCGCTGACAATCAGACTCAAGTTGAGATCCATGTGACTCAAGGAGAGAGACCATTAGCTGCGGATAATAAATCTTTGGGAAGGTTTATCCTGGACGGTATTCCTCCTGCTCCAAGAGGAATACCTCAGATAGAGGTTACTTTCGATATCGATGCTTCGGGGATACTAACAGTTACGGCTAAGGACAAAGCAACGGGCAAGACCCAAAACATAAAAATAACAGGCGCGGTTGGACTTTCCGATGAGGAAATTAAGAGGATGCAAGAAGAGGCGGAAAAGCACAAAGAAGAAGATGCCAGAAAAGCTGCTTTAGTCGAAGCCAGAAATAAAGCTGATGCCATGGTTGCTGCCGCCGAAAAAGCGTTGAAAGACGCTGGCGACAAAGTACCAAAAGATATAAAAGAAAAAGTGGAAGAAAGAACTAAAGCGGTAAAGGATATTCTTGCAAAAGAAAATGCAAACAAGGAAGAGATAGAGGAAAAAACAAAGGAGCTTTCCGATACCCTTTCACAAATAGGACAGTCAATGTATGGGCAGCAGACTACGGTTGAATCCGAGGAGCCGAAAAAAAAGAAAAAAGAAGAAGAAAAGAAAAAAGAAAATGGTGAGGAAAAGGTAGAAGAAGGAGAGGTTGTTGAATAAGTCAGCTTTTATGACCGAAGGATGGGGTAAAAGCAAAAGGTATTTCCTCCCAGTCTCGGACCTTCCTTATTTTTAGATTTTTTTCCCAGACGGCATCAAGGATAGTTGTATCTACCTTGAGGCTTTTTGCCAAGGCCCTAAGGGCGAGAAGGTCTTTTGGAAAACATTTTCCACCAAAGCCGCGCAGGCTGGTTACATCTAGGTGCGACCCCCCTATCCTTTTATCAAAAGCAACCATTTTTTTGACTTCTTCGTAGTTTATATTTAACTTTTCACAGATATCGTAGATTTCATTGGCAAAGATTACCTTCGTCGCCAATAAACAATTGGCCATATATTTGACTATTTCAGCGGTTGTCGGATCTGTTTGAAAAATCGGGGTATTGGGCATTATTGACTGGTAGATTGCAGAAACTTTTCTAAAAATTAAGGAGTTATTTGCTCCAATTATAATCCTATCGGTATTGATAAAGTCTTGCAGAAATGCTCTTTCTGTTAAGAATTCGGGATTGAAGCAAAAAAGAGTTTTTGGGTACCTTTTGATATAATCCTCGGTTGTTCCCGGGATTACGGTTGATTTAATAATAACTATCTTATCCGTTCC
This sequence comes from uncultured Gammaproteobacteria bacterium, assembly GCA_964395115.1. Lineage (GTDB taxonomy): Bacteria > Patescibacteriota > Microgenomatia > UBA8517 > UBA8517 > CAYMZX01. The sequence continues at coordinate 75,603 of CAYMZX010000003.1, forward strand.
ATTTGTAAACTTGCTAACTTCAGCGATATTTTTGTCGATTATCGAAAGGTCGATTCCCAATTTGTCTTTTTTGATCGGAGTTGGAAGGCAGATAAAAATATAATCTGAATTTTTTATAACTTCCTTAAGGGGATTAAATTCCTTATATTTATCGTAGATGAGAATATTGTTGTTGGAGAAACCATACGCGACAGCTTGACCAACTATTCCGTAGCCGACTATTCCGATGTTTACTTTTCTTTGAACAACATTACTTGAACCGGGGGTTTTGGAAACAGGAATTATATTTCTGATTGTGCCTTGAGTTTTATGTAAGTATTCTTCCTTGATAAGACTTTCTATATATTGGTGGATTGTTGGTACCTTCTTTTTAAATTTTTCCGCAATTTCGGCTAAGGTTGGAGAAAAACCATTTTTTTCGTAAAACTCTGTTATAAAGTCGAGAATCTGCCTTTGTTTAGGCGTAAGCATACCTTATAAGATACTAACTATTTACATAATATTTACTTAAGTGAAAAAGGTCAAGTTTTTGTAACTAGCACTTTGTTTGACGGAGTGCTAAGATGGGTGTAATATTTGTTTTTATAGCCAAGACATTTTAAAAAAAGCTTATGAACGAAGATTTGCAAGCTTTATTTAGAGCGCCAGATCTCAAAGAGGCTCTAGAAAAATTTACCGTTAACCTTACTGATCAAGCAAAAGCTGGCAAAATAGATCCTGTTATCGGACGTGATTCCGAAATACGCCGCGTGATGCAAATTCTTTCGCGAAGAATCAAAAATAATCCCGTATTAATTGGTGATCCCGGCGTTGGGAAAACCGCAATCGTTGAAGGTTTGGCCCAGAGAATTGCCTCAAATGACGTGCCCACGACTCTCCAGGATCGTGAGCTTCTTGTCCTTGATTTTGCGCTTTTGGTTGCCGGAACAAAATTGAGAGGTGAATTTGAGGAAAGACTTAAATCAGTCATAAAAGGAGTTGAGGAGGCTGAAGGAAAATATATTGTCTTTATAGACGAGCTTCATACTCTTGTTGGCGGGGGATCTGCCGAAGGTTCCGTGGATGCGGCAAATATTCTTAAACCGTCTTTGGCGCGGGGAACGATCAGAATGATTGGAGCAACCACCATCGAAGAATACCGAAGGTATATAGAAAAAGACGCCGCGCTAGCCCGTCGATTTCAGACGGTTTTAGTCGAAGAACCTAGTCTTGAAGATACAATTGCAATTTTACGTGGGATAAAAGAGCGCTATGAACTTCATCACGGAATAAGAATTACCGATGACGCAATTGTTGCAGCAGCGAAACTCTCAGATAGATACCTTACGGAAAGATTTCTCCCCGATAAGGCAATCGATCTGATAGACGAGGCGGCCGCAAGTATTAGGATTGAAACAGAGAGTATGCCGGCAGAGCTTGATCAGCTCAAAAGACGTTTGACCCAACTTGAGATCGAAGAGACTGCCCTTAAAAAAGAAAGGGGTAAACCGGCAGATGAAAAACTGGATTCAATACGCAGAAGTATTAAAACTTTAAAAGAGCAGATTTCTGATTTTGAGAAAAAATGGGAAGAACAAAGGAAAATTATTAAAGAAATTCAAGAAAAAAGGTCAGACATAGACAAATTAAGAATTGATTTGGAGAAAGCCGAGCGAGAAGTTCAGCTTGACCGCGCTGCCGAAATAAAATATGGAAAACTTCCCGAGCTTGAGAAAAAGTTGGCAGAGGTCGAAAAAAAGTGGAGAGAAATTCCTGAGGAAGATAAGGTTTTACGCGAAGAAGTAAGCGATGAGGACATTGCAAAAATAGTTTCTCGCGCAACCGGAATTCCTTTGGGCAGACTTCTGGCAAACGAAGCAGAAAGACTTATAAAACTTGAGGATGAATTAAGAAAAAGAGTTATCGGACAGGATGAGGCATTGAAAGTTATTGCCAACGCAATTCGACGTTCAAGGGCGGGGTTGAAAGAAGCGACGCGACCTATTGGTGCTTTTTTGTTTTTGGGACCAACCGGGGTTGGAAAGACCGAAACTGCTAGAGCTTTGGCTGAAGTTTTGTTTAATAATGAAGACGCGGTAATAAGGATCGATATGAGTGAGTACCAAGAGGCACATACTATCGCTCGTTTAATTGGAGCACCGCCTGGATATGTGGGCTTTGAAGAGGGAGGACAGTTGACAGAGGCGGTTCGCAGGCATCCTTATTCCGTGGTTTTATTTGACGAAGTGGAGAAAGCAAATCCGGCTATATTCAATCTTTTTTTACAGATTTTAGACGATGGTAGATTAACCGACGGAAAAGGTATTATAGTGGACTTTAAAAATACAATAATTATTATGACGAGTAATCTGGGAAGCAACATTATTAAAGAGTATGCTGGAAAGGATAAAAACAAGCTAGAAAGCTTAATGGGTAGCGTCTTGGAAAAGACTTTTAAACCTGAATTTATAAATAGACTCGACCATATTGTCTATTTTGACCCTTTGACTTCTCAAGTAATGAGAGATATAGCCAAAAAGGAGCTTGCAGAGGTAGAAAAGATCCTTTCCGAACAGAATATAAAATTAGTTTATTCAGACGACGTGGCTTTATATTTTGCCGAGAAGGGTTACGACGCAGTTTTTGGGGCGAGACCACTTAAGCGTTTGATTGAGCAGGAGGTACTCGATGGGGTAGCCATGTTTATCTTTGAAAATAAGATAAAGGAAGGAGACGAAATTCGTCTAAAAATAAAAGAAGGGAGGATCTGTCTCGAGTCAGTTTCAGGAAACTAGTAAACCTATGGCTGCTAAATCCGATTATTACGACATTTTGGGAGTATCTAGAAATGCATCTACCGAGGAAATAAAAAGAGCCTATCGCAAACAGGCCTTGGAGTGGCACCCGGATAGACACAAGGACGAAAAAGAAACTGCAGAAAAGCGCTTTAAAGAAATAAATGAGGCTTATCAAGTTCTTTCTGATCCCCAAAAACGATCTGCTTATGACCAATTTGGACATGCCGCCTTTTCTCCCGGAGGAATGCCGGGAGGCTTTGGTGGGGCAGGAGGCCCATTTACTCATACAGGTCGTTATGGTCCCTTTACTTACACTTACACCACTTATGGCGGTGACGGTAGCAACTCATTTGCCGGATTTGATTTTGGCGATCCCTTTGAAATCTTTGAGCAATTCTTTGGGGGGAGATCTCCGTTTAGAGAAGCCAGACAAATGCCGCGTTATTCGATAACGATCGACTTTATGGAGGCGGTTAAGGGGATCACTAAGGAAGTTACTATTGGTGGAAGAAGGCGCAAAATTAAAATTCCCGCAGGAATTGACGAAGGTTCAAGAATTAATTTTGGTGATTTTATGCTATCGATAAATATCAGGCCCCACGAGATTTTCGAAAGAGATGGGGACGACGTTTTCGTTCGGGTGGACATTCCCTATTCGTTGGCTACTCTGGGCGGAGAAATTAAAGTTCCGACGGTTGACGGGGATATCAAGATAAGAATTCGACCGGGGACTCAACCAGGAACGATGATTAGGTTGCGTGAGAAGGGTGTCCCTCGACTCCATGGCCGCGGCCGAGGGGACGAATATATCCGAATAAACATTTTAACGCCCGAAAAATTAACCCGGGAACAAAAAAGTATTATCGAAGAATTAAAAAAGGTAGGATTGTAAAGATAGCATGGCCGAGGATATTAGCGAGAAACCTGAAATAAGGTTTGAACCTCTTGAAGTGCCCCGAGGCGAGGTTATCGAAACCCCCCAAAGAAGGAAGCTTGAATTATTATTTCAGGATACGCCGGTTTCAAAAGATGCTCAGGACGTCGACAATTTGAAATCCCAGGCCAGAACCCTCTTGAGAGAAGGTTATGATTATTTTCGTGGTTTGGTTGGGGAAGACTTTAAAGATTTAAGTGAGAGGTTTGTCGTCGAGTTTGTCCAAGGAAGATTTAGGCATGGCGGAATATTGATGCATTTGGACGTTGGTCTTTTAAGAGAACTTGTAAAAAATCCTCGCCGCCAGTATACACGGGATTTAGTACAATCGTTGATTATTCATGAAATCGGCCACAATCTAACCGTCGAGGAAGATATCCCGATATTTGCCGAGATGATTTATATGGCTGAAAAGGGTCAATTTGGTAGGATAATGGAGATTAATCGGTTATTTGAGAAGGGAAAGCTTGATCCGGCTCACGAAAAAGGATTAGCTAAAATCAGCCGGTGGCTGGGCGATATCTCTCCTTCTCAAATGTTGACTAATTTTCCTCAAAAAAGCGTGGCGGAACTGAAGGCGGTCTTCAGAGATAACCTTTCAAGAGGCGTTTGACCTTCCTTGATTTTATGTTGGTGTCGGGGTAAAATTACGAAAGATTAAGTTTTTTGTAGAAATGGTGGGACGAGTACCCGCCATTTTTTGTAAATAAAGTATGCAAACACCTAGAACAGAATTTGCCCAAGCTATTAAAGCAATTGCCACCGAGCGTGGTCTTGACCCGAATGTTATTCTGGAAACAATAAAACAAGCCATAATCGCCGCCTATAAGCGAGATGCCCGAGAGCGGGGAGAGGAAACAGAGGCATTCGATTTCGATGTTGAAATAAACCCTGTCAGCGGAGAAGCCAGTGTTTTTGCGTGGCCTTTGGAAAAACCTTCCGAGAAGAAAGATGTTACTCCTCCAGGATTTGGTCGGATTGCCGCCCAAACCGCCAAGCAAGTAATTCACCAAAAAATAAGAGAGGCAGAGAAAGGGGCTATTATGGATGAATTCTCCAGGCGAGTAGGGACATTAGTATCGGGAATGATACTTCGCTTCGACGGACCCAATGTTAGAGTTGACATGGGAAGAACCGAGGCATTGATGCCTTCCGAAGAACGGATCCCAAACGAAAGACTTTCTGCCAATCAAAGACTGACATTTCTTCTTAAGGATATTGTCGAGGGGCCCAGAGGAAAAGAAATTCTATTGTCTCGGAGTGATCCAGTTTTTGTCGAAAAACTCTTTGCCAGAGAAGTTCCAGAAATTTCTTCGGGAAATGTAATTATTAAGGCCATTGCCCGGGAAGCGGGAATAAGAACTAAAATTGCCGTTTCTTCCGTGGCCTCGGGAGTCGATCCTGTAGGTTCTTGCGTCGGTCAAAAAGGAGTTAGGGTTCAAGCAGTTACTAATGAGTTAGGGGGCGAAAGGGTTGACATTGTTCCTTGGAGTGATGACATGGCTGAGCTTGTCAAAGCGGCCCTCTCCCCGGCCGAAAATTTAATCGTTAAACTTGATAAGAAAAATAAGATAGCCAAAGTGACTGCACCCGAAGACCAGCTTTCTTTAGCAATTGGCAAGGATGGCCAGAACGTTAGGTTAGCAGCAAAATTGACCGGGTTTAGAATCGAAGTAGAATGCAAGCTTCCATCCGAAAGTGGAGAGGAAGAAATTGGAAAAAAAGAAAAAGCGATTAAAAAAGCTGGAAAAAAGAAGGAAGAGGAATTATCGAAGGAAACAGAAATTAAAGAAGATTCAGAAACTAATCCAAGAAAATGAATGAGAAGTTTCTTGGAAAAAGAAAAAACGTATGGAAAAAGAAAAGATTCGCCCCCCTATCGTCTGCGTTCTAGGTCATGTTGATCATGGCAAAACCACCCTTCTTGATTCAATAAGAAAGACAAATGTAGTCGCCCAGGAAAAAGGGGGAATAACCCAATCGATTGGCGCTTCGGTTATTACCACAAAAGAAGGAAAAAAGATTACTTTTATTGACACCCCGGGACACGCCGCTTTTAGTAAGATGCGATCTCGGGGAGCAAAAGTAGCAGATATTATTGTCTTAGTGGTAGCGGCCGATGATGGGGTAAAACCGCAAACAAAAGAGGCGATTCAATTAATCAAAGAAGAAAGCACCTCCTTCGTAGTGGCTATTACCAAGGTCGACCTTCCTACGGCGAGTGTCGAAGAGGTTAAGGGCCAACTCGCTAAAGAAGGGGTCATGCTTGAGGGACGAGGTGGCGATATTCCCGTAATTGCTGTTTCGGCAAAGCAAGGAAAAGGAATCGATGAGCTTTTGGAAACAATTTCTTTGCTTTCTGAAATTCAAGGGGTGTCGGCCTCTTTAGATTCTCCTCTCGAAGCGGTTGTCATCGAAAGTTATAAGGACAAAAAAGGTCCACTTGCCACAATCGTTATCAGGAATGGAGGATTGTCCATTGGAGACGAAATTCAAGCAGGAGAAGTAAATGGTAAGGTAAAGGCGATTTTTGATGACAAGGGAGTACCTCAGAAAAAAATCACCGCCGGCTACCCCGCTCTCATATTAGGGTTAGAAGAAGTTCCTTCTGTGGGATCTTTGGTGACCATAAAAAATAGTGCACCAAAGCTTGCCCTAAAGAAAAAGCAGGAAAGATGGATAGGCAAACTAAAAGAAGGGGAAATCCCGATTATCTTAAAGGCCAGGAATGCCGGTGTTATCGAGGCAATCAAGGAAAATCTTCCTTCGAAAATTGTGGTTGTTGATTTTTCGGTGGGCGATGTGACCGAGTCTGACGTTTTAGCCGCCAAAGCCAGCAATTCTTTAATTTTTGCTTTTGAATCAAGAGTGTCTTCTCAAGTTGCTAAGTTAGCTCAAGCGGAGGGCGTTGTTATTGAGAGGTTTGATATAATTTACGAACTTATTCAGAGACTTGAAGAAATCCTCAAAAAGGGAACCCTTCAGATACAAGGCAAGGCAGAAATTATTGCTTCATTTCCATTCGAAGATAAAAAGGTAGCGGGATGTAGAGTTATCGAGGGAAAAATTAGCAAAAATGACAACCTTATTCTTATGAGAGGAGAAAAAGAACTTGGCAGAGTAAAGGCGGTTTCATTGAAAAAACAAAAACAGACTATTAGTGAAGCGACTACGGGCGAAGAATTCGGTATTCTTTTTATGCCCCAACTTGATTTTCAAATAAAGGATATGTTAGTATCCGTGCGAAAATAAAATATTTAAAATAATGGAAGATTCACTTCAATCACTCATCCAGACCTCCAAGTCAATTTTGATTCTTTTGCCGACAAAGCCGTATTTTGACCAAGTGGCGGCCGGACTCGCATTGTACCTTGCTTTAAAAGAAACAAAGGAGACGACAATTGCTTGTCCAAACCAAATGACTGTTGAATTCAATCATCTTGTTGGAGTTGATAAGATTACCACCCAACTTGGAAATAAAAATTTGATTATCCGCTTTACTGATTATCGGGCCAATGAAATCGAGAGAGTCAGCTATGATATTGAAAACGGAGAATTTAGATTAACAGTAATCCCGAAATCTGGATTTAATGCCCCTAAACACGAGCAGGTTCAACTAGAATACTCGGGAGTATCGGCTGATACGGTAGTTTTAGTGGGGGGGGCAAATGAAAGCCACTTTCCGAATTTGAAGTCGGCGGATTTTAAAGATGCAAAGATAATCCATATTGGAACGAAAGCGCTCGATATTGACCCAAAAATATCGGTTTTATCATTGGCAAGACCAGCCTCTTCTGTTTCGGAAGTTACCGCTGTTCTAATTAATCAAAATGGTCTAAAAATTGATTCCGACATTGCCACTAATCTTCTGGCGGGGATTGAAGAAGGGAGCCGCGGTTTTAAAGGCCCCGATGTGCAACCGGAAACTTTTGAGACTGTGGCTCAGCTTTTAAGAAATGGCGGACGACGAATTTTTAGAGAAGAGCTGGAAAGAACGGCTTTCCCGAAAGGGGCAATTCCGGAAGAGATTGTCCAGGAAGAAAATAAGCCGGGAGAGCCGCCGAAAGATTGGTTAGAACCGAAAATTTACAAGGGGACCTCTATAAGCTAAACCAACCTTTGAAATTAGGGTTTTCTTATGTTATTATGTATTTGTTGCTGACAAGGTTCTTCGTTTAAACGAATTACTTTGTTTGACACACTTATGGCACTTACATCTGAAGAAAAACAGGCTATCATTAAGAAATTTGCCAGGGAAAAAAAAGATACCGGGTCTCCCGAGGTGCAGATTGCGCTTCTTTCCTTGCAGATAGAGAAGCTAACAACCCACCTTAAAGATCACCCCAAGGATGTTCATTCTCGGCGAGGATTATTGGGAATGGTTGCCAAAAGAAGAAGATTGTTAACTTATCTTCGTAAGCGCGATGAGGAGCGTTACAAAAGCCTCATTAAAAATTTAAAACTTGAAAAATAAACAAGGTAATGAAAAAAATCGAAAAATCTGTTGAATTAGGAGGAAGAAAACTCACCCTCCAAACTGGCGTTTTAGCAGAGCAAGCTTCAGGAGCAGTTTTAGCTTCCTATGGAGAGACAGTTGTTCTGGCTACCGTTGTCAGATCTCGACTCGAACCCAACTTGGGGTATTTCCCGCTAACAGTTGACTATCAGGAAAGACTTTATGCTGGTGGAAGGATAAAGGGTTCACGCTGGGTTAAAAGAGAGGGTAGACCGTCTGACGATGAAATCTTGAAAGCAAGACTGGTTGATCGTTCTATTCGACCACTTTTCCCATCTTCTTACCCAAAAGAGGTACAGGTAGTAATTACCGTTCTCTCTGTCGACATCGAAAATGACCCCGGTATTTTGTCGGCTATCGCGAGCTCGGCCGCCTTGGCCGTTTCCTCTATCCCGTGGAAAGGTCCGGTAGCCACAATAAGGGTGGGGATGAAAGACGGATCTTATTTTGTCAATCCCCTCGATTCGGAGATGGCTTTCTCTGATTTGGATTTGGTAGTCTCATTGACCAAGGATGCGGTGATTATGATCGAAGCTGGGGCAAAGGAGGTAGCCGAAGAGAAAATACTAGAGGCAATCGAATTCGCTAAAAATGAGGCAGGAAAAGTAATAAAACTAATCGAGGATTTGGTCGAAGAAGTGGGGGTTAAAAAAGAGGAATTTTTTGAGGAAAAAATAGATCCTAAACTTCTCTCCGAAATAAAAAAGTTGATTGAGGGTAAAACCGGGGGCCTTGCTGGTTTGACCCAAAAAATGGCGGAGCATGAAGGACTGGTCGAATATGAAGAAATAAGAAACGCCCTCCTTGTTGAACTTTCAGAAAAAACACCAGAAGAGATAAGCATGGCTTTAGGAAAAATATTCAAAGATAAAATTAGGGAGTCAATTCTCTCGGGTAAGCGATTAGACGGAAGAGGTTTTCAAGATATAAGACCAATTTCTTGTCAAGTAGGGATTTTACCAAGAACTCACGGATCAGCCATTTTTCAAAGAGGGCAGACCCAGGTATTAACCGTAACAACGCTAGGCGCTCCATCACTAGAACAATTGATCGAATCTGCAGAAGGGGAAGAATCAAAACGGTATATACACCATTATTCAATGCCTCCATATTCAACAGGAGAAACAGGCAAGATTGGTTTTCCTTCCAGGCGAGAAATTGGCCACGGAGCTTTGGCAGAAAGGGCCATCGAACCCGTAATCCCTCCCGAAGAAAAATTTCCTTACACGATTAGGGTAGTTTCCGAAGTTACCAGTTCAAACGGATCAACTTCGATGGCCGCTACCTGCGGTTCGACGCTTTCACTGATGGACGCAGGAGTTCCGCTTTCGGCTCCAGTATCCGGTATTGCTATGGGTTTAATAATCGAAAATGAAAAAAAATATGTTATCTTATCCGATATATTAGGGCTCGAAGACCAAATTGGAGATATGGATTTTAAAGTAGCTGGAACAGAGAAAGGAATAACCGCTCTTCAACTGGATGTCAAAGTTCTAAATTTAACACCGGATATTTTAAAAGAATCACTGGTTCAAGCACGAAAGGGAAGACTGGAAATTCTCGAGAAGATGATGGAGACAATTTCAGCTCCTCGCGAAAAAGTATCCGTTTTTGCCCCCAAGATTAAAGTCATTAAGGTGCCGGTTGAAAAAATAGGTGACGTTATTGGACCTGGCGGTCGAACGATAAGAAAAATAATTGCCGAAACCGGAGCACAAGTTGAGGTTGAAGACGATGGAAGTATCAGTATTTCGGGAACGGAAGAATCGAGCGTTCGCGCAGCAGCTGAACGGATTGAGGCTTTAACCAAAGAAGTTGCCGCTGGGGAGATTTATGAGGGGGAAGTAAAGAGGATACAACCTTTTGGGGCATTTGTTGAAATCCTTCCTGGGAAGGAAGGTCTAGTCCATGTCTCTGATATGAGAGAGGAGTTTGTCAGGAATCCCAACGAGGTTGTCAAGCTTGGAGATAAGGTAAAAGTTAGAGTAAAGGAGATAGACGAATTAGGAAGAATTAATCTTTCGATGAATTTAGACCCTGCCCTAGACAAACAAAGGAGGGAAAAACACGAAAGTTTTGGGCAAAGAAAATTTAGCAATCGACGGAGGAGGAATTTTGACGTACGATCAGCGGGTCCACATTTTCCCACCAGTCGATTTTTAGAAGAAAGAAGAAAGCCTTCTTCTAGATAAGTTCGTTCCCTTTAGAGTAAAATTAAGAATAAGAAATGGAAGCTGCCATCCAGGAAATTACCTTGTTGGCCGGAAGGGTAAAAAAAACAAGGATTCCTGAAAAACTTAAGGAAGAAATTATAGTCAGGCTGGAGCAACTTGGTAAACTCACTGCCTCTCCCAGTTTCTTGCCGGAGTTTGACAGAATCCGTCGTTATATTGAATGGGTAGCGACCCTTCCGTGGGAGGAAAGAACCCAAGATAATTTGGATTTAGTTCACGCTAGACAAATTTTGGACAAAAACCACGAAGGTTTAAAAGAAATAAAAGATCGAATTTTGGAATACATCTCAGTGATGAAACTAAAGCAAGAAAAAGGAGAAGGCAAAGAAATATTTCGGGCACCGATCCTCTGTTTTGTCGGATTGGTAGGTACGGGGAAGACCACGATTGCCGTTTCAATCGCGGAGGCCCTCGGGCGACGCTTTGCAAGAATTCCATTCGGAGGAATGGGGGACCCCCTTGACTTGAGAGGGCAGTCGAGAATGCATGCCGAGGCGGAGCCTGGAAAAATCATAAAAGCTTTAAAGATGGCCCAAAGTAAAAACCCGGTAATTCTACTTGATGAAATAGATAGAGTTACCGATGAAGGGAGGGCCTCCATAATGGGGGTTCTTGTCGAGCTCCTTGACCCGGAACAAAATTATGCCTTTACTGATCACTATATAGATTACCCGTTTGATCTATCCGAAGTTCTTTTCATTGCTACCGCCAATAATACAACCAATATCTCAACGGCGGTGTTAGATAGACTGGAGCCGATTATGATGCCTTCTTATACCGATGCAGAAAAAATAGAGATAGGGATGAATTACATTTTACCTAGAATTATCAAATTGGCGGGAATACCGCAGGGAACCATTATAATCGATGAGAATGTATGGCCGATTATTGTTAGACCTTTGGGATACGACGCCGGAATCAGAACGCTGGAAAGGACAATCGAAGGAATAGTTAGGAAGGTAGCCCGCCTAATGGTTGAAGGAAAGGACGGAAATTTTAAAATTACTTCGGAAAATGTCAAGGAATTTTTACCTCAGTAGTATTTACGCGTATTTACAACTTTTTAACATTTTCTAACATTTTATGAACAAAAACTCGCAAACTTTAAAAGGTAAAAATGGACAGAAAACAAAAACTGAATAAGTTAAAAAGGCAAATGGAGGCGGCCGATTTACCACTGAAGAAAGGCGCCACTAATTTAGTTTTCGGCACTGGTAACCCGAAAACAAAAATTCTTTTTATTGGGGAAGCCCCGGGTTACTGGGAAGATATAAAAGGAGTTCCTTTCGTCGGAAACGCGGGCAAGCTCTTAGATGTTTTGCTTCAATCGATTGAACTAAAGAGAGAAGAAGTATACATAACAAATGTTATTCATCACCGTCCCCCACAAAACAGAGATCCTCAACCAGCCGAAATTGCCGCCTATAATCCTTATTTAGACAAAATTATCGAGATTATCAGGCCGAAAATTATTGTCACTTTAGGAAGGTTTTCGATGTCCAAATTCTTGCCGGATACCAGAATTACTTCTGTTCATGGAAGGTGCTTCGATGTAAACTGGAAAGGAAGACTGATTAAAGTTATTCCCATGTTTCATCCGGCCGCCGCCCTAAGAAGCGTTGAAATAATGAAGCAGATTAAAGATGATTTTTTAAAAATTCCAGAAATATTGAAAAAACTAATCTGATTGTGACAGATCAGTTAAAACTTGTATGAGCCTTAAATTTATTGCGCTTTCCGGCACGACTGGCGTAACCCAAAATTTTTATATTTACGAGTACGATAACGATATTTTAATTGTTGATTGTGGTGTTGGGTTTCCTGAACAAGACATGTATGGGGTTGATTTGGTTATTCCGGACTTTTCTTATGTTAAAAAGAATAGAAAAAAGGTCAGGGCGATTCTCATTTCCCACGGTCACGAAGATCATATGGGAGCCCTTCCATTTCTCTTCAAGGATATAACAGCGCCGATTTGTGCAACTCGGCTAGTTGCCGGTTTTATCAAAGACAAGTTTGAGGATTATGGTAAAAAAGCCCCCTTGATTAATATTTTCGATCCCGAAAGAGATACTCTTTCCTTCGGAAACTTTAAAATTAATCCTTTTCGCGTTTCGCATTCAGTTCCGGACGGAGTCGGATTTGCAATCGATACGCCCGAGGGAAGAATTTTCCATATCGCCGATTATAAATTTGACTGGACTCCGGTAGATAACCGGCCCTTCGATATTGCCAAAGTTGCCGGTCTGGCTTCCGAAGGAACTTTGGCAGTTGCCTCAGATTGTATAGGGTCTAACACCCCTGGCTATACCGAAAGCGAAAAAGAAATTGAGGGGAGGATAGAAGAGATTGTTAGACACGCCACTAATCAAGTTTTTTTTACTACCGTTTCTTCTAATATTTCTAGAATCCAACAGGCCCTAAACGTAGCGGCCCGATTGGGGAGAAAAGTCGTTTTTATTGGCCGTTCAATAGAAAGAAAGGCCGTGATCGCCAAAGAGTTAGGCTATTTAAATTATCCGAACGAAATAGTAATTTCGGTAAAACAAGCAAGAAAAATTGAAAAAAGTCGAATTATGTACATTATTTCCGGGAGTTATGGCCAGACCGGAAGCGCACTCTGCAGAGTTGCTTTGAAAGAGCACGATTTTTTGACCGCCGAAGATGGCGATGTTGTTGTTTTTTCTTCCGATCCGGCACCACCCGGTTCTAAAGCAAATGTCGATTTTGTAGTCGATAAACTAATCGAACTTAATTGCGACGTTCATTATTACGATATGCAAGAAGATCTTCATGTTTCCGGTCACGGGAGTCAGAAAGATATCGAAATGCTTTTTGCTATCCTTAAACCGTCCTTCTTTATCCCAATAGGGGGGACGATTCGCCACATGAGAGCTTACGGTCGAATAGCTCAAAAAATGGGCGCAAAACCCGGGGACGTTTTTGAACTTCTACCGGGGCAGATTTTAGAGTTTAAAGGAAAAAAAGCCCGGATTATCGGAAAAATTCCAGTAAGAGATGTTCTTGTCGATGGATTAGGAATTGGCGACGTTGGAAACATTGTTCTTCGCGATAGACATATTTTAGCCAAAGATGGAATCGCTATCGCCCTCATTCAGTTTGACCGAAACGAGAAGAGGCTTCTCGCCGAACCTGAAGTTATAAGTAGAGGATTTGTTTATGAAGGGAGAAATAAAAGATTTTTAGTCGCCGCGGGAGAATACTTGTTGAAGCAGTTAGCCAAGAAAAAAAACTTAGACCCCAAAATCGTCCGCAATTCAACAATAGAAATTTTGGATAGATTTTTCTTTGAGCAAACTGGCAGGCGACCAATGGTTCTCCCGGTCGTTGTGGAAATCTGAAAGGTTATAATTATTTAATAATGGCCAGAATAAGAAAAAGGTTTACCAAGCGAGCATTCAGATTGAGGCTTAAAAGGCAAACGATTTTTTCGATTGCTCAGGTTCTTTTCTTCGCTCTCGCTCTCCTGGTCCTTATTTCTTTTTCGCGACAGGGCTTGATACTGGTTAAACTGAATGATTTTCTGATTATGTCTTTTTCCTGGGCAACAATATTCCTTCCTTTTATATTTCTTTCCTTCGCTTTCATGCTTTCAAAAATAAAAATTCCCCTTAGTCAGCCCAACGTCGTAGTGGGTAGTACCCTTTTTTTTATTTCGGTAGCCACTCTTGCCCAAGCAGGAAGAATAGGAAACATTGCTTGGGAGGGAGTATCATCTCTTATTACCCCCGTGGGAGCCTTCATTGTCCTTTTGGGAACATCACTTATTGGTCTTGTCATTCTTTTCAACACCTCGTTTGACCAAGTATTCAACCTACTGGCCACATTTTTACGACAAAGCAAAGGGTATATTGTCCGCCGTGGTGAGATTGACAAGTCTCTGCCGCGGGGCCAGCTTAAGGTATCAGGAGTCGGGATAGCACCTCCTTCCAAAGCGGGAAGCCTACCAGCAACAGAAACCCTGGAGGAAAAACTTGTTAGCAATGTTCCTGGTCAAGAAAAAGTTTGGAGATACCCCCCACTTGATTTATTGACCGAGGTGGAAACCGGCAAAGCTGATCGCGGAGATATCAAAGGAAACGCCGCCACAATAGAAAAAACTCTAGAAAGTTTTGGAATTACTGCTCGAGTGGTTGAAGTCAATTTGGGCCCGGCGGTCACACAATATGCCTTGGAGGTGGCGCTGGGGACCAAATTGTCAAAGATAACCGCTCTTGAAAGGGACTTGGCCCTGGCTTTAGCTGCCCCTACAGGAACAATAAGAATAGAGGCGCCGATTCCGGGTAGAAATTTAGTCGGAATTGAACTGCCGAACAGAAGTCCGGAAACGGTCGGCCTTAAGAAAATGTTGGAATCTCAAGCAATGCGCGAGCATAAGTCAAAACTGGCCGTTTCTTTGGGTCTTGATGTTTCCGGAAGGCCGATTGTAACCGAGATCGGAAGAATGCCTCATGTCTTGATTGCCGGGCAGACCGGATCCGGAAAGTCTGTTTGTATAAATTCTTTTTTGGCCTCGATTCTTTTCCGCGCTGCCCCCACCGAAGTAAAAATTATTCTGGTCGATCCAAAAAGGGTAGAGCTAACCAGTTACAACGGGATACCCCACCTGCTAACCCCCGTTATCGTTGAGCCCGAGAAGGTAATTTCAGCGCTCAGATGGATACTTTCTGAGATGGATAGGCGTTATAAACTTTTTGCCCAGGCTGGAGCCAGAAATATCGACGCATTTAATGAAATGTCTGGATTTCAAGCCCTTCCTTACATTGTTTTAATTATCGATGAACTGGCTGATATTATGCTTTACAGCCCAGTTGAAGTTGAAGACGCAGTTACTAGAATTGCCCAGATGAGTCGGGCAACGGGAATACATATGGTTTTGGCAACTCAAAGGCCCTCGGTAGATGTTATAACTGGCCTTATTAAGGCTAATATTCCTTGTCGAATCGCATTCGCCGTGGCTTCCCAGGTTGATTCACGGGTAATTCTAGATACCCAGGGGGCAGAGAAACTTTTAGGACGAGGAGACATGCTTTATTTACCTCCCGATCAAGCCAAACCAATAAGAATTCAAGGGGCTTTCGTGTCTGATAAAGAGATAAATGATCTAGTCTCTTTCCTTAAAAATCAAGGGGTTGCTCCTCAGTACACAGAGGAAGTAACGACAATGACTAAGGCTGGAGTAGCGGCGGTCCCCGGGGTAGGTGGGGAAATGGATCCTCTCTTTGCCGAGGCCGTTAGAGAGGTCTGCCAGTATGAGCGAGCCTCGGCATCATTACTTCAGAGGCGATTATCCATTGGCTATGCCCGAGCGGCGCGTATAATAGATCAACTCGAAGCAGCCGGGGTGGTAGGTCCGGCCGAAGGTTCAAAACCGAGGGAAGTTATGATTAGGAACGCCGAAGAATTTTTATCCTCCTCCCAAAAGCCGCCGGAACCGGAAAGTTCCATCTAAATAAACATACAAAATGAGAACAATAGGTAAGGCCTTGAAGGAGACTCGGATCAAAAGGAAACTGTCGTTAGCAAAACTCGAGCAAATAACCAAGATTAAAAAGAATTTTATCGAAGCATTAGAGAAGGAAAACTGGCAATCACTTCCTGAATACCCCGTTCTGACAGGTTTTGTTAAAAGTCTTTCTAGAGCACTAAGAGCGGAAGAAAAAAGTATGATTGCTCTTTTGAGACGCGATTATCCTCCCCGAGTTCTTCCAATAAATCCCAAACCAGATATTGAAAACAAATTTATTTGGAGTCCCAAGCTGACATTTCTCGCCGGGGTCGGAATAGCCCTAGTTCTTATTTTGGGATATTTAGGTCTTCAATATAAAAAGTTTATCAGCCCCCCATCTTTATTTGTTTATGAGCCAAAAGACGAACAAATAGTTGATCGTCCCGAAGTTAAAGTTAGGGGAAAAACTGATTCCGACGCGGTTGTTAAGGTAAACAACCAGCCAGTTATTGTTGATGATCTGGGTAATTTTTCGACGGAAATCGAAATAAACAAGGAAACAAAAAGAATCGAAATTAAGGCGATTTCCCGGTCTGGACGAGAAACGATTATTCATCGTAAGATAATTCCTAAGTTAGAGTTTTGAAAAAAATGGACAACACCCAGTTATTATTAGTGATCGTAGTGATATCCTTAACCACCCTCCTTATGGTTGTCGGAATTCAGGTTTTTTTGATAATTATTGACTTGAGGAGGGCGATCAAAAGATTAAATAGCATTTTGGAAGATGCAATTTTAGGGGGAGGACTTATAAGGCCAGAAAAGCTAACTGGCATTGTCGAGATTCTAAAAAAGACAAAGAGACTTGAATCCCACGGAGAGACAAATCCTTAAGGTCTCTTGAGTCTACTGGCGGCTCTTCTTAAATCAATTCCCGCATAGGGATTATTACAGTAAGCCTCAAACTCTGCACGATATTCCTCAAGGGAAATTTTTCTTCTCATGAAATCTGCCGTTGCGTTTTCCATTCTTACTTCCGCTGCAACGTGTGCATTTAGTCTTTCTTCGCCGCTTCTTAGGTCGACAAATCTACCGACAAAATTTTTTTATGCTCCTTACAAATCTTTCTCTCATGGGTCCAATTGTATCAATTATCCTTAAATATTCAACAAACAACCTGGATACTCTTATTTATTAACGATATAATCTAGCCAATGGGTTCGAATGAAATCAAGCGGAAGTATCTAAAATTTTTTGAAGAGAGGGGGCATGTTCAAATAGAGCCATCGCCCTTAGTTTTAAAAAACGATCCAAGCACGCTGTTTACGTCGGCCGGAATGCAGCCACTTATCCAATATCTTAAGGGACTTCCTCATCCGAAAGGTAAGAGGTTGGTTGATATCCAACCGTCATTGAGATTTCAAGATATAGAAAGCGTCGGAGATAAATCTCATACCACCTATTTTGAAATGTTAGGAAATTGGTCTTTGGGTGATTATTTTAAAGCCGACCAGCTTTTATGGTGTTGGGAATTTTTTACCAAAGAACTTGGTTTAGACCCGAAAAGACTTCACGTTTCCGTATTTTCAGGATTGGAAGATATTCCTAAAGATACAGAATCGTCTAAAATTTGGAAAAAAATAGGCGTTGCTGACGACCATCTTTTCTATTATGGAGTAGAGCACAATTGGTGGAGTCGAAGCGGAGTGCCTAAACTGATGCCCGAGGGTGAAATAGGAGGACCCGACTCCGAGATATTTTATGATTTTGGGATAAAACACAATCCAAAATACGGTAAGGAATGCCACCCGAATTGCCAATGCGGTAGATTTATGGAGATAGGAAACTCGGTTTTCATTCAATACCAAAAAACCAAAGATGGCCGATTAGAAGAGCTTCCCCAAAAAAATGTGGATTTTGGAGGAGGGCTGGAGAGGATTACCGCGGCGGTGAATAATGAGCCCGATATTTTTAAAATTGATATCTTTGAACCGGTAATTAAAACATTAGAAAAAGAGACAGGAATAAGTTATCAACAAAATAGTCGCGAGGCGGCTGGATTTAGGATAATTGCTGACCACCTGAGAGCAGCGGTGGCCATCGTCTCCGAAGGGATATTTCCCAGCAACAAACTGCAAGGCTACATTTTGCGTAGGCTTATAAGAAGAGCCATTACAAAAATAAGCCCAATGGAAACAAAAACAACAGCCGAAATTATTAGCAAAGTAATTGATAGTTTAAACGGAGGAGAGGAGGCAAAAAAAATAATTATTGAGGAAGCTGTCAGATTTGAAAAGATTCTGCAGGACGGTAAGCGTTTGGTGAAAAGAAATCCCAAAATAGACCCTTTCGAACTCTACCAATCATTTGGAATTCCGTATGAAATATCCCGAGAGATTTTTTTAGAAACAGGCCGCAAGTTAACAGACGAAGAGGAAAAAGAATTCAAGAAAAAGCTTAAAGAGCACCAAGAAAAATCTAGGACTTTCTCGGTGGGAATATTTAAAGGAGGACTTGCGAGTAAATCGGAAGAGACAGCCAAGCTTCATACGGCAACTCACTTGATCCACGCAGCTCTCCGGCAGGTGCTGGGGAAACATGTTTCTCAAAAGGGAAGTAATATTACCTCAAAAAGGCTCCGTTTCGACTTTTCGCATCCCAACAAACTTAGTGAGGAAGAAATTAAAAGAGTTGAAAATTTAGTAAATGAGCAAATAATGAGAGATTTGCCGGTAACGTTCGAAGAAAAAACGCTAAAAAAGGCCCAGGAAGAAGGATCGCTAGCCTTTTTTGGAGAGAAATATGGCAAAAGGGTAAAAATTTATTCAATCGGAGATTTTTCCAAAGAAGTATGCGGGGGGCCGCACGTCAACCATACAGCCGAAATTGGAAGTGTTAAAATTAAAAAACAAGAAAAAGTAGGGTCCGGAATTATTCGTATTTATGCCGGAATTGACTGATTTAATCTGCGATGAATTTAAAAGAATTTTTGGCCAGTCGAGACGGTAAAAATGGCGAGTTTTACTGGTCTTTAGTTATAGAAAAAGACTGGATTCAGGCTGGGATATGGCAAATTATAAATGGGCGAGCCCAAGTGATTTCGGTTAGTCCGCCAGCCGCTTGGGAGACAGAAGAAGAATTGGTAGGGGCGGTCGACACCACCCTTTCGGCTGCCATCCAGAATTTTCCCGAAGACGTCATAGAACCGACGAAAACAGTATTTGGACTGCCCAATAATTGGGTATCGGAAGGGCAAATAAAAAAAGAAAATTTGGAAGAAATCAGGAAAGTATGTGCCGAGCTTTCCCTAGAACCGGCGGGATTTGTTGTTTTGCCAGAGGCCATTGCCCATTATTACAAAACCCAGGAAGGGAGCCCCCTTAACGCCATCGTGTTGGGCGTCGGAAATGAGGAGCTGGAATTGACCATTTTTAAGTTGGGTAATTTGGTTGGGACGACCGCTATTGCCAGAAGCGTCTCGATAGCTGACGATGTTATTGAAGGACTAACCCGCTTTTCTCTTGGAGAAAATTTACCCTCACGCATTCTCCTTTATAACGGAAAAGAAGGAGAGCTTGAGGATGCCAGGCAATCTTTAATAAATGCGCCATGGGAAGAAAATGAGAAAATAAAATTTTTGCACACCCCTAAAATTGAAATTATCAATCCAGATAGCAAGGTTTTGGCAGTTAGTTTAGCCGGAGCATCGGAAATAGGAGAGGCTTCCCAAGTAACAGTTCTTGGACGGGAGATTAAAGAGGAAGAGGAAGAAATTAGCCAAGATACAGAAAACATTGGGCGAGTCGAAGAGGAAGTTTCCGCTCAGGAATTAGGATTTGTCATCGGCCAGGATGTTGCCCAGGGAAAAAAGGTGCAAGAGGTAGAATTAAAAAGAGAACTGCCTCCGATTTCCCAAGAAAAAATAACCTTTCAACCGTTCTTTAAAAAACTTGTATTCCCGCGGTTTTTCCCCAAGATAAAGACGGGCTTGGGCTCATTATTTTTCAAGTTCAAGAAAACTTCCCCAGAAACAATGGGGGAGACCATCAGGCCTAGCAAAAAAGTGTGGCTGATTGCAGGAATAATTTTTACCCTTTTACTGATATCAGGTTTTAGCTACTGGTGGTTTTTCCCCAAGGCAACGGTAACAATTTATGTGTCCCCGCAAAGATTAATAGAAGAGATCTCATTAATTGTTGATACCGAAGCTGGTCAATCTAATTTTGCCGAGAATATCTTGGCGGGAGAAGAAATCCAGACCGAAGTTTCTGGGGAAAAAACAAAATCGACTACTGGGACGAAAAAAGTAGGAGAAAGAGCGAAAGGAACGGTAAAAATCCAAAACGGGACGGCGGGCAATATTATTTTGGAAGCGGGCACGATTCTCGTATCTCCAGGAGATCTTAGATTTACCTTAGATAAAACTGCTTCAGTTTCGGCCGCTCTCTCTCCCTCTAATCCTGGTACGACAACCGCCGAGGTGACAGCGGCTGATATTGGAGCAGAATAT
The DNA here is from genome assembly GCA_964395115.1 of uncultured Gammaproteobacteria bacterium. Classification (GTDB taxonomy): domain Bacteria; phylum Patescibacteriota; class Microgenomatia; order UBA8517; family UBA8517; genus CAYMZX01. The sequence continues at coordinate 96,044 of CAYMZX010000003.1, forward strand.
AACTTAGTAAAAGATGAGTCTTTCAAGGTCGGTAATTACCCTAAAGCCGATGTAGACGCCATCTCATTGGTAGATTTTTCAGGTGGTTCAAGCAGGGATGTGGCGGCGGTGTCAGAAAAGGATCGGGAGGATTTGGAAAAGGAATTGACCGAAGAGTTGATTGAAAAAGCGAAAGAGGAAATTGGTAAAACTATTCAGACTGATAAATTTTTCATCAACGGATCACTTATTTCGGGAATTTCTCAACGGTTATTTAACCACAAAGTAGGAGACGAATCCGAAACCCTAAAACTTTCTTTAACGATTTCGGTAAAAGGGGCATTAATTTCGAAAAAGGAATTATTTGAATTTGCCAAAGAGAAACTTAAAGATAAAGTAGCCTCCGGATATATTTTGAGAGAAGAGCAGGTAGACGTGACCTTTCGAATGATCGGCTCAAAAGAGGGTAGATTTGAATTCGCTGGCAATTTTTTGGTCAACCTTCTTCCTGAAATAAAAACGGAAGAAATCGCCAAGAAAATCGCCGGTCGCTACCCCAAAGTTGCCGAAAACTATTTAGCCACCATTCCGGGATACACTAGGGCGGAAATTAGGATAAAACCCAAACTAGTAGGAAGATTAAGCACCCTTCCTCGGATAACAAAGAACATAACCATTGAAATAACCTCAGAAAAGTAATGAACAAAAGCTTGTTGAGAATTTCGGCGGTGATTTCAGGAATCTCCGGGCTAATAATCTTGGCTGGAGTAATCATACCGGTTGTTTTTTATCACCCCCCCACCCTTTTATCTCCTCTTCCTGATGTAAAGAACCAGTTAAAATCGGAAGAGATTGATTACATCAAAGCCAGCAATTGGTTTAGCGGGGCGGCAAAAAAGGAGGAGTTTATTTCTTCGACGGTTTCATTTTATACTCTGTCAATACCCAAGCTTAAAATTGAAAACGCAACCGTGGCCATAGGAGGAGAGGATTTATCTAAAAGCCTTGTCCAGTATCCGGGAACGGCTCTCCCCGGGAAAACAGGCAACGTTGTTATTTTTGGACACTCCATATTGCCCATTTTTTATGACCCGAAAAACTATATTTCAATATTTTCTACCCTTCCCTCACTTAAAAAAGGGGACGAGATAAATATAAATTATGATGGTGTTTCTTATAAATACAGAGTTGAAGACAAGTTCGAAGTTCTGCCAACAGACATAGAAGTTCTCAGCCAGGATTTTTCAGATTCTTATTTAACCCTGATTACCTGTGTCCCACCGGGAGATCCGAGAAAACCCAAGAGGTTAATTGTTAGAGCTAGGGTTATCCCGCCGGGAATTTCAAAGACCGGCAATGCCAGTAATTAATTTTTTATGAAAACCTTGGGTATTGATTATGGAAGAAAAAAAATTGGATTGGCAATAGCCGAAGGGAAATTGGCCGAGCCCTACAAAGTTATACACAACGATAAAGATCGGTCTTTATTTAAAAAAATTAAGGAGATTGTCAAAAGCGAGGATATAACTAGAATAGTCATTGGTATTTCGGAAGGGAGGCTGAAGGCAGAAACTAAGAAATTCGGAAAGATTCTAAAAGAAAACCTCGGAGTTGTATTGGAATACTGGGATGAAACCTTAACTACCAAGGAAGCGAATCGACTTTCGATCCAAGCAGGGATTAGGAGACAGAAGAGAAAATCCTTAGAGGATGCATTCGCAGCTGCCCTTATGTTACAATCATTTATAGACCAGGAATAAGAATGTTTAAAAATGTCATTGCCCCGATTCAGGCTTGGCTTTTGTCACAAGGCAGATGTGTTGGTTGTGGTAGAGAGCTTGTAATCGGGAAAAAAGAGAGTCGTAGAGATGGTACCGAGAAAGTGACTTGTGCTTGCGGCAGGATTTTTATCCACGACCCCAAAACAAAAAAGTACCGACGAGCACTCCTCGAAGAGGTTTGATGAAACGCACCCATATACTTTTTCTACCTTTTTTCTCCCTGGCTTTAATAGTTGCCTTTCTATTATGGTTTAAATCAGCCTCCTCTCCTGTTAGTGGTGATGCTTCTTTAAAAGATTTTTTGATTGTTAGGGGTTTGTCCGGTTCGCAAATTGGAGAGAAACTTTACAAAGAAGGCTTAATCAAAAGTTCGTTGGCATTCAAAATTTACATCCAACTTACCGGAAAGGCGAATAAAATTCAGGCGGGAGAATATCAGTTATCTCAAAATTTTAATCTTTTCAAGATAGTCGATGAGCTGGTAAAGGGACCCGCTGAAATTTGGGTGACGATTCCAGAGGGACTCCGGCGAGAAGAAATTGCTCTGAGATACTCCGAGGCTCTAGGAACGGGCGAAGAATTTCGAAAAGAGTTTTTGGAAGCCTCGCAGGGAATGGAGGGCTATCTCTTTCCGGATACCTACCTTTTTGCCAAAACAGCTAGTGCTTCGGCGATTGTTAGGAAGATGCGCCGAACTTTTGATCTAAAGATCGAGGGTATGAAGGCGGAAATCGAAGCCGGAAGTCTGTCCCTCGAAGAGGTTGTCACTTTGGCATCTATAGTAGAAAGAGAAAGTAAATTCGACGAAGAAAGACCGATTATTGCTGGAATTCTTATTAATAGACTCAATATCGGTATGGGGTTACAAGCTGACGCGACTGTCCAATATGCAGTGGCCAATGCCAACTGTCGAGCCAGAAAAGAATGCAACTGGTGGCCGACGGTTTTAACTAAAGACGAGTTGAAAATAAATTCTCCCTACAATACTTACAGATTTAAGGGTCTTCCGCCTGGCCCTATTGCTAATCCAGGTTTATCCTCAATCAAGGCCGCGATTTTACCCAAAACCTCCAATTACCTTTATTATCTTCATGACGACGGGGGAGTTGCCCATTACGCCGAAACCCTGGAAGAACATAATCAAAACATCAGGATTTATTTGGGAAAGTAGTTGACAAATAATTTTTGTTTTATATAATCCAATACAGGCGTACTAAAGTACGCTCTTCCCGCATCTAAAAAGCGGGACTTTTGTGTCGCAAAGCCAACAGCCGATGGCCGCCAAAAACGAATATCGCCGAAATTTCGGAAAAGAAGAAAAAAAATTGCCCAAGCTTGACCTCTCCCGTGTTCAAAAAGAGTCTTGGGAGTGGTTTATAACCGAAGGAATAGCTTTAGAAATTTCGGAGATTTCCCCAATCGACGATTTTACCGGCAAAAATTGGCAACTTATTTTAGGAGAACATTCCTTGGGTCAGCCGACTCTCTCACCTCGCTTGGCCCAAGAAAAGGGTCTTACCTTTTCCTCGCCGATAAAAATAAACGCCACTCTTATCAATAAAAAGACAGGAAAGGAAATAAATCAGGAAGTATTTTTGGGGGAGATTCCCCAAATGACCGACCGAGGTACCTTCATTATAAATGGAATAGAAAGAGCGGTAATTAATCAAATCGTCCGCTCACCAGGGGTATATTTTTCCGGAGAACTGGATGCTCCTTCGGGGAGAATGCTTTATAAAGCCGAAATACGACCTCTTCATGGTTCTTGGCTTGAATTCGAAGTGGGAAGAAACGATGTAATCGCCGCCAGAATCGATAGGCGCCGCAAAGTTCTAGCGACGGTTCTTCTCCGAGCAATGGGAGTGGAGCAAAACAGCGACATCATTAGCTATTTTGAATCGGCCGATATTGACAGTCAGCATAAATATATCAAAGCGACTTTGGATAAAGACCCCACAAAGACAAGGGAAGAAGCCATAATCGAAATTTATAGAAAACTTCGTCCCGGAGAGCCAGCGGTATTAGAAAACGCCCAGTCATTGTTTGATTCGTTATTTTTTGATCACCGGCGCTATGATTTGGGAAAGGTAGGTAGATACAAAATTAATCGACGTTTGTGTCTAAATGTTCCAAACGAAAAAGGAACTTGGGTACTGACACGACAGGACGTTATAGGGACGATTAACTATCTGATCGGATTGCAAAATGGAGCAGGTAAGCTCGATGATATTGATCATTTAGCCAACAGACGTCTTAGAAGAGTTGGCGAATTAGTGGCGACTAATGCTTTTCGGGTCGGCCTTTTAAGGCTTGAGCGCTCAGTCAAGGAAAAAATGAGCCTTATCTCCCCTGAGGATAAACCCGTCCCCTCTACCCTTATCAATGCCAGACCATTAATCGCCGCCCTTAATGAATTCTTCCGCTCGAATCAGCTTTCAACTATTCTTGACGACACTAACCCATTAAGCGAGATTGACAACCTAAGGCGGGTTTCGGTTTTGGGACCAGGGGGGATTAATAGAGAACGCGCCTCTTTCTCTATTCGGGATGTTAATTCGTCTCAATATGGAAAAATCGATCCGGTCCGCTCGCCAGAAGGGCCCAACATTGGGCTAGTTACATATCTTGCGCTCTATGCCAGAATTAATGAATACGGTTTTTTAGAAACCCCTTATAAGAAGGTAGAAAAAATCAAAAGGGGTAAAAAGACTTTAATTCGAGTTACCGACGAGATAGTCTATTTGGCGGCGGATGACGAGGAGGATTACCACATCACCCACTCTGGGGTAAATATTGACTCCAAAGGGTATTTAATTGACGAAAGAGTTGCTTTTAGATATAAAGGATCCTTTATCGAAGGACCGGCAGAGTTGGTTGATTTTATCGATGTCAGCGCCAGACAGGTGGTTGGAGTCTCAGCTTCTCTAATTCCATTTTTGGCCCATGATGAAGGAAATCGTGCCCTGATGGGTTCCAATATGCAATGTCAGGCAGTCCCCCTTGTTACGCCAGAAACACCGATTGTGGGAACTGGAATGGAGAGTGAGATTGCCAAGGCAATGGGTAGGGTAATTCTCGCAAGGCATTCAGGGATAGTTACTTATGTTGATGCAGAAAGAATAGAAGTAAAGCTTGACAAAAAAGTTGTGGAAACAAGGGCGTCCGAAGATATAGAGATTGCCGGTAAAGGTAATTTGGAAATTTATTACCTAACAAAGTTTAAAAGAACTTCGCACTCGACTTGCTATAACCAAAAGGCAAGAGCTTTTCCTGGCCAAAAAGTTAAACCAGGAACTCTCTTGGCGGATGGCCCAGCCATCGAAAGCGGAGAACTGGCTTTGGGTAGAAACTTGGTTATTGCCTATACATCTTTTGGAGGATATGGGTTTGAAGATTCAATTTTGGTCAGCGAGCGGCTAGTTAGAGATGATGTTTTAACATCAATCCATATCGAAGAGTACGAAGCCGATGTGGTTGACACGAAACTCGGCCCCGAAGAGCTGACTCGTGATATTCCTAATGTAGCCGAAAACGAACTTGCTAATCTTGCGGAGGATGGGATCGTTGTTATTGGAGCTGAAGTTGGGCCGAACGATATTTTGGTTGGCAAAATTGCCCCGAAAGGGGAGACGGAGTTAACGGCTGAAGAGAGGTTATTGAGAGCAATTTTTGGAGAAAAAGCCAGAGAAGTAAGAGACACTTCGCTCAGGGTTCCTCATGGAGAGAAAGGGATCGTTGTTGATGTTTCTATTCTCGATAAAGACAAAGGAGATGAATTGGGTCCGGGAGTGATTAAAAAGGTCATTGTTAGAGTCGCTCAAATGAGAAAGATTACCGTTGGAGACAAAGTGGCTGGTCGTCACGGAAACAAAGGAGTTATCGCTAAAATAATGCCCGTAGCCGATATGCCGTACTTGGCCGATGGTACTCCGGTGGATATTATTATTTCCCCGCTTTCAGTTTTAGCTCGGATGAATCTGGGACAACTCCTAGAGTGTCATCTAGGTTGGGCATTGGCCAAAAAGGGAGAAAAAGCCGCCCTGCCGGTGTTCGACAAAATTCCAGAGGAAACAATTACTAATGAGCTAAAAGAAGTTGGCCTTCCTATTTCAGGAAAAACGAGGTTATTTGACGGGCGGACAGGTGAACCTTTTAAGGAAGACACTGTTGTCGGTATCGGCTACATTATGAAGCTTACCCACATGGTAGAAGACAAGACCCACGCCCGTTCCACCGGTCCCTACTCTCTTGTGACCCAGCAACCACTTGGAGGAAAAGCGCAAATGGGTGGCCAGAGATTGGGGGAAATGGAGGTTTGGGCTCTTGAAGCCCATCGAGCTGCTTATACTTTACAAGAGATGCTAACCATCAAGTCGGACGATATTCTGGGAAGGGCCAGGGCATTTGAGGCAATTGTCAAAGGGATAGATATTCCCGAGGCGACTATTCCCGAGTCATTCAAGGTTTTAGTTAGGGAACTCAATTCTTTATGTCTTTCTATTGAAGCCAAGGGGGCAGTGGTGGCGCCGGAAGAGGAGATGGCGACGACCGAAGCAACCGAATTTGCCCAAGCGGCTGGTGCCGAAGTAGTTGCTGTTTCTGAAGAACTCCTTTCGCCTAAAAGTCCGATGGAGGTCGAAGAGATAAAAGAGCCGCCGTCGAAATAAAAAATGGAGCCTTTATCAGAACTCAAAAACTTAACCGATTTTAAAAGCTTGGTGATTAAACTAGCCTCACCGGAGGATATCCGAAAATGGTCTCGTGGAGAAGTAACGAAACCGGAGACTATAAACTATCGAACCTTGAAACCCGAAAAGGACGGGCTTTTTGATGAAAGAATTTTTGGACCCACAAAAGACTGGGAGTGTTACTGTGGGAAATACAAAAGGATAAGATATAAAGGGGTAGTCTGTGATAAGTGTGGAGTTGAGGTTACTCAGGCAAGGGTAAGACGAGAGAGAATGGGGCACATCACTTTAGCTTCGCCGGTTGTTCATGTGTGGTTTTTTAAAGGAGCTCCCAGTAAAATTTCCCTTCTTTTAGGGATTGCCCCAAGGGCTATCGAACAGGTTATCTATTTTGCTAGGTATCTTATTACCGATGTTGATGAAAAAGGACGAAAGAAGGCCCTAGCAAATCTTGAAAAAGCCCTCGAGAGACGTCTAGAAGAGATTTCCCAAATATTCGAAGAGAGAAAGAAAGTTTTAATCAAAGAGGCAATGGAAACAAAAGAAAAAATAAAGGAGAAAATTAAGGACAAAGAACAAGCTTCCTTGGCATTTTCAGAAATAGACTTAGATTTCAGGAAAAAAGATACCGCTCTCTCTGAGGAAGAAAAAGGAACAATCGAAAAAACTTCACAGCTTTTTGAAAACTTAATGAGTTTAACCAAGGCGGTAAAACCCCTGAGTGTTTTAAGTGAAGAAGAATATGATGAGCTAGCCGAGTATTCCGCGACCGAATTTATGGTAGCAAAGATGGGAGCCGATGCTATCCTCAACGCTATTGAAAAAATTAAACTCGAGGAACTCTCGGCAAGTTTAAGAAAGGAAATAGGCGAAACTAAAGGTCAAAGTGCCAGATACGTAAAACTTGCCAAGAGACTGAAGTTGATCGATGGAATGAGAAGGGCCAAGATTGATCCTTCGTCAATGGTAATCAGGGTGCTTCCGGTTTTGCCTCCCGATCTTCGACCAATGGTCCAGCTTTCTGGAGGCCGTTTTGCCACCAGCGATTTAAACGATCTTTACCGAAGAGTAATAAATAGAAATAACCGCTTGAAGCACCTAATCTCTTTAGGGGCGCCGGAGATAATTCTAAGAAACGAAAAAAGAATGCTCCAGGAAGCGGTCGACTCCTTAATTGACGCTTCTCAAAGAAAGGCGATAAGAAGAGGCAGGGGCAGACAGCCCTTGAGAAGTCTCTCAGACATGCTCAGAGGCAAACAGGGGCGGTTTCGTCAGAATCTTCTTGGGAAAAGAGTTGATTATTCTGGAAGAAGCGTAATTATTGTTGGACCCGAACTTTCTCTTATTCAATGTGGTCTTCCCAAAGAAATGGCCCTTGAAATGTTTAAGCCCTTTGTTTTAAGGGAAATGATTACTAGAGGGATAGCCCCCAATGTCAAGAGCGCCAAAAATATGCTTGAAAGAAGACCGCCCGAAGTTTTCGATATTCTTGAAGAAATAACTAGAAACCACCCCGTTCTTCTCAATCGGGCACCCACACTACACAAACTTTCTATTCAAGCCTTTTATCCGATTTTAATAGAAGGGAATGCTATCAGAATTCATCCTGCGGTTTGTTCGGGCTTTAATGCCGACTTTGATGGAGACCAGATGGCGGTTCATGTCCCCCTTTCTCAGAAAGCAATCGAAGAGGCTAAAAACCTAATGTTGCCTAACTATAATCTTTTAAGACCCGCAGACGGAATGCCGATTTCTACTCCCGCTTCAAAAGAGATGGCCCTTGGTGTTTTTTACCTGACCAGCGAAGACCAAAGAATTCCAGAAAATCCCTCTCTTTTTAGTGATAAAGATGAGGCCATTTTCGCCTATCAAACCGGAAAAGTAGATTTAAGGCAAATTATTTCCGTTAGGATTGGCAAAGAGATTATTAAAACGACGCCGGGAAGAATACTTTTCAATGAGGCCTTGCCCGAAGGTTTTAATTTTATCAACGAACCGGTCAATTCCGTGGTTGTCAAGAAACTGTTCACTCAAGCATATTCCTCGGTCGATAAAGAGAAAGTAGTTGAAATGGTTGACGCAATTAAAAATTTAGGTTTTTTTGGAGGTACCGTTTCGGGAATCTCTTTTGGGATATCCGATGCCAAGATTTTGCCTGAAAAGGAAAAAATTATAAACCAAGCCGAAGCCAGAATTAAAGAAATCGAAGATAATTTTAGTCAGGGCTTGATTACCGCTGACGAGAAAAGACGACTTTCTCAACAGGTTTGGATTGAAGCTACCGAGGAATTGGCTGACAGAACTTGGGATTCGATGGATATAAATTCACCTATAAAAATAGTAATCGAGGCCAAAGCCGGTCGAGTTTCCCGAGACCAAGTTAAACAATTGGTGGGAATTAGGGGATTGATTGTTGACCCTCTCGGAAAAATTGTAGAACTTCCTGTCAAAGGGAACTTTAAAGAAGGACTTTCGGTCTTTGAATACGTAACTTCTTCCCGAGGGAGCCGAAAAGGCTTGACTGATACGGCCATCAAAACAGCAGATGCCGGCTATTTGACTAGAAGACTGGTGGACGTAGCCCATGACGTCATTATTAGACTGGAAGATTGTGAAACTACCGAAGGATTAACGATAAGAAAGGGAATAAGGCCGAATGTTTTTTCAACAAGGATTTTCGGTCGGGTTTCGGCCCAAGATATTATCGATCCAAAAACCAAGAGCGTCATAATTGCTAAAGGTGAAATAATCACTGAGGCTAAAGCAAAAGAAATAGAAGCCGCTGGAATTAGCGAAGTAGTCGTTCGCTCTCCACTTACCTGTTCGGCACGTTATGGAATTTGTGCTACTTGTTATGGTTGGGACCTTTCCGACAAGGAAAAGGTTGAAATAGGAACTCCCGTTGGGGTGATTGCTGCTCAATCGATTGGAGAACCGGGAACCCAGTTGACGCTTAAAACTAAACATTCAGGGGGAATTGTTGGTCTAGATGTCACCCAAGGATTGCCTCGCGTAGAAGAACTTTTTGAGGCAAGAGTTCCAAAGATTCTTTCTCCTCTTTCGGAAATTTCCGGAAGAGTTACCATCAGAGAGACTGAAGAAGGTTGGAAAGTGACTGTTACCTCTGTGGCGACTAAACCAAAAGAGGAAAGAGAATATATAATTCCCAAGACAATTAAATTAGCGGTTGAGGATAAACAACTTGTCGAAGCGGGAACTCAATTGGCGGTCGGAGCTTTAGATATAAAAGAAATTCTCACAATCAGGGGCCTAAGAGCTGCTCAGGAATATTTAGTCAATGAGATTCAAAAAGTATATGAATCCCAAGGAATTCCTATACACGATAAACACTTCGAGGTAATTACCAGAAAAATGAGCGATGAAGTTAGAATTGTCACACCGGGAGACACAAAATTCCTTCCCGGAGATTTAGCCGACAAAGCCGTCTTTGAGGAAGAGAATGAAAAAATTCTGGCAGCCGGTGGAGAACCTGCCAGTGCCACCCAAGTGATATTGGGAATTACCAGAAGATCTCTCTATACCGAGAGTTGGCTTTCGGCCGCATCCTTCGAACAGACAACCGATGTTTTAACCGATGCCGCCCTCCAAAGCAAAGAAGATAGACTTATAGGGCTTAAAGAAAATGTTATTATAGGTCGACTTATTCCGGTGACTCCCGAACGAGCTAGTTTGCCCAAAGAAGAACTCACATAGTATAATTCTACCCACGATGCCTACAGTTTCTCAACTAGTAAGAAAAAAGCGAAAGCCCATTGATAAAAAAACAAGAGCTGCTGCACTTAGGCGTTGGTTCAGTGCCAAGGAAAGACGATTTGGAGAACAACTCTCTCCGTTCAAACGGGGAGTTGTTCTGGCGGTCAGAACTATGACACCCAAGAAACCAAATTCGGCCCTAAGGAAAGTAGCAAGGGTTAGGCTTTCCAACAAACAGGAAGTAACCGCTTATATTCCTGGGGAAGGTCATGAATTAGCAGAGCACTCTATAGTTTTGGTTAGGGGCGGGCGAGTAAAGGATCTGCCGGGAGTTAAATATCATATTGTAAGGGGAAAGTACGACACTACTGGGGTAGCTGGAAGACAGACAGCAAGGAGTCGGTATGGAACCAAGAAAGGAGGAGGACAAGCGGTTAGTCCGGCGGTGTCGGCATCCGAATCTACAACCGTACCTGAAACCTAATGGCCAGAAGAGGTTTTGTCAAACCAAGGGAAATTTCTCCTGATCCTATTTATCAAAGTGCCTTGGTCTCCAAATTGATAAATAAGAGTATGATAGATGGGAAAAAGTCAACAGTCCGAAAACAAATTTATCGGGCTTTCGAAATAATTAAAGAAAAGACAGGAGAAGACCCTCTCAAGGTATTTATCCGGGCTTTGGAAAACATAAAACCTACTATGGAGGTTCGACCTAGAAGAGTTGGTGGAGCGGCTTACCAAGTACCTATGAGTGTTCGTGGTCCCAGGCGGGAATCGTTAGGAATTAGGTGGCTAGTTAATGCGGCTAGAAACCGTTCCAACACAGAATTTCACACCTATGCTGAAAAATTAGCCGCAGAAATACTAGACGCCCAAAAAGGTGAAGGAAACGCTGTTAAAAAGCGACAGGAAGTAGAAAGAGTAGCCGAAGCCAACCGTGCCTTCGCCCATTTCCGCTGGTAAGTTTTAGAAAAACCAAACATATGGAAGAAGGGAGTAAGCCCCCGGCATTTTATGAGATAATTATTAAAAGTTAAGAAATGGCAGCAGAAGTTACCAAGAAAAAATCAGCAATGGTAATGACGGTCACCAAAAATCGGGATGTACCATTGGGAAAAATCCGGAACATCGGTATTATTGCCCATATCGATGCTGGTAAGACAACTACAACCGAAAGAATTCTTTTTGAAACAGGCAAAACTTACAAACTTGGAAGTGTTGATGAAGGAACGACCGTTACCGACTGGATGGCTCAGGAGCGCGAACGAGGAATCACGATTGTATCAGCGGCCATAACCACTTTTTGGGATTTAAAAGAGAAGTCTTCAGTTGACCAAGGTCATTATCGAATCAATATCATTGATACCCCCGGCCACATCGATTTTACCGCAGAGGTTGAACGTTCGTTGAGGGTGCTTGACGGGGCAATTATGGTTTTTGATGGCAGGACCGGTGTCGAAAGTCAGTCAGAAACAGTTTGGCGCCAGGCGGATAAATATCGAGTGCCCAGAATTTGTATTCTTAATAAGTTAAATCTTATTGGTGCCGATTTCCAGGGTTCACTTAAATCAATTGATGAGCGATTGGGGGCAAATGCCGCCCCCGTTACAATTCCTATTGGTCTTGAGCATGCCCATCGTGGAGTAGTCGATCTAATAAAAATGAAAGCCTTCACTTACAAAAGCATCGACGATAATAAACTTACCGTTGAGGAAATTCCTGCGGAACTTAGGGAGGAAACGAGTAGATACAGAAAAACTCTTATTGAAAAAGTGGCCGAGTATGACGATGAGGCTTTGACCAAATTTCTTGAAGGTAGAGAACTTTCCCCAGAGGATATAAAAAGAGCGATAAGAAAGGGGGTAATTGCCGGCCGATTCTTTCCTGTTTTCGGCGGAGATAATCGAACGGCCGAAGTTCAACTTCTTTTGGATGGAGTGGTAGAGTACCTTCCTTCGCCTTTAGATCTGCCGGCTGTTGAGGGTATAAATCCTAAGACAGGAGAAAAAGAGGTTCGAGAAAGAAAGAACGAAGCCCCTTTTTCGGCGCTGGCTTTTAAAGTGATGACCGACGCGCATGTCGGCCGTTTGGTCTATTTAAGGATTTATTCAGGCAAGTTGTCGACTGGTCAAGTTGTTTACAATGCCAGTCGCCAACTTTCCGAGAGAATTGGTAAATTAGTTCTTCTTCATGCCAATCAACGTGAACTTATCGATAGCTCTTTTGCCGGAGAAATAGTGGCAGCAGTGGGAATTAAAGATACAACTACAGGCGATACCCTTTGCGACCCAGGTCACCCCATTCTTTTAGAATCGATAAGTTTTCCGGAGCCTGTTATCTCTTTAGCTATCGAACCAGCGACGAAAAGTGATCAGGAAAAAATGGGAATGGCCCTTTCTAAACTTTCCGATGAAGACCCAACATTCAAGATCAAATCCAATTTCGAAACCGGGCAAACAATTATTTCCGGAATGGGAGAGCTTCAGCTTGAAATTCTGGTTGATAGAATGAGAAGAGAGTTCAACGTGGAGGCCCGGACAGGAGCCCCCCAAGTTGCCTACAAGGAGACCATCAAAAAGATTGCCTACGGAGAGGGTAAATATATTCGTCAAACCGGGGGTCGGGGTCAATACGGTCACTGCCTTCTTCGAATCGAACCTAGAGGAAGAGGCGAAGGGTTTACTTTCAAAAGCGAAATTAAAGGTGGTGCAATTCCCTCGGAGTTTATTCCGGCTATAGAAAAAGGAGTCAAAGAAAAATTAGAAAATGGAATCTTGGCAGGATTTCCAGTGGTAGATTTGGCTGTCATTGTTTATGATGGTTCCTTTCATGAAGTTGATTCATCGGAGATAGCTTTCAAAATTTCCGGTTCATTGGCGGTGGAAGAAGCTGCTAAGAAGGCAGAAATGACTCTTCTAGAGCCCATCATGAAACTTGAAGTATCTACCCCAGAAGAGTTTATGGGAAATATTATCGGCGATTTATCTAGCAAGCGCGCTCAGATATTAGGGACGGAAAAACGGGGAATAATGACCGTCATTAATGCAATGGCGCCCCTGGCTGAACTGGCTGGTTATGCAACAATTCTTCGATCTATCTCGCAAGGCAGAGCAAGCTTTTATATGGAGCCATCTCATTATGAAGAAGTCCCCAAAAACATTGCCGAAACTATCATAGCAAAAAGTCGTCCGCCAACTGCCTCTTGACAGAAGATTTCGTGCGTAACTATAATATCCGAGGATAAGGGCAAATATGCCCTTTCTTGTTTGTAAAAGAGGAAAAAATATTTTAAAATAACAATATGGCTGCTGAAGCAAGAGCAAAATTTGAAAGAACAAAACCCCATGTGAATGTGGGAACTATTGGTCATGTTGATCATGGAAAGACCACTCTCACGGCGGCGATTACTAATGTCTTGGCGAAACAGCAGGGAAATAGGACAAAACCCCTTAAGTTTGAAGACATCGACGCTGCTCCTGAAGAAAGAGAAAGAGGGGTAACTATCAACATTTCCCATGTTGAGTACGAAACGGAAAAGAGACATTATGCCCACATCGATGCCCCCGGACACCAGGACTACATCAAAAACATGATTACCGGTGCCGCTCAAATGGATGGTGCAATTCTAGTGATTTCGGCAGCCGACGGTCCAATGCCCCAAACCAGAGAGCATGTTATTTTGGCTCGTCAAGTCAATGTTCCGGCAATTGTCGTTTTTCTTAACAAAACAGACACAGTTGACGATCCGGAAATTATTGATTTAGTAGAAGCTGATGTCAGAGAGCTTCTTAAGAAATATGAGTATCCAGGAGACGAAGCTCCGATAATTAGGGGCAGTGCCCTTAAAGCCTTGGAAGGAGACGAGGAAGCCCAGAAAGCGATTATTGAGCTTATGAAAGCCGTTGATGAATATATCCCTGAACCGATAAGAGATGTTGAAAAACCATTTCTTATGCCTATCGAAGATGTTTTTGCCATTAAAGGTCGAGGAACAGTCGTTACCGGCAGAGTCGAAAGGGGAAAACTTAATACAAACGAAGAAGTCGAAATTATTGGACTAAGAGACACCCAAAAGACCGTTGTCACTGGGGTAGAAATGTTCAGAAAGACGCTCGATTACGCTCAAGCGGGAGATAATGTCGGCCTTCTTCTTCGAGGAATCGAAAAAGATCAGGTTGAAAGGGGTCAGGTTGTTGCCAAGCCCGGATCGATTACTCCGCATACCGAATTTGAAGCTGAAGTCTACATCCTTTCAAAAGAGGAAGGAGGACGACACACCCCCTTCTTTAGTGGCTATAAACCGCAGTTTTATATTAGAACGGCTGATGTAACCGGTGAAGTGACTCTTCCCGAAGGAATCGAGATGGTTATGCCTGGAGATAATGCCAAAATGAAGGTCAAGCTTATCCAGGCAGTGGCAATGGAAGAAGGCTCAAGGTTTGCAATTCGTGAAGGTGGCTCTACAGTTGGTGCTGGAGTCATCACCAAGATTATTGCATAAAATTGCACCTTAACCAGCAAAATGCCTATAGGACGTTTGCGCGTCAAGTTAAAATCTTATGACCACCGCGTTATTGATGATGCGGCGGCCAAGATATTGGATACTGCTTTAGCAACTGGTGCAAAGATAGTCGGACCCATCCCCCTTCCCACCAAAAGAACAATTATGTCAGTCAAGGAATCCCCCTTTACCGACAAAGATGCTCAAGAGCACTTCGAAGTTCTCGTTCACAAGAGGTTGATCGATATTATTGACCCTTCCGAACGGACTATTGATTCTCTTTCAAATCTTGACCTTCCGGCCGGAGTCTCCATTGAAATAAAGATGTAATTATTCTCTCTTGCCAGAGGTAGCTTCGTTTGATATAATTTTCCCGATTACATGGAGGTGGTTTTTCTAGTTTAAGACCACAAAGGATAGTTGAGGATGTGCCAATAGGGCGCCTCCAGGCGCCTTTTTTCGTGCTAAAGACATGATAAACTCAATTTTAGGTTCAAAAATAAAGATGGGCCAGACCTTTGTTGAAGGGAAAAGGGTTCCTGTGACCAAGGTTTTGGCTGGTCCATGTGTGGTAACCCAAATCAAGAAAGAAAACAAAGATGGATATTGGGCGGTCCAGTTAGGATTTGATAAAAGAAATATAAAAGACTTGACCAAACCTCTTCAGGGTCATTTGAAGGGCGCCTTAAAAGACAAGAAGGCGCCTCGTTTTTTGCGGGAGATCAGATTTGAAAAGGAGCCCCTCTTCAAAGTAGGAGACGTAGTTAAAGCCTCGGACATTTTCAAGGTCGGCGATTATATCCAAGTGACCGCAATTTCCAAAGGAAAGGGATTTGCTGGCGTTGTCAAAAGATGGCATTTTTCTGGTGGTCCCCGGACGCATGGGCAATCAGATCGGGAGCGTGCGCCTGGATCGATCGGGCAAACAACTACACCCGGAAGAGTCTATAAAGGAAAGAAAATGGCAGGAAGAATGGGTGGGGATAAGGTAACGATAAAAAATCTTCAAGTGGTTTCCTTGGATCCTGAAAAAAATGAAATGGATATTTCTGGTCCTATTCCCGGAGTAACCGGTGGGCTTCTGATTATTAAAAAACTTTCTTCTGGAAAACTCGAAGGAATTCAGCAAGTTCAGGCCCGGGTGGTAGAAGGGGAGCCAAAGAGCGAAGAGGCTAAAGAGGGAGAAACAACTTCTACCGAGGATCAGGCGCTAGTCCAGGATGGAAATAATGCTCAAAGTTAATTCTTATTCAACCAAAGGAATAAAACTTGATCAATATCCCCTTCCTAAATTTTTGGAGGAGAAGGAAAATCT
This sequence comes from uncultured Gammaproteobacteria bacterium, assembly GCA_964395115.1. GTDB lineage: Bacteria > Patescibacteriota > Microgenomatia > UBA8517 > UBA8517 > CAYMZX01. The sequence continues at coordinate 112,022 of CAYMZX010000003.1, forward strand.
GAGTCTATTGGCCCAGACAATCCGGGTTTACGAAGACAGACTCCATTCGGGATTAGCTAAAGTTAAGACAAGAGCCGAAGTTCGTCGAACCAAGAAGAAACTGTATCGGCAAAAAGGAACCGGTGGGGCTAGGCACGGAAGTCGATCCGCCCCTATCTTCGTTGGCGGAGGAAAGGCTCATGGGCCCAAAGGGATAAAAAGGACTTTGCAACTACCAGCCAAAATGAAGAAAAAAGCGGTAGCTATTTCCGTTTCTACCAAGGCTAAGGAAGGATTAGTCACAGTTGTTAGGGGTTTAAAAAATTTAGAAAAAACCAAAGATGCCGATAAGTTAGTTAAAAAAATACTATCTGATGCTAAAACTAAAAGGGCTACTTTAGTTTTAGCCGAGAAAAATCTTGGGGTCAAAAAATTTATTAAAAACTTAAAGAATGTAAAAATTATTTTTTTCAAAGATCTGAACGCTTACGATGTTTTTGTTGGCGGGGCCATCATCTTTGATAAAGACATTTTTGAAGAGAAAAAGACAGAAAAGGAAAAATGAAACTGACTCCCGTTTTGACAGAAAAAAGTATGAGAGAAGCCAAACTTGGGCATTACACTTTTTTGGTTTCACCACTCAGCACCAAAGACGAGATTAAAAAGGAAATTGAAAAAATTTTTGATGTTCACGTAAAAAAAATTCACACCATGAATTATCGGAGCAAAAAAAAGAGAAATTTTCGAGGTTTAACCCAGACGATTAAAAGGAAAAAAAAGGCAATTGTGATTCTTAGTGGCGATGAAAAGATTGAATTATTTGAAGAGAAGAAAGGGAAAAAATGAAACTTTTGAAAATTTTACCTAAAAAAGCAGGAAGAAGCAGAGGAAAAATAGCCGTTCGGCACCAGGGGGGACGTCAGAAGCGTTTCCTGCGGGAAATTGATTTTAAAAGAGATAAAAAAGACATTTGGGCAAGGGTTGAGGAAATTGAGTATGATCCCAATAGGAATGTAGAGATCGCCCGAGTGTTATACGAAGATGGCCAGAGACGTTATATTTTAGCCCCCAATAATTTAAAAGTCGGAGCGAAAGTTATTTCGTCAGAGGCCGCTCCGATAGAAATTGGTAACGCTTTACCTTTGGGTAAAATCCCAGCGGGGACGCAGATTCATAATATAGAAATAAGACCCGGCAAAGGAGGACAATTAGTAAAAAGTGCCGGTTCTGCCGCTATTTTGCAAGGAAAAGAGGGAAAATATGTATTAGTTAAACTACCGTCGGGAGAAATTCGAAGGTTTTTACCCAATTGTTTGGCCACAATTGGTCAACTTGGAGGGGTTGAGGCAAAGGAAAGGAAACTTGGTAAGGCGGGAAGAATGCGCTTGAAGGGGGTAAGACCGACGGTTCGGGGTGTTGTTATGCATCCAGCCGCCCATCCTCACGGAGGAGGAGAAGGTAAAAGTTCGGTAGGGTTGAAATACCCAAAAACTCCTTGGGGAAAACCCGCGGTTGGTAAAACCCGAAAAAAGAGAAAATATTCTGACAGGTTGATTGTTCAAAGGAGGAAGTAAGTTATAATGTCACGCTCTATTAAGAAAGGACCATACATTGATGCCAACCTTTTAAAAAAAGTAGCTGCAGGTATGGGGACGAAGGAAAACCCCATTAGGACATGGGCAAGAGATTCTCAGATTCCGCCCGAATTCGTAGGAAAATATTTCCAAATTCATAACGGCCGGATTTTTATCAACGTTTTTGTTACCGAAGATATGGTTGGCCATCGATTAGGAGAATTTGCTCCCACGAGGACATTTAGGGGGCATGGAGAGATTGTCAAGCGAATTCTGGAGAAGACTTAAAAACTATGCAAATTATTTCTGAACAAAAATTTTTAATAAGCTCACCCAAAAAGTTAAGGCCAATTGCTCGGGAGGCCAAGAAACTTACTCCGACTAGAGCCATCGAGATCCTGCCATTTACCGGCAAAAGAGCAGTCGAACCACTGATTAAAGTAATTAAGAGTGCAATTGCCAATGCCAGAAATAAGGGGGTCAATGAGGAAGACCTATTATTTGCCGAAATCAGGATAAGCGAGGGGCCGAGGCTTAAAAGGGGAAGGCCGGTTTCGCGAGGAAGATGGCACCCTTTTAAAAGAAGGATGAGTCATATCAGGGTTGTTTTGGAGACAAAAGGGGAATCTAAGGAGATAGACGAACCTATAAGAAAGATTGAAAAGATAAAGAATGAGGAAAAATAATATGGGACAAAAAATTAACCCATTTGCGATGAGAGTTGGCGAGTTTCTTCCTTGGAAGTCTCGCTGGTACGCTGACAAAATTTACAAAGATTACCTGGTAGAGGATATAAAAATAAGAAAGGCTTTATTCGAGAAACTCAAACTAGCAGGAATAACAAACGTTGAGATTGAAAGATTGCCCAAGAGCATCGTAATTACCTTGACAGTTTCTAGACCGGGTGTAGTCATTGGTCGTGGAGGAACAGGGATCGAGGACGTAAAGAAATTCATTTTGGATATTATCGCTTCTACAAGGAAAGAGAAGATTAAAGATATGAAAATAGACTTAAGAGTAAATGAGGTCAAAAATCCCGAACTTTCAGCTTATTTGGTGGCAGGGAGAATCGCTGCTGAGTTGGAGAGAAGAATGCCTCATCGGCGGGCGGTTACCAAAGCAATCGAAAGGGTGATGGCAGCCGGTGCTTTGGGTATAAAGGTAGTCCTTGGCGGCAGAATTGAAGGAGCGGAGATTTCTCGTGTGGAAAAATTTCAACAAGGATCAGTACCTTCACAAACGTTAAGAGAGAATATTGACTATGCTCAAGCACAAGCCTTACTTAAGCGCGGTTATGTCGGTGTTAAAGTATGGATTCATAAAAAACCGGAGGAGTAATTTTTATGCTACAACCTAAAAGAAGAAAATATGCCAAAGATTTCAGAGGGAGAAGAAAAGGAGTTGCCGTGAGAGGTTCAACTTTGGCATTTGGGGAATTTGGCCTGAAAGCTCTTGGACGCGGCTGGGTAACGGCTAAGCAGATAGAGGCTGCTAGAAGAGCCATCACCCATAATCTCAAAAAAGGGGGTCGGGTTTGGGTAAGAGTTTTTCCTGACAAGCCGGTAAGTTCAAGGGCGGCGGGAAAGAGAATGGGTGGAGGAAAGGGAGATGTTTCCGAATATGTGGCCGTGGTCATTCCCGGCAGGATACTTTTTGAGGTAGCAGGGGCCAGTAGAGAACATGTTCTAGCAGCCTTCGAAAGAGCGTCTGCCAAACTGCCGGTAAAGACAAAAATAATTTTCAAGGAGGAATTATGAAGAAAAAAGACCTTATAGAAATAAGAAGTAAGAAGAAAAAAGAAATTGCCAAAATTATAAAAGAAAAGAAGTTGGAACTTGCCAAAATTAGAGTTAAGATTGCCTCCGGCGAAGAAAAAAATGTCAAGAAGGCAAGAAATTTAAGAAAAGATATCGCCCAACTCTTTACGATTTTGAAAGAAAAAACCTTGCTGGAAAAAGAAATAGCAGAAGAAACAAAATGAAAATATTTACTGGTCAGGTAGTATCAACGAAGATGCCAAAAACGGCGGTGGTAGCAGTGGAAAGAATATATGTTCATCCTCTTTATAAAAAACGATTCAAGAGGGTTAAAAAATACCAGGTTCATGACGAGATAGGAGTTAAAGAAGGAGAATTGGTAAAATTTATTGCCAGTCGTCCTTATAGCAAACTTAAAAAATGGAAAATTCTAGAAAAAATTGAGGAGAAAGGAGGAAAATGATCCAACTTAGAAGTGTTTTAAAACCGGCAGATAATTCCGGAGCAAGAAGATTAGTAGTTATTGGAATTTCCTCCAAGATAGGCAAAACAGCCACCGTAGGAGATGTTGTTTTATGTGTAGTTAAAGGAGCGGATCCCGCCGGTGTGGTTACCGATCATGAGAAAGTACGGGTATTGATTGTTAGGACAAAAAAGGAAGTCAGGCGCCAAGATGGGAGTTATATTCGTTTCGATGACGATGCGGGGGTAGTTATAGATAAACTGGGCCTTCCCCGGGGTACTAGGATATTGGGGCCGATTGCCAGAGAAGTAAAAGAAGCAGGCTATAACAAAATAGCCTCGCTAGCACGGGAGGTTGTTTAAAAGAAAGACCGTTATGATCAAGTTAAGAATTGGAGACACTGTTAAGATAACTCTCGGAAAAGATAAAGGCCGGGAAGGGAAAATAGAATCAATCGACTATAAAAAAAAGACGGTCATCGTTCCAGGAATAAATATTTATAAAAAACATGTTAAAAGTTTTCAGGGCCAAAAAGGGGGGATTTACGACCTTCCCCGGCCACTTCCTTTTTCCAAGGTTGCCCTTATTTGTCCAAAATGCAAAAAACAGACTAGGGTTGGATTCAGGATTTTAGAAAAAGAGAAAGTGAGAGTTTGTGCCAAGTGCAAAAAAGAGATAGATATAAAGCAATAACTAAAATATGGACGAACCAAGAAAAATATCATTAAGAGAAAAATATCTAAGGGAAGTTGCGCCTCAATTGGCCAAAGAATTCATGATTAGTAATCCAATGGCCATTCCAAAGGTGACTAAAGTGACCCTTAATATGGGAATTGGTGAAATTTCTGGCAACAAAGAACTAATGAATTCTCTGTTGCGCGACTTGGCCGTCATCTCTGGCCAAAAACCGTCTATCCGGCGAGCCAGAGTCTCGATTGCGGCTTTTGGATTAAGAAAGGGAATGCC
>CAYMZX010000004.1:0-48168 GCA_964395115.1 uncultured Gammaproteobacteria bacterium
CTATATTCCATACCTATTCTATAATAAGGTTGATCCTAGGGAGTTTATTAGCAAAAGCGAATTTGCTCCCAAATCTCTAACTAAAGGAGTAAGGGTTATTCGCTACGATAAGATTATTTTCAACATGCCTTATGAATGCCCGCCGGCGGGTAAGAAAGAAGTCTTGTATGTTTGTTTTGGTTACCAAGTTCCCAAGAATGCGTTTCTGGTTGACGCAATCTACTTTAGAGACGGGCAACCGACTATACTTTTAGTAGAATTTAAAGGGACGGGGGAATTGGAAAAATTGCCCGAGAGGGTGAAGTATTCCAAAGAAGAAGACCCAATATTTAAAAACGGCTTATTGCCTGAAACCTATGCAACTTTTTGGCCGACTCAATAAGATAATCCTGTTCGTTATACTGGCATTAGCCTTTGCTTTAAGGGTTTGGGGAATTTCCACGCATCCCACCGGCTTTACTCCTGACGAAGCCTCTTTCGGCTATGATGCTTACTCGCTTTTGAAAACTGGCAAAGATCAATGGGGCAGCCCTTGGCCTTTAATGCTTCGATCCTTTGGTGATTTTAAGCTACCTCTCTACGCCTATCTGGCAATGCCTTCAATTTCGATCTTTGGTCTTAACGAATTTGCAACACGACTTCCGGCCTCTTTAATCGGAATTCTTGCTGTTTTTGCCACATACCTTTTGACAAAAGGGATGTTCGGGGACGAAAGATTGGGCATCATCGCTTCGGCCCTTTTAGCGATAAGCCCTTGGCACGTACCGCTATCGAGAGGGGCATTCGAAGCAAACTTAACGGTTTTATTTATGACCCTGGGAGTGTGGATGTTTTATAAGGGTATAACTAATAAAAAATGGCTAATAGGGAGTGCAATTGCCTTTGGGTTAAACCTTTTTTCTTATCATTCAGCAAGATTAGTTACACCTATAATTATTGCGGCTTTAGTTTTTGGCTACCGAAGGGAATTGAATATCAATAATATAGGGAGTATTAAAAAATATTTAAGCCCCATTCTGCTTTTTTTAGTTTTCTTAACTATTGCCTTTTACGGTGTTTTTATGGGCGGAGGCTCAAGAGCGGCAGATATAACAATTTTTAATCCAACAGATAAATGGATGTCGGTCTTCGACAGAAGGTACGAAGCGGTTTTTGCCGGACTTCCAATCCCGCTTGCGCGTATTTTTTCTAACAAGCTTGTTTATCTAATAGACGCTTTCACCAACACCTATTCGACCTACTTATCTCCTCAATTTCTTTTTACTCTAGGACCCGGAGAATGGACTTACGGAATGGTTCCCGGCAGAGGCATGCTTTATTTAATTGAATTGCCGTTTGTTTTAGCTTCTCTATGGTTTTCGGCAAAGTTTGGCTTAAAGAAAAATAAAACCTTGAGCTTAGTTCTTTTTTGGATACTTATATCAATCGTTCCTGCCGCTTTAACCAAAGGTCCGGGTTATGCCGCCAATCGGGCTGCAGTCATGATGCCGGCGATACAGATTTTCAGCGCCTATGGCGCAATGGTAATTGTTAAATTTCTCTCGTCAAAAGTAAGGGGAATTTTTATAGGGGTTTATATCATGCTATTTTTGGTTTCCTTAATATTCTTTTTGGAGGATTATTTTTTCCATCAACCGAGTCGAGGAGCGGAAGGGATGCTTTTTGGGAGAAGGGAGGCTTTAGAATTTATTTCTCAAAATGAGAAAGATTATAAAACCATTTTAGTGAGCCGATCTTTATCCGAACCCCAGATTTATGTTGCTTTTTACAATCAGTGGGACCCCAAAAGCTATCAGGTGGAAACAAAAGACTGGCTAAGATACAGAGATTTGGGGCTCCCTTTTCTTGATCAGCTTAGTGAGTATCGATTGGGTAAATATTTATTTAAAAATATCAATTACCTTGATGATTCAAAAATACCGGGCGTTATTTTAGTGGGTAAACCGTCGGAGTTTCCCGAGTATGCGAATCCCATTAAAATTATTTATTATCCCAACCAGTCCCCTTCTATTTATATAGTCGATCCGCTCGTTGTTAAATAAATGTTAAAAAAGACTACCTCTACCAACGCACTTCTTTGTTTTATTATCTTTTTAGGTTTTATCTTAAGGGTTATTTTGATTGACAGAATACCGCCAGCACTCAACTGGGACGAGGTTTCTCATGGCTATAATGCTTATTCGGTACTAAAAACTGCCAAAGATGAGTGGGGAGTGAATTTTCCACTGATTTTTCGAGCATACGGAGATTACAAGTTGCCGGTCTATATTTATCTAACCTCTATTAGTGAGTTTTTTCTTGGACTAACTCCATTGGTAGTCAGGCTCCCATCGGTAATTGCCGGCACGATTACCGTTTTATTTACTTATCTTTTGGCAAAAAAATTATTCGGAGAAAAAATAGGTCTTCTATCCGCCTTTTTTGTTGCTGTCGAACCCTGGAGTTTTTTCTTGTCTAGAGGAGCATTCGAGGGAAATTTGTCTCTGGCCCTGATTGTTTCTGGTTTTTATTTCTTTCTAAAGGGAATTAAAGATACGAAATACCTACTGGTTTCGTCTCTGCTTTTAGGGTTATCGGTCTGGACCTACAATTCAGCCAGGATCTTCGTGCCATTGATGATTGGCAGCTCAATGGTTCTTAACAGGAAGAGACTTCGGGGACTTTGGCGCGAAGAAAAGAGGAATTTTATAACCGCAGGTATTGTTGGGATTATTTTTTTCGTTCCAATGTTTTATCAACTCCTTAACGCCGTCGGACAGGCGAGATATTCCAAGGTGGCCATTGTTGATGAAGGGGCCATCGCCCAGATTAATGAAAAGAGACTAGAAGCAGGCTTACCCTATGGTTTGGAAAAGATCTTTTACAATAAAGCAACTTATTTTGCCGGGAGGTTCGTTAAAAACTGGATTTCTCATTTTTCCCTGGATTTTCTGGCCCTTAATGGAGGAAGTCATTACCAATTTAGTCTTCCCAATCACGGACTGATTTATTCGATCAATATTGTTTTCTTTGTGGTCGGGTTACTCTTTTTAGTTAAGAAGAAAACACTCGAGTCAGCATTTCTTATTACTTGGCTTTTTCTTTCCCCGGTCGCTTCTAGTTTGACCCGCGAGGCCCCCCACGCGTTACGGACAATCACTATGATTCCCATGCCGATGATTATTGTCTCGCTGGGGGTAGTAAAAAGCTTTTTGTATCTTGGAAAGAAATCTCACCTTTTGTTTTTGGCGGCATTAATTGTTTATATTTTGACCCTTTTTTCTTCGGCAGAAAATTATTTCAAAAGATATTTTTTTGATTATCCCCGAAGTTATTCCTGGAGTTGGCAGTACGGATATAAAGAGGCGGTTGACTATATCAAAGAAAAATACGCCGATATTGACAAAGTCATAATTAGCAAAAAATACGGCGAGCCGCACGAATTTGTACTTTTCTTTTGGCCATGGGATCCGGCTAAATATATAAACGACCCGAATCTGATCAGATTTGCCCGATCGGATTGGTTTTGGGTAGATAGGTTTGACAAGTTTTATTTTGTTAACGATTGGGAAATTCCGAAGGAAAAAGGAATCTTTGTTCTAGAGAGCAAGAAAGAAATAGTGGATTGCACCGGAAAAATAAAATGCCTACTTATTACCACTCCCGGAAACTACCCTGTGGGGTGGAAAAAGCTCAAGACCATAAACTTTTTGGACGGGAGAACGGCCTTTGAAATATATGAAAACTAAGTTTCTAATATTAATTCTTGGGCTAGCTGCAATTTTAAGACTTTGGAATTTGGGTTCTATCCCCCCTCACCTAACACCCGATGAGGCCTCATTAGGTTATAACGCCTATTCGATTCTAAAGACCGGAAAAGATGAATATGGGACTAAGCTCCCCATAATATTCAAGTCATTTGGGGACTATAAACCTGGCTTTTATATCTACCTTGCGGTTCCGGCGGTAGCGGCATTGGGACTTAACGAATTTGCAGTCAGGCTCCCCTCTGCCCTGCTAGGAATTTTATCCATCTATTTACTCTTCCTTATCGTTCGGAAACTTTTCAATGAATCGCTCGCCCTAGCCTCGGCTTTCGTGATGACGGTTATGCCCTGGGCGATTTATTTTTCCCGGGGAGCTTGGGAGGTTAATGTTGCTTTAACTCTAACCCTAGCCGGGATCTATTTTTTCCTGAAATCTCTTACCCGAGCAAAATTTGTTATCCTTTCGGCAATTTTTTTCGCCTTGACGTTTTTGACCTACCAAGGAGCAAAGCTATCAACTGGGATTGTAGTTCTTTTGCTGGTACTAATTTACTGGAAAGACATAGTCAAGTATCCTTTGAAACAAATAATCTTTGCCGGGTTATGCGGTTTTCTTGTTTCTTTACCCATCATTATCAGTCTTTTCAACGGGGCGACCGGTAGACTGACGGTTTTTAGTATTTTTTCCTATCCCAGGCCGAAGGAATATACGCAGGTTTTCTTGGATCAAGGTGGAGAGAGAATCGGGGATTTCAACTATTACCTTTTTCATTCGGAAGCCCTAAATTTCCTAAGGGGAATTTTAGGCAGATGGTTTAACCACTTCTCGGGCAGGTTTCTGTTTTTTGAAGGTGATTGGTCAAACCCCAGGCATTCAGCCCCCTATCAGGGAATGCTTATTTTGTCAGATCTTATTCTTTTGATTTTGGGGTTTGTTGCTTTGGTCAGATATAAAGGGAAAAAGAGTGCGGCTTTTATTTGGCTTTGGCTTATTTTGGCTCCTCTCCCGGCCGCACTCTCTCGGGATGCGGTGCATGCGGTTCGGGCCCTAAATACCTTGGTACCGATGGCAGTTCTGTTAGGTTTTGGTCTAGATGCTTTGTTTAAAAAAGGTAGATTAGCCAAAATAATTTTTGGTATAGTTTTTCTAGCCGCTTTTATTTATTTTTTGGATGCTTACTTTGTCCACTTACCCAAACACAATTCTAAATACTGGGAGTATGGGTATAAACAAGTTGTCGATACGATTACTCCGATTCAAGGGAATTACAAAAAAATTAAAGTTCAGCAATCCTTTGCCCAGCCGTATATTTATTTCCTGTTTTACGGTGGAGACGGTTATTCCGGCGGAGACGGTTATACTCAAGGATATGATCCGGCAAAGTACCAAAAGCAAGCTAATTTGATAGAAAGCGAATACAAAGGAGATGTTGGCTATGTCGTCAAGCTAGACAATATTGAGTTTGTTCCGATTGACTGGTCTGTAAATCGAGGGGAACACGGAGTTTTATTTGTTGCGGACACAATCCGAATTCCTCCGCAAGATTCCAAAGACGAAAATCTTTTTAAAATCATCGCCGAAATAAAATACTTGGACGGTTTCAATACAGCCTTTCGAATTTTGGAGGTTAAATGAAAAAATTTTTACTTTGCCTTATTGTTCTAATGTCAGTATTTTTAAGGTTTTATAAACTTGATAGCTACCCGGCCCTAAATGCCGATGAAGCAGCTATTGGTTATAACGCTTACTCGCTAATCCAGACTGGGCTGGATGAACACGGCAATCCCTGGCCGATCCATTTCCAATCTTTTAACGATTTCAAACCTGGGCTGTATTTTTACTTGACCCCTCCGTTTATAAAAGTATTGGGTATGAATGAATGGGCAGTGAGAATTCCAGGTGCCCTTGTGGGGGTGGGAACCGTTTTGGTTATTTATTTGTTGGTTAAAGAGATTTTCAAAAATGAGCTTTTAGGACTAACCGCTGCTTTTTTCCTTGCCATTTCACCTTGGCACTTGCACTTTTCCCGCGGGGGATGGGAGGTAAATCTAGCAACATTTCTCATCACTTTGGGAGTTTGGTTGTTTTTTAAAGGATTGAATAATTCCCGATTCTTTTTGGGGAGCGTTATTTTCTTTGCTCTCTCTCTTTATGCCTACCACGCTGCAAGAATTGTAGTTCCTCTATTGGGATTAGGTCTTTTGGTAACTTACTTTAAAAACATTAAAAACAACCTCAAGTCGGTACTTACCGCTGGGGTTATTGGTTTGTTGATTCTTATTCCTCTAGCTTGGGATTTTACCAGGGGGTCTGTGGGCCAAAGGGCGGCCGGTGTGGGTCTTTTTGCCGATCCGGGACCTTTAGCCAGAATTAACGAACAAAGAGGGGAGCACCCAAGCCTCCAGGGACCGTGGGCAAAGATTTTACACAACAAGGCTGTTAATTATGGTTTGGCCTTTGCCCAAAACTGGGCCGAGCATTTTTGGGGGGAGTTTCTATTTCTTTCGGGTGACGAAATACAAAGAAATAAAGTTCCGGAAACGGGGCAGATGTACTTACTGGATATTATATTTTTAGTTGCCGGATTTGTTTTCATTGCCAAGAAGTCGAAAGGCTGGGCCCCTATTCTCATCTGGCTTTTAGTTGCCCCAATAGGAGCAGCTTTGACTTTTCAGTCCCCGCACTCCCTTCGCGCCCAAAACATGATTATTCCCTTGGTGATAATTTCGGCTTATGGGTTGATTTCTCTTTCTTTTTTTCTCCATAAACAGATTAAAAGAAAAGCATTTCTTAATATAATATTTGCCGGTTTCATAATTATTATTGGAGGAAATTTTGCTAGATATCTTCATATGTATTGGGTGCATATGGCAAAAGAATATCACTTTTCTTCTCAATATGGACTTAAGGAACTGGCGAGTTATATTAGGCAAAATCAGGACAAGTATAAAAATATAGTCGTTACCGACCGGTACGACCAGCCGTATATAATGCTCCTTTTTTACTTAAAATACCCGCCCCAGAATTTCCAGAACAACCACCAACTTACGCCCAGGGATCGTTTTGGTTTTTCTACCGTCAGGGAATTTGACAAATATGTTTTCGTGCCAATATCAGATTGGGATAAAATACGGGAAAGCTACCCAGATTCTTTAATTGCAGGTACGGATGAAGAAATACCAAATGAGGCAAACGTTATCGAGAGAATTTACGGCTCAAATGGACACCTTTATTTTGAGGTGGTAGCAAACTAAGATGGTGGACAGTGAACAGTGGCTAGTGAGTTGTGAGCAGTGAGATGAAGAATAAAATAACCAAATTCGAAGACCTGAAAGTGTGGCAGATAGGCCATAAACTTGTGCTAGAAATTTATAAAATTACAGGAAGTTTTCCGAAGCAAGAGGCCTATGGCCTTGTCTCCCAACTTAGAAAGGCGGCTTCGTCTGTTCCTGCCAATATTGTTGAAGGTTATTATAGGAACACGACCAAAGAGTTTATTAAGTTTCTATTTAATGCCCGTGGGTCAGCGGGTGAAGTGACTTATTTTTTAATTTTGGTTAAAGACTTAAACTATATTTCGACGAGCAAATATGAAGAACTTAGAGACGAATATGAGCAACTTTTAAGGTCGATTAGTGCTCTAATTAATAGTTTAACTAGAAAAAGATGAAACCCCTTTCACCGAACACTATTCACCGGACACTTAGTGTTGTTTTAGCAACTCGAAACGAAGAGAAAAACATCAAGGAGTGTCTCGAGTCGGTAAAAGATATTGCGGACGAGATTGTGATCGTAGATGAGGGATCGGAGGATAGAACAGTTGAAATAGCCAAGTTATTCGGGGCAAAAATCATTTCTGTCGAACACTCTCCCATTTTCCATACAACTAAACAAAAAGCGCTTGAGGAAGCGAATGGAGACTGGATACTCCAGCTTGATGCCGATGAAAGGGTAACACCAGAACTGGCGGCAGAGATTAAAAAAATTATTAGAATGAATGATAACGAAATAGAAAAATATCAGGAAACCTTAAAAAATCGTAAACTATTCCTTCGGCACCAAAGGCTTCTTGAGGAAAGAGACGGTCGGATTGGAACAAAAGAGGGAGACTACGCCGGATTCTTTATTCCCAGATTAAATTATTTCTTGGGTAAATACTTACGCCACGGGGGAGTTTACCCGGATGGCGTTATTAGGCTAGTTAAAAAGGGAAAAGCCCGCTTTCCCGCAAAGAGCGTCCATGAACAAATGACGATTGATGGAAGAGTGGGGTGGTTACAGAACGACCTGATTCATATGGCAGACCCCACATTTAAAAGATACCTGCAAAGAAATAACTATTATATTGGTTTGATCGTTGATGAAATGAGAAAAGACCGACTTTCAAAAAATCTTTGGCAATTTATAAATTATGTCCTTTTTAAGCCTGGTTGGTGGTTTTTTCTGACTCAAGTAAGACACAAAGGGATACTCGACGGCTTTCAGGGAATTGTTTTTTCGTTTTTCTCGGCCCTGCGGTTCTCCAGAGCATATCTTAGATATTTAATAGGATGATACGCGTTGCCATCGATACTGCTCCATTGAAAAGTGGCGATGCCGTCCGGGGAATAGGTTTTCATACCAAATCGTTAGTTGAACATCTCAAGAAAATTAAAGATATTAAAATAAGTCTTGTGGATGTGAGTTGTGCCGATTTATCAAAATATGATCTCGTCCATTATCAGAAATTTCACCCTTATTTATTTAGTATTCCCTTTTTCAAACGCCAAAAATCAATTCTAACAATCCACGATTTAATTTACCTTGTCTATCCCAAAGCCTACCCTCCCGGCATAAAAGGGAAAGTAAGGTTCCTAATCCAGAAATATCTTCTTAAGAAGATGGATGCGGTGATAACAATTTCCGAAACTTCCAAGAAGGATATTGTTCGATTTTTAGGTATACCCGCCGAAAAAATTCATGTTGTCCACCTCGCTCCTAGAGAAATATTCCAGCCAATCACTAATCACCAATCACTAATCGCGGCAAAGCGGAAGTATGGTTTACCCGACCGCTTTGTGCTCTATGTGGGCGATGTCAATTACAATAAGAATGTTATGGGGCTTATCAAAGCTTCAAAAATTGTCGGTATCCCGGTTGTTATTGTTGGCAAACAAGCGGCCTCAACCGATTTCGATAAAACCCATCCCGAAAACAGGATCTTATCGGAATTATTGAAAAAACATGGAAATGACAAAGACGTAATAAGGTTGGGTTTTGTTGATGACGACGATTTAGTGGAAATATATAACCTTGCCAGCGTTTATTGTCAACCATCTTTTTATGAAGGTTTCGGGCTTCCAGTGCTAGAGGCGTTTGCTTCTGGTTGTCCGGTTGTCGCTTCGAGAACACAGGCATTGGTAGAAATCGGGGAGCCCGGTTGTTTGTTTGCCGACCCCAAAGATCCAAGAGATATGGCGAAGAAAATCTCTATGATTTTGGAGGACGAAACTTTGAGAAACCAGCTAGTTGAGACAGGCAAAGTCCTTGCCGGAAATTATTCATGGCAAAAAACTGCATGGGAAACTGCTAATGTTTACAGACTAGTTGCCGGTAAATGAAAAAAAACGATTTTAGATTTATCTTGTTTTCTTTCATGATTTGGCGGACTGTTCTTTTGGCCTTTGTCTTTTTTGGGTCGTTTTTCTTTTTATTGAATAAAGACTTTTTAGGCGGAGGGCCGGAGCAATATTTACGAAACCCATATTTTTGGAGCTGGCTCAACTTTGACGGCGAGCATTACGCTTCGATTGCCTATCAAGGATATTTACCTTTAACTTACTTCTATTTTCCTGTTTTTCCGTTGGTGACAAAATTTTTGGCCGGCATTTTAGGAGGAGGATTTAAAAACGTTGCTCTGGCAGGATTGTTCATATCCAACATCAGTTTTTTGACAGCTCTTATAGGAATTTGGAAACTGATCAAAATTGACTACAAGAGCGATATTGCCAAAATTGCTATTTTGCTTTTGTTGATTTTTCCAACTTCTTTTTATTTTGGAGCTTTTTATACGGAGAGTTTCTTTTTGGCTTTGACCGTTTGGGCTTTTTACGCCGCCAGACGCCGACGATGGCTCATCGCTGGGCTTTTGGGTGCAGTTCTGACAGCGACTCGAATTACCGGGTTAGCGTTTTTTCCGGCTGTCGCCTACGAAATATGGCGGGCAAAAAAAGAAAAGCCGAAACTAAATCTTCTCCTTCCAATTCTGTCTTTAATATTTATTCCTTTCGGGCTGGGAATTTATATGCTTTATCTGAATAAAGCGACCGGAAATCCACTGGAGTTTTTTAGCTCAATTACTATTTTCGGACAACAACGTTCAACCAACTTGGTCTTACTCCCTCAAGTGTTCTATCGCTATTTTTTCAAAATTATTCCTAATCTGACCTTTTCTTATTTTCCGGTAGTTTTCAGCACTTTTTTGGAAATTATCACCGCCTTAGTTTTCTTATTGCTTTTAGCTTGGTCGTTTTTCAAATTAAGGTTGAGTTATTCCCTCTATTTCTTGGCCGGTTATTTAATCCCGCCCCTTTCCGGAAGTTTTTCGTCTTTTCCAAGGTATGTGATAATTTTATTTCCGGCCTTTCTTCTAATGGCTATCTTGAGCAAAAGGCTGCCTAAAATTGCGAAAGCTGTTATTTTTCTTCTTTTATTTGCTACACTTGCGGTAGCGACAATGCTCTTTGTACGGGGATATTGGGTATCATAAGGGAGGATTGCGACCGGAGGTCTAAATGAAAATATCCGTTGTTATCCCGGCCCACAACGAAGCCAAAAGAATAGGCTCTGTTCTTTCGGAAATCAAAAAGACTGGCCTTGAAGTTTTCGTGGTTGACGATGGTTCAAAAGACGGCACTTTTAAGGTTGCGGGGAAATATACCCCAAACGTATTGAGACACGGCGTAAATCTGGGCAAGGGAGCGGCATTAAAAACGGGCTGCAAAGCGGCCTTTGGTTTGGGGGCAGGGGCGGTTATTTTGATGGACGCGGATGGCCAGCATAAAGCTTCGGACTTACCAAGGTTCATAAAGGCTCTTAAAGAATGCGAGGTTGTTTTTGGCGAGAGGGATTTAGCGGGAACACCCACGATGAGACTTCTTGGGAATAGACTGATTACATTTTTAGTGAAGGTTCTTTTTGGGATTAAGGTAGGGGATATCCTTTGCGGCTTTAAAGCCCTTACCAAACGGGCTTACCGGAAAATCAATTGGGCGTCTTCGGGTTATAGCGTTGAGACGGAAATTGCGGCAATGACCGGCAAATATAGGCTCAAATATTGCCAGGTGCCGGTAGCCACTTTATACTATGATAAATTCAAGGGCTTGACGGTAACAGCCGGCCTCGAAATTTTGGTTGACATTATCCGATTTAAACTAAGATGATACTTGGCCTACAATTTTTGGCAGTCGTTTTTGGTTTGGTAATGATTTATTTCGCTTATGTTAATTTTAGAAGAGGGGAAATAGGCAGAATTGAAATGGCCATCTGGGCTGCCGCTTGGGTTGGGGCCATCATCATCGTTCTCTTTCCCGATACCTTAAGAAATATTGCCGAAACATTTTTTATTTCCAGGCTTTTGGACTTGCTCATTATGGGAGGTTTTGTTCTGGTTATCGTTATGGTTTCTTTAGCTTATATCAGGACCAAAAGAATAGAAAAGAAACTCGAGGAGCTGATAAGAAGAGAGGCGCTTAAAAAATTAAAAATTAAGAAATAAGAATTAATAGTTATAGCTAATAATTAGAAATTGTGGAGAAAAAAAGAGAATTTCGGCGAAAACTAATTAAAAGAGCCTTCAACCTTGCTAAAAAAGTAATTATTCTAATTGACAAGTTGCCTCAAAAGAGAGCTTCTTGGATTATATCCGATCAACTTTTAAGGGCATCAACGAGTATTGGCGCAAACATAATTGAGGCCCAGGCGGCAAGTTCGCGCAAAGACTTTGTTAACTTTTTACACCACGCCTTAAAAAGTGGAAACGAAACACTTTTTTGGCTAGCTTTGGCTAAAGAATTAAGCCCCCGGTTGGGAGGAGATGCCTTAGAACTTGAAAAAGAAACGCAAGAGTTAGTAAAAATTTTAAGTTCAAGTTTATTGACACTTAAAGGCAGAAATAAACTTTAAATTCTTAGTTATAATTATTAACTTTTCATTTTTAATTAACAATTATGAAGCTACCAAAGATCTCTATTGTTATTCCTGCATACAATAAAGCCGAATATATAAGGGAGACTTTAAACTCGATTGTCTCTCAAAACTATTCTAACTTAGAGGTTATTATTCAAGATAATGTGTCGACAGACGGAACGGTGGAAATTATCAAACAATTTGCCTCTAAATACCCTAAAGTAATTTTTTGGGAATCAAAAAAAGACAAGGGACAGCTAGATGCTATAAACAAAGGTTTATCAAAGGCAACCGGAGAGGTGCTAACTTATATCAACGCCGATGATGTTTACAAAAAGGGAGCTCTTTTAAAAGTCGGCAAGTATTTTGCCGAACACCCAGAAATACTTTGGGTAGCCGGTAAAGGAGAGATGATTGACAAAAAGGGTCGAGTTGTATTTTCACCGATAACAAGTTACAAAAACTTTCTTCTTTTCCTGAATAAATATGTGTTTCTTTTAATGACCAATTATCTGACACAGTCGTCTGTTTTCTTAAGCAAGGCAGCCTACCAAAAGTTCGGACCGTTTACGGGAGCCAGAACCGGAGTGATGGAGTATGATTTATGGCTTAAGCTTGGCAAAAAGCAAATGCCCAAAATAATCAACAAAACTTTATCTAGCTTTCGAATTTATAAAGGATCTTTGTCTTCCAAAGAGTTCAAAAAGATACTCTCTTTGGATGAACAGATAGCCGAGAAATACACTCAAAATCCCCTCATACTACTATTGCATTACTTGCACAACATAGGAAGAGTATCAATCCTTACGATCACGGGAATCCAATGAAATCGTCTTTGAAATACCTGTTTTTCATTTTTCTCGTAACTTATATTCTATATTCCCCTTCCCTTTTCGGATTCTATACGAACGACGATTTTTTCCACCTTAGTATTTCTAGGGCAAAAACTATTCAGGATTTTTTTAATTTTTTTAATCTGGTCAAAGGACCGGAAGGGTTAGGTATCTATCGGCCCCTAACGACGCAAGTATTTTATTTTATGGGTTGGAAACTTTTTAACCTTAACCCACTCGGGCTTCATATTATTTCATTTCTGTTCTTTTTCCTAGTTATTTACCTTGTCTATAAGTTTACGATGGAGCTTACTAAAAAGGAGAACGTGGGTTTAATTTCGGCGTTTTTATATGCGACATCGGCAACGCATTTTGGCCACTTTTATTATCTGGCAACTTTTCAGGAGGTCGGACTTGCTGCCGCCTTTCTTTTTTCTGCCATTTATTTCATTAAATTTCTTGAAGACAAAAACTTAAAACTTTATTTCCTGTCCTTAATTGGTTTTATTTTGGCTGTTTTAAGCAAAGAAAATGCAGTCGTTCTTCCGTTTGTTTTTATCCTTATTTATTTTTTCTTGAGATTACAAAAAAGAGTGGATGCATCAGGAAAAATTCTTAGCATCTCGCTGGTTCCCTGGGTTCTCTTTCTTGCCGGGTATTCCTATATGCGTTTTTTCCATTACGGTTTCGTAACAGGGGATAGCTACATTTGGGATTTTTCGGCGAGAAGAACACTAAACACCTTGGGTTGGTACACGCTTTGGTCATTCAATTTACCGGAAATGCTTGTTGACTTTGTCGGCCCGGGCCTAAAATTTAACCCCAATCTTTTTAAGTTCTGGTCGAGAGAAGTAATCCCAATTCTTGTTTTATTTGTAACGGAGGTAGCGATGCTGTTTTATCTTGTTATTAAATCCAAAATTTTAAATCTTAAATCTATATTTTTGTTTTTCCTTGCCTGGTTTGTACTTACCCTTTCGCCGGTTTTATTCTTACCGCTTCACAAATTCGCTTTTTATCTGACAGTTCCTTTGGTTGGTTTTGTCGTTCTTCTTGCATATATTCTCGTAAATCATAAATCCAAAATCTTAAATCTTCTATTTCTCAGCGTTTGGATTTCTTCGTCAATAGTGACTCTGACCCTAACCTCAAAGACTAATTGGATAACAAAAGGGCAAGAAACGGCCAGGAGCGTTCATAATTATCTTCTAGAAAACACTTCGACTTTGGAGGAATATAAAACCATAGCTTTTTACGACACCGAAGAGGATAAAGAGTTGCCTTGGAGCCCAACGGAAGTTTTGAGAGTCACTCTTTCAGACCAAAATTACTTTAAAGTTTTCTGGGATGACAAAATGACCGCAGGATATTACAATTCGGAAGAAGAGGCCAAAGAAGAGATAAAAATAAAGGCAAGGCAGTTTTTGGGATATTGATAAAATGAAGCTATCCGTAATTTTACCGGCAAGAAATGAGGAAAAGTTAATTCGGGATGCACTAAAGGATATCGTGGGTCATTTAAGAAAGAAAAAGTATCCCGCTGAGGTACTTGTTGTGATTAATGGATGTACTGACAAAACAGAAGAAATAGCAAGAGGTTTCTCTAAGAGCAATAAAGAAGTAAAAGTAATAAATTCCAAACCCGGATATGGAATCGCCCTAAGGAAGGGGTTAAGGGAGGCTCGCGGTGAGTTTGTCGCTATCTTTAACGTGGATTACTACGACCTACCCCTCCTTGACCTTACGGACATAGGGATGTACGGACGGGATGTAATAATCGGTTCTAAAAGAACTTATTGGGCGGAAGATAAAAGGTCTTTGGCGAGAAAAGCGGTGTCTCTATTTTTCAACCTCTTTTTACGGATAGCTTTTGGATTTAGGGGAAGTGACACCCATGGAATTAAACTCTTGAGAAAGAACGTTATCGACAAAGTATTGCCCAAATGCAAGACGACAAGCGATATTTTTTATACAGAACTTATAATAAGGGCGCAGAGAGCTGGTTTTAAACTTGCAGATTTTCCTGTTGTGGTTGAAGATAAAAGGCCTTCAAGATTTACATTCATTGATAGGACCCTAAAGACTCCATTTAATATCTACCTTCTATATAAAGCACTTAAAGAAAAATAAATGAAAGCTTCAAGAAAGGAATTATTTTACGAGCGCATTTCTAACGATTGGGAAAGGATGATAAATAATGTGGAGACTCAAAAAAGGTTGAGAGTAATTTTCGAAGAATTATTAGCAGGCGTTCCCTTAAAAGGTAAAAGGTTTCTCGACGTTGGTTGTGGATTAGGATATTTTTCCCAGAGAGCAGCCAATTTGGGAGCAAAAGTTATAGGGGTTGATATTGGGAAAAAGTTGATTGAAAAAGCCAAACAAAGGGTACCCAAAGGTAAATTTTTCATTGCTTCTGCTTCGGATTTGCCGTTCAAAAATGAAAGCTTCGACATAGTTCTTTGCACCGAGGTAATAGAACACGTTGATAATCAAAGAAAGGTTTTATCTGAAATTTTTAGGGTTTTAAAGAAAGGGGGAGTATTTGCTATCACAACCCCAAACAGAATTTATAGGCCCATTTTTGAATTTTTGGGTTTGGTTGGGATAAGGCCATATAATGGTAACGAAAAGTGGATATTTCCTTGGAAGTTAAAGGGTGTTTTGAAAACGAAAGGCAGTATAGTCAAAGAAAAATATTTTAACTTTATTTATCCAACAAACTTTTTGGACTTTTTCGAGAGATTCATCTTCTTAAAGTATTTTATGATTAATCAAGGATACTTAGTAAAAAAAATTAGAGACAAATGAAACGGAAAATTAAAGATTGGATGACTTGTAATTCTTGGCAGATGATAACTCTGCTTCTCCTTTTATTAATAATAGGGTTGCCCTCTCTTTTCATATCCTGGTCGCTGGTGGATGACGGATATACAGCCTTAATTTCGGAAAAAATAACTGACTCGATTAGAGCTTTCGATTTGAGAGGCCTAAGGGATGTTATTTTCGAGAAAGAAAATGGTAGGTTTCGTCCCTTTTATTGGATTTTTAACTGGCTGGTTTTCAAAGTCGCCGGGTTTAATCCACATTACCACTATCTGGTTCATTTTCTGTTGATGTTCGTATCCGCCCTTACTATCTATTCAATAATAAATAAGATTTCTTCTAACAAAAATGCAGGCCTCCTTGGCGCTACCTTTTATTCGGCTAGCTTATTGTCGGTTGAAAATTGGTATCGGTTAGGGCCCGTTGAGCCTATAATTGCTGCCCTTTTAAGTTTAACTTTATATTATTTATTTCATGTTTTATCCGAAACTAAATCAGCTCGGAAATACGGCACTATCACTCTCTTGCTAACAATCCTTGCGTACTTAACAAAAGAAAGTATGATTGTACTGCTTCCATTCTCCTTAGTAGTTTTGATAAGTTTTAATCTGCTCAAAAAACACTCCCGGAGGGAGATAATCAATTTAAGCTTTTTACCCAAATTTGCACTTCTAAATACTGGAGCAGTGCTTTTATTGATTCCGATAATACTCTGGTTGAGGAGTGAAGGAACCTATTCGCAAAGTTACACATTGGACTTATTTCAAATTACAAGCAATTTGAACATTTACTTAAAAGAAATTCGCACCTCGTACGGTATTTTTTTTGTATTTTTACTCTTTTCTTATTTTACTCGAGGGTCTTATAAGATTTTTAAAAGAAAAACCATTTGGGAACAGTACTTTATTTGGCAATTACTATTTTTCGTTTTGTTCGCTTTATTGCTAGCGCAGCAATTGCCTTGGCAGTACGCACTAAACAGATATCTTTTGCCCTCCCAGGTTGGGCTTTCTTTGTTCCTTGGTCTGGAGGCCGCGATTATATTAAATTACGTAGAACATAAAACAAATTACAATACATCGGTTCTATTATTGGTATTAATATTGCTAATGTTTCTATATAGAAATCTTCCATTTTTTGCTAATTACTCGGCCTGGGTTATAAAGCGGACGAACGCTGTTAAGGAATTGCTGGTTTATATTTCCAAAACAGCGCCAGAAAATTCCAGAGTATTAATAAACGCACAAAAAGGAGACGGAACCATAGAGCTTGTCTTGGAAACAAAATATCACCTTCAACAATTTTATAAGAGGGATGATTTATCTGTTCAGTACCTAGACGAGGAGGCGATCAAGCAATTATCTAATCGAGACTTTATTTTGTCGGGGATCGTAAGTCCAAATTTTTATGCCATTTCCCAAGAGGAATTGGCAAAAATGGCAAACCTTAAACTTGAGAAAAAAATATCATTTGAAGATCGCCAGTATTCTTTTCTTTCTCTCGGAGAGATAATTAAGAATTACTATAATAGATACATAAAACTTATACTCGTCTTACAAAATCCTTCCCCCTTTGCTATTATTTCACAAACCGTGACATTTAATGAATGGCAGATTTACAGAAGTATCTCTAAAATATAAAAATTTTATGGAAAAAATCTATAAAAAAATTACCAGATGGAATAAAAAAATTTTCTCCCACATAGTTCCCTTGACATACTCTCTTTTATTGATAGAGAGCTTGACATATAGGGGGTTTGTAAAAAAATTCCTCGTCTTAGATATTACTTTCTTGATTTTTTGTACGGTACTTTCAGGCTTTCTATTACTTTTGGAAAGTTATTTTTTTAATAAACAACCAAAGGGAAATTTGGTCGTTTTTGTTCTTAAGTTTAATCACCTTTTGTTTCTTCCTCTTTGCGTATCGTACTATATATTGGTGGCTGTAGAAGCGGAAAATTACCCTAATTTCGTTTATTCCACTTTTCACCTACTACCGGATAACCTAGCGCCCCTCGTTCTATTAAGTGCGTACCTTCTGATAATAAACAAGTTTATTGTTAGGCCGATAAAGATTAACCCTAAGACTGTCTGGGAGAAAATTAATTTTTGGAATGTGGTTTTGGCCATCTCCTTGCTTTTCTTCTTTCTTTTTTTAGCCAAAGATATTTTGTTCACGGTAAGAAGTTCTGCGAAGACTATTAGCGAGTCAATAGGGTATATTAACAAGAGCAAAGAAGAGAAAATGCGTGACAGATTCGGTGTGGTGTATGATTTTGCGAGGTTTATTCGGGAAAACACTCCAGAAAATTCTTATATTCTAATTCCTCCCCAAGAGTACCCTTGGCCTATGACAGGAAATGTCCTTTTTTTTCGCTATTTTTTATACCCCCGCAGGTTGATAAATGGAGGAACTTACGAAGTTGGAGTTGATATTGTGAATGAGAAGATCGATTACATTTTAATCGCAAAAGGGGAGTTAAAATTAGACTGCTGCGGATTTGATTATGGTTGGCCTAAATTTAAATTCTCGGGAGAGAAAATCATTCTTGTTGATACATATGACGAAAAGGGAAAGGCTACTACCGAAGAGATGCCGGGAGAATACGACCCGAAAACCTTTTCTGATACAAGCGGGTGGGGTTTAATTAAAATTAGAAAAAGGTAGGTTCATGGTACTTACAATTCTTATATTTATAATTATCTACCTTCTGGGTTATAGCATCCTATTTTTTATGAAGAACTCTTTTGGTAAAGGTGAAAGAATTTTCCTTTCCTTTCCTCTTGGCATCGGACTGGCCACTCTCTTAATGTTTTTTGTTGGGCTTTTTAACATACCTTTTGAAACGGTCTATTTATTTATTGTTTTTGCTTTTACTGATTTAGTACTAATACTTCTTGCTAAAGCATTGAAAGTTTATACCCCCGAAGATTTAATAAGCCAGTTTTCACCCCGACAGTTATTAAAAATAGTGGCTGGCAGGAACTTAGAAGGAATAGAATTATTTGTTGTTGCAATAGTAATTTTTCTGGTCCTCAAAAGTTTTCTTATAAATTTGGTATGGCCACCAGAAACATGGGACGCATTAAGCCTCTATGACTACAGGGCCCAGAGGTATTTTGAAAGTCGCTCTCTTGCTAGAGAAATCTTTACGACTGGCAAGAATCCAGAAGTTTCCTACAATTACAGCTATCCTCCACTAACATCTCTAGCTCACGCAATCGTTTATCTAGTTGGCGGAGAAAATCCGATGTTCATTTACTCGCTCTTTTATATATCTTCCATAGGGGCATTCTTCTTTTTATTAAGACGAAGCTTGAGTCGTAAAGTAAGCCTGATTTTTGCGGGGCTTATTGCTGTCGATTTGGAATTTACATCGCACTCGACGATTGCTTACACAAATTTACCCTACGCGATCTATCTAGGATTTTCTTCGCTTTACCTTCTTGAATGGTTTAAAAATAACAAAAGCAAATTATATGTCCTTTCGGGGATTTTCTTGGGATTGTCGACTTGGACGAGAACACAAGAGCCCCTTTGGGCAAGCGTATTACTTTTTATGATTGCACCTTCTTTATACAAGAAGAAATATTTACAAATTGTGATTTTTGCTTTGCTATTTTTTTCTATTCGCCAGCCATGGCTTTTCTATCGGCAACAAATATTTTCTTCTTTGGCAGCCAGAGGATTTGCTTTATTGCCGACAACCTTTTACCTTGATTTTTCTAAAATCATTCCCTCTTTTATTTTTGTGTTTAAAAATCTATTTTTAAGTAGGCCCACCGTCTCCGCGGCCTTTTTGTCTGCGCTAATTTTTGGTATAAGCAGGAGGGGACTTAAAAAACATTTAGGGTTATTTGTTCTATTGAGTTTATTCTTGGGAGTGCTTGTTGCTGGCACCTATTTCTTCAGCATTAACTACAAATGGTGGGACCAAATAGGGGGATCAGTAACCAGGCTCAGTATGTTTATCCAGCTCCTTTTTTATTACTTTGTGGCAAAAACTTTTTTTGAGGCTAGGACCACCAATAAGTAAGACAAAATTAAAGGTTAAAAATGGATAGTAAGAAACTGAAAATACTGTGGTTGCACCCCCATTTTTTGAATTGGATGGGGGGGCATAAATATATACTAGAAGTTTCCAAAAGACTCAAAAAGAAGGGCTTGAGTATTGTCGTCGGCTCGGATATTTTTTCTAAAGAAGCCAGAGATAATTTCTTAAAGGAAGGGGTGGAAACGTTGGTACTTTCTGGGAAATCAACGAATGATTACTGTTATTGGTTTAAATTGCCCCAATTTATTAATCGTGATGTGCAAATCCTAACTAGGCGCAAAAAGAATTTTGATTTAGTTATATCAAGCATGTTTCCGATGAACGTTGTAGGGAATGAGTTAGGGCTTCCCCATATACAATTGTGTTACGAGCCTTATGCGTTTTTCTTTGACAATAACTTTATTAGTGGCTTTCCAAAGTTTCAGAGACTTGTAATAAAACTTACGAGAATCTTTTATAGAAGTTTGGATATTTGCGCTACTAGGTCATCGGACACAGTTTTAACATTAAGCGAATACAACAAGAAGTGGATTAAAAGATGCTACGGTCGTGGCAACTCGAAAGTGGTATACGAAGGTGTTTCTTTAGACTTTTTTAAGCCAATGAGGAATTTAAGTATCGAAAATAAATATCAGGGAAAGTTCTTGTTGTTTCATAGCACCGATTTTACTCCGATAAAAGGAACGCCCCATCTTATAAAGGCGTTGAAATTCGTGGTTAAAAAAGTTCCAAACGTTCTTCTTTTAATAACCCATACTCTTTCAAATAAACAGGGCCAAGAAAACATAATAAGACTTGCTAAGAGGTTGGGAGTTTATAAAAACATAGAATTTTTGGGATTTGTTGATTATAAACTTCTCCCAGTGTATATGAGCGTTTCTGATATTGTTGTTCAACCAAGCATTGGCCAGAGTATGAATTTAACCGTTAAAGAGGCAATGGCGTGCGGGACAGCGGTCATTACTAGCCCAGAAGGCGAAGAACAATACAAAGATGGAGAGGCTGGATTTTTGGTCAATCCTAAAAATCATAGTAAACTAGCAAGTAAAATATTAGAATTATTAGAAGATCCTGAAACAAGAAATATAATGGGGAAGAGAGGTAGGCGAATAATAGAGGAGAAATTTTCTTGGGATGCGGTGGCAGATAAATTTTACGCGGGTATACTAGAACTATTGAATGAAAAATAAAATAATACCAATCGCGGAACCCGATGTTTCTGGTAACGAGTTGAAATACGTTACTCAATGTATAAAAACTGGGTGGATATCTTCTGCTGGATCTTTTGTTAGCGAGTTCGAAGAAAAATTCTCGAAGTACTGTGACGCCAAATATGGCATTGCTACTACAAGTGGGACCACCGCTCTTCATTTGGCTCTAGTTTCTTTGGGGATAGGAAAAGGAGACGAAGTAATTGTTCCCAGTTTTACATTCGCTTCAACTGTACACGCAATTTCCTATACTGGAGCTATTCCAGTTTTTGTTGACTCCGAGGATTTCACTTGGAATATAGACCCATTTCTAATTGAAGAAAAAATAACACGGAAGACTAAGGCAATAATACCGGTTCACTTGTATGGACACCCTTGCAATATGGGTCCCATTATTTCCATTGCCAAAAAACATAATTTGTACGTGATAGAGGATGCCGCTGAAGCTCACGGAGCAGAATATAAAGGTAGAAAAGTAGGTGGGCTAGGCACTCTTGGTTGTTTCAGTTTCTTCGGAAACAAAATAATGACAACCGGGGAGGGAGGAATAATTGTAACAAATAGTAAAAAGCTCGCCGACCGCATGCGATATTTAAGACATCAAGCTATGAGTAAAAAACGTAAGTATTATCATCCTGAAATTGGATATAACTATTGCATGACTAATATCCAAGCAGCGATTGGTGTGGCACAATTAGAAAGACTTGATAAATTTATTGAAAAGAAGAGGCAAATTGCCGGCTGGTATAAAGAAGCTTTGGCAGGAGAAAAAAGCCTAGTTTTACAGTCTGAAGAAAAATGGGCCAAAAGTATTTATTGGATGTACTCGGTTCTTTTAAAGAGTAATTCAAGATTAACAAGGGATGAGGTGATAGAAAAATTAAAGAGACACGGCATTGAGACAAGGCCATTCTTTTATCCCATGCACCTGACCCCACCTTACAAGAGTAAAATCAAGCTTCGAGTTGCGGAAAAATTGGCGTCGTCCGGAATTAATTTGCCTTCAGGAGTTAAGCTTAAGAAACAAGAAGTGGAGTATGTTGCAAGGTGTTTGCTTAAAACGATTGTCTAAATTATGAAAATAGTTTTTGTAACTCGCGAAGACCCTATTTTTATCCCTCTTTACCTCGAACCCTCTTTAAAGAACAATCTGGATAACAAGTTTTATATTGTAATTATGGAAGGTGTTCCACCGAATTCTAGAGATTACCGATATTTGCTTAAATTACTCAAACTCTATGGACCAAAGGATTTTATTATCAAAGTTTTGCAACTTGTTCTATATAAGATGGCCATGTTTTTACCGGCAAGCCTTACAAAGAGATATTATTCCGTAATTAAGATGGCTAGGGATTATAATGCTATCTTACACTACACATCTGATGTAAACGGAAAGAAATTTTTGAACTGGCTTAAAAAAATTAAGCCAGATATCGTCATGTCTGTTACCTGTCCACAAATATTTAAAAATGAGCTCCTTTCTCTACCTAATAAAGGCTGTTTAAATATTCATACCTCTCTCTTGCCAAAGAACAAAGGTTGGGAACCCGTCTTTTGGGCCATGTATAAAGGAGAAAAACACACAGGAGTGACAGTTCATTGGATGGTAGAAAGATTTGATAGTGGTCCTATTCTTGTCCAAAAAAGAATAAAAATTAAGGGAGGGGAAAGTTGGTTTGAGCTAAATAAAGTTCTTGCAAAATTAGGCGGGGAGGCAATAAAAGAAACTCTCGAGGGAATAAAGTCTGGGGTGATTAAAGAATGTATTAATGATTCGAAAAAAGAAACAATTAATCACTTCCCATCGGTTGAAGAAGTCCGCAATTTCAAAAAGAAGGGCTTAATCGTCGTAAAATTTTCTGAAATATTTCCCTCTTAATCAGTGTTATGAGGTTCAAAAATCTTTTTGAAGCACAACAATTCGAAAGGCGTGCATACAATAATTTATTTTCGACCGGTAATCCGTATGATTCAAAAGCCCACATAATGCTTTACCAAAAAAGTGTGGAACTAATAAAAAAATACACAAAGAAGAATTACTTACTGTTGGACATAGGTTGTGGCGATGGGAGACTGGAAAGGTCTTTATTTAAATATTGTCAAAGAATATTAGGAATAGATATTTCAGAGGTGGCTATCAAAAAGGCAATGCTCAAGAACAAAGTTCGGAATGTGAAATTCTTAGTTGACTCAATTGAGTCGTTTAAACCCAAAGAAAAATTCGATGTTGTAACAATGCTGAATTTTATCGAACACGTATACGATTTAAATACTGTAATGAAAAAAGTTTACAAACTTATGAAGCCTGGAGGTTTTTTAATAATAACTTCTCGCAACCGCGATGCACTTACGTGGAAACTGTCAAGACTTTTCGGCAAGAAAACTGCTATAGAGGGAGGCTATTATACCCCATTAAATGAATATAACTACAGCCAGCTCGAGAGAATTCTTAAGAAACAAGGGTTTCTCCCAGTCTCTAAAGAGGGCTTTATTCTTGGACCAATAGGATTTGCTGGGAAATCGGAGTTTTTGACGAGACTTATTTTTGGAGCCGGCAGTTTATTTCCTGATATAGCAAATTATATGTTTGTTTGCTTCCAAAAAAGATAAAATAGATAGATTAACAATGAAAAATTTACTTAAGTCCATTTCGGTTTTATCAATTCTTATAGGCCTCTCTTTTGTTTTCCTCTTTCTTTATTTAAAAATGACCGGCAACTTCCCCTATCTCTCTTTTTCGGATGCAGCTAAAAATGCTGATATCGCAAGAAATTTGTATCAAGGAAAAGGATATGGAGCCAAATTTATCTTTTTCGGCTTTTCCAATATGAATTATTTTAAGCTACCTTTATTTCCGGCATGGTGGGTCCCTCCCACTATGCCTTATGCTATATTACTAGCCTTTCGTGTGTTGGGGATTTTTGATTGGGCTGTAATTACAATCTCAGGATTTTTCTACATCCTTTTGGTGTTAATGACGTATTTACTTGGAAAGAAACTTTACAGTAGTCAAGTCGGATATCTCGCGTCCGCTGCAGTCGCGTCAAATGCCAGCCTTCTAAATTATGCTGTAAGCGGCGCTTCAGAAGTATTATTCACTTTCGAGTCTTTAACAGCCGCCTTTTTATTAATTCTAAGAAAAAAGTGGGCTACAAATTTGAGTTTTTTATTTTTTGTTTTAATGTACTTTACCCGTCCTCAAGCGTTCATTTTTATCCTAACCTATATATTATTGTGGCTTTTCCTGAATTTTAAAAAGCAAAAAGTAATACTTTACTTTATTGCTATTGTCTTCCTAGGGTTTGTTGCAGACCTTGTGATATCTAAATACTTGGCTGGTAATTTTTTTCTTTATGGAGTAACAGGGCGTGCAGCTCACGCCGTTACCGAAGTAGGTTTAGGATTTTCATCTTCGGATGTGCTTCGTGGTTCACATCCTTTTTCTTTATCCTTAGTACAACTTTTCAAAAAAGTCTTCTACAATCTCTATAACTTCTATCGCCTTCTTCCTCAAATTATGTCTCCTTATCTTTGGGCGCTGTTTGTAATCGGGCTTTTTAAATGGGGAAAAGACAAACTGGAAAATTCTCTTAAAATCGCGACTATTTTTATGGTAGTGCTGACTTTTCTTGCAACCGCTCTGACAATTCCTCTTTTCAGATATCTTCACCCCATTGTCCCGTTGGTCTACCTTTTTGCAGTGGCGACTTTAGTGTGGATAGTAAGGCAGATTTTCAATTTCAAAATTCTAAACTCTAAACAATTCCAAATCTTCAAATTCAAATTGACAAAAAAACTTTTCGTAACTCTTGTCTCCGTACTCTTAGTTTTCTTTTTTGCGGTCGGCCAGACACTCGGGGTTATCTTTCTAGATTCAAGATACAAAGCCAAAACAGTCAACAAGGGAAAACCGCCGGTTTATGTTCAGCTTTCTTACATTCTCAAAGAAAACACCGAACAAGATGATGTAATTGTTACCAATCTTGATACTTGGGGTAGCTGGTATGGCGAAAGAAGGACGGTTTGGTATCCCCTAAAACCCGAACAGTTAAACTTGAAAGAAGACCAAAATCCGTTTGATGCAATATTTCTTACTAATTATCTAATGGATGACGAGAATTATTATATGGGTCCGGAATGGCGGCTGATATTTGAGAACCCGCAAGACCCAAACAAATGGGACAGGTTTGTTGCCGAGAATTATGAATTTGCCGGTGAGTTTAGAGTTCCTCCGGATGAAACGTACGAGAGGCAAGAAGGAAAAGCCATCTTATTGGTTAGAAAAACTCAAAATCCTAAACTCAAAATAATTTCAAATGAGAAAATCAAATAACAAATATGATTTGGGAGAAAGAACTTTTAAGTTCGCGAAAAATTGCAGAGATTTTGTTAAGAAACTTCCGAAAACTATTACGAATATTGAGTATACCAAACAACTTTCTAGATCTTCCGGGTCCGTTGCGGCCAATTGGATAGAAGCAAACGAGTCTTTAAGTAAGAAAGATTTTGGGCACAGGAATAGGATTTGTAGGAAAGAAGCGAAAGAAAGTCATTTGTGGTTAAGATTGAGTGAAGTCGGAAGCGACGAGGCACTGGCTAAAAAGCAAGCAACTCTTATTAAAGAGTCGTACGAGCTTACTAAAATCTTCGGTTCTATGGTAGAAAAGAGCAAGTGATTTTTATTTAGCATTTATTATTTGAGATTATTTAGAGTTTTGAAATTAGAGTTTTATTATTTAGATGCTGACAGATAGGCAAATAATTGAGAAATATAAAATCAAATCCTCTGAAAAGATTTTGGATGTGGGCGGCAGTATGAAACAGCACGAGGGACTTAAAATTGATACTCTGGTTGATATTTTTAGACCAGAGGAAGTTCCATATACTCCCTCTAAACTTATTGCCAAAAACTTCGTTCGCCTGGATGTTGCGAGGGAAAGACTGCCGTTCGGCAACAAGGAGTTCGATTTTTGTCTCTGCACCCATACTTTGGAAGATTTGAGTAACCCCGAACTCGCGATTAACGAGATGGCAAGGGTTGCCAAAAGGGGATACATTGTTACCCCTTCCTTCGGCTCGGATTTGGTTTTCTCCCATGTCGATTTTACCGATTGGCTGACAGGAGCCAGAAGAGTTCCGGGAGCGGCCCATCATAAATGGCTTTTTTACAAAAAGGGCAAGAAAATGCGGATTATTGCCAAAAACTATCCGATTCTTTATACACCGCGGTATCAAATAGCAGGCTGGAGCGGAGAACAGGAATTTGAATATTACTGGGAAGACAAAATCGATTACGAGATAGTAAACGACATTTCCCCCCACCGGCTGATAGAAGAATACGATCTATTTATGAAGATGAATAGAGGAAAAATTAAAAGGGGGCTTGTTCTTATTTTCCTCGACAGTCCATATCATTATCTTAAAGAGCTGTCTAAACTCTTATTAAAGAAAGGTTACGGTTTTATCCACCGACAAAAAAGTTGAGGTAAAACCTCGCAGAGACTACAATTCAACTAGTGGGAAAGTATTTAAATCAGGCATTTGGATTGATCAGAACCCAAACGGCCAAAGATACTTATATCCTCTTTGTTGGAAATTTAGCCTCCGCATTTTTAGGGTTTATATTCACGATAATCGTTGCCAGGGTCCTTAGCGTCTCCGATTTTGGTATTTTTTCGGCGGCTTCAAATCTGGTCGTAATTTTTTATTCTCTTTATGACCTGGGTCTTTCGGGAGGGTTGGTCAATTTTGTAGCCGAAACTTTCGCCAGAGGTAAGATCGAGGAGGAAAGAGCATATATAAAAGCTGCTTTTCTCTTACGATTTATGGCCTACATTATCCTCTCGGCCGCTGTCTTTATTTTTGCCCGCCAAGTTTCGTCAAAATTCCTGGCGACAGACGATGTTAGGGTTGCCTACTGGGTAGTGGCGATCTCTTTCGGGTTCATGTTTGAGGGTTTGTTCACCCCGGCATTGCAGGCGGAGAAAAAATTTTTTCCCTCGATTTTAGTTACCGGCTCTATCGGCATTGTCAGACCGCTAGTGGCTGGAGTTTTGATTCTTTTGGGAGGATTGACTTTAAGTTCCGCTCTGCTTTCCTACGCTTTAGGGGCGGCAGCCTCGATATTTGTCGGGTTTGCTTTCGTAGGGATTGGATTTCTTTTCGCTAAGGCCACCAAGGAAATATACTTTCGCTTGGTAAAATTTTCAGGCTGGCTAGGAGTTAATAGAATTATTTCGGGGGTTGCCGGACGCCTTGATATCCAGATGCTGGCGGCCATGGTCGGGGCAACGGCCACCGGACTTTATTCCATTCCCTCTCGGCTAACAAGTTTTGTGACGGTCTTGTCTTCCAGTTTCTCGGCCGCCCTGGCTCCGAGACTGGCTTCTTTTGGAGACAAAAAGGAAGAAAAGAAATACATCGCCAAAGCCAGTCTTGCCACAGGGGGAATAATCTTGGCTATTATTTGTTGGATAGTGGTGGCAAAACCCTTTATTCTTCTCCTTTTTGGACAAAAGTATTTAGAGGCAGTCCCGATATTCCAGGCGTTGACTGCCTCGATGATTCCTTTTGTCTTGGCGGCCGTTCCATCCACCGCGATAATTTACTCGATTAAAAAGCCTGTTTTTATAGGAGCTTTTTCTATTTACCAATTAGCCGCCATTTTTTCTCTGAATCTTTTTTTGATTCCTAAATTTGGTGTTTTCGGACCGATCATAACTTTTGCAGTGGTGAATAGCATTTTGGCTGTTTATACCTGGGCTATTGTCTATAAATATTATTGGTCAAATCCAAATAACAAAACTCTAATTTCAAAATAATTTCAAATTTGAATTTTAGGATTGTTTTGAGTTTAGGATTTTGAGTTTGGGGATTGAATTTAATATGCAAATTTGGGTTCACACCTTGGTCAAAAACGAAGAACGGTATCTTTGGTACGCTGTTTCAAGCGTGGTTGGCCATGTCGATAAAGTTCTTCTTTGGGACACAGGCAGCACCGATAACACCGTGAAGATATGCAATGAAATACGGAATAGATATCCTCAAAAAATTCATTTCCGCCACCTGAAAATATCTTCTGCCGATGAGTTTGCCCGCGTTAGAAATGAAATGCTGGAGAAAACGGCAGCCGACTGGTTTTTAATGGTCGATGGGGACGAAGTTTGGTGGGAGGAATCAATAAGAAAGGTAATCAAGGTTATCAACGAACGAGGAAACGAGATTGAATCAATTGTTGTCCCGATGATTTATTCGATTGGAGATATATACCATCGGCAGGAAAAAGCGGCCGGAAAGTATAAACTGGCAGGGAGAATGGGTCACTATGCACTTAGGGCTATCAATAGAAAAATTCCCGGTCTGTCTTCTTCGAATCCCCATGGAACTTGGGGCTGGACCGATAAGGAAGGGAAAATGATTCAAGACAGAGCACCAGATAAGATTATTTTTGTCGACGCTCCCTATATGCATTTTTCGCACCTACCTCGCGCTGGGACGATTGAAGACGAAAAAAAAGTTATCAAGCGGTCGCAAAAAATTAAACACGAGTTAGGCGATCCTTTTCCGAGGGATTTTTATTACCCTGAAGTGTTTTTTAGGAAAAGACCAGATTTTGTACCTTCACCCTGGAAAAGAATGCCGCTTGCCTTTTACCTACGGGCGCTTTTGGAAACTCCCTTAAGAAAAATAAAAAGGAGAATTTGGCAAGGGAAAGCTGGGTATTAGCACATGGCACCCTGCGTTTTATGTCAACGAGAGAATTTTCAAAAGCTTTTTTGCGTGGCTGGCCAGACGCTGAAAAAGTGCAAGGATTGCGGTCTGGTTAAAACCGAAAAAGAACAAGCAACCTCCTATCAAAATTACCATCGAGATAAAGATTACGAAAAACTTGAGAAACACTTCGAAAACATTTTTTTAAAGAGGGTCTCGATAATAGAAAAATTCTTCCCCAGACCGGGTAGGGCGCTGGAAGTAGGATGCTCGACCGGAATCCTTTTGGACCTTCTTAAAAAGAAAGGCTGGGAAGTTTACGGCGCCGAACCTTCGGGGGCGGCCAAGATTGCAAAAAAAAGGGGAATAGAGGTAAGACAGCAAACGTTTGAAAAGGCGGATATTCCTCGAAATTCTTTTGATTTGATAATTTTTAATCATACCCTTGAACATATGGAGGATCCCTTGTTGGTTTTGAAAAAGGCCTACGGACTGCTTAAAAAGAACGGCAGGGTTTTTATCGATGTTCCTAATTTCAACAGCTTATCAGCCGTAATCTTGGGAAAAAACTGGCCGTATATTTTGCCGGACGAGCACATTTTTCACTTTACTCACCAAACATTATCCAAACTTTTGGAGAAATCCGGGTTTAGGGTAGTTTTTTACCAGACCCATTCCGGAGTATTCGATTTTGGGAATGTATTCAAAGGACTTTGGTTCGAAGCAAGACATTTAACCAGAAACTTTGTCTTTGATTTAATAACAATGCCGGGTGCCCTGTTCACAACACTGATAGGGAAAGGGACAACTTTAACGGTAGTGGCCGAAAGGCTATCATATGCGAATTGAGCTACGAATTGGAAGTTTTGAATGTCTTTTTGGAGAAAAAAGAAGCCCGAACTTTTCTTTTTATTTTTAGCTACAATAAAGAGAGGGGACTGTTTACTGTTCATCTAAAATGAGAAAATATTTGCTACCGGCCATTCT
Source organism: uncultured Gammaproteobacteria bacterium (assembly GCA_964395115.1). Taxonomy (GTDB): domain Bacteria; phylum Patescibacteriota; class Microgenomatia; order UBA8517; family UBA8517; genus CAYMZX01. The sequence continues at coordinate 29,532 of CAYMZX010000004.1, forward strand.
TACTCTTCATCTTTTTTTGTTATTCTTTATTCGTTTTGTCGCTTGGCCGGAGATGCTGACTTGGCCTTACCTTATTCTCAAAGGCTGGCTCCCATATCGCGACATCGCGATTGCCCACACGCCGGTTCTTTTAGCCGATTTGGCTATTTTCTATAAAATCTTTGGAGTTGGTCTTTGGCAACTTAAGGCCTATACCTGGATTTTGATACTAATAACGGATATCCTAATCTTTTGGGTGGCGAGAAAACTTTTTGGGTATAAACAAGCCATTCTTGCTCTTCTTTTTTATATCCCGCCCCAGATCTTATATGAGGGAAATGGTGTTTGGTTTGATTTGGCGTTGGCCCCCTTCGCTCTTTTAATTTTTTACCTTTTGCGACAGAGAAAATATTTTTGGCTGGGATTTCTTTGGGCACTATCATTTTTGACGAAACAGACCGCTTTTTGGCTCCTTGTCCCAATAGGAATGGGGTTATTGAATAAACTTAAGATAAATAGACTGAAAAAATTTGCTTTGGGGATTTTATTGACCGCTTTTTTAACAGCCATTTTTTTTCTTGCCCTGAATTTATGGAGGGATTTTTACTTTTGGGCGATTAGATTTGGAATAGGAGTCTTGCCGCAATCTCAAGGCCAAATTTACCTGCCAGGCATTAGACAATTATTTCTTTCATTAGCCCCATTTGTTATTCTCGTTCCGCTGGTTCTTCAAAAAAATAAGCGGAATCTGGATTTGGTTTTTTGGGCGAGCGCCGGTCTTTTGGGTATATTTCCAAGATTTGAACTTTTTCATTTTCAACCGGCGCTTCCGTTTTTGGCAATCGGGGCGGGGATTACTTTAGTTAGGTTTATCAATAGGAAATACTGTACCTTTTTTATCACCGTTGGTTATTTAATTTTAAGCATTGTTGTTGTCACAAAATTATGGGGGAAAGGCACAAGATTTTTTGAGCCTGAAATTTACCAAACCGCCGCGTTTATTAAATCAATTACCAGTCCGGGGGAAGCAATTTATCTTATCAATGCTTGGGATAACCTTTATGTTTTATCCGATACCGTCCCGACTATTCGGCCGCTAGTTCCCCACCTTTTTTGGTATATGGAGCAACCCGGCATACAGGACGAAATAGTTAGCGATTTGGTACGGACCAGACCGAGGGTGATTATCCAAGGCGAGTACTCTTGCGAGGGGTTGGGGGCCTATCGGCCAGCAAAGATTATGGATTTTGTTTCGCATAACTATGAAGTAAGCGGTAAAATATACAAATATCTTATTTGGGTTCCCAAGAATAAGCAGGACTTTGCCCTGCTTGATTGTCGATGACTCGAATGAAAATTTTGTTTTTGAATATCTACCAGAAAAAAGTGACCAGAGGAGCGGAGAGGTTTGTTTACGAACTTTCTTCGCGGCTTGCCAAAAGCCACAAAGTTGATGTTTTATCATCTGAAAAAATTCCCCCCAAAAGATGGCCATTTGTTTGGAGAAGCTTCCTTGATCCCGGGGGCATTCAAATTTGCTTGTTTACTCTAAAAAATCTTCCCAAAATCTGGAAAGAAAAATACGACATTGTAGTTCCGCTCAACGGCGGTTGGCAGCCGGCGTTGCTCAGGATTTTGACCTGGATTTACGGAGGAAAAGTGGTGATTTCGGGACAATCAGGAATGGGCTGGGATGACAGAAACAATCTCTGGTGTTTTCCCGACCTGTTTGTGGCTCTTTCTAGGAAGGCCGAAAGATGGGCTAAAAAGGTTAATCCTTTGGTAAGAGTAAGTTATATCCCGAACGGGGTGGACCTAGCGAAATTCAAAATTCAGGATTCTGACTTCAAAATTAATTTGGAAAAACCAATTGTGTTGTGTGTAGGAGCGCTCACCAAAGGTAAAAGAATAAATCTGGCAATTGAGGCTGTCGCAAAACTGGGAAACGCTTCTCTTTTGATTGTTGGTGATGGAGAACTTAGGGACGAAATCGAAAAATTGGGCAAGAAACTTCTGAAAGATAGATTCAGAGTTATCAATGTTCCCTTTGAGGAAATGCCCAAAGTTTATCAAACAGCCGATGTTTTTACCCTTCCTTCGGAATCCTATCACTCCTTTGAAATAGCAATTGTGGAAGCAATGGCCTCGGGTTTGCCTGTTGTAGTCAACAAAGACGATATAAGGCGCGAAATCGTTGGCCGGGCAGGAGTTTTGGTGGATCCGGCTAATATTGACGCCTACGCCATTGCCTTGGAGTATGCCTTAAGACTGAAGTGGGGAAAAAGACCTGAAAATCAGGCCAAGAAGTTCGATTGGGATAAAATCACTAAGAAGTACGAAGAACTTTTCGCCAGCCTTTTTAAATGAAAGTCAATTATTTCCTCGTAGCGGTCTTTATTTTTCTTGGACTTTTTCTTAGACTTTACAATTTCAGAGAAAGAGTTGTTTTTGGTCCCGAGCAGGCAAGAAGTCTAGTTGTCTCGGGAAGGTATCTGACCGAAAAGCCCTCCCTTTTAGGTCAGGAGTATTTCAGGACCACATCGGCCGGCCATAAATTATTTTCTGGGGCAGTCTTTAATTATTCACTTATTCCTCTGCAGCTTTTATTCGATTTCGATCCTTTGCCAATAACTATTTATTTCGCCTTTTTGAATGTCTTTACCGGGGTGGTACTCTTTTGGGTTGCCAGAAAAATCTTTGGGAGCAAGGTTGGGATTCTATCCTTAGTGCTTTTCCTTTTTAACGATTACATGATTTATCATTCAACTTTCATTTGGAACTACAACTACCTGCCTTTGGCGGGAATTTTTTGCTTTTATCTTTTAAACGGATTTAAGAAAGATCCGAAAAGATTGTTTAGGGTTTTCCTTCTTGGAATTGTTGTGGGCCTGGGGGTGAGTCTGCAATATTTGTTTGCACTCTTAGGGGTAGGTATATTCTTTTATTTGATCTGGTTAACTAGAGAAAAGATCAAGGCAGGGCTAGTTTTTGTTGGGGGAGCTTTATTAGGGAATTTGCCTATGGTTATCTTTGATTTGAGGCATAATTTTTACCATTTGGCGACAGTTTGGCAATATGTCCTGGATGTTAGCAGGGGAGAAGAGGGGCCGAAGCTAGCTTATTATCATTTGCTGCCATTTTGGCCGATATTTTTTCTTCTGCTCTCGTTCATATTGGTCAAACTTTTAGCTAAAAGTAAACCACTGGCAATCTTGGTTATGGCCGTTTACCTTTATTTCAATTTGACTTCGCCAAGGGTATCTTTCGGAAAAGCCGTTGGTATGCCCGAGGGGCTGACTTATGATAAAGTGATGGAAGCTGCCGAAACTATTGCCGGTCACGTAAGCGGAAACTTTAATGTTGTCAGCCTTTTAGATTTTGACACCCCTGGCTATATCCTGCGGTACCCCTTGGAATTTATGGAGGCTAAAAAGCCCAAAGATGATGAAGATTATCCTGGAACAGCCGTTCTTTATGTTTTAGCCGAGAGAGATTACAATTTTGATTACCCAGGGGTCTGGGAGTTAAGAGTAAATTTGCCCTATAAATACGAAATTTTGAAGGAGATAGACGAAAAATATGCTGTTTTTAGAGTAACCCGTGAAGATTAGTGTCATTATTCCGACATACAACGAAAGAGACCAACTCAAGAAATGTCTGGAGTCTTTGTCTAAGCAAAGCGTTGACAATTTTGAGGTAATCGTTGTTGATGACGGCTCAACCGATCGTACTTGGGATGCTCTTAAAAATATTCAAACGGATTACCCACTAGAAATTTTGAAGCAAAGACATAATGGACCCGGAGCTGCCCGAAATCTAGGAGCCAAAAAGGCAAACGGAGAAATATTAGTTTTTGTGGATGTCGATATGACTTTCGAGAAGAATTTTTTAAAGAATTTGGTCAGACCTATTTTGGTGGGCAGGGCGAAGGGAACTTTTTCAAAATTTGAATATGTTTCGAATTGGGATAACGTTTGGGCAAGGTGTTGGAACATTAATCAAAATTGGGAGCCGAGGAGGAGACACCCCAAAAATTATCCCGATGAGCAAAAAGTCTTTCGGGCCATACTTAAATCAGAGTTCGACAGGGTAGGGGGTTTTACTCCTGGAGGCTATACCGACGATTACAGCCTTTATGAAAAGCTTGGTTACCGGGCAGTTTCCGCTCCGGGAGCAATTTTTTACCACGAAAATCCGGATAGTCTTTTGGAAGTCTTTCGCCAAGCTAAATGGTCGGCTAAGAGGAAATATAAACTGGGGATAGTCGGGTATTTAGCGGCGCTTATGAGAGCCTCTTTCCCCCTTTCGCTAATCGCGGGAATAGTTAAGGCTATTGCCAAGAATGAGTCCGGATTTTTACTTTTTAAAATTGTATATGATTTAGGGGTATCCGCGGGTATTATTGAGGCAATATTTTTTAATAAACTGGCCAAATGAGGAAATTTATCTTACCTTTTATTCTAGTTTTAGGCCTGATTTTAAGACTTATTGTTATCAATCAATCTCTTTGGTTGGACGAAGCAATCGGAGCCCTTGTTGTTAAGAACCAAAACTACCAGCAGATTTTGAAAGAGTTTCCGCTACACGATAATCATCCTCCCCTTTACTATCTCGCTCTTAAGTTTTGGACCGATATTTTTGGATATTCAGAGATTGCTTTAAGAACTTTATCTGTAATCTTTGGGGTGGGAATGGTTTTCCTTATCTATAAAATCGGCAAAAGTATCAGTTTCAAATTGGGAGTACTGGCCGCTTTGTTGCTAGCCACCTCTCCCTTTGCTATTTACTATTCACAAGAGGCCAGAATGTATTCTATGGCCGCGTTTTTAGCCGCCGCCGCTTTCTATTTTTTTCTTAAAGAGAAATGGTTTTCCTTTTCTTTTTTTATTACCGTTTTGGTCTTTACCGATTATATGCCTGTTTTCCTGATTCCTGCCCTTTGGCTTATTGGTTTCTTGGGAAAAAAGAATAAGACTTGGTGGAAAAGTTTTCTTTTCAGTCAGCTCCCACTCGTTATTTTAGGTGTAGCCTGGCTACCGATATTTTTACAACAAACTGAAGGAGGAAGGTGGCTACTCGAAACCTTGCCGGCATGGAAAAAAGTGGCTGGTGGGGCAACTTTAAAACAAGCGGTCCTTGTTTGGACCAAGTTTGTTCTAGGTAGGATTTCTTTTGGTGACAAAGTTTTTTATTACTCCTTATTGACCTCTTTCTCTATTCCCTTCCTAGCCGCTTTATGGCATGCTTGGAAAGAGAGGGGAAAAATAGCTTCTTTTTGGATTTATCTTGCCATTCCTTTATTTTTGGGATTTCTGGTTTCCTTTTACTTTCCCGCTTTTATCTATTTTAGGTACCTCTTTGTGGTGCCAGCATTTTATCTTTTGGTCTCTTGGGGACTCCTTAGCTTTAAAAACGCCAAAATTAGAAACGTTGTAATTGCCGGGATTCTTTTGGCTAATCTTACTGGCTGGCTAATCTACATAACCGAACCTTATCAACAACGAGAGCAATGGCGTCAGGCAGTGGCCTTTGTCGAATCTAACGTCAGAGAAGATGAGATAGTCATTTTTAATTTTACTCAACTTTTTGCCCCCTATGAATGGTATGCAACCGGTAAAGTAGTTGCTAAAGGGGTGGCAGATTCGATATCGGTTAACGCTGGGCCGACCAGAGAAATTACCCGAAAGACTATCAAAGACTTCGCCGGACTTTATTATGTTGAATATCTTTGGGAACTTCATGATCCTGACCGAATAGTCGAAAAGACCATTAAGGAAGAAAACTTTATTCGAGCTTCGGCTTTTGATTTTCCCGGTGTGGGCATAATAAGCTATTGGAGGAAGATATGAAGATCGGCATTGATATTTCCCAGATTGTTTACGGAACGGGAGTCTCTATTTACACCCGAGAGTTGGTAAGGAACCTGCTGAAGTTAAATTTGACCAACGAGTATGTACTTTATGGAGGTTCTTTAAGACAAAAGAAATTTTTGACTCGCTACTGCGCAAGTCTTTCCGGGAGATTCACTGCTAAAATTTATCCTATTCCTCCCACCATCGCCAATCTTATCTGGAATAGACTTCATATTTTGCCCATCGAAAAATTAATCGGCAAGGTTGATGTTTTTCATTTTTCGGATTGGACGCAGCCTCCGACAACCGCCTTTTCAGTAACAACAGTTCACGATCTGGCGCCTTTGAGATTTCCCAAGCTGGTCCACCCGAAAGTTTATTACGCTCATAAGAACAGGCTGAATCATGTTAAAAGAGAAGCTGACCGGATAATTGTCCCGTCGGAGGCTACTAAAAAAGAATTGTTGGAGTTTGGCGTTTCTGCGGAAAAAATAAGAGTAATTTATGAAGCCCCCGAAGATATTTATTACAAACGTTCCGAAGAAGAAGTTCAGAAAGTTATGGCAAAATATAAAATTAGAGGCAGCTACTTATTAGCGGTCGGAGTGGGGCAAAGGAAAAATACCGAAAGATTAATTAAAGCATATGAATTGGCCACGGCCGGGAGCTCTTTGAAATTGGTAATCGTTGGTAAACCGCTGAACAAAATACCGGAGGGTCGAGGCATCAATTTCCTTGGCTTTATTCCAACCCAAGATTTACCGGCTCTATATTCAGGTGCTGAAGCTTTGCTTTATCCCTCTTTATATGAAGGTTTTGGGTTGCCAATTTTAGAAGCCTTTGCCGTTGGTTGCCCGGTTGTTACCTCGAACCTTTCAAGTATGACCGAGATTGCGGGAGATGCCGCAGTTTTGGTTGATCCGTATGAAATAGAGTCGATATCAGAAGGCATTAAAAAGGTTTTAAAGGGCAAAATTGGATTTTCAAAGAAGGGATTAACAATAGCTAATAAGTATTCGTGGCAAAAAACAGCCCTCGAGACGCTTAAGGTCTACCAGGAGGCTAAAAAAATTAAAATAATTTAATAAAAGTGAAAGTTTGGAATCACAAAATGATTATTGGGATAGACGGAAACGAAGCAAATATCACAAATAGGGTAGGAATTAATCAATACAATCTTGAACTTTTGCGCGCCCTTAAAGAACTACAGGATAAAGGAAAATGCCAACACAAAATTGTTGTCTATTTAAAAAATCCGCCCCTTTCCGATCTTCCAAAAGAAGGATCAAACTTTAAATACAGAATTTTGCCGGGGAAAGTAGCCTGGATAATTAGCCGTTTAACGCCCGACTTGTTTTTGGGGCGTCCGAGACCCGATATATTTTTTTCCCCCAGTCATTACGTACCGCCGTTTTCGCCCGTTTCCCGAGTATGCTCAATTATGGACCTTGGATATCTCAAATTTTCGGAACAATTTAAAAAATTTGACTTTTGGCAATTAAAAGTTTGGAGTGCTTATTCAATATCTGTATCAAAGGCAGTCATTGCAATATCGAATAGTACAAAAGAAGACATTGTGCGACATTATCCGTTTGCTTCACGAAAGACATTTGTGACGCCTCTGGCTTATGATAAAAACCAATTTAATCCAACGATTAATCAGAAAGATGTGCGACGTGTCAAACAAAAATACGCCATAGTGAAGGACTATGTGATTTTTATATCGACCCTTAAACCTAGCAAAAATGTGGAAGGTCTTCTTGCCGCTTGGAAAAAAATTATTAGGGATTTTTCCTCGTTCAGCCTGGTAATCGCAGGCAAAAAAGGCTGGCTTTATGAAAGTATCTTTGCCAAAGTAAAAGAACTAGATTTGGTAAATGATGTAATATTTACCGATTTTGTTCCTGAAGAAGATAAGGCGCCCCTTATTGCTGGCGCCAAGGCGTTTGTTTTGCCTTCTTTTTGGGAAGGATTCGGCCTGGATGTATTGAATGCAATGGCTTGTGGCGTCCCGGTGGTTGTTTCCAATGTAGGCAGTTTACCCGAAGTCGTCGGCCGTGCCGGTGTCCTAGTTGACCCATACGATGTAGATTCGATTAGTCGAGGCCTCAAAAAGGTGCTTTCGGTCAATGAAAGGAAGTATAATAGCCTTGTTGAGCGTGGTCTGTTTCGGGCTCGGCAGTTTTCTTGGGAAAAAACCGCCGAACAGACCTTAAATATATTAGAAAGGGTTTATAATGATGATCGCCTTTAAAGACCGAATGGGCAAAAAACTAAGCTCAAGGCAAGTTTTTGCCAAAGCTCTAGATCGATTAAGTAACTATTTTCTCGACTTCGAGCTTATGTGTTTAAGGTTTGTAGGCCATATTCCGTTTCATTCAGTAAGGAAGTTTTTCTACATCCTATCCGGAATAAAAATAGGGAAAGGTTCGGTTATCCATATGTGGGCAAATTTTTTTCAGCCTGCCAATATTGAGATAGGAGAGGATACGATTATCGGTGATCACGCTTTCCTTGACGGCCGCAACCGCCTCAAAATCGGAAGCCACGTTAATATTGCCTCTTCGGTTATGATTTATAATTCTGAACACGACATAAACAGCGAAGATTTTAGAGCCCGTGAGCAACCAGTCGAAATTGGCGACTATGTATTTATAGGGCCTCGAGCAATTATTTTACCCGGAGTTAAAATAGAAAAAGGGGCTGTGGTAGCAGCGGGGGCTGTTGTTACAAAAAATGTCCCAGAATTCACTATAGTAGGCGGTGTTCCGGCCAAATCTATTGGAGAAAGAAAAAATAAGAATCTTAGATATCGTCTTGGGAGGGCCAGACTTTTCCAGTAATGGGAAAATTAGTCAGAATCATTTATTTTTTATTTGCCCTCATATTTTTGGGTTACCTTTCATTGCCAAACTTTGAATTTCCCAAACCTCCACCCGATTCTCTTCAATCGAATGAACCGGCAGATACTGAAACGTCCTTAAGACGTGCTTACTTTACGAACTATACCAGAGAAGAAGTAATAGAACATTATTTGAAACAAATGAAAAGATCGCCTATTTCAAATATCCCACTACCTACTTATCGGTTAAATTATCCCCCGGAGGAAGCCCAGACGATCATTCGAGATCAAACAAGGAGCACTTTTTTAGAAGAAATTGTCCATCCACTTAGAGAGTCGGTTTTTGTTAATGGCTTTGAGCCCAAAGAAAGCAAGGATACCATTTTTATAGATGGCCGACTTTGGAGACAAAAAATAATCATTAGATATATTCCGAGTAATTTATTTGTCAGAATAGTGATTGGTGTCTTGATCTTGATTTTGACCCCAATTATTTTTAGGTCGGGGGAGCAAAACCTAAAAACTTTTGTAGACAGGCTTAAAGGGGATTATGCTTGACCTTTCAATAATTATCGTCAACTACAATACAAAAAAAATGACCTTGGATTGTATTCGATCCGTTGTTAACAATACCAAAGGAATTACTTATGAAATAATATTAGTTGATAATGCTTCAATAGACGGTAGCGTTAAACTGATGAGACCCCTGATAAAAAAGTATCCCCTCAGAGTCATCGCCAATAAAAAGAATTTGGGATTTGGTGAGGCAAACAACCAGGGTATTAAAAAAGGAAAGGGGAGATATTTTCTTCTTCTCAATACAGACACTCTTATCAAAGATAATTTATTAATGGAAATGGTAAAGTGGATGGACAGCCATCCCGACGTTGGTATTGTCAGCTGCGCCCTTAAGAATAAAAACGGGACACTCCAGGGTGGAGGCGGATATTTTCCAACTCTTTTCAGAGTTTTTGCTTGGATGAGTTTTTTGGAGGATATTCCCGGTCTCGATAAAATAATCAAGCCATTTCATCCAATGCATAGTCAATCTCCAATATACAAAGGGGAAAAGTTTTTTAAAAAATCTTCCGAGTTAGACTGGGTGACCGGAGCGTTCTTCTTATTTAGGAGAGAGGTCTTTGAAGAGGTTGGTTTTTTTGACAAAGCCTATTTTATGTATACCGAAGAAGTTGATTATTGTTTCCGAGCCAAAAAAGCTGGGTGGAAAATTTGGTATTTACCTTATTGGTCAATCATTCATTTCGGCGGCGGATCTTCAACGCGCGAATTTCCCATTCTTTCTGAATATAAAGGGATAAAAACATTTTATCGAAAGAATATGCCTTCATGGCAGTTTCCTATTCTTAGGTTTTTTCTAAAAACTGGGGCCTTATTGAGAATAATTATTCTAGGTATGATCAAAGGAAGGGAGGCAGCCGTTACTTATGTTAAGGCTTTTTCAATCGCTTAGCCGCCAATTTAAATACTTTGTCGCCATTGTCTTAATGGCTATTCCTCTATATCCTAAATTCCCTTTTATTAAAATTCCGGGAACCTTTGTTTCAATCCGACTAGAAGATTTCTTGATGGCCTTTATAGCTTTAGTTCTTGCTATAAATCTTTTGCCTTTCGCTAAAAAAATTTTAGCGGGCCAAATAGAAAAAGCTATAATTATCTACCTTTCTGTCGGTTTAATCTCTTTGGTTTCTGCAATCTTTTTAAGCGATCGGGTAATACCCCACCTAGGTGTTTTGCATTGGTTAAGGAGAATTGAATACTTTATCCCATTCTTTCTGGGTAGTAGTTACTTCCTGAAAGGCAAAAGAGCGGATTTTGAGTTTTTCTTGAAAATCCTAATGGTAGTTATCTTTATCTCTTTTGTCTACGGACTGGGACAGAGACATTTTCATTGGCCGGTAATCGTTACACAAAATGAGGAATATTCAAAAGGTATTGCCTTGCGGTGGATAGAAGGTAGTCACATCAACTCCACCTTTGCTGGTCATTACGATTTGGCGACCTTTCTGGTTTTTACCTTGCCAATTTTTATCTCGCTTTTTTTCCTGGTAAAAGGTAAAATCTCTAAGGCTGCAATTATACCGGTCTTTTTTGCTGGTCTTTGGCTTCTGGCCAACGCTGTTTCGAGAATTTCGATTGTTTCCTTCCTTTTAGCTGGGTCATTGAGTCTCCTAATAATAAAAAAATACCGGGCAATAATTTTATTTTTAGTTGTCAGTCTAATATTTTTCAGTTTTTCTACCAACCTTTGGGCTAGATATAGTCGACTGATTGAGGTAACTAAAGGGAAAATCGAAAAACTTTTCATGGTTGCTGGCCCTGCTTACGCCATCGAAAGCCCAAGAAGGGAAAACGTGTCGGTTCCTCGGGCTTCGCCGGCACCTGTTTTTGAAGACAGGTCAACCTCTATCAGATTGAATGTAGAATGGCCAAGAGCAATAAGAGCCTTTTTGATAAATCCTTTTTTGGGGACTGGCTACTCTTCAATTACTTTGGCAACAGATAACGATTATCTAAGAGCATTAGGAGAAACTGGTCTTTTAGGCTTGGCTTCCTTTATCATTGTTTTTTTGGCGCTGATAAATATAATAATCGCCAAAGTGATTCCAGCGCCCAAGGGTTTAAGTACAATCGAAACATCTTTTTTGACCGGTATAGCAGGAGCGTTGCCGGGCGTATTTTTAAACGCCGTTTTTATAGATATTTTCGAGGCGTCAAAATTTGCCATAATTTTTTGGTTGCTCTCAGGGTTGGCAGTCGGACTAGTACGCCAAATTTATAAATGAACAGCTTAGTTATTCAAATATATCGTCGAAGATTTTTAGAATACTTTTTGTTATCAATTATTTTGATTACAGGTTTTTTGGTGCGACTCTATAAAATTAATAACCCCTTGGCCGATTGGCATTCTTGGCGACAGGCAGACACGGCATCGGTGACCAGAACGTATTCAGAGACGGGAATAAATTTGTTATTTCCCCGCTATCATGACATTTCTAGTATTCAGTCACGGATTTTTAATCCCCAAGGATATCGTTTTGTTGAATTTCCGTTATTCAATATTCTCCACGCTATTTTAATAAAAAATTTTCCTGTTTTTAGCCTTGAAGTCTGGGGGAGACTTCTTTCAATTATTTGTTCTGCCTTTTCAACTCTACTGCTTTTCTTAATAGGAAGAAGATTTTTAGGGAAAATCGGCGGTTTACTAACAGCTTTTTTTTATTCTTTCATTCCTTTTAATATCTATTTTACCCGGGTAATACTTCCCGAACCTCTTTCTGTTATGTTAGGTATTGCTGGATTGTGGCTGTTTATAAAATATTTCGACACTAGTCAAAATTTATTTATCTACCTCTCGGCAGTCGCCTTTTCCCTGGCGATTTTAGTAAAACCATTTACAATTTTTTACCTAATCCCGGTCGCTGGTTTAATCCTTGAAAAATATAGGAGCTTCAGGGGTATTCTAAACGATCCTAAATCATTGACCATTTTTTTGTCTTTTATTGCCATTCTTTTTGTTCCTTTTTTACTTTGGAGAGCTTGGATAAGCCGTTTTCCGGAAGGCATCCCGCTCTTTGCATGGGTATTTAATGGTGACCACATTCGTTTTAGACCTTCGTTTTGGCGGTGGATTTTTGCCGAAAGATTGGGACGTTTAATACTGGGGGTATGGGGGTTGATTCCTTTTTGTCTTGGAATATTGAAGACCAATAAGCGAAGCCGTTTCATCTTGTGGTTTTTATTGGGGATGTTTTTATATGTATTAATCGTAGCCAGCGCCAATGTTAGGCACGACTACTACCAAGCACTTATTATTCCGGCCGTTAGTCTTGCCTTAGCGTCTGGCTCCATTGCGCTTTGGAGCGCTCCGGGATTAAATAAAAACCTTTCCCGGATTATTTTGGTATTTTCGGTTTTCCTAATGATTCTTGTTGGTGCAGTCCAGATAAAAGATAATTTTTTGATTATTCATCCGGAAATTCTTGAGGCCGGTGCGGAAGTTGATAGATTGGTTCCGAAAAATGCCCTGGTGGTGGCTCCGTACAATGGCGACACGGCCTTTTTATATCAAACCAAAAGGTGGGGTTGGCCAGCCATCGATGACTCGATTGACAATATCATCACCAAAGGGGCTGATTATTACGTGAGTGTTTCTCCAAACGACGACGATACCAAAATGATTATATCGAGGTTTCAGATAATCAAATCGACCGACAAATACGTAATTGTTGACCTTCATAAACCCTTAATAAACAAAAAACCATGAAAATTTTAATGCTTGTTCCTTTTTTGCCCAATCCTCAAACGTCGGGAGGACAAACACGTTGGTATAACATCATCAAATACCTATCAAAGAGCCATGAAATTACTCTTTTTTCAATGCTTAAGGATAAATCAGAAATGCGTTTTATACCCGAGCTTAAAAAATATTGCAGAAAGGTGATGGTTTTTAGTCGACCGAAATCTCCCTGGACGATTAAAAATATCTTTTTAGCTGAACTTGGACCGTACCCGTTGGTTGTAATACGGAACCTTTCCTTAAAGGAAAAGAAAACAGTAAAGGACGAGCTGGAAAAGACTAAGTACGATTTAATACATGCCGAGGCATTTTATGTTATGCCCCATATCCCTAAAACAAAGGTGCCAATCATTTTGGTAGAACAAACTATTGAATATTTGGTCTATAAGCACTATGTGGATAAAGAAGTTCCTTGGTTTTTAAAACCATTTTATAAGCTTGATGTCGTTAAGCTTAAATTTTGGGAAAAACATTACTGGCAGAAAGCCGATAAGTTAGTGGCGGTTTCAGAAGAAGATAAAAAAGAGATGCAAAGACTGTTGCCGAATGCCGATGTCGATATAATCCCAAATGGAGTTGACTTCCAGTATTATTCAGCTAAAAAGGTCAACAAAAAATATCCCCCTCGGGTTCTTTATGGGGTGACTAATTTTGAATGGTTGCAAAACAGAGAGGCAGTTGAAGTCTTGATAAATGAAGTCTGGCCCCTGGTCCATAAAAAGGTGCCCAAGGCGAAACTTTGGATAGTGGGAAGAAAAATTCCTGAAAAAATAGTTAATCTGTCTGAATTAAGAGAGGATATCGAGGTTACTGAATCAATTAAAGACGCTAGGGATGCATATCTAGCAGCCACGGTAACGGTTACTCCCATCATAGGAGCCGGGGGAACCAGGTTGAAAATTTTGGAAGCGCTGGCTTCTGGTTTGCCGGTCGTGTCTACAAGTATTGGAGTAGCCGGGCTTAATTTAACCAATGGCAAACAGGTTTTGGTGGGTGACAGTCCGAAGGAAATGGCTGATTTGACCACTAAACTGTTGAAAAATCCGCAACTGGCTGAGGAAATCGGTCAGAGAGGAAGACTCTTTGTTGAAAAAAATTATGATTGGAAAAAAATAGTTAAACTGCACGACAAAATTTATGCTAAAGTTTTGAAGAAATGAAAACGCGACTTTCTATAGTTATTCTTAATTACAACACGGCCAATCTTACTAAGAACTGCCTTAATTCAATAAAGAAAGTAAGAGACGAAGTTCCTTTTGAAGTGATTGTTTGTGACAATGGTTCAACCGATGGAAGCTGTGAATTAATCAGGAAGGAATTCCCTTGGGTAAAGCTGATCGAGAATGGTGCTAATCTAGGTTTCGCCGCAGGCAATAACAAAGCAAAGCCGTATGTAAAAGGGGAATACGTGCTTTTTCTTAATAGCGATACGATCATTAAAAAAGGGACCCTCAAAGAGACGGTCAAGTATATGGACAAAAATTCTCGAGTAGGTGCCCTTTCGTGCAGACTGGTCTTAGCTGATGGGAGAAACCTTGATAAAGACGCTCGAAGATGTTTTCCTACCCCATGGGTGGCTCTGACTCATTTTTCTAACCTGGACAGGATTTTTCCCAACTCGCGGCTCTTTGCCAGATACTGGTGTGGAGGCGCTCCCGAAGACAGGGTTCAAGAGGTAGATGTAATTCAAGGAGCGTATTTTTTGACTCGGAGGAGTGTTATTGATAGTGTCGGCTGGTTCGACGAAGATTATTTTTTAGATGGCGAAGACATCGACCTATGCTGGAAGATTAAAGAAAAAGGATTCAAAGTGATCTATTTTCCCAAGGTTTCAATAATTCACCTCAAGGGAGCCAGTAAAGGAAAAAAAAGCGCCGCCGGGATAAAAGTGAAATTGAAGGATAAAATCAAGTATAGAATGTCATCGGTAGATTCAATGGAAATCTTTTATAAAAAAAGGCTATGGCAAAAGTACCCTTTAATCTTGAATATCATGGTCATTATCGGAATAAAATGTCTTAGAGCTATTCGTTTAATTAAGCTTCTCATTTCCTAGTATGAGGATTGTTATCGATGCCAGAATGTACGGTCTTGAAAACACGGGTATAGGTCGTTACACAATAGGCTTGATTGAGGGGCTGAAAAGAATAAAAACGAACAATAAATATCTTGTTCTTCTCCGAAAAAAATACTTCAATCAATTAAATTTTCCTTCCAATTGGAAAAAAATTCTGGTCGACATCGATCACTATAGTTACAGTGAGCAAATCAAGCTCCCCAAACTCTTGTATCGACTTAAACCGGACCTTGTTCATTTTCTCCATTTCAATGTGCCACTGCTATATAGGGATCATTTTATAGTTACTATTCATGATCTTTTAATGCATCGACAAAAAGGGGTAAAAGCGACGACGCTTCCAGCGCCTCTTTATTTTGCAAAAAGATTTGCTTATAAAATTGTCTTTGACCACGCTATTAAAAATTCTTTGCAAATCATAGTTCCCTCTAAAAATGTTAAGAAGGAAATAATTTCTTATTACAAAGTTCCTGGAAATAAAATCAAGATTGTCCATGAAGGAGCAGATATACCGATGATAAAAAAGGGCAAAATGACCTTGGAAAAATATGGACTAGACGGAAAAAATTATTTTATATATGTGGGAAATGCATATCCACACAAGAATCTACACCGGGCGATTAAAGCGATCTTTTTGTTGAACAAGAGTTTAACTCGGAGATACCTTCTCGCAATTGTTTGCGCAAGAAATATATTCATTAAAAGGCTAGAGAAAGACTTAAAAAGCCTCAAGGCAAGAAAATTTGTCAAGTTACTGGGTTTCGTGCCGGATGAAGAACTAGGATGCTTATACCATAATTCCTTGGCAATGATTTTTCCATCACTTTCGGAGGGATTTGGTTTACCCGGACTCGAGGCTATCTTGTCGGGAACGATTGTTTGCCTTTCTGACATTCCCGTCTTTAAGGAAGTTTATGCAGGAAATGCTTTATATTTCGATCCCTACAATATTACGGACATAAAAAACTCCCTTTTGAAGGTTATAAAGATGAGCAGAATAGAAAGAAAAAACCTTATTAGAAAATCACAAGAATTTACAAAAAAATACAACTGGGATACAATGAGTCGCGAAACTCTAAAAATCTACGGGCAGATAATCAAATGATAAAAATGAATTATGAAAGTTGCGCTGGTATACGATCGGGTTAACAAATGGGGAGGGGCAGAAAGAGTTCTTCTTGCACTTCACGAACTTTTCCCCGATGCCCCGCTTTATACCGCTGTTTATTCTAAAGAAAAAGCTCGTTGGGCA
This sequence comes from uncultured Gammaproteobacteria bacterium, assembly GCA_964395115.1. Taxonomy (GTDB): domain Bacteria; phylum Patescibacteriota; class Microgenomatia; order UBA8517; family UBA8517; genus CAYMZX01. Next base: position 45,852 of record CAYMZX010000004.1, read on the forward strand.
AGAGTTTTCCCTAAAGTTATTCCCTCCTTTTTGCAGAAAATCCCTTTAACAAGGGAAAATCATGAATTTTTAGCTGTTCTTGCCCCTATAGCTTTCGAGAGCTTCGATTTTACTGGTTATGATTTAGTAATTTCGGTAACAAGCGAAGCATCTAAAGGAATAATTACCCGACCTGGGACCCTCCACCTTTGTTATTGTTTAACCCCAACCAGATATCTTTGGAGCGGCTACACTTTTTATCTTGATAACCCTGGAAAACTACAAAAAATTCCCTTTTTCAAAATACTTTCTCGGCCGTTTTTGAAATACGCCAGATATTGGGACAAAATAGCCGCCTCGCGACCGGACATTTATATCGCCATATCGAACGCCGTTAAACAAAGGATAAAAAAATATTATCAGAGAGATTCCGAAGTAGTTTTTCCACCGGTTGAGATAGAAAAATTTGAAGGCCCGAGAATGAAGGAGAATTTTTATTTATTGGTGGGAAGGCTAATACCATACAAGAGGGCCGATCTGGCAATTAAAGTATTCAATGAGATAGGGTTGCCGCTTTTTATTGTCGGAACAGGGAGCGAAGAGAAAAAATTGAAAAAAATGGCCAGCGACAACATTAAATTTTTGGGAGAATTGACAGATGAAGAATTAGCTGATTACTATAGAAGATGCCGGGCTCTAATTTTCCCACAAGAGGAAGACTTTGGGATCGTTGCCCTGGAAGCCCAGGCGGCAGGGGCACCGGTGGTGGCGTATAAAGCCGGAGGAGCGCTAGACACGGTTGTAGAAGACAGAACGGGGGTATTTTTTGAAAAACAAACCGTTTCGGATATGATCAGGGCAATAGAGAAACTTGAAAAAATGCGTTTTAACTTGAAAGACTTACATGATAATGCGAGGAAATTTTCCAAAGAAAGATTCAAAAAGAATTTCATTAATTTAATAAGGTTAATAAAATGAAGGTAGTCATTTTTTGTGGCGGATACGGAACAAGGATGTGGCCGGCAAGCCGCAAATCTTTTCCAAAGCAATTCTTTCCCCTTATTGGAAAAAAATCGTTCTTTCAGCTTACATATTCTCGATTTAGAAGGATATTTTCTCCCAAGGATATTTTTATCTCAACCGAGGAAAACTATGTCAAATTTATCAGAAAACAAGCCCCTTCGCTTCCTCGAGAAAACATTATTGCCGAGCCCGAAAGAAAGGATAATTTGGGGGCTATCGGTTTAGCTACTGCTATAATCCACAGGCGCTTTCCTAACGAAGTAATGATTGTATCTTGGTCTGATCACTTAATAAGACAAGAGGAGGAATTTTTAAGGGCCGTTAAAACAGCCGGGGAATATGCTGGAAAAACCGGATTAATTGTTTCAGTTGACGAGGAGCCTAGATATCCCAGCGTTCATCATGGCTGGGTCAAATTGGGAGAGACAGTTGATGAATACAACGGTTTAAGAATTGTTAGGATTGTGGAACATTTTGAAAAACCCGATCTGGCAAGAGCAAAAAGATTTTTTGTTGATGGCGGGTACCTCCTAAATACCGGCTATCGAGCTTGGAGAACAGACGTTATGTTGGGTTATTTTCAGAAATATGTACCCCAAATGTACGCCGGATTGGTGATTATTACTGGCCATCTGGGTAAGAAAAACTTTGAAACCTACCTCTACCGGGAGTATCACAAGTTTGAAAAGGATTCTATCGAAACGGGAATATTCGAAAAACTTTCCGCCGACGCCAGGGTGACAATTCCCGTTCAAGTTGGATGGGAGGACTCAGGCACTTGGGAGTTGTTTTATCGAGCGCTTCGGGTTAATGAAAGAGAAAATGTTGTTGAAGGGGAGGGGTTGGTGGAACATCTTGATTCAAGTGGCAATCTAATCATTGGCCAAAAAGAGAAAATGATAGGGATAATCGGACTTAAAGATATAGTGGTGGTGGACACCAAAGACGGACTTTTGGTATGTAATATGAAAGAGACCGACAAGGTGAAAAAGCTTTTTAAAATTTTGGAAAAGTCGAATCCGAAATATGTAGAGTGATATAATTACCTGCCCAGTATGTATTACGAGATTGTAAAAAGATTTATAGACATTGTCGGCTCTATAGTTTTACTTATTTTCTTTTCCCCAATAATTTTGATAACTGCCATTTTAATTAAACTTACTTCTCCCGGCCCCATTTTTGCCGATACACCAAAGAGGGTCGGCAGAAACGGAAAACTTTTCCATCTTTATAAATTCCGCTCGATGGTTTTGAATGCTCACAGGCTATTGAAAACTGACCCTAAATTTAAAAAGCTTTACCAAGACTATAAAAG
>CAYMZX010000005.1:0-30153 GCA_964395115.1 uncultured Gammaproteobacteria bacterium
GGAATATAGTGACCATTAGACATAACTACATTTTTATACCTAGGGGAAAGCCGGTTGACCTTCATAACCATTTCCTTGAGGCCCACATCGGAGTACCAGGGATGGTGATAGGTTTTGTGAATGATATATTGATGGGCAAAATAGGCAAAGTTTCCAAAATAGGCCAGTCCCAAAATTATTAGGATCGGGACTTGATATTTTTTTAGTTTCGTCAATGAAAAAATACCCAAGGCTATCAATAAACTAAATGCATAAACCAAGAAAATTGAGCGGAAGGTGCTTCGACTCTCAACTACCAAGGCGGAGGCAAGCGGACTGGCAAAGAGAAGTACTAAGGGAACTATCTTGTTTTCGTCTTTAACAAATTTATTTAATGAAAGAAAACCCAATAAAAAAAGAGGGGCTTCGATAAGATACAAAAGCCCCAAATCAGGAATTGCGTGTCTTTCGGTATCGGGGAATGCCTCGACAAAAAGAAACTTTGGGTCGAAATAGGAAAAATAGCGAGCTACAATTCCCAACAACGTATTTACAAACTTATTATGAAAAGCTCGTGTGACCAAAAGTGGTGTTCCTCCGAGACTATCCTCGGTATATTGTTCAACCAATTTGGGAACATTCACAAGTATGGAAAAATCCTGAGAACGGGCACGGCTTTTCGGGTCAATGAACAATAATCCAACCGCCAAAATGGCGAAAAGAGTAAACACCACTATCTTTAATCGGTTCTCCTTTAATATCTTCGCAAACAAAGATACCGAAAGAAGAATAAATACGGTCGGGAGAAAAATTCTATACGCTTGATAGGAAAAGATTGACAAAACAAAAGGTATAAAGGCCAAAATTCCGTCTCTAATTTTTCCTTTCTTAAGAAATCTTAAAAAGAACAAAATCGAAATCGTTGCGAAAAGAGCTCCTAAGATAGTGTTATATGCAACCCTGGAAAAATGAATATGGGTAGGAGAAATTGCCAACACAAACGCTGATAAAAGTGCAAACCGCCTGTCTTTTAAGATCTCGTATGCCAAAAAGTATATTGCAATAATTGAAAGGGTTCCGGCCAGGGCGTGGGTACTTCTTGTAGTTGTCTCGTTTAACCCGAAGATGAAAACCGGAATGGTAGTTAGATAGGCATAGAGAGGATACTTATAGTCGCCTGCGGACTCGAAATAAAGTGGGAATCTATTACCATATTCATCGGTTCCGTTTTTGAGAAGGCTAAAGGCGTTATAACCCTGGGCCAACTCGTCCTCATCAACAGCCTCGGGATAAGCCGATAAATTCCAGAAACGAAGAGTAAGAGAAAGGAGGAAAATAGCCACCAAGAAAATTCGGTGCATGAGCTTATTATAGCTTGGGGGCTTTCAAAAGTCGAAGAAATTTAGCGTAAAAATAGGCAAAAAGACCGAAATTTAAAGCTCCCAATACCCTGGGCATAAGTCTATCTTTAAAGGACAGGAAATTAACAATTGCCTCAATCCTCGGATACCACCAAAAATTATACAAATTAAGAAGACTTATTCCCGAAATGCCCCAATATAAAGGCAGCAGTTTTGATTCTAAGACTACCAAGACGGTAAGGGTGGGAAACAGAGGGTAAATATACCTTTCGTGCATGTTGGTCAAAAACATAAACGAAGAGAAAGAAACAATCGCCAGAGACCAAAAAACGCTTTTTGCATCATGCCTTCTTAAAACGAGATAAAGGGCCGGAATAAGGGACGCTCCGAACAAAATCTGCCCCCAGAGCTTGTAACTGAAAGGTCCAAGAAGAAGAGTGTGGGGCTGTTCGTGTATACCGGTTAGGGTTGCCCAAATATTGAAGGCGTTTGCCGTGATTACCTGAAGCTGCTGGGCAAAAACTTTCTTGGTATAAATCTCGTAAAGCCAACCGAATGGATCCTCTCCCGAAAGCGGCATGGTTAATATCGCGATCAAAATCGCCGAAAGTGCAAAGGCCCTTGTAATTTCCGTAATTTTATATCTCTGTCTTAAGACAACTACCAAAAAAATGGGCAAGAAAATGAGAAGCGACGCTTTAATATAAAAAGAAAAAAATAAACTCAAGACTGCGAACATCAGCTTTCTCTTAATTAGTGAGTAGAAAGCCAGAATGGCAAAGAAATTGACAACCGCATCCGTTTGCCCCCAGATAGCCGAGTTGTACCAAACAACAGGGTTAAGCAAAAACAAAATCGCGCCCTGAATTCCAAGACTTTCTTTCTTCTCCCCCAAGATCTTATAAATAAGATAAGCAATCCCCAAGTCGGCCAAAATAGAGGGAAGCTTAAGAAGAGCCGGATAAAGGTTGGTTTCCAAAAAAAACATTATATCGGAAGGGAAAGGAGGAACTTTTAGGTTTATAAACCAAAAAATCGAGAATACAAATTCGGAAAGCTTTCTTATGCCGGCAAATAGATATATAGTTCCGGGCGGCTGGTTCGGCCAAGTAAAGCTCCAGACATTTTGGGAATAAAACTCCCTAGGTCCGTACTGCCAAAATCTTATTCCCCAATCTATGTGATTATTAACATCCGGGTGCCAAAAGACGAAAGAAAGAAAGAATCTGGCCACAAAGGCCAATAGAAGAATTTTGAAAATTTTACTCATTCACTATATGCAAATTGTACCACCGCTTAATAAAAATCCCCAGCCAAATGACCAGGGTCAAAACCGAAATTACCAATCCTATTTTGAAACTTTCCGGCTCGTATAGCAATTCGACGGTGTGATTACCCTTGGGAACAAGAACGGACGTCAACCCTATGTTTGCGCTGAGAATTTCCGCGGGTTTTCCGTCGATAGTTGCCTTCCACCCGGAAAAGACGGATTTCGAAACTACAAGATAATTCTCGTTTGGAAGTCTTGTTTCAAATTTAAGAAAATTTGACGAAGAATCCGAAAGTTTTACCTCTCCTTTCTCGGTACTTTTAAGTGGAGCTCCCTTGCAATCAACAAGAGTCAACTTTTCCGCGTTATAACCAGCATCGGTGATTATCTCTGCAATTTTATTGATGTCGTTTTCGCAGATTACACTTTGACTAAACCAGGCAGGCCCTAAATTGCGGGTATTTCTATATACTCTCACGGTTCCTATGTTCGCTACTTCGGTGAAATAAGACGGAATTATCCATGAATACGGGCGGCCCTGGCTCACCGGAATGGAAAGTTCCGGGTCCCTATTAAGAGCGATAAAATATTCAATATCCAGAGTGTTAATAAGAGGGGACTTTAAATTGGAGACTTCTATGTAACGCGAGAGTACTTCATCCTTTAGGGCACTTGTATTTATCAGGTTTAGATATCTGGCCGTTGCCAGAGGGGCCAGTGCATATTGGCCAGAAGCAGATTTGAGATTATATAAGGACCAGGTATTGGGAGGTGTTAGCTCCGCTCTTTCTGCCAAGAACCTGTGCTCCCCAAGCAAAGACTTTAGTTTCTTGGTAAGCTCTGTCTCCGGAAAGATCAAGTTTTTGGGCGTAAAAGAAAGATACTTGTCAAAAGAAACTTTCGTTGAGAAAAGAATCAAAATACAAAGCCCAAAAAAGAGAAGTCTCTTGTTTTTGAGAAAAAGAAGAAGGAAACAAAGCAGGATTACTATGCTGGGTATTGCTGTATTTCGAAAGGCAACCCTAAAACCATCATTTAGCCTTTGGGTTTCTTTAACAAATTGGTCAACTTCCTTAATTCTCGTATCCCGGGAAACTTCATAAGCCTCCCTTGAAAAGGTTACCTTGTTATTAATACCGGAGAAAAAGTATACCCCGGCAATTGCCCCAAGAACTAAAACGAAGTAAAGGATCACGGGAACGGTCCTTATAAGGAAACGAATTTCCCTTTTCACTACATATGAGAAAGCTTTTGCCGCAAGTACCGCCGCCCCAAACGAAGATACAAATAAAACTCTGGAATTTACATTAGATGATAAATTTACATTAGATGATAAAAGACCTTCACTGATGGGATTTTTTATCGCCAGAAGGATTCCAATTAAGAAGAATAATAAAAAAATTATGTTTTCTTTCTTCAAGGCAATCTGAGTAACCAAAGAAATCAGAAAAAAGAAAATTCCGGCTGTGGGAATAAAAAAAGCAAAGTTATCGTAACTTCCTTCCGACCAATAATTGCCCGTACCTGGGTTTCCGAAGTAATCCGGAACAAAAAAAGAAATTATATGAGTAAAAGGCAGATATTTTATATCTCCAGCTTGGGCAGTGGTATCAAAATTGCGAATCGAAAAGCGATTAAGCTCATACCCCGGAAGAAGTTGAACCGCCGAAAGCCCAAATCCCGTAGCAAGCGCGAGGGCAAAAGAAATAATAGCTATCTTGAAATTTAATCTTTTCTGGAAATAGCAAAAGATAAAATAAATTGCACTAAAAGAGACAGAGTATATAGATATCAGAGGATAGCCAGAAAATATCTGTAGAGCGAGGACCATCCCGTAAGAAAAAATCCACTTGGGTTTCGTTTCACAAATAATCTTTTTGGTCAGAAATAAAAGGATCGGAAAGTAGGAAACTGTATATACAATTGAGTTGTAGCCCAGCCAAACCAGGGAGTACCCAGAGAAGGTAAAAAGAAGAGCTCCAAAGATGCTTGCATACTTATCGAGCTTTAAATCTTTCAAAAAAATATAGGTGCCGCCAAAAAGAATAAATAACTGCAAAACTACCTGTATCCCCCAAGCGTATTCATTTGAAAAGACGAAAAAAAGTATGTTTAAAGGATTAAGAACAGCCGACTGAAAATTGGCCAAAAGGGGAACTCCTAATAAAATAGTCTCGTCCCAAAGAGGAAGGATTCCCTGGCGCAAAAGGGTCATAGAAAGAATCCTCCAGGGATAAATAATAGAAACTATGTCCGAAGGTAGGTTGTTTTTGACCGGAACCCCGGCAATAAAGCCCCATTTTGAGTCCAACCAAGGATAATAAAGGCCTAGAAGTATATCCCCCGGTATTGGAATTTGTCCTTGGAAGATAAATTTCCTGAAAACAATAAAAACAAAGACTATAAATACTGAAAAGGCAAGAATATTTTTCCTTTTGCCAAAAAACTTAATCACTTTTTGTAAGAAGATAGAATGCCGGTTCTCCTGAAGGATAGGCAATTGCCTTGACAAGTTTTACACCGGGAGGAGTTTTTTCCGGTTCCCGGATTAAGTTCCAGCCAATTTCCTTGGCTACCGCTAGATAAAGGTCTTTGTCGGTTATATATTTAGGAAGATCATAAATGGTTACTCCTTTTTCGTCTAAAGCTCCAAAATAATATTTATCAATGTACGAAACCCCGCCTAAACCGTCAATGAACGACCCTTTCATTGGAAACCCTTGATGCCATTTTTCAGGAGGATACTCGTTCCAGCCCGCAAAAAAAATCCAGGCTGGTTCTCCCGCCATAGATATAATTATTCTTTCGTAGTCCTTCTCAATCCTTTTTATTTCTTGAAAGGCCTCTTTGAATCCCGCGTGCCACCATCTTTCGGAATCCCAAGGATAGTGAATCCAATAATTATGCTGATATGCGATAAATCCTAGAAGAAAAGCGGCTAAATAAGCTCCTGTAAGGAGGTAGCGAATGTTCCCTTTTAGCTTTCGATAAACTTCGACTAGCCCGTAGGAAATCAGAAAAACCAAGGGAGGAAGCATCAAAATTAGACGAGTGGCATGGTTCCCCCCTTCTCGAGTGATGGCGGCTGGAACTGCCCCAGTTAGAATCCAAAAGGCTATAAAAGCCTTAATCTTAAGGGCTTGCTTTTTATTTGTGAAGAATAATACAAACCCCAAGATCATTGCTAACGCCTCAATCTTGTAAAACTCTCCCACCCCAATTGAGTGCCTTGGATTAGGATCCCCTTTGACAAATAAGAAATTGGTTGAGAACGCTTCAAAATAATTCTTGATGATAAATGAGACCCAAAGAGTAAATTTGTTGTGGATCAATTTATCAGAAACTGTGGGGGTTAAGCCTACTTCGGCCTCTCCCCTCATCTTGGCATCCCTCTCCCTAGCCACCCCGATTTCCGGCCTGATTGTCGGATCGGTAAAAATGCTGATATAGCCGAATCTTTGTGTTCCTCCTCCAAAAAGAGTGCCGTAGGCGATGGGTGTACCAACAACAAAAATAGTTATAACGGCCCAAACGAGATATTTTTTGGACAAAGACAATATCTCCTTTCTCCAAACTAAAAATAAAAAGGTTAGCAAAAGTGGAGTAAAAAGTTTTGCCGTGCTATAAACCCAAGGAGTAGCTGCCAAAAAACATGCAGACACCCATAACCATTTTCCGTCTTTCAGGGATTTAAAAAAGAAATAAAGACCCAGGATTAAAAGAAAAAGAAGTTGAGTCGCCTCAAATCCTGCCCGACTATATTGGATGTGCCAGGGTGAAAAGGCCAAAACTGCGGCCGCCAAGACACCTACCGCCTCATCCTTCGCAATCTCTTTGACTAAAAGAAACAAAGTGTATACCCCCAAGATACCGAATATCGCCGCAGGTAGCCTTATCCCTAAAGGACTTATCCCGAAAACTGCAACCGTTGGCACGGCACTATATAGATAAAGTGGCGTTCTCCATTCAGCCAGAGACTGAAAGTGAATCGGCCAGGGATTGCCCGAATAATCTTTACCGGTCTTGAGGATAGAATAAGCATGGTAGCCCAAGTCCAACTCATCGCCAAAAAGAGAAACTGGAACCTTGGTAATTCCCCAAAGCCTTAAGAAAGCAGCAACAATCAAGATAAGAAAAAGGGCTCTTTTGGGAGTCATCCATTTCATTTTACTTATCCCGGTAATAAATGTAAAAAGTTTCGTACCCATTGGGCTCACGAATGGTTTCAATCTTTTCGAACTTACCTACCCTGTCAATCCTTCCAGAAATATCTTCCGCCTTGACAACAACCAGCGAATAGATGGGGAAGAAAGAAAATTCCTTTAAGGCGGGATCAAAATATACAACTCGGCTTTCAAGATCTGAGGAAAACTTTAGGGAATAAAATTTTACATACTGTTCAATAAAATAAATGTTTTGGTCAATATAGACCTCGTTCACCTTTCTTATTTTTGTGCTTTTGATAGCCGATTCCATCGCTCCACCGATATCGTTGTTGAATTGCGAATAACTTTCTTTTCTATATGTTCCGAAATACCCAATCAAAAAGAGGAAAAACTGTAATAATACCCCTAAAAAAAACGCATATATAAGGAAGCGGATAGCTTTATCTTTGAAAGAGAAGAGATATTTTATTCCCCAGAGCGAAAGAAGAATTGCAAAAGGAATAACGACAAGACCCCTGGAAATTCGGGAAGGCTCACCAACCAAGGCCGGGGCAGTTGGATAGCTTAAAAATCCGAAAAGAATAAGTTTCGAGAATTTATCTTTTGTTTTAAAAAGGACATATAAAATTCCGAATGTCAAAAGAAAAAGAACTGGAAAAGTAAATGCTCCTGAATGTTGGGTTGAATGGATTAATGATTTATCTCCTGAAATAAATAATATCTTCGGTCCAAAATATTCAAAAAAGGAGGATGCAATTTGGGCAAGTCGCTTCGTATTGACAACTCCCCAGAAACCGCTTTCGGGGTTAATGCTTCTGTTGATGCCGCTGATGTAAGATATCTGATTGGCAATAAATGAGTCGGGGTATTTAAAGAACCAAGGCAGGGCCATAAGGGTCGGAATCGCAAAACCGGCAACAAGCAAGGCGATGGCTTTTACACTTGTTTTCTCCCAAATTAACAAAACCATCAAAGACGCCAGGAAATAAACCGGCATCATAATTTTGGCGGCGTGATAAGAGTGCAATCCTATACCCAAGGATAATCCCGCCGCAAAAAGAAAGAATATTTTCCTCTTATCCAAATATTCCTTGAGAAAAATTAACCAGAAGAGGACGAACGGCACGGGATAGAGATTGTCCAAAAGTAAGCGCGAATGCATAAATAAGACGGGGGTAGTAACTGCCAAAAATCCAGTAATGATGGCATATTGTTTCTCTTTAAATATTTTATTGGCCAAAATCATCAAAAGAACAATTGTGCAAAGTCCTATTAAAACCGAAGGCAGTCGAATCGTCGATTCGGCGATGGGAGCAAATTTAAGAATAATCGCGGTTAAATATGTAATTATCGGCGTTGCCCAAAAACTTTCCAAGTGCCAAAAATAAAGAGGTAAATAGTTTCCATTCGTATCTCTAAGTGTTCGGGAAACAGAATAAGCATTTAAGGAAAATTCCAGTTCGTCTTGATTCAGGTGCACGGGAACTTTATCCAATCTGTAAGAATAAAGAAAGATTGCAACCAGGAGAAGAATTGCGGCAGACAAAAAACTTACCGTTTTTTTCTTAACAACTTTTTCCATTTCTGTCCTAACCAAAGGGTGCTGGTCAGTAAATAATGTTTAATGATGCCGTGATAGATTTTGCTTGAAGGAATAAGTCTTCGCCACTGATACGATTTTTCAGCAATCTTCTTTCCGCTAGCACCTCCCAAATGAATTATTTCTGCTCCCGGATAATAATAAACTGTAAGCCCCGCTTTCCATACTCTCCTGCAATAATCAATGTCTTCGAAATAGAAAAAATAGCGCTCGTCCAAAAGTCCAACTTTCTTTAGAGCTTTTGGGGTAATTAAAAAAGCTGCTCCCACAACGGCATCTACATATACCGGAGCCTTCCCCTTCGGAGCATATTTGGCAAAACATCTTTTCCTCCCAAACCAATATTCTAATATTGCCCCCCTGACACTTGGAAAATGAAAGCAACTCTCTTGAATGCTGCCATCTTTATTCAGGAGTCTGGGACCAACAACACCGGCGTCCGCCTTTGATTGGGCAAATTTAATTAGTTTACCCAATGTTCCCTTTTTAACAATCGTGTCCGAATTCAACAGTAAGACATATTCTCCTTTTGACTGTCTAATTCCTTGATTATTAGCTTTGGCAAACCCCAGGTTGTCTTTATTTTCGATGAGACGAAAACTCCTCTGTCCCCCTAAAAATTTCCTTAAGGCCTCGGTTGAGCCGTCTTGAGAATTATTATCAACAACAATTACTTCCTTCTCTATGTCCGATCCTTCTTCGTAGACGGAGGAAACTGCCTCCAAAGTCAATTTCTTGGTATTGTAACTTACAATAATTATCGAAAGGTCCATTGGTATGTTTTTAATAGCTGAATCTGGCGAAAATGGCCTCATCCGAAACTTTGGCCTCTCTCTTCTCTTTCTTTCTCGCCTTCATAATGCTTCTAATTCTAATTAGTGCCATAAAAATAATTTTTATGTAGCCTGGATGTCTCACCAACCTTCTTAAAAGACCGGCTAAATGTTTTCTAAAAAGAGTAGGGCTGTTCAAATTTTTCCAAATAAAAATCAAGTGATTTCTTTCTTTAATTCTTTGAACATACGAGGGCGAAAGTCGACTGATTGTTGCTTCGTGTTTGTGGATAACTTTTCCGGCTGGTTCCCAGAGAAGGTAATATCCTCGCTTAGCCGCCCGGTATGACAAGTCCAAGTCTTCCCAATAAAAGGGGCTTAACAGTTTCTCATCCATTCCCCCCAATTTTATCCATAAACTTCTCCGAAAAACCCCGCTTCCTCCGCTGACCCAAAAAGTTGGGTGGATTTTGTTGTCTTTTGGTCCCGGTTCATGCTGAATATAGCCGTCTTTGATAAAACCTCTTGCCCAGCTATATCCGCCCTCGTTTAGAGAAACGGCAAAAACCTTAGGATTTTTAAAATGGCCGATAACTTTCTCAAGAAAATCTTCCTCGGGCAAAACATCCGTATTCAAAAGACAAACTAAATCTCCTTCGGCAAGTCTCACACCCGTATTAACAGATGAGGAAAACCCTCGGTTAATTTTGTGTCTAATCAGACGAATTTGGGGAAACTTATTTTTGACTATCGCAACACTATTGTCAAAAGAGGCATCGTCAATCAGCATTACCTCGACAATGTTGTTTTTCGGATTACTGGCCGCCGCTAGAACAATCGGTAGATTCTTCTCCAAAAGCCAGGCGGTATTGTAGTTTGGAATCACTATTGAAACTCTCATTTTTTCCTTACTTTGACGATATGAAGCATTCCTAAATTGAATTTTTTATCAACTTCTACTTCAAATCCAACTTTCCGGCAAAGCTTGGGTAAATAATTATTTCTGTAGGTCTGAATGTGGGTGTTTCTCCAAACCCAGCCCCGTGGATAAAAATTAATCCAAAGCCACCAGATAGCCCTAAAAAGGACGCTGTCTGAAGGAACTAGAAAAATTCCGTAACCGTTTCTTTTCATTACTCTTTTAAATTTTTTCAAAACTTCTTCAGGGCGATAAACATGCTCCAGAACTTCCAAACAAAAAACGGCATCAAAAGTGTTGGGGGGGAAATTAAGTTTATGGGCATCTCCAACTATGAATTTCATCTTTCTTGTCTTTTTCCAGTGCTGGTTAGCCCAAGCAACCGAACTTTCCAAAAGTTCTATTCCGATAAGTTCTTTTGCCTTTGTGTTGTCAAGAATCACTTTCGAAAACATCCCGTCAGCACTGCCCACATCCAGTATCCGTCCCGGGGTTGGCTCCATTAGCTTAGCCACCTCCTCAAACCTTCTTTTATGCCAAAATCTTTGCAAGGGATCCACTTTTAAAGATTGGTAGTACCAGTTTGGGGGAACTTTCTTGTGTAATTCAACCGCCGTTTTTATATTTTTTCTAATCATTAATTTCTCTTTCTTGAACAATGATATTGCCGAAAAATTTTTCCTCTCTCACCGATGACCTCGCGTTTTCCTCACCTAATGCATAAGTCACATAAAGTTCTGGAATTCCATAAACGGGCTCAATAATAAAAAAATGGGTTTTTATCTTTTGGTCTGGAAACTTGAGATTATTCCCAAGAGAGCCGATTTGGTCTTTGCCGCGCCAGTAAGGAAGATAACCGTATTTTCCCCTTCCATACCAGTTATATAGATAAGACCAAAGGGTGTTTATATAAAGCGGATTGGTGAGAGTATTTATGCTAAAAGGCTTTTCTTCGACTTTCTGATAGGTGTAATCAACAGCTTGAATTTCTTTAGATAGGACCAGATCTACCTGTAAGGGGAAAATTGTTTGTCCATTTTTATTCTCCTCAAAGATTTTAACGAGATTGGTTGTCAAGATAACAATAACTAAAAGACTAAGGATAATTTTTTTCTTTTTAAAGTTATGCCAAAGAAAGATGCCCATAAAAGCCGATATTCCCGCCGTGGCCCCCACCATGATGTGACGCATGTTGGATCCACCAAACGGTAGGCCGACAAGATGCGCCAATATAAAAGTCGCCAGGAAGGCTTGCCAAGACGGAAGGTTGTTATTTTCCTCTTTTGTCTTTTGTAATAACGAATAGATAATCACACTGATTCCTATCAGCCCCCCAAAGGCAATATTTAGAGGAAAGATTGTAAACGACAAACTTTTGCCTATCTGATTAAGATAAATAAGTAAAATATCTCCGAGGCTTTTTCCAGAAGCGATGGTATCTTGGCTGGAAAAAAGATAGAGAAGCCCAGATAATCCTTTTAGCCCGAATTTAATTTCTGCCAAAATCATCGATGAAGTCGCCAAAACTAAAGCTGTTAGGAATTTTAAGAAGTCCCCTTTCTTGATGTTTTTTCGGCAGACAAGCAACCAAAATGCCACGGGAATAATGTGGTAGGCCAAGGCAATTTCGCTTTGGAGAGAAAATCCCATCCCAATTCCGGCAATTACCGGAGCCCATTTAGATCTTTTAGCCAGCCATAGGTAAATGCCTAGGTATAAAACCGGAACAAACAAAACAGCCAAAGAAACATTTGTCAATAAATTTGCATACTGGCTGGCTTCAAAAGAAAAGGCAAAAATAAGGGCGGCAATAAGGCCGGGAACAATTCTTTTTGTAAGAATATAAGCAAGATAATAAACGACAAATACACCAAAAGCACTTATAAAACTCAGGTAGTAAGCAGCAACAACGGGATCTCCGTGGCCAAAAAAGTAGGCTGGGGCGATGATGTAATAATATAAAACACCATGGTGGAGACCGGGTACGCCGCTTACTGGGGGTCCAAGGAGCTTCAAATCACCCGCCAAAAGCTGTTCGACCAAAAACGCATCCCGTGCCTGATCGTAGGCGAAAGAAACGGCTTTCGCCGGCAGATACCACCACCTAATAATCACCGCGATCGCAAAAATCAATAAAAGTAAAAATTTATAGTATTTTTTCAATTTCTGATCTAAACCTTTCATATCCATACTTTTGACTAGATCTGATCGCATTTTCAACAATCGCCGAGTAAAGACCCTTGTCGGCAACAAGTCTTTTCGTGTATTTAATCAATTGAGACTCCTTTGCCCACAAAAAACCATTGGTGCCATCTTCGATAATCTCTTTATACCCCCCCGCCGAGTATACTACCGGGGCGCATCCACTTGCCATTGCTTCAACCAGGCTTATTCCGAAATGTTCGACTCTCTTCGGCTCTTTTTCTTCCCTTGCCCCGAAACCGACTGCCGACCAAAAAACCTTCGCCTGACCATATAGATTGACTATTTCTTTAAAATTAGGATTTTTGACAATTTCAATTGGAAAACCTTTAATCTGTTTTTCTAATTTCTCTAAATACTCTTTAGCACCAACTTCAGTTCCCCCTGCTAGGATAAGCTTCCATTCGGAAAACTGTTGGCTAAATTTTTTAAAATTTCTTACCAGAATGTGCTGATTCTTTGCCTGGGTCAGTTGGGAAAATCGACCGACAAAGACTATCCACTTTTTTTTCCTTCTAGGTTTCATCTTTTCGACCGAAACCGGAGGGTAAATTACAATACTGTCTACTCCGTATTCTCTATCGATAAAACCTTTTGTGAATTTAGAATTACAGATAATTTTATTGATTCGAAAAAGCTTCATCTTATTGAGCAGGGTTTTACCGTTTACTTTTTGAAAAGGCATCTGAAAATGTAAGAAATTCTTTCTGGCCCGAAGAAGGGGAATACTGCCGTCGGAAACCCAAAAGCAAATATCGTAACCGTCCCCTTTTTTAATATCTCGGACAATGTTTATATTTGACAAATCGATACCAAATCTTTCTTCCAGTTTTTCTTTTATCGAGGAATTCTCCCAAGCAACATCAACTTTATATCCGGCCTCTAAAAGCACTTGGGCAAAAGCAAGACTATAGAGTTCCCCTCCACCGAGGGTATCAAGATAAGGGTTGTAAATTGCTGCGCGCACAGTTTTGCTATTTCCTTTTTGACTTATTCAGTTGCATCTCCCAAAGCTTGGCGTATGTTATCATGCGCGAAAACATTTGATAAATGATTTCGATTATTCCGACCGGACCATCAAGAAATCCTAATTTTCTAATTCCCCGATACCAAAATTCTCTGCCCGCAACTGAAAAAAATCTCCACCAAGTCATTTTAGGATGGTTTGACCTAAAAAGTAGTTTGGCTTCAATCTCTGACCATTCATTGGTTTTGGCAACCATTTCTGAAAGGCTCCTGTGGGAAAAATGAGTCAGAGCATTAATTAGTTTTCCAATTTTCCCTTCTATTTTTGGTTGTTCATGAATCTCTCCCTCCCATTTAATTAAAGAGTCTTTTTTAATCAGTCTTATGGCATAATCAGGCCACCACCCTCCCCATTTCATTTCATGACCCAAAAAAATATTTCGTCGGGGAATGGCGTATCCTGAATAATCTTCAGTCTTTATGGCTCTTTCTATCTCGTTTTTCAAAAGAGGAGTTACTCTTTCATCAACATCTACATACAAAAGCCATTCTCCTCTTGCTTCTTTTGCCCCAAAATTTCTTCTTTCTGAAAAACCTTCCTTTGATAGGTTTATGACTTTTGCCCCTTTATTCTTAGCGATGCTGATTATCTTATCCGAAGAATCGTGACTAATTACTATTATCTCGCTGGCCCACGAAAGCGAATCTAGACAATCGTCTATCAACTCTTCTTCATCTTTGACCAGAACGATAGCAGAAATCTTCATAGCCAGCTTCCCTTTCCAAAGTTACCAAGATAGAAATCCTTTATGCCTATCTTCTGCCATTTTCTTCCCTTTAATAAAAGTCGAAAACTTTCTTTGACTAAAGCAATTTTTGCTCGCAAGGGAGCATAAGTCAGACCAAAAATCATCCTATTTCTAGTTATGAAATAATCGTTTAGCTCGCTCCCTATTCCTGAACTTTGAGACACTTTGTGCCAAAGGTGGGCGGGCGGGGCGTATAATACCCACCAACCGGCTTTCTTTGCTCTTTGGGAGAAATCGGCATCTTCTAGATAGGCAAAATATCGTTTATCAAAAAGTCCAATTTCCTCCAGAACATCCCTTCTAACAAATAGGCAACAGCCAGTGGCGAAATCTGTTTCCCTAATTTTATCGAACTGCCCCTTATCAACTTCGTCCACGCCATAATTGGTTCCGTAAACATTTTTCCAGTCGATTTCTCCGCCGGCATACCAAATAACCTTTCCCCGTTCTTCCTTTTTGTATCGATTCTGATATTCGTACCCCTCAGCAAAATAAATTTTGGGGGATAAAATTCCTGCCTTGGGGTATTTTTCAAAAACTTTCAACAAATCGCAGACCAAATCGGAGTCAACTATGGTGTCGTTGTTAAGCACCAGTATATAATCTGCTCCTCTTTTAAGACATTCCTTAAGTCCTACATTATTACCCTCGGCAAATCCAAGATTCGTCTTATTGGCGATAAATAAAAACTCTCCGTTATCCATTTTAAATTTCCGGAGGGCCGCAATGGTACCATCTTTAGAGGCATTATCAACTACCAAGGTTGTTAATTTAAAGCTTTCGACATTCAGCTTTCTGATACTTTCAAGGGTGGTAAGCGTATCCTCTCGCCGGTTAAAACTTAAGATGAGAACAAAAACATTGGGCAATCTAGCCATTTTTTGTTATAAGTTCCCTCTTTATTTTGTCGGGAATTGAAAAAATAGGGCCCTTGTTCTTTATTTTTGCATCTAGAATCCACCATTTTATTTCTTCCATTGATTTTTTTATTTCTTTGTCTATTTCCGATAATTCGATTGCCTGTTCCAGAAACTTTTCATTCTGCCAAAGTTTAAGGTAAAGAATAAGCTCGCTAATCGATTGAAGAAGACAAGCCGACAATCCATGTAACCCGTCTTTGTAACCCTCTCCAGCAAAATAACGGCTCAAAAATTCGCCCAATGGTCGCCTAATCAAGTCCTTCCAAATAAACCTATATCTAGCCTTGATCAAAATTTTTGATTGGATGTCGGTATAGCGATTCATTCGCTCCAAGTATTGCCCGATGGAATCATAATGGTGATGAATAATCGCAAGTTCCTCCTTTTCCGGCAAATCAGCGCCTTCGCCGCGAGTCATCGGAACAGCATGAATTACTTCATTCCAAGAAACAATGCCTTTCTTAAAAAAACGAATGTTGTAATCCGGCCACCAGCGAGAATGCTTCAGCCATTTGCCAAAAACAATATTCTTTCGGGGGATTCTAAAATAATCGGCGCTGGGTTTTTCTGCGATTTTCCTCAATCTAGCCAAAAGTGTTCTGGGAATTTCTTCGTCAGCGTCTAAAATCAGAATCCAGTCGCCGGTTGCTTTGGAAACGGCAAAATTTCTTGCCGGTTCTACATAACCAACTGGTTTATGGGTAAACACCTTGGCACCGAAACTTTCGGCAATGGCCAGCGTCCCGTCCGATGATTCCATATCAACAACGACCACTTCATCGGCAAAATCTTTTACTGAAGCCAAAGCTCGGGGCAGATTTTTTTCTTCGTTTAGTGTATTAATAACAACCGATATCTTCTCCACTCTTAAAGTTTACCACTTGGGAGGCTAATATACGACTTTGTAGATATCCACCAGGCTATTTTCGAAGAGCCTACAAAGACCAAGTTGCCCTTCGCCAAGAACCGCCCGCTGGCCCTTTATCCAGTAAATATAACTTATGCGATTGCTTTTTAGAAATTCCTTTGCTTCGTTCTCGTCTAGCGTCGAATAAAAGTGAAGTATTTTTTCTTTTCTGTCCTTCCAAGAATAACCGGTTATATCTAAATTGACTTCGTCTTCCAAAAAAACAGGTTTTTTTGCAAAGGCCGCCACATAAGCCGTTGACTCATAAAGGTAAAGCGGCCGGGGAGGATAAATCTCCGCTTCTTTGGCCTTATGCTTGTCAAAAGGATAAGTCAAAACGATCCCCGCCGGTTGCTTCGATAAGAATTTCAGAGCTTCAAGTTCTTCGTTTGATATCATCGCCGGAGGTCTTGCTGGTAGATAATGTTTTAGGGTACCGATTGTCGTGGGTAAGGTTAAGCCAAGAAGAACAACTGTTTCAATAAAATAAATTGAAGTTTTCGATTTTGAGAATGTTTCTCCAAAGGCTACTCCTGCTAAAATACCAGAAAAAAAGAGTGAATAATAGATAAATTGGATCGTATTCCAGGGCGTTCCTTTTTGCAGAAAAAGCAAGGGAAGTATCATCCCAACAATTATTACGCTAGCCAAAATAATCTCGATGGAAGATGGCTTTTTGGGATTTTTCAACCATTTGGCAAGTAAGGCAATTTTGATTATTCTGGTCCCCAGATTCCCAACCCAGAAGATCACAAAAGCAATCAGGTAAGCTGGGATGGCTTTTATCCAGATATTCCCAAAACGATAATTAGTCATCGCTGAATAAAATTTTTCCCATCCCAGCCTATCGGAAAGGCCCATCATTGTTTCCAAAAACCAGAAAGGCTGAAAGACAATCAGACTCCCTGACTCTCGGCTAAATAACAAAAACAAGATGAGAGTCAAAAGGAAGCTTCCGGAAAATGCTTTAAGGAGAAATAAGTCGTGGTTTTTAAACCATTCGTAAACTCCCGAAATCAAAAGGGCGGCCAGTCCCAAAGCCCCTGCGTATGCCTTAATTTGAATCAGCATCCCGAAACAAAGGATTATTAGTAATATATTTTTCCTTTTGACAATAAAAATCAGACCTGCTAAAAGAAGTACTAAAGAAAGAGTGTAGGGGGGGTTAATGAGGGTTGAAATTGACTGCTGAGCCCAAAACATGCTTTCTCCTTCAATCGTCCCCTTCCTTAAAAGACTGACCAACCATCCAAAACTACCTCCGAAATAAACGAAGAATGTTGCCCAAAAAGCTGCTTCCTTAGACTTTCTCCACAAAAGCACAAATTTATAAGCAAGAATTCCTATTGTGAGTGCTAAAATCGGCGGAATAATTTGAAAATACAAAGTTGGAATCGAAATGGTTGTCAACTTGTGTAAAACCGCCAGCATTAAATCAAAGCCAACATGATAATTTTTTAAAATTTGGCCGGCAAACGTTGGCATTTCAAAAGACCCGCGGCTGAAGCTTTCTGCCAAAGCAATATGCCAAACGCCGTCATGGCCATTTGGCCCCCAAAATCCCATCCCGAATGAATAAATCAGCCCGCTTTTGATCATGGTCAGGCTTAAAACAAGTGTTCCTATTAAAATAATTAGTGTTTCTCTGAATCTCATTTAACTTTTTCTACCCCAAGCTTCCAGTTCTCCCGTATACGCTCTAAAAGAAAGATCTTTGAATGGAGTTTTTCTAACGATTTGTAACAAAAGCTCAATAAACCAAGGGGCGTAATATTTCAGTCTATTCAATATGTATTCCAGACTAAGAACGTGATAGGTTTTTCTGGTTTCAATACCTTTAAACCCCGCCTCTTTTAGGGCTCGGGCAATGCTTTTCTGGGAAAAATAAATTACGTGTTCGCGCGGTTTGTAGTGGTACCACAATGGTCCCAATAACTTTGACCAGAGGCCCCCGATATCTGGAGTAACCAAAAAAATAATTCCTCCCTGTTTAAGTATTTTATAAACCTTTTTAAGTTCAGCCATAGGGTCCGTAATGTGCTCAATCACGTCTTGGTAAGTGACCACGTCGAATGTACCAGGGGAATAAGTTATTCTATCAAGCGTCCCAAGTTTGACTTTTAAACCCCTTTTTCTTGCTAATTCATAGGCATAGGGGGAGACTTCAATACCTTCGGCCTCCTTCCATCCAAGTTTCTTTGCCTCCACCAAGCAATCTCCCAGAGCGCACCCTACATCTAAAAGTTTTCCCTTTTTCCCTAACCTCTTTTCTATTTTGACAAGCCTTTCATGAAAGGTTCTTTTGTTTATCCTCATCCCTTCGAAATAGTTAGCGTAGCCCCCTTTGGGATTTTCATTGATGAAGTAACTTTTGTCGTAGAAAAGAAGCGGAGCCTCGGGCGGAAATGGATCCCAAACTGTATGACAGGTTAAGCATTTAGCCAATTTATACCCGGGCATAGCCCAATATTTTTTTGATCTTTTCGAACCGCAAACCGGACATATCGAAGTCTTCATTTTTCTCTAAAAAGAGTCGACATACTTTTTCTAACATCGCTTACAATTGATACTCCGACAATCAGAAACACAGAAAACCCGTAAGTTAAAAGTCCTAATAAAATCAATATCCAAACAGAAGCAATTTCTACGGCCAAAAAATTTCTGACAATAAGTAAAACTGTAGCCATAACCAAAGTTGCCGCCGCCGGTCTGATAACTGATTCAAAAAAAGAAAAGCCAACATGCCTTCTGGCTATAAAAATGGCCACGACCGAACTGGCTCCGACCAAAGAGTATCCCAAGGCCGCCCCGTTTACACCA
This sequence comes from uncultured Gammaproteobacteria bacterium, assembly GCA_964395115.1. Classification (GTDB taxonomy): domain Bacteria; phylum Patescibacteriota; class Microgenomatia; order UBA8517; family UBA8517; genus CAYMZX01. The sequence continues at coordinate 18,693 of CAYMZX010000005.1, forward strand.
TATTTTATTGCCAAAATCGGAACAAAAATCCAAGTTAACACAGTCCACATAACCATCAACTTAAAGGTCGTTTTTATCTGCCCTATCGAATTCAGTAAGTTTGTCAGCTGAGTTGTAAACGCAGCAAAGACCGTATTGATAGAAATAAGACCAAGAGCGGTTAACGCGGGTTCCCACTTTTCGTAGCGGGGTATTATTTTTATAAGAATTGGGGCCAATATCAAAAGTCCTACCAACGAAGGAAAGACCAAAAAACAAATAAAGAAAATCGAGCGGGTAACACTTCTTGCCAGCGCCTGTGGAGCGTCTTGCATCCTGGAAAATGCTGGGAAGGTAACCTTTAAGACATTGTCCATAAAAAATCTCAAAGGCGTATATGCCCATTTTTGGGCCCAGCCTAAAAGACCTATCCCGCTGGGTCCCAATATCCCACCTAATACGGCGGTCAAACCATCATCTTTAAGTGTCGCCAGCAAGGTATTGGCCTGATACGGAAGACCAAAGGATAAAAGTTTCCTGAGTGACTTTCCGGAAAGTGCAAGTCCGGGAAGCCAAGGTTGCAAGATATAAATAGTAACCAGTCCCACAATTCCTCTTGCCAAAACGGCTATTGTAAAGGAGGTTATACCAAAACCCTTCCAGGCAAGAGTTACCGCAGTTAGGTTATAGACCAAATTCTCAAGTACCTGAGGAATAACCAGCTTTCCGAATTCCAGTTTTCTTTCCAAAAGTACGGAAGGTATGGTTTTTAAAGAAGAAAAAAAAAGGGAAATTCCCAAAGCGTACAAAAGATTTCTCGCCTCACCACTTAAATTATAAATTCTTACGAAAACCGGAGTTGAAAAAAAAAGGATTAAGAGAATTGCCAAAACCAAGCCTTGCTGAACTGTAAAGGTTGTTTTTAAATCCGCATCTTTCGGAGTCTCTTTTTTCTGAATCAGGGCAGCGGCTAGGCCGATATCAGAAAAGTAGGCTAAAAAATTAACGATTGCGGAGACAATCCAAAAAACTCCGAATTGGGAAGGATCCAAAAAGACGGTTAAGAGGGCGGTCGCAACCAGCGAAATGGCCGAGAGAAAAAAAGTTCTCCCTGTCAAAACAACCACTCCCCTGACTGCCCGGCTTTTGACCGTTTCTAAGGCTATTTCGTCGGTAGGGTTTAGATGTTCTTCCTGGTCAGCCACCCTTAGATTGTAGCACGAAAGCCTTAAGATTCTTAAGGACCCGAAAGAAAATTAAAAGATTTAATAATGACAATAGTCTTATCAGCAAAAAGTTATTGTTGGTAAATGGGTGATCAATCTCATCAAATCTTCTTCTATAGAATGACCAAATAAGGTTTGCGAAAAGAAGGAGATTTGAAATCGCAATTTCGAGGGTTACCCTTGGGCTTATAACCATCATAACAACCATTGAGGGAAGAGCCGGGTAAAAATACCGCTCAAGCATGTTTGTCAAAAAAAGAAAGCTCCCCGTGGAAATAATAAAGATTGAGGAAATGAGACCAAACAGTTTTTTGTTTTTAGAGAAATATTTAAAGGCCAAGAAGTTTAAGGCGAGGTAAAAGATAAGCCCCCAAGTATCAGACTTAATCCCTGCCAGGCGGACATTACGGTAGTCCCTGTCTATTTTGAAAAATAAAGAATGAAAGTTAAAAGCCGAGACTGAGGCTCTCCCAGTTCCCTTAGCTCCGTACCATAACCTCTCAGTTGTCAGGTGCGTAGCGTAAGCAAAAGGATTTCTGTCGGCAAAAGGCACCGTGGCCAAAAGAAAAATGACTAAAGAAATGACCCCTCCCATTAAGATTTGCTTTAATTTGGGTCTATAGATATAAAGGGCGAAAAGGTAAAAAGGAATCAGGGTTGCCCAGCTTGGTTTTAGATATAAACTCACAAAAAGAAGGGGGATGGAAAGATGTGCCTTTTTGTAATAAAGAAACACAAAAGCCAAAAGCCCAAAAAAGGCTACCAATGAGTCTGTTTGTCCCCAAATGGAACTTATGAATATCGATATCGGATTGAGTAAGTAAAGACCAGCTCCGATAAGTGCCTTTTTCTTGCCGCCTCCCAGATTTCCTACCAAGCGATAGATAATAAGACCGATTCCCAAATCGGCAAGGATCGAGGGGAGTTTAATTAGAAAAATATCTCCGTACTTATAGAAATAAACGATAAAGGCGGCCGGAGGAATGCGGATTAGATTGTGAAGATGTGCCAAAACATACTTGTGCTGAAACAACCAATCTAGTCCACCAAAAAGAAGCATGGAAAGGGGCGGATAGTTGGGAGGTGCATATTTCCAAACATTTTCACTTCCGAAATAATAATTTTTTCCCCCGTATTCCCAAAACTTCCTGCCCCATTCTAGAAACACAAAAAGATCACCACTTTGGTTTAGATGGGCAAAGACGACCCTGAGTAAAAATCCCAGAGTTAAAAGAAGTGCAAGAGGTAAATATTTTTTCATCTACTTACCTTGGCTTTTTTAACGATTAGAAAAGAGGCCAGCCCAATCCATCCAAAAAGAGAAATTAAATTAGCCAAGGTCCGGATTGGGGTATTTTCAAGACGAAGGTAAATCTGGTGATTCCCGCTAGGAACCTCTATATACATTCTTCCCCATTTCTCAACTTCGGGAATGAAATGACCTATCTCCTCCCCATCCATAAAAATTTTCCAATTTGGAAAATAGAAAATGCCGATTCTTATTTCTGCTTTGTCCGAAGCAATTTCGGTTTCGAAGTAGGCCCAGTTTGTTCCGGTTCGCGGATTTTTGATTTCCCCTTTTCCTTTTACTATTTCCGCCAAAGCTTTCGGCGCTTCTCTCGGATTTTCCATGGCCGATTTAGGAAGATAATCAAATATTCCAGCCGTTTGCTGAAGTTCCCAGGCGGCACCGGTAAATTTCTCTTCGTCGGTCAATGGACCCATTTTTTCGGGCTTAAAATAGTTCCAATTAAAAACAGCAAGGATAACAATCAGGGCAGCCGCAAGAAACTTTTGAGTCTTTTTGTTTTTTACAAACGAAACAGCATGGCCGGCAATTAAAGAAAACGAAAGGGTAGTCAAGGTCAAAAACCTCCACGGAAATTGAACAAACTTCAGCAATGGAATAACCAGCCAGATTGGAGTTGACCGAGAATGGGCCATAAACGCCGAAAACCAACCAACCAAAAAAAAGTATCCGATCACCATCAAAGGTTCGCTCAATTTCCTAGTCTTTAGATATTGATTGAAAGTTAACGCTATTAAAACCAATGACAATATCCAATGAATATGTCCAATCTGAAAAGACATTCTGTCTTCAAGCCCCCAAACCGAGGGTCCGTATCCCCAAAAACGAGAAAAAAGAAGTTGTCCGAGCGAAGCAAAATGGGCAATAAATTCATAATATCCAATAACAAGGGTTTCTACTTGAACATACTTTTGCTCGAAAAGTGCCGGAATTGTAAAAAATGCAGCCAAGATTAGTGAAAAAATTCCTGAAACTATTAAGCAGGGAATTTTCCTCCATTTTTTTTCTTTAAGAAGAAAAATTAGACACCACCCGGCAAAAACGGGGGCAAAGATCAAAACCATAAGATTGTGCGACGTAAAGAGTGCGACCCAGGAAAGGGCGAGTCCGATTATCCAGCCTGTCTGCTTCTTTCTTTCTTTAACAAGTCGATAAGACGTCCATAAAATTAGTGGGAACCAAGTTAGGGCCCAAGCCTCATTCATCGCTCCTCTGACAAAGATATCTACCGCATGATAAGGAGCCCAAATGTAAAATGAGGCCGCAACTATCGCTCCAATCCTGCCAAAAAATTCCTTTGCCAAAAAGTACATCGCAATTCCAGACCCGATCAGAGACAACAAAAATGTCAGTTTGGCGGTGTTTACAAAAGAAAAACCCATTATTCTGAATATCTCCCCTATCAGATAGGGTAGCGGGGGGTAAAAATTAAAAAGAGGAAATCCGTAACCATATCCCATATCGGGCACCCAACGGCAGGGAATTTGTCCATCCAAAAAGCATTTCTCCATTTGCAATTGTCTCATCATTTGAAGATCGTCATGCATAAGAAAATATCCGGGAGTAACTAATGTTCTGCCGGCAAGTAGACCAACACCAAAAATGAAAACAATCGGCCAAAAATTTGAAGAAAGAATTAATTTTTTAATCAAATTCATAGGCTGAGAGACGCATCGGTGACTTCGTAAAAAAGAAGCACCTCTCTGCTACCGTCTGGTCTAAAAGCTTTGGGATAAACGGCTATCAACTCGAGCCCCAATTTTTCTCCTTTTCCCCAAAACCGTGTTGAATTAACAACTAAATAGGTTTTGTTTCCCGCTTTTTTCGATTCCAAAAGGCTTTTATCAATCTCGACAATCGGAAGGCCTACTCCCTTGACGATAATATTAGGGTAAGAATTGACGTAAATTTGCAAACCGTCGGGAAGGGTTCCAAAAAAACCTTCTGTCCCTACTATAATATTTTTACCGGGATTTTTTTTATACTCGGCAATTAAAAAATCGGCCACCTCTTTTATTCCCGTACCGGTCGTCCATTCTTCCAAATACCCCGATCTTTCGCTCCTTGTTAAATTTGCCTTTTCGATATCTTTAATTAAAAAGTAATCCTGTTTGATCGCCAAGAAGAAGAAAATTATAAAAAATATCGCCACCAAACTCTTAAGTATTGTTTTTTTTGCCAAAACGGCGGCCGCGGCCAGAATGAAAAGGGAAGGAACGCAAAAATAAATATACCGAGCGGTAAAAACCTTAGCAAATTCCGCCTGAACAATAATCGGCGCCAAAAACCAAGCCAGAAGTGCCAGAATTTCCTTGCCTCTTTTTTTAATATTAAGAAGAACGCCCATTATTCCCAATACCACGACGGGCCATGGACCCAATGCCGCCATCCACTCGACGGTCATAGTCATAAATGTTTTTAAAGGGTCGAGGGGGCTTACCAAAAAATGATTAAGGGGGTAAACATAGTCGCCATTTCTGATTCTAATCATTTGAAAGTTGGGCCCGAGTCTCAAGATGTTGTACATTCCATAACCGATAACTAGCGTCACCCCAAATAGAAAAACCAATTTAAACAAATGAATTGTTATTTTCTTTCTTTCTTTTGGCCATTTAGAAAAAATCCAAGAAAGAGGAAAGAGAAGGACAAAAAATAGGGCCGGCGATTTCGTTAAGAGTGCGCCCCCCAAGCTAAATCCAGTTAGCATCGCTAGATCCAACCTTAGTCTTTTGGCAATCCAGATTCCTCCCAAAAACGTCCAAACCCCAAACAGACTTAATAAAGAATCGACCAAAGCCATTTTGTCAAAAAAGACACTGTAAGGAGAAATTGCATAGATAAAACCGGCCATCAAAGAAACTTTTTTTGATTTGAACAATGAGTAACTAAGTAAAAATACTCCTAATAAAGTACCAAGGCCGGCCAAAACAGAAGTAAACCGGCCGGCAAAAAGAGGGTCTGCAAACATCTTCAATAAAGGAATAGTCAGCCACATAAAAAGCGGCTGTTTTCCATCAGAAAGAGGTAAAAACCTCAAAGTCGGCTCGGCTCTCATCACCTGCGACCAGCGGATATAAATAGCTTCATCGGCAAATATCGGCAGATAAGTCAAACTCGCCAGCCTAAGAATGAGGGTCAAGGCCACAATTGCCGCCCCCAAGAAAACTGTTTTTCCCCACTCTTTGAAAAAGTTCTTCATTCCTTTATTTTATATCTTCCTTTTAAAGCATTTATTCTAACCTCCAGCAAGTCTCTCAATCCTTCCCAAGAATCTTTCAAGGGATTTATCCTCTCTGTTTCCCGGTGATACCAAGAAACCCCAACCTCGGCCACCTTGAGTTTAAGCTTTCTGGCAATGTACAAAATTTCCAGATCGAAACCGGCCGTTACCGCCGCCCCTTTGGCAATCTTTTTATCATTGAAAACTTTCAGTAGTCTAAAAATTTTTTGAGCGGCTTCCTTTTTAAAGGCCTTAAATCCGCACTGCGTATCTTTATAGGGAAGCTTAAGGATTAAAGTTCTCAACAGAGTAAATCCGTAGGCCATTAGTTTTCTGATTAAAGGAGCCCCTTTTCTCCCTGTTCGGGAACCAATAACGACATCGTATCCTTTTTTAAATTTCGGCAAAAACTTCTTCAACTCCGAAATGGGAGTAGCTTGGTCCATATCCGTAAAAAGAATATATCGACCTCTCGCTTTGAGCATTCCGGCAATCACCGTTCCCCCCTTTCCTCGGTGTGGCTCTTTTAAGACTCTGAAGCCGGGGTATTTTTGGCTGTATTCTTGCGCCACCCGAAAGGTTTCATCAGACGAGCCGTCATCAACTATCAAGACTTCCCAAGAAAAATTTTGCTTCGATAAAAAATTATAAACTTCATCTAGGACTCCTCTTTTCAGGTTTCTTTCTTCGTTATAAGCCGGGATAAGAACAGAAAGAAAAATTTTATTCATAAGCTTGGTTAGTATAACAACCTTTCTCTTCTTTGGACGGTTATTCCTCCAAATCTAACCTCCTTTTCTATCCTGCCTATTTCTTTCTGTCTCAAGAGCCACGCTTCCAATCTTTCAGGGTGGGGAGGATCCGCCTCGTATAAAGTATAAAGTAGAGAAACCCTCTCATTAAGTTTCTGTCCGCAGAGAGACTCCCCACACCTTAAAGTTCCCTGCCATAAAAATAAATAATCGTAAGCATAAGGGATTACCGGCGGAACATAAACATCGACATTAAAATTTTTTCCTTGGGCATCGTCATAAATCCAACCCAACGCCTGTTTTTGATTACCCAGGGCAATAGTGGTTGGTCCGTCCACTCCCGAAATTATATAATTTTTAACTTTGGGAAGATTATCGCTCAAAAAAAGCGCCAGAAAAACAAATGTCAGTATTTTTCCCGGGGTGTTTCTGGTAAACAAACCGAATACCCCAGCGAACAAAACAACGAAAACCAAATAATAGCCGGTAAAATAATAGTCATAAACATTTCCATAATTTCCTTGAAAAAAAAGCATCCCGATTAGCGGAGAGAGAATAAGAATAAAAAGGGTTACTAAGTATTTATTTTTTAAAATAGCCTTCCGTTTTAAAATCACCATTAACCCGAATAAGCAAGCCACTGTCGTTTTTGCTAAGGTCATTCCCGGAAAAAGTTTGGAGAAAAACATATCATAATAAAAAGGGAGACGGATTTTTATCACTTCCCAGAAAGAAAGTTTGAAGCTTCCTTCCTGAAAAAGGAATTTCGAAATTGTTCCCCTTAAAATTCCTTGGTGTCTTAAATCAAAAAGGATTTGGGGGGCAAAGGTAATAAGCACCAGAACTATGGACCAAAGTATTATTTTTATCCCGGGTAGTTTTTGACGGTCTTTATAAAAAAGATAAACGGAAAAAATGATAATTGCCGGAAAATAAAAAAGTTCGGCGGCGCTTCCGAATTGCATCGCCATTCCGGCCGTAAAGGCGGCCAGAAGCCAACCCCACTTTCGACCGTCAAGAATTTTAAATAAAGATAAAACGAAAACCATACTAATAAAAAGCATTAGGGTCGGATTAGAAAGCCATCGAGAAGCGTAAACCAAATAGAGAGAAAAGCCGCCGATGAGAGCCGCTAAAATTCCGGCTAGAGTTCCCGAAAGTTTTTCGGCAACTTTATAGGAAAGAAAAACGGCCGCCACCGTTGTCAACGAAAGAAAAGCCGATGGCCAAACAGGATCTCCCCTCCCCAATAAATAAAAAGGGGCAATCAACCAATAATACCAAGGTCCCCGAAAAACTCCTTCGATCCCCGTGGTCGGACCTATCAAGAAAAATTTCCCTTTATGCCAAAAGTCCCAAATAACCAAAGCGTCCCTTCCTTGATCAAAATAAAAACCCAGAAGCTGATCGATTCGATAAACCCTGACAAAAAAAGCTAACAAGAGAATAATCGCTACTAATAAATTCGCAAACTTAATTCGAATTTTAATTTTCTTTTTCATTGACAACTTTTCTGGCAACCTCCAAAACCTTAAGAACTGCCGATTCGTAGGGAAGATGAACTTTGACTCCGGCGGCACTCCTGTGCCCTCCCCCTCCCAGTTTTTCAGCTATGGTTGCTACATTAAACTCGCCCCGCGACCTTAAACTAATGGAAAGAACTCCTTTTTCCTCCTCCACCATTATCATTCCAAAAGCGGTATCTTTAACAACCGGGGCAAACATGCTGGCCGCCGTTTCTTTACCACTTTTGGGACCGCCAAATTTTTTGTATTCTTCATTAGAAACTGCCGACCAAACAAAACCAGCGCTGTCTTTTTCCATCTTTTCTAAAATCAGCCCCCAAAATTTGACCTTAGTAAACTCAAAATTCCTAAAAATGTTGGTGATGATTTCGGCCCTATCTCCCCCCTCCTCCATTAATTTTCTAGCAATGTCCAATGTCCGAGAGGTAACATTTGGATAAGCGAAGATTCCGGAATCGGCGATTATCCCTGCCAAAAGATTTTGAGCAATCTCTTTTTCTATTCCTACTCCCCAATCTTCAAAAATTAGAAAAAGAATCTCGCTTGTCGAAGAAACATTTTCGTCGACTAAATTTATCTTTCCGAAACCCTCGTTGGTGGTATGGTGATCGATCGCTATGACCGGAACATCGGGAAATTTTGATTCTCCTTTGCCGGTGACCATGCCCTTGCTTGCCGAGTCAAGAATAATAAACAAATCATAGGGGTCAAAATCAAACTTTTCGAAATTAATTTTTTCAACTTTATCCGAATGTGGCAAAAATTCCAAATCGGGCGGAAGGCTGTCCGGACAAATGACTTTAGCTTTTTTCCCCATTTTTTCGAAAACGAGGAATAGAGCAAGAGCACTACCGGCGCTGTCCGCATCCGGACTGCGGTGACAATTAACCAAGATGCTGTTCGCTTTTTTAATCGCATCTAAAATTTTAGAGGAATCTGAATAATTCATTTTGAATGAACTAATTTATAAAGAATAACTCCGGCTACTTCCTTTTTCTCTTCAATTTTAGTCCAGCCAAAGTTGGCGATTTCGGCTTTGGGGTTATGAGTAGGATCGCATTTTTCTTCCGGCAGTTCGCAAACGACAAAAAGTTGGTCGGTTATCGTTTCCGGTCTCTGGGCGTCAATATCAACAACCGGGGCGTTTTCCTTTTCCAAAAAATATTGATAGCCGTCTTCATAATTGCGATCTGCGATAACGGCTAAATTAAATCGTTGCCCTTTTGAATGGGTTAAAATCTCCTTAGCCACAATTTCACTTCTTTGCAGCTGCCTGTTTGGGGATTCCGATAAAGGATTTTTTTTCACATTCGCCGCAACCAAAATCAAAAGAGAAACGATCGTTAAAAAAAAGATAGCATATTTTGGTATCTTATTAAGCGATCCCGTTTTTTCTATTAGAAGCTGGCTAAGGCTTCCAAGCAAAATAAACGGCGCCGGAAAGAAAAATCCGTAGTAATGATCGTAGATTTCCTGCTTATAAAGACATAGCCCTAGAGTGGCAAAACCCAGCCAAACCAGAAGGAGGCTCATCGGAGGGCCAATTTTCTTCCGAATTTTGCGATTCAAAAGACAAAATCCTGTTCCAAAAATCAGTATCGCCGATAAACCAATGCCAACCGTTTTGTTTTCCGCGGCAACCAGTCGAGTCACTCCCTTGGTAAAAACCGGCCAAGCTTTAGGAAAGGCAGTCCAAGGTCGAGCAGAAATTGTTGTTTGCCTTTCGGTAAAGAATTTTTTCATCGCCAAAAAATTCAGCCAGCCGTGACGGGCGTCAAAAATTATTAACGGGGACATAAGAACCAGAAATAGAACCATTGAAATAATTGACTTCTTGACAAATTCCTTCTTTTTCTCTTTTGTTTCTATTAATGTTAAAAGCCAGAAGAACCCGATTACGGGGGCCAGTAATAAACCCAAATAATGCGATTGAAGAACAACGGTAAAAGAAATCGCCAAAATAATCAGCCAGACCCAGTTTTTCTTGTGCCATATTTTCCAAACGGAGTAGATCGTTAAGAGTGCGAAAAAAGGCATAATATTGGGATTCCATGAAGATCGGGAATAAATAATAACCACCGGAGAAATAGCGAATAAAGAAGCGGCGATAATGGCCGCCCATTTCCCAAACCATTCTCGGCCAACAAAATAAACAAAAACAGTCGTAGCGACTCCTAGAAGAGCTACTTGAACGGCTGGTCCCACCGGTGAGAAACCGGCCACTAAAAGTGCCGGTGCCATCATGTAGTAATAGACCGGCCCGAGATACATATTTCCAATGGAAGTGCCCGGACCAATTAAAATCGGGTCAGCATGAACCAGTAACCTCCTGACAATGATGGCGTCGCGACCTTCGTCTCCCAAGAAAGTCATGTATTCGGAAATCCTGTAAAGCCTTAGAAAAGCGGCTATTACGATAATTGCCAACAGGATTAAAGTTTCCAACGGATTTTTCTTTATCCACTCAAGCAATTTTGAAATCATCTTAATTTTCGCCATAGATTGTAAAGGTCGCCGATGCTTTTCAAAACCACCTTCAAATCCGCGCCGGTTTGTTTCCCGTATTTCCGAGGAAAATGCCGAACCCCAACTTCTTTAAATTTGAACTCTTTCTTCTTCGCTTTGACTAATAATTCAATTTGGGTTACTTTTTCTTCTCCCACCAAAGGTTGGACCTCGTCAAATACCTTCTTCCTGATAAGCTTGAATCCGCAGGAATAATCTTTTACCTTAAGACCCCAGATCAGCCGCGGAATCAAAGCCCAAACGGCGGTATAGACCTTTCTAATGAAAGGGTCGGCTCTTTTGAGGCGAAAGCCCAAAATCAAATCGGTGTCTTTCGTATAAGGAAGAAATTTTTTTATTTCGGAAAAATCAAATTGACCGTCGGAATCGGTAAAGCAGACCCAACGGAACCGAGAATTGGCAAATCCGCTTTTAAGCGCTCCTCCATACCCTCTATTGGGAGAGTGGGTTATTACCTTAATTCTTTCATCTTCCTTGGCAAGGCGCCGGGCAATCTCTCCGGTTTTGTCGGTTGATCCGTCGTTGACGATTAAAATCTCCCACTTGTGAGCCACCTTGTTTAATACTTTTTTGGCACTTCTGACCGTAGCTTCGATATTTTTTTCCTCGTTATAGGCGGGAAAGAAAACAGACAGTTCAGAAATTGATATCTTCATTGGCTACTTGAAAGTCTAGCAAACTTCGGTTCAAAAATCTTGTTTAATCTCCTTTAAAATTATATTATTGGGATGATGGCCGCTAGGCTAAGAAATTTTATTGCTTTATTGGGACTATCCATTCTTCCCACTTTTTTTATCTGGCTCCCCTTTGTTTTTAATATAAAAAGCCTTTGGGGAATTCCTCTGCCCCGCGGCGGTATGGCCACGATTGTGGCTAACTACGACGGACCGCTTTTTTTAATCGTAGCCAAGACTTTATACAAT
>CAYMZX010000006.1:0-104290 GCA_964395115.1 uncultured Gammaproteobacteria bacterium
GGCCGGTTATAATCTCGATCGAGCTTTTGTAGCTCTAGGGGGAGCTCATGTTAATTCTCAAAATTCGCATGGAGTTGTGGCTGTTTCCGATCCGGAGGGTGAAATTTCCGTCGGCGACGTAGAAAGAGTTATTGAAGCCGCTTCAGCTATTTCACTTCCTCAATCTAGGGAAGCAATCCATGTAGTTCCCAGAGAATTTATTGTCGATGGTGAAGCAGGGGTTAAAGATGCCGTTGGTATGAGTGGTGTCAGGCTCGAAGTTGAGACACATATTATAACTGCAGCGGTAGCAGCAGTCAAAAATTTAAACAAAGCCTTAAATGAAGTCGGAATTACCTGCGAAGATCTGGTCTTTAGCGGGCTGTCTTCTGCCTTTGCCACTCTAACTTCAACGGAAAAAGAGCTGGGTTGTGTTTTGGTGGATATAGGAGGGGGAACAACTTCGATCGTGGCTTATATTGATGGCGGACTTGTCTATTCCGGGGTAATCCCGATTGGCGGTAAGAATGTCACCAATGATTTGGCCATCGGTTTAAGAGTTTCTTTAGAGTCGGCCGAAAAGGTAAAACTTTCATTATCCGAAGAAAAGAAAAAGGAAAGAGAGGAGTCAGACATGGTCGACATTTCGGAAATGGGGGCTCATGATACTAAAAAGGTCTCGAAAAAGACGTTGGTCGAGGGCATAATTAGACCCCGCTTAAACGAAATTTTTACTATGGTTAAAATTGAGCTTGAAAAATTCGGGATTGCCAATAAAGTACCGTCGGGGGTGGTTATTACCGGAGGCGGATCGATGACGATAGGGGCAGAAGAATCAGCTAGGAGAACTCTTTCACTTCCTGTTCGGGTAGGAATCCCGAGGGGAGTAACCGGGCTTACAGATGATATTCTTAATCCTTCTTTTTCGACCCCAGTCGGGCTTTTGATTTATGGAGCCAACAATACAACCTCTCAGTCGCAAGGCGGATTTGGGAAAAAAGTAAAACTTCCGTCTGTCGGTTTTGCTGGAAAAGTAATTGAAGCGATTAAAAACCTCCTGCCCTGAGGGTAATTATACAAAGGGTCTTGCGAAATCGCTTTGCCCTATCTATAATGCGCCCACAAAGATATGGGGCTGGTTAAACCTGATTCTGCAAGGATAGCCAAAATTAAAGTAATTGGTATCGGAGGGGGTGGAGGAAACGCTGTTTCCTCAATGGTTGAAGGAAATAATATAAACGGAGTCGAATTTATTGCGATCAATACTGATGCCCAAGTTCTTCTGGCAAATAAGAGTCCCACAAAACTTCAGATAGGTGAAAAAATAACTAAGGGGTTGGGTGTTGGAGGCAATCCCGAACTGGGGGCTCAAGCAGCCGAAGAGTCGGCGGAAAAAATAAAAGAGTTATTACTGGATTCAGATATGGTTTTCATTACCGCCGGTATGGGTGGGGGAACAGGAACGGGAGCTTCCCCGATTATTGCCAAGCTAGCCAAGGAAACAGGAGCGTTAACAGTAGCCATTGTTACCAGGCCGTTTGCTTTCGAAGGAACAAGACGGGCGGTTATTGCTGATGAGGGAATAGAAAAACTAAGACAAGAAGTAGACACCCTAATCGTGATCCCCAATCAGCGTTTAATGGATGTTATTGATAGAAAAATGACTTTATTGGAAGCATTTAGAATTGTTGATTCGGTTTTGAGTCAAGCGGTAGGGGGAATTGCCGATATAATTACGACGGCTGGTTTGGTTAACGTAGATTTTGCTGATGTAAAAGCTATCATGAAAGATGCAGGGACAGCACTTCTTGGAATTGGGACTGGCGTTGGAGAAAATAGAGCCCAAATGGCCGCCCGAGCGGCCGTATCTTCCCCGTTACTGGATCTTTCGATTGAAGGGGCTAGAGGAGTCTTATTCAACATTGCTGGTGGAAATGATTTGACGATGTTTGAAGTAGACGAAGCAGCAAGGATAATTTCTTCGGCGGCAGACCCGGATGCAAATGTTATCTTTGGGGCGGTTGTTAAGGACGAATTAGTAGACCAAGTAAAAATAACCGTTATTGCCACTGGTTTTGACGAAACAAGAGCTAAGTTGGCCGGGATTGCAAAATCGGCCGTGCCCCCAATTCAAGGGGTAGTCAGCGAATTGCCGTCCAGAGAAGAGGGTAAACTAGATAAAGAAGAAGATAAAGAGTTTATTCCTTCCGACAAAGAAGAAGGAGAAGAGGAAGATGTCTTCGGAGAAAAATTCGAAATCCCAGCTTTCCTTCGCAAAATCCACTAAGTTTGTTGTAAAATTGCTTCAGGCGCAACGCCGTTACTCAGATGGCCAAAAAGCCAAATTTTAACAAAGTTGACCCGAAACTTGACTTTCCCACTTTAGAAAAGGAAATTCTTAAGGAATGGTATAAAAAGGGCATTGTCGCAAAGTATTTGAGCAGAAATAGCAAGTCCTCCAAATATTTTTCCTTTCTAGACGGCCCAATAACAGCCAACAATCCGATGGGTGTTCACCATGCCTGGGGAAGAACCTATAAGGATCTGTGGCAAAGGTTTTATAACATGCACGGGTATAGGCAACGGTTCCAAAATGGCTTCGATTGCCAGGGTCTTTGGGTGGAGGTTGAGGTTGAGAAAGAACTTGGCTTAAAGAGCAAAAAAGATATTGAAAATTTGGTACCGGGAAACAAAAAGGGTTCAATCGCTAAGTTTGTCGAACTTTGTAAAGCCAGAGTCAAGAAATATGCCGATATTCAGACGCAACAAAGTAAGCGCTTGGGTTATTTTATGGATTGGGAAAATTCATACTTCACGATGAGCGACGATAACAATTATATGATTTGGCATTTTCTTAAAAGCTGTTACCAAAAAGGGCTTATTTATAAAGGCCGAGATTCCGTTCCGTGGTGTCCGCGTTGCGGAACGGCTATTTCCCAGCACGAGATATTAACCGAGGATTATAAAGAAGCAACCCACGATTCTGTTTACCTAAAATACCCCCTTAAAGGCGAAAAAAAAGGTTTCGTATTGGTTTGGACGACAACTCCCTGGACTCTTCCCGGAAATGTAGCCATCGCCGTTGACGCTTCTAAAACTTATGTAGTCTGCGAGTCCGGGGGGGTTGATTATTATCTTAGCGAATATGCTGCCAAGCGATTGGGATTGCAAATTAAAAAGTTAATCAATGGAGAAGAATTAGTGGGATTAAAATATTCCTCCCCCTTTGATTTTTTGCCTAGGGTTAAAAAATCACTTGGTAAATATGTTCATACCGTTGTTGCTTCCGATACTAACCTTTTGCCAATTTCGGAAGAAGAGGGGACCGGTTTTGTTCATGTCGCTCCGGGAGCAGGCACCGAGGACTTTCAATTAGGGAAAAAGCTGGGACTTCCAATAATTGAACTGATTGATGAGTCGGCAGTTTATCTTTCCGAATTGGCGGAATTTTCTGGGCAAAATGCCAAAGAACATCCGGAAATTATAATTGATTTCCTGAAGAGGGTCGATTCAGGTAAATATTTATTCAAAGTATTTCCTTACAGTCACCGTTATCCGATTTGCTGGAGATGTAAAGAAGAACTTGTTTGGCGAGTAGTCGATGAGTGGTATATAGCCATGGATCCGATAAGAGAACCATTGAAGAGAATTACTAGGAAAATAAATTGGATCCCGAAATTTGGACTCAAAAGAGAGTTAGACTGGTTAGAAAATATGCATGACTGGCTTATTTCCAAGAAACGCTACTGGGGATTGGCTCTCCCTATTTGGGAATGCAAAGAATGTGGACACTTCGAAGTTATAGGGGGCAAAGAGGAGCTAAAAGAAAGAGCGGTTAGCGGGTGGGAAAAATTTGAGGGTAATTCTCCTCATCGACCCTGGATTGATGAAATAATTATTACCTGTTCAAATTGTGGCAAAAAAGCGAAGAGAATTCCCGATGTCGGAAACCCATGGTTAGATGCAGGCATTGTTCCGTTTTCTACCATTACTTCGGATAACAAAAGCGGTCCTCTGTATATAAACAATAGGAAGGAATGGGAAAAGTGGTATCCAGCAGACTTTATTACCGAGTCCTTCCCAGGCCAATTTAAAAACTGGTTTTATTCCTTGTTGGCGATGAGTGTTGTTTTGGAGAATAGAGAGCCGTTCAAAACTGTTCTCGGCTTCGCTACTTTACTAGGGGAGGATGGAAGGCCGATGCACAAATCTTGGGGAAATGCCATTGAATTTAATGATGGAGCAGACAAAATTGGTGTTGATGTGATGAGGTGGATGTATGTTAAACAAAATCCTTCGGAAAATCTTCTCTTTGGTTATCATCTGGCCGATGAAACTCGGAGGAGGTTTCACCTTAAACTTTGGAATGTTTACAATTTTTTTGTTACCTACGCCAACTTGGATAACTGGAAACCGCCCCGAAATACGAATTACAAAATACCCAAAGATAATATTCTGGACAAATGGATCCTTTCTCGATTGAATCAGACAATTGAAAGGGTTACAAGATCTCTTAAAAAATACGAAGCGCATAGGGCTTCGGAATCAATCGAGAAATTTGTTGATGATCTTTCTCTTTGGTTCGTCAGGCGATCGCGTGATAGGGTCGGCCCGGCAAGCGAAAATAATGAGGACAAGAACGCTTTTTATACCACTATGTATTATGTTCTTTCCACAATCGCCAAACTTTTAGCTCCTTTTTGTCCTTTCCTGGCCGAGCTTATATTTAAAAATTTGACAAGAGAAGAGTCAGTCCATCTGTGCGACTGGCCTCATAAAAAAGAGAAGACCGACAGGGAAATTATAAAAAGGATGGCTTTGGTAAGGGAAATAGCCGAAAAGATCCATGCTGCCAGGAAGGAGGTCGGGATTCCTGTCAGACAGCCGCTTCTTTCGGTTGAAGTGCCCCTGGTAAAAAATCGACTCAATGAAGAGTTTATCGGATTGCTTAAAGACGAAACCAATATTAAAAACATAAAATTTGTTCCCAGGGAAGGAGTTAAATTGGAAACAAAATCAACGCCTGAACTTGAAGAGGAAGCTAAAACTAGAGAGTTAATTCGGAAAATTCAAGAGAAAAGAAAGTCGATGGGGATGGGTCTTACCCAGAAAATTTCTGTTTTCAACCCTTGGTTACCCTCGGATAAAAAACTTACCCAAAAAATTAAAAATAAGACCTTAGCGACAAAGCTAGGGATTGGGAAATTTAAAATCTCGGCTTCATAAAAATGAGTAGAAATTCTTTTGCTTATAAAATGGACTTTCCTTTTGTTTCGGGAATTGCCTTATTGGTAATTTTAAGTATTATCATCCTTCATTCGGTTGCTCCTTTTCTTTTTCCTACCTATTTTTTTTATGTTTTTTTCTCCCTTATAGTTTTTTATTTACTTTTGCAAGTTGATTTCGAAGTAATTTCTCTTTTTTACAGATACTTTTATATTTTAAGTATTATTTTTCTCTTAGTTCCTCTCTTAATAGGCCAGTTAACTAGAGGCGCCGTACGCTGGATTCCTATAGGGCCATTAACTATTCAGCCGTCAGAGATTGTTCGACCATTTTTATTGGTTTTCTTCGCCGTTTATTTAACCGAGAAAAAATTGACTCTCAAAAGATTTTTAACAGCCTTGATCCTCTTGGCTCTTCCTGTATTTATTATCATGATTCAACCTTCTTTCGGGGTGGCTGTTATCACCATTATTGGATTTATTGGGATATTTATGTCCATCGCGGTTCCAAAAAAATATTTTTTGTTTTCTGCCTTAATTTTGCTAGTTCTTGCGCCTTTGGTTTGGGGTATATTAAAACCTTACCAAAAAATTAGGATTTTAAGTTTTGTCGACCCCTTAAAAGATCGATATGGAGCGGGTTATAACGCCATCCAAGCAGTAATTTCCGTTGGATCGGGTAAGATTTTTGGGCGGGGGTTAGGAAAGGGGGTCCAAACGCAATTGGCGTTTTTGCCGGAAAAACATACGGACTTTATTTTCGCCTCTGTCGCCGAAGAGATGGGTTTTGTGGGGGTAAGCTTGCTTCTTTTGGGTATTTTCATCATTCTTCTAAAACTGATTGTCATTTTTGAAAACCCGATCTCTCCGGCGGCTCGTACCTATATTGCCGGTTTTTTTCTGACTCTATTCGCTCAAACATTTATCCATGCGGGGATGAATTTGGGCTTTCTGCCTGTTACTGGTATTCCCTTTCCCTTAGTTTCCGCCGGCGGTTCTTCGCTTTTGGCTACTCTTTCAGGTTTGGCCATCGCCCTTGGGGCTAAAAAAAGATATCGGCTTGAGGAAGATTTCTATTCAGGATAAAATACAGATTATGAAATACGCGGTTATTAAGATATCGGGGAAACAATTTAAGGTTCATGAAGGCCAAGAAATTATAATAGATAGGGTAGAGAAGGAAAAGCTCGAACCCGAAGTGTTATTGTTATCGAGCGAAAATAAAACCTTAATCGGCAAACCCAATGTCAAAAACGCTAAGATCAAGATTAAGGTCCTTAAAGAAGAAAAAGGGAAAAAGGTCAATGTTTTGAGATACAAAGCAAAATCTAGATATATAAAACGCAAAGGATTCAGACCCGTATTTACTCGAATTCTAATAGAGAAAATCCCCGATTAATAAATCAAAAAATATCAAACTATAAATTTTTGGTCTCTTGACACTTGTGAAAATATTATTTATAGTCTTTAAAACATGTCAAAAAAGAAGGCAGGCGGCAAAATCACTCAACATGTTAGACCAGCCGGGAAAAGGTTGGGAGTAAAAGTAACCGCGGGGGAAATGGTAAAAGCTGGCGATATTTTGGTGAGGCAGGTGGGAACTTGGATTAAACCGGGGCCGGGAGTAAAAATTGGTCGCGATTTTACCCTATATGCGGTTAGTGATGGCATTGTAAAATTTGGTCAAAAATTTGGCAGAAAAATAGTTTCCGTATCGAAATAATATGGCAGAGGAAGTTATTCAAATTGATGTCAATAGCCTCCAACCAAATCCACTTCAACCACGTGGTGCAATTACCCCGGAAAGCCTGGTTGATTTAGTAGATTCGATCCGCGAACACGGAGTATTGGAGCCCCTAGTAGTGGCGAAAACTCCGGCAGGATATCAGATAATTGCTGGAGAAAGGAGATGGAGGGCAGCCAAATTAGCAGGTCTTACCCACGTACCTTCGATAATTCGTGAAACATCACCCAAAGGAATGTTGGAGATGGCGCTGGTTGAAAACGTCCAAAGGGTTGATTTGAATCCATTAGACCGAGCGAAAGGATTCGAAAGACTCATGAATGAATTCGGATTAACAACCTCTGAGATTGCCGTAAGAATCGGTAAATCGGTAGCCTATGTTTCTAATTCAATAAGACTCCTTTCTTTACCCGACGCCCTTAAAGATGGACTTTTGTCTGGTCTTATTTCAGAGGGACATGCGCGGGCGCTGGCAGCCATCGATGACCCGTCTTTAATGGTTGAGGCATATAAGATTATTTTGAGGGAGAGTGGGTCAGTTAGGCGAGCCGAGGAGTTGGCTAGGAGAATGAAGGCTAAAAGTCAACAATCGATAGAGAGAAAAGGGGTCAGAAAAGATGTATTAAGGATTGTTTCTGAGGAGTTAGATAAAATGCAGGAGGAAATGCAGGAATCTTTAAACGCAGGTATTAGTGAAGAAAGCCGTAAGAGTCAGGTCAAACTTGTTCGTTCCCGAAGGGAGACAAGAATAATATTTATCTTTAAAGGCGGTTTGGAGGAAACGGAAGACAGGCTCCAGAGGATTTACAAAGCGGTTACCCAAACTACAGCTTCAGAGTAGAGCCGGTCTGGTTTACAAATTATAGTGAGGTCTCCGAACAACCCCCGCTGATTTTGGAGGCCAATAAACCAACCAGGCTCTTCCAACAATGCTCTTTTTGGGGACAAAACCCCAGGCTCTAGAATCCGAAGAATGGTCTCGGTTGTCGCCCAAAACGAAATATTCATTGGCAGAGATTGTGACACTATTGTTTTCGGTCAAAAAACTACCGGCAGAAGTGTAAATATCAGAAGCTAAGTATTTTTCTTCAAGAAGGATACCATTTATGTAAATCCTGCCGTTTTTAATTGAGATCTTTTCTCCAGGAAGACCGATAATTCTTTTTATGAACTCTTCATCCGGTTGTGAAGGGGCCTTAAAAACAATTATATCCCCCCTTTTTGGCTCTCCGAACCTATAAGATACTTTATCGGTCAGCAGATACTCGCCGTTTGGAAAGTTAGGTTCCATCGAGATGCCCTTAATCTTATGCGGCTGAAGAATTAAGAGGTATGTTATAAGGAAGATGGCAACGGCCAGGACAACAACTTCAATAACATCCAAAAAAAAGGCGCCGAGACGCTTTATCATAGGTTAATTATATTGACATTCATTAAGCGCAAGCAAGGGGGAGAAATTAGCTGTCAGAAAAATTTGCTTTTATAAGCCCATCATTTTTTATTAAAATGTCATGAGCCCCGCTTTCTCGTAATCCTTGGGGGGTAATTTGAATAAACTGTGCCTTTTGCCAAAGTTCTTGAATATTTCTTGCCCCGCAATAGGAAAATCCGGAGCGAATATTGGCTACCATTCTTTCAATTATTGTTTCTAGAGGACCTTTCAAGGGGACGAAACTTTTTACTCCTTCAATGTGTTTTAGGTAATTCTTATTTGGTCCCTCAAGACTTAATAGATGTTTTCTTTTCTCTTCCAGAGAAGTTGAGGCTTTGTATTCTTTGTACATTTTCCCTTCAATTTCGACTAGTCGGCCCGCAGACTCATTGCAACCGGCCAGTTGACTCCCGATAATTACTGCCGAGGCACCAGCTGCCAATCCTTTGACAATATCTCCGGAATTTTTTGTCCCCCCGTCACAAAGTATCCATTTTTTGAATTTTTTAGCCGCCCTTGCTCCTTCGGCCACGGCGGTGATTTGAGGAACGCCAACTCCCGTTTCGATCCTGGTTAGACAGATAGTACCCGGTCCTACACCAATCCTAACGGTGTCGGCGCCGGCTTTGAATAAATCGCGAGCTCCTTCATATGTTGCCACAACGCCCGAGACTATATCTATAAAATTTCCAAATCGCCTTTTTAATTCGCGGGTATACTCTATTGCCCGACTCATTGCGGCGTGGGCAACATCTAGGGTTATTATATCGGCGCCGGCCTTTACCAGCATTTCCGCCCGAGCAAGACCTTCGTTTCTGATGCCAACGGCCGCACCCACCCGAACTCCGGCTTTTTTGACTTTGGCTACCATGTTAGCTTCTTCTTCGGGTGAAACAAATCTGGGCAAAAATCCGATTCCTCCCTGTCGACCCATCTTAATCGCCATTTCAACTCCGGTTACGTCCGTCATGTTAATGCTAATGATAGGAATTTTCAGAATTATCCGGGGGGAAATTTGAGTGGTTAAATCAACTTCTTCTCGAGAATTTATCTCCGAATGTTGCGGAATTAATAGAACGTCGTCGTAGGAAAGTCCGAGTTTGATTTTCTGATTCATTCACCGGTAATGACCTGCCTGCGCAGGCAAGTATGAATCATTACATTTCACTTTAGCCGACTGTGAAAAGTATTGTCAAGAGCCTTCTTAGAAAGAGACAAAAATGATAAAATATAAGAATAGTTTTTCTGGTCGCTTAGCTCAGCGGTAGAGCGCTTCGTTCACATCGAAGAGGTCGCAGGTTCAAATCCTGCAGCGACCACCAAACTAATTTAACTTGAGGCCCTTTTTCTTAATTTTAAATTCTTATTAAGGACCAATTACTGCCGCTCTTTTTATCACTCTGCAAACCATAGATTTACTCGCCCCGATTTTATCGGCAATATCCTTACTTGAATAGATCAAAACACCTTCTTTATGTCTGATTGCAAAAGAGATGATTTTTCTTTCCCTTGACGAAAGGTTTTCCGGCAGTTTAGAAATACCAAAAAGTTTTAATCTGGGATTCGTCCTTTCGACATTTTTGCCCGACGGATAGCGGATTATTGGAACCTGTTTTAGCTCTTCAACAATTCTTCTGAGACTTTTGCGGGGAGTAATCCCATTTTTCGTTTGAATCAAAATTTCGCTTGCACGGTCTAAAGCAGCAGAAAGGGTTTCTTTTTTTACTCCTATTTCTTTTGCAACTCCAACCAACCCCCTTCCATCGGGGTAATAACCCATCAATGCCAATGAGGCAATCCTTTCCAAAGGATAGACGTTCTCTAAGCCGGCTATAATTGATGGTAAGGCTAGGTGATTTGTAGCCGCCCTTAATCTGAAAATTGGTTTGACTTGGGGAGACTTATTTTCGACCTCTTGGAAGGATGTTCCTCGTTCAAGTTCGTATTTTTCAAAATAGGAAAATGGCCGGTGTTGAAAAGCTCGGCTCCAGCCTAGTATCAAGCCCTGCTTGAGTTGATGGACAATTTTTCTATGAAGAACGATATAATCCTCGCCCCGATGGGGCTTCCAGCGAACCCAGACTATCCAGGCTGTTAAGTCCTTGGCGAGGTCTATAAAATCTGGAATTCTTTCATATTCGCCACAAGAAAGAGCAGCTCTAGTTCCCAAATTTTCCGCCAAGTGATAATAAGTGGCTTCCAGCTCAGCTAATTTTGAAAGAGGTTCAAGAAGCTCCACTGGTGAAATATTAATCCCCGAAAAGTCAGAGAGGTCATAAAGAATATCGGGAATGTCGATTGCCGTAGGAAGTTTCCCCCGGAGTTTAACAATTCTACCGATCGAAGGTTTTATTTCGAAAATTTTGCGCCATTCTGGAGAGGCGTTTCGCTCCTCCGCTATTTTACTAAGGTCCCCAAATTCGCTCGTTATCCTAAATTCGATAGACATAAAAACAAAAAACCCGCTTACAACAGCGCGGCTAAAGTTTCAGTTTAAGCCCTGCTTCTTATTTTTTTCCTCCGGCTTAATCTGAGGTTTTGCGCTGTACGAAAACTAATTAAAAAATAACACCTATAATTTTGGCTGTCAAGGAGAAAAAGGTTGAATTTCAGGGGCTTTTAAAAATTGGAAGATCCAGAAGGTAGACAAAATTTTCATATTTGTCAAATTGTTTTTCTCCTTGACGAATGACGGCGGCGATGGCAATCACCTTAGCGCCAATTTTTTCCATAAGAAATTTAACCATTCGGATGGTTACACCTGTTGAGACGACATCGTCCACGATTATCACCTTTTTTCCAACGAGCAAGTTTTTATCACCTCCATCAATAACCAAAGGTCGTATATGTTTTGGAAAGTGAGAAAGAGGTTTTAAAATTACCGGGGAAACCATATATGGTTTTACACTTTTTCTGCAAATAATATATTTTTTCTGTCCTAACTTAGCCGAAAGTTCGTGGATAAGGGGAACAACTTTTACTTCAGGACCGACCAGATAATCGAACTTATATTTTTTAAGTTTGAGAGCCAAAATAGAAGCTACTTTTTGGGTAAGCTCGGTATCCCCCAGAATATTAAAACTGGCAATTTTAGTTTTTTTTGAAATGGGAATTAAAGGCAGTTTTCTCTTCAGACCGCAAATTTCGACGTTATAATAATCAGTCATTTCTTAGTGATTATGATATCATGAAGCGATGAAAAAGTTTCTTTTTTATTTTATCTGGCTTCTTATCCTTTCGATTGTTCCGATTACTGTTTTAAGGGTAACTCCGCTAGATTTAGCTTTAAGCTCCTCCGTACTGACCATTAACTTTTTACAGCGGATTACTGGGCTTCTGGCATTTGTAATGCTCTTCTGGCAGATAATCTTAGGAGCTTTTATTAGGAAGTGGATTGAAAAATTAGGAGGGTGGGTTTTTAAATTCCATGTTCTGGAAGGAGCTGTAATTTATAGTCTGGTTTTACTTCACCTCTTGTTGTTTGTTCTTTTTAGATTTAAAACATTGGGTGTCTTGGATCCTTTTTTTGTTTTTACGGATGTTTGTGTACTTTGTGCAAATAAAACAGAGTTTCTCTATAACTTTGGAAGAGTAGGATTTTGGCTGGTTACATTGGCCGTAGTTGCGGCAAAACTACGCACTCAGCCATGGTGGAGAATCCACTGGAGAAAATTCCACATCCTAAACTATTTTGCATTCGTTTTAATTACTATCCACACCCGTTTTGTCGGCACCGACGCCCTTACCCCGCCCTTTGTTTGGTTTTGGTGGGTGGCAGTTACAATCGTTGCATCATCTGTACTTTACAAATTATTCCACAAACTTCGTTATACACGATTGATTAGTAAGTGATATATATTACTACTTTACCTAAAATTTGGGAAAAAGAATCGGGAAGTTATCGATTCGATAAAGCTACCCAGGTGGACTACTTGGCAAACAATTACCACCTCGTGAAGTGTTTAGGAAACCCAAAAGGCAAGAAGATATTAGAGGTTGGTTGCGGTTCCGGGCAGAGTTCGGCCTATTTGGCGGAAAAGGGTGGAGATGTTCACTTGGTTGATATTTCAGAAAAAGCACTCAAATTTGCCAAAGATTATTTTACATTTAAAAAATTGCCTGTAAAAATTTACAAACAAAACGCTTTTTCAATGAATTTCCCTCGCGAAAGTTTTGATTGTGTTTGGAACGGCGGGGTAATTGAACATTTTTCTGACAAGGAAAAGAAAATAATAATCAGAAATATGTGGAATTTAGTAAAACCGGGCGGAAAATTATTAATAATGGTTCCAAATGCACACGACTTACTTTTTAGAATAGCGAAAAAAATTCTGGAAATTCGGAAAAAATGGGCGTTTGGATATGAAGATGACATGACGGCCAGAAGGACGGAAACTCTTGCTAGACAGGCGGGGATTAAAGAATATTCAATTTACGCCTTTAACCCCATCGTGGGTATATGGTTTTTCCCGTACGGGAGAGAAATTACAGATTTTTTGAATTTGAACACACTTAAATTGCATAAAACCAAATCGCCACTCGGTCATGTAATAGTTCTGGTTGCCAAAAAGCCGAAAAAATAGTTTAACCTCCGAAATCGTAGATATTTACTATTACCACGCCAAGCTTTTTGTAACGAATAATGAAAAGGCAAACAGTCAATGGTAAACTTCAAGTATGGAAACCGAGAATTTTTATCAAGACTTCCATCGAAAGAGGAAATTTCAAAAAAGAATTATAAACGACAAAAATTTTACTTACAGAAACATTGTTAAACTTCTAAATAAGTATGCGGAAGGCAGAGACATAATAGATATTGGTTGCGGAGTTGGGACTCTGGATTTTTATCTAGCCTCGAAGGGGAAAAAAGTCCTCGGATTAGATATTTCTCGTAATGCGATTGAAATTGCAAAGATTAACGCTAAAAAATTAGGGGTTTCCGAAAGTATTACATTCAAGGTTTCAAAATTTCCGTCTAAAGTCTCGAGGATAAAGAAAAAGTTTGATTTTGCTCTTTGCATTGCCGTTTTGGAGCACATAAAAAATGATAAAAAGGCTCTTCAGGAAATTTATAAAGTACTGAAAAACAAAGGAAGTGCCCTTTTCTCTGTACCCTCCGAAAACTCGCCGCTTTATAGGTTCGGATTGGCGAAATCTTACGAGGAAAGAGTTGGACATCTTAGGAGATATAATGAAAAAAAATTCACCTTACTTTTGGAGTCTTCTGGCTATAAAATTTTGGAAATTAAAAAAGAGGAGGGGTTCTTAAGAGAAGCCCTTTTTATTTTTAAGCCAGCGGAATTGTTGATTAAAATTGCAAATCGTTTTGAAATCTTTTCGGACTTATTGACGTATTTAGATAACTTACTTAAGGTTTTTGGAGAAGCCCAGATTAATGTAATCGCGGTTAAAAAGTAACATGAAAGTTGGGATAGACGGACGTTACGCGGAAGGAAATCTTGTCGGGATAGGAAAATATATTAAGAACCTCTGTGAAGGTCTTTCTCAAAGGGGAGTGGAGTGTTTTCTCTTCCATTCTTACCAACCCAAAATTGAGATCAAAGGAAAAAGGATTAGAAAGGTATTACTGAATACGAGGAATCGGTATTATTTCGAACAGGTTCTTTTACCTAAAGTCCTTAAAGAAAAGAAGATAAGCGTTTATCATGCTGCTGGAAACACCGGAATTCCTATTTTTACATCGACTCCATCAGTATTAACAGTGCACGACATTATCCCTTTAGATTTCAAAGGCTATTTTAATTTTTCTAGGTTTCCGAGATTGTCGGAAACCTCTTATCTTTTTAGGTTAGCGTCTTCTTGTATGAAAGCGAAGAAAATAATTGCCGTTTCCGATTTTACCAAAAAAAGAGTAATAAAGACATTGGGAGTTGATGAAGACAAGATAAAAGTCATTTATTCGGGGGTAAAGACGGGGAAAATAAGTTCAAAGAATAAAATTTCTCTGCCGGAGTATTTTGTTCTCAATCACGGAGGAATAGACGTCAGAAAAAACCTAGAGGGGCTTATCAGAGCTTTTAAACTCGTTCGCAATAGATTCCCTGAATTAAAAATTGTAATTACAGGCGAAAATCCTAATTTAAGACCAAAACTGGAAAACCTAGCGCAAAAATTAAAAATTAGTGACTCGGTAATATTTACCGGTTACGTAAGAGAGGACGTCCTTTGGTCATTAATTAGAAATGCTGTTTGTATTTGCTACCCCTCTTTAATGGAAGGATACGGAGCACCCGTTCTTGAAGGTTTCGCTGCGGGAATACCTGTCATTACTTCCAATGTCGGGTCCCTACCCGAAGTTGCGGGAGACGCAGCAATTCTTATAAACCCAAGAGATCCCAACGAAATTGCCAAAGCAATAGGGGAGGTTCTATCGAACCGCAAAAAAACAAGAGAAATGATAATTAAAGGTAAAAAAAGGGCGAAAGAATTTACTTGGGAAAAAACGATCGAAGAGACGATTAATCTATACAGGGAAGTAGTCGGATGAAAGGTTCCGATAGCGTGACTGCTTTTAATGAGGAAAGTAAGGGGGGTATCTACGAGGAAATATGGAAACTGAAAAAATAATATCAAAGATTTTTTTTGCTTTAGTTTTAATATTGTTTTTTTATTTTTTGTATTTTGGCATCACAACAACACCCGCACAACTAAGAGAATCAGATAGCTTGGCCTACCATATTCCAATAGCCCAGAAGCTTACCTCTGGAAGTTTTTTACCCCCAGATCTTCCTCTGGGATTAGGGCATTATCCAGCCGTAGCGGAAACAATTTTGTCCCTTTTTATTATTCTTGGCCTTCCTCTTAATACTTTTAATGTCTTGGGATTTGCCTTTCTGTTTTACTTTTCCAAAAAAACAGGCGAATCTTTCGGCCTGTCTAAAGAAGTATCGGTAATTTTCGCAGTAAGCATTGTGACACTACAGTCGGTTTTGAGGTGGCCCTTAAGCCAGACTGTCGATATCTGGCTGGCGGCCTTTTTCTTAGCAGCTTTATATTTTTTGATGTCTGTCAAAAGAGATGTTTCAGATTTTTTTAAATTAGGGGTTGCCCTCGGGTTTTTAGTAGGGACCAAGTATTCAGGTTTGTTCTATGCCATTGCCTTGATGGCAATTTTCGGTAAAACATTTTTACAAAAAGTTCAGATCACTAAAATTATTGCCTTAGTTACCCCCCTTACATTTTTGGGCTTTTCGTGGTATTTCCGAAATTACCTTTTAACTGGTAATCCATTTTATCCAGGAAATTTTTGGTTTTTTCAGGGACACCCTGATTTCCCCAGGACCGACTTTGTTAATTGGACCCTAGGAGGCAACATCGTCAAAAATTCAACCATCTTATGGAAATTTATCGAGGCGGAAGTCTCTGAGTTTTTAGGGTGGGTGCTTGCTTTAGCTCTCCCTTTATATGCTTTTGTAAAAAGAAAAATTGCAAATAATATTTTATCTCTATGTCAGCTTGGAGTTTTAACTTTCTTTATTTTTATCTTTATCCTTCCCACTTGGCCTGGGATTATCGTTTCCAATTTAAGGTTTACCTACCCAACAATGGCATCTTTAATTCTCGCCGCCTTTTTGATGTTTAAAAAACACAGCCCGGAACTTTTTTCTTTTTCTTTGTTAAATGTTATGGGAGCAGTTATCAACCTTAGTTACCACCCAAAACTTTTTTTACTCGTGCTTTTACCCGTATTTTACATAGTATTCGTAAATAAGAAGGTATTTAAATGGGTTCTCGAATTATGAAAGTATCAGTTTGTCTAACAGTTTTAAATGAAGAGAGCTCAATCGCGGCGCTTTTGAATTCTCTTTTAACCCAAACAAAAAGTCCCAATGAAATAGTAATTGTGGATGGGGGATCGAAAGACAGGACGCTTGAGATTATTCGGCATTACCAGAAAAAAGACAGGCGGATTAAATTGTTGAGAGAAAAATGCTCGCGGGCGCGTGGTAGAAATCTAGGTGTGGAAATCGCCCGATACCCGATTATTGCGATGACGGATGCCGGATGCATTGCCCAAGAAAGCTGGTTAGAGCAGATTACAAAGCCGTTTGTTAATCTTTCCATTGATATGGTGGCTGGGTTTTACCAGATGGAAGGAAAGACCCCGTTTCAAAAAGCGTGCTCGGTTTTTCTCGGCATTACACCTATAAAATTTGACGCGAAATTTCTACCCTCTACACGATCAATAGCTTTCCGGAAAAAACTTTGGGAAAAATTAGGGGGATTCCCTGAAAATTTAAAGGATACCGCCGAAGATACAGTTTTCAATTACAAAGCATTAAAGGCAGGGACAAAAATTTCACGAGTGAAAAGTGCTAGGGTAGAGTGGAGGATGCCAGAAACACACGGCGAATTTTTAAAAAAAATATACAAATATGCCATTGGTGATGCTAAAACAAAAATTTTTCTGTTTCCCTCAAAAGGCTTTGCGTCGCACAATATAAAGGCTATCTTGATCATATTAAGATATTTGCTGGGTATTTTTCTAGTTATTTCTGGTTTCAAAAATCCACTGTTTTGGGTATTGTTGGTAATGGGACTATTTTTTTACACATTTTGGGCTATTAGGAAAGTCTATTTGGTGTATCCTAATTGGAGGGTTGGCATTTGGGGACCAATTATTCAAATTTTTTCGGATATGGCAGTTATGGCCGGATTCGCAAAAGGGTTTTTGATTAGATAGTACACAGGAGACGAGACTTTCACGCTTGTGAAAGAAGAGTTCTCCTGGAAACTCTTAGACGAGACTTTTTATTGAAGAAATAACATGGTTACCGCGGTGAATATGGAAACAGCTAGGCCCATAAGAACGAGACCCGCCGTAACCCATCCTGAAGCCTCGTCCAGCGCTTTCTCAGTCGACTGTAATGTCAAGCACTTCGTTATCCCATTTTTCAAAAAGTAAGAACCAAATCCAAAGAACACATATGCAAACCCCCACCAAAAAAAGATAGAGATTGACATTCTGCCTCCTTATTGGGTCGGGCGCATTTACCCGTATATTAGGGTTTTCGGTCCGTCTTCCTTTTGAAAGACTGTTGTCTCATGGAATTAGGAGGAAAGCGACAGCCTCCCTTTCTCGAGCGTTTAACGGGAACTTCGACGGCAATCGCTCTGAACAGCATTTCGTGTTCCTCGGAAAGAACAGGCGGTACGGCAAATTCGTCGAATACCGGATCTACTTCTTCGGGATCTTCAAACATCCTATTCATTTCTCTTCCCTTTTGCTGTTAAGGTGCTTACGAATTGGCAACCCAACGGCTTATATTATAGGACTTGGGTGCTGAAAAGTCAACATTTTTGCCCTAAAATACTTTAGGTGGGATATTTTAAGGAAGCTTTTAAAGGTATTTCCTGGATGATCCTCTTGAGAGCTGGTGTCCGGGGAATGGCCCTTCTCAAGATGGTAATTCTAGCTCGTATTTTGAGTCCGGAACAATTTGGGATATACGGGATTGCTGTTTTGGTTTTGGGTCTATTGGAGATTTTAACCGAAACCGGTATCAACATTTTTTTAATTCAGGAAAAAGGTAAAACAGATGATTATGTTTCAACGGCATGGGTAGTATCTATCTTTAGAGGTATTTTGATTTCCTTGACAATCTTACTGTTGGCACCTGTTATTTCGTCTTTTTTTAATTCTCCGAAAACCCTGCGATTGATTTACCTGATCTCAATGGTTCCCCTCGGCCGGGGATTTATTAACCCGTCGATAATCAAATTTCAGAAAGAGCTCAAATTCGATAAAGAGTTCTACTACAGGTCTTCAATTTTTCTGGTAGACACTTTGCTTGCTATCTATTTAGGGGTATTGACCAGATCAGAATTGGCTCTTATCTGGGGGATGTTGGCCTCGGTGGTATTTGAGGTTACCACCTCATTTTTAATCGTCAAACCCAGGCCATCATTGGAATTTAATCTCGTAAAATTAAAAAAAGTAATAGGTAGAGGTAAGTGGGTAACGGCTGCCGGAACGTTCGAATATCTCTTTCAACATATTGACGACATTGCCGTAGGAAAAATATTAGGGACCGCTCCACTGGGATTTTATCAGCAGGCATACCGCGTTTCAACACTGCCAATAAGTGAAGTTGGAGAAATTTTTAATAAGGTTACTTTTCCAACCTATGCGAAAATTTCCGAAGATAAAGAAAGATTGAAAAAAGCTTTTAGAAAGGTCTCGTCGGTAATTCTTTTCTTAATTATTCCATTCGGTCTACTCCTTGTCTTGTTTGCCAAAGAAGTGGTTTTTATTTTGCTTGGCGAAAAATGGTTAGGATCAGTTGGAGCCCTAAAAGTTTTAGCAGTTTTTGCTATCCTAAAATCAATCTCCAATTCAGCATATTCGCTTTTTCTTTCGGTAAAAAAGCAGGAAATTGTTACCCTGATAACCTTGGCTGGAATCTTGGCTATGGCAATTCCTCTTGTTCCCTTGATTAACCGGTTTGGAATCGTCGGGGCAGGGTATGCGACAATAATTGGGGCTACTGCGGCCCTCACAGTGGCCTTTTATCAATTGAACAAGGTTTTTAAAAATGAAAATGACGAAAGATAAAGCTATTTTTTTGGGTTTAATAATTTTGGTGGGATTTTTTCTTCGGGCATATAAAATATCCAGCAATTTTGTGTTTTCGGGAGAGTTTGGGACGGAACTTCTTTATGTAAGAGACACAGTTTTATCGGGCAAACTTCCTCTTGTTGGTTTACCCACTTCTCATACTTGGATTTCCTATGGGCCGCTTTACTACTGGTTAATGGCTTTCGTTATGAAAGTTTTCGGACCGGAACCTTTAGTCGGAGTATGGGTGGGAATAATTGTTGGAACATTGGCAATAGTTTTCAATTATCTTGTTGCCAAAAAAGTTTTCAGTGAAAAGGTGGCGCTTGTCTCATCGGCATTAATAGCCATTTCCCCGATTTGGATAAGCTTTTCTCGAATGGCTAGACTTTATATTTTCAGTTGGCTAATTTGGTGTGTTTTTGTAATTTTCCTTTGGCAACTTTGGATGGGGAAAGTAAAGAATATTTTCTGGTTGGGATTTTTCTTCGGCCTATTTTTTAACTTTCACTTTAGCCCGATTCTACTTTCACCAGTTCTATTAATCGGTCTATATCTCAAAAGGAAATTTCTCAAAACAAGGCATTTTTTTTCGCTCCTTTCAGCCGTCATATTGGCAAACCTGCCGGTCCTAATATACGACGGTCGTCAAGGGTTTTCCATGTTGAAAAGTATTGTTGTCTGGATACCTTATCGAATAGCTGGTTTCTTAGGCTTGTATCCTAAGAATAATCCTTCTCCAGAGTCTTTTAAGGAGACTTTAAATATCATTAACGAATTTTTCGGCAAGATGTTTGTTCTTTACGAGCCGTTCTGGATTGTTTTTACATTGGTGTTTATTGCTTTGTGCGGGATTATCCTAAAAAGAAATTACAAAAATTTTTTTAAAGATTTTGATATTTTCCTTATATTTTCGAGTTTAGCCGGCGTTTTGATTGGTGTCTTTGTCCATCAGGCACCGCCGATTCATTATTTCCTGCCTTTATTTCCAATCATCCCGATTCTTGTTAGCATGGTGACAGCGGAGAAGCTGTTTCGGTTTTCGATAATTTGTATTGTGATCCTTTTGCTTTTTAACCTGAAAGCTTTTTCCGGAAATTATTTGTTCTATGGGGAGGCTAAAAATGCCACTTATAACCCCGATTTTGTTCCCTATAAACTTCAAAGAAAAATTGCGGAATATATCGTCTCGGATGTTAAAAGCGAGAAATTTACCTTAAGAAGAGTGGGGCCATACGATTATTTTTCTGAAGAGTATTCCCAAAATTACCGATATTTATTATGGCTTTTAGGAAATGAACCGGTAGAAAAGGCAAAAATTACCTATACTATTTACGAGGATGTATTGAGATTGCCGCTGTCGGCCAGAAACATACAATGGTTTAACAATGTCGCTATAGTTAAAAGCAATGACAGGGAGAGGGAATTAAGATGAGTCTGACTGTGATAATTTTAACAAAAAACGAGGGGAAAAATATAGAAGCCTGTCTTGCTTCGGTTAATTTTGCGGACGAAAAAATTGTAATCGATGATTATTCAGAAGACCGCACCGTGAAGATAGCGAAAAAATTTGGGGCTAAGGTTTATCAAAGAGCTTTAAATAGAAATTTTGGGGCACAGAGAAATTATGGATTATCTTTGGCGAAAAACCGATGGGTTTTATTTTTAGACGCCGACGAAAGAGTGTCCGAAGAATTGAAAAATGAAATGGTAAACAAAATAAATAATTCCGAAAATCCGACAGTGGGATACTTTATCAAAAGAAATGATTTTTTGTTTGGGAAAAGAATTCGTTTTAGTGAAAGTAGTGGTTTGGTTTATTTGAGGCTGGCAAGAAAGTCTGCGGGTAAATGGATCAGAGAGGTTCATGAAAAATGGCTGGTTTCCGGGAGAACAGAAACATTAAAAAATCCTCTCTTTCATTATCCCCACCAAACCATCAAAGAATTTCTTGACGATATAAATTTTTATACAAGTATCGACGCCGTTTCTAAAAGAAAAGAGGGGAAAAAGTCTGATTTAAAAAAAATAATTTTTTGGCCCATAGGGAAGTTTGTTTATAATTGGATCTTCCGTTTAGGGTTTTTGGATAAAATGGAAGGATTTTTAATTGCACTTTTAATGAGTTTTCATTCATTTTTATCTTGGAGTAAATTATGGATTTATCAAAAACAAACAGATTAAAAAAGATTCTTGTTCTTTTGTATTTGGTTTTTTTTAGCTTCGGGCAGCTGGCCGGAATAAGACCGGTGCTTTTAGGCAGGGCTATTCCTCTTTTCTTCTGCGACGTAACAGCTTCGTTGTTTGGTGCACTCGTTTTACTCGAAAAAGGCAGATTTCCAAAAATTTGGTCTTCAATTAAAAATTTTATTTTATTTATTGGTTTTTCATTGCTTTTTTCTCTGCTAATTTTTGACCCAATCGATATCATTTTTGGGGCTCTTTATGCAGTCCGGGTAGTAGCTTACAGCTATTTCTTCCTGGGTATTTATCGACTGTCAAGAAATAACCCAAAGATAAAATCTTTTTTATTCAGCGCCCTTCTTTATTTGTGCCTGTTTATCGCGATATTTGGACTTTTCCAATATTATAATTACCCCGATGTTAGGCCGTTCGTTGTGTGGGGGTGGGACGACCATTTATATAGACTTGTCGGAACATTTCTAGACCCAGGGTTTACAAGTATTTTTTTGGTTTTCGGATTTCTGCTTGGTTTGGCGGCGGCTCAAATATTCAGAGAAAAAAAATATCTAATAATTCTGGGGGTTTTTCTATTTGCGCTTGCACTGACATATAGTCGTGCCGGATACACAGCTTTGCTAGCAGGTGTTGGAACGTTCTTTTTGGCAAAAAGAAGCCTCAAAAAATGTTTATTTGTTTTAATTCTTTTTGTGACAATTATTTTCGTAATCCCAAGTTTTGGCAGCGAAGGGGTTAAGCTAGGACGCACCAAAAGCATTTTCGCTCGGATGGGAAGCTATTCGGAAGGAATCGCCCTGCTTAAACAATCACCGGTTTTCGGGATTGGATTTAATAACTTGTGTGTTGCCAAAGAAAAATTTTTGAATCAACCTCGAAATTTCGGATCACATGCCTGCTCTGGAATTGATGCTAGTTTGTTAATGCTTCTATCTACTACCGGCGTAGCAGGAACCTTATCTTTCATTTACCTTCTCTATCGAGTATTAAGGGCTATCAGCAATGATCTTTTTGGATTAATTTTTAAGTCATCACTGATGGCAATTATTATCCACAGCCTTTTTATCAATAGCCTATTTTACCCGTGGGTAATGGGGTATTTTAGTGTTTTGCTGGCAATTTCTATTAGGGAGAAAAATTAACTGAGATTGTCTTTTCAGTATTATTTCCAGCTTTGTCTGCGGCTTTAAGAACAAAAGAATTCGTTCCCTCATTCAGGGTTGTAGCAAAAATAAAACTTCCATCCTCTTCAACTTGGATAACCCTATCGTTAATAGTTAGGTTTGCGCCAGATTCTGTTACTCCCTGAATAGTTACTTGTCTTTGGGAAGTTCCATAAAAGGAAATTCCTTCAGCAGGAGAAAAGATTTCTAGTTTAGGGGGTTTATCGTCGTATATTACGGTGTAGATTTCGCTTTCCTGGCTCTCGTTTCCCGAAAGGTCTCTGGCCTTGGCTGATATAAAATTTTCACCGTTATTCAGACGAAAGGAAAAAGCGAATTTACCGTTTCTGTCGGCGACAACCTGTTCCGATTTGCCATTAAATAAAATTACTACCGTTGCTCCTTCTTCGGCCGTTCCACTAACTTCAATCTCGGCTTGATTGGTAACTTCTGCTAGAGTGTTTAATCTAGGCGGTGCTGGCGGAATAGTATCATTTTTTTCAACAGACTGACCACTTTTTCTTAAGTCAGAAAGAAAGCCCGCGAATTTAGCCAGAGAAGGAAGACCTAGAAATATAAAAGCGAAAATAGACGTAATCGTTAATATTCCGAACAAGACCGCTTTTCTTCTTCCTTTTTTTTCTTCAAGAGAAGTATAACTAAAGGGATATTTTTTCATATTCACTTGAGCCAACGGGTGGGATTGAACCACCGACCTTTCCCTTACGAAGGGACTGCTCTACCTCTGAGCTACGTTGGCATCCGTTTCAAATTATATCACTTTTACAATATCGAGGTTGGTGGTTCGGTAAATTATCTTTTCCATCTTCCTCTTCTTCCTCTTCAACTTGAGTACAAGAATTACTACTAATAAGGCACGAGATGGTGGTAGGAGTTAATTGCCGGTCGGTAAACTCGGTAAGCTTGTAAAGAAATTCCTCGTCGGTGTTTACAACATGGAGTAGCAAAATATCGCCCTTTGTGATTAACGTGCCTCGATCTAAATCTTTGGAGGTAATCGACCACCCATAAGGAATGAGATGTTTATTTCGGCAGAAGTCAATAAAAGAATTAGTGAAATATCCTCCCGGCGCTCGGGCTCCATAGAAAAATGATTTGGCAAATTTTTCAGATCCAAGTAATCTCCTGAATAAATATATCCAAGCGTCATAATCTCTCGAAAACCACGACGAAGAAGCATTTTTCACTTCCTCCATTTTGTGTTCGAAAGTGTGGTAAGCTATTCTGTGTCCTTCATCGGCAAGTCTTCCGATAATTCCAGGATATTTTCTTTCACAGGCAATAGCCGCCACCCCGACTAGAAAAAAATCTGCTTTGATTCTTTTCTCCTTGAGAATATCCAGCATGGTTACCAGTGATTCGGGTATCCATCCGTCGTCAATAGTTAAGGCAAATTCGGGCTTATCCGTTTCTATTTTTGAAACTACTTCATAAGGCCAAAACGGACTTCCTTCTTTTTGGTTGATTATAAGTCCGGCTGTTGCCAATGACCCAATTTTTAAAAATTCGCGGCGTGACAGAGAAGGATTTGTGTTTGAAAATTTTCTTTCCATGGCCAGTTATTTTATCTTAAAAGAGTGGAAGCATCAACCTAGAGGATCGATAATTTTGTCAACAATCTGGTCTAACTATGAACCCCTAAGATTTCCTCAAAAAATGCAATTAATAACCAGTGAATTTTTCAGAGCGCACCCTGCCTGAAGAAATATTAAGTTTGCCGAGAGTATGTTCCATAGCCTCAACCATATCCGGCGGTCCGCAGATCCAGAAAATACAATTATTAAAATCGGGCACCAGTTTCTGTATCATGTTTTCATCGATTCTTCCGGTTAATTCCGTCCAAGCCCGGATACTCTTTTCTGGTTTTGTAATAGTCATATCGAGTTTGAGATTAGGCCAGGATTTAGCCCAATTTTCAAGTTCATTTCTAAAAGTTATTTCTTCTGGAATTGAATTTGAATAGATTAAATGGATTTGGGTGTTGAGGTTTTTGTCAGCCACATACTTAATCATACTTCTAAATGGGGTTATGCCTATTCCTCCCGCGAGAAAGACATGGGGGAACGGTTCCTTTTCGTCAAGTATGAACGTTCCCTCCGGCCCCTCTCCTTCAATGATGCTTCCGATTTTAAGTTCATCCATGGTTTTTTTATACCCCGACTGCTTTCTTATGCGCGTAGTAACCCTTATCAATTTTCCCTCTGTTGGTGATGAAGAAAGAGTAAAGTGACGAGTGGCTCCACGTGGGTCCGGATATTTAAGAGACGGTAGGGTAAAGTAAAAATATTGGCCAGGTAGATAATTTATGGGTTTTTCAGTCTCCCAAAAGAATGATTTTGTTCCTTTTGCCTCGGTCCTTATTTCTACAATCCTTAGTTTCATGGAGCGGGATAGGGGAGTCGAACCCCTTTTTCTACCTTGGGAAGGTAGCGTTGTACCGCTCAACTAATCCCGCTAAGATACGGGATTAATTATACAAGAAGAAACTATCTCGGCAAAATCAGAATATTACCGGCGTGGATTAGATTGGGGTTGGTCAGTTTGTTTTCTTTTGCGATATCAACCCACCTGTATCCATCTCCGTAGGCCCTTAGGGCGATTTTCCAGAGATTATCTCCTCTGACGACCTCGTAGGTCGCACCCGATATTGGCTCCTCGGACTTTGTCGTTTTGACGGTTAACTCTTTCACAGGCACGTCGGGAATTGTAAGAACTTGTCCAATTTCTATCGAATTAGGATTTGAAAGATTATTCTCCTTGGCAATATCTACCCAGTTAAACCCCGACCCGTATGATTTTTCCGCAATTGACCAGAGAGTATCACCCTTAACCACCCGATAGGTTTTTAATGTTGGTTCTTTTTCGGTCGATATGCCCGGAACTGTTCCACCCTTTTCCTTGAAATAGTTAACTACTAAAATTCCAACAACAATAATGACAATTGCCCCAAAT
Source organism: uncultured Gammaproteobacteria bacterium (assembly GCA_964395115.1). Classification (GTDB taxonomy): domain Bacteria; phylum Patescibacteriota; class Microgenomatia; order UBA8517; family UBA8517; genus CAYMZX01. Next base: position 25,295 of record CAYMZX010000006.1, read on the forward strand.
ACCATGCTTATAGTTGATTCATTCAGCCTTAGCGTTTTTAGAATGCTTTTGAGATTCAAAATCTTTCACCCCCAATCTTGGGGCAGGAAGACAGGCAGGTTAAAAGAATTTAAATTATAGGTGCCCAGAAGTCAAGAGGAATTCATAGTTTGCGGGGCTGACGAGACTCGAACTCGCGACCTCTTGGTTGACAACCAAGCGCTCTAACCAACTGAGCTACAGCCCCAGATAAGATAATTATAGCACAAAAGGAGGCCGCCCTTATTACGGGAATTTCTATCCTCTCGATGAGATTTTAAATGGAATTAGTTTTTTAAGTTTGCGGTTAAATTCCAGTAAAGCCTCGTCGCTTTCAGCAATTGTTATCCCAATTATATGGTCGGGAGGAGCTGTAAAAGTTTCTCCCGTTGGAAGGACATAGGTTCTTTTTTGCTCAAAATGTATGCCATCTACCTGTTTTGCAATTATAGCTCTCGCCTCGGCTTCGCGGGGCAGCATTGTAACTGCAAATGCCAGATTGTCGTGTTCGCGAGACATGAGCTAATTATACCAATGGATTAAAAAATTTCAATTCAACAAACTTTGTTTACGGAACATTAGCATCTATAATGATTGGGAGTCTTAAAAACATGAATAAAGAGATGAACAATGTTCAAATCGCCGAACTTTTGAGAGCGGTCGCGGCAGCCTATCAGTTGAAGGGTGAAGAAAAAAACCGATTTAGGATCATAGCCTATCAACGGGCCGCCGATGCCATTGAACATGCCTCCAGCGAAATAAAGGACCTGTGGGATGATGGCAAGCTCAAAGAGGTACCGGGAATTGGAGAGTCAATATCCTCGCACTTAGACGAACTTTTCAGAACAGGAAAATCGCGGCATTTTGAAGAGGTGATGAAAGGTTTACCAAAGGAAATGTTTAGACTGATGGAGATACCGGGTATTGGGGCAAAAACAGCCTTTAAGCTGGTTACGAAACTAGGGATAAAAAACATTTCTGATTTGGAAAAAGCGGCAAAAGAAGGAAAAATTGCCTTATTGGAAGGATTTGGTGAACAATCGCAGAGGGATATTTTAAAATCTATTGAAGAAAGTAGGCAGCGGGCTAAAAGACATTTACTTCCTTACGCACAAACGATCGCCACCCAGATAATCGCTTGGCTGTCAAAAAGTAAATTTGTAGAAAGAGCCGATCCTTTAGGAAGCCTTCGACGCCAAGCAGCGACGGTGGGTGATATTGACATTGCAGTAGCCTCAAATTTCCCCCAAAAAGTAATCGAACATTTTATTCACTATCCTAGAAAAACAAGAATTTTAGAAAAGGGCGACCGAACGGCTTCTATTATTCTGTCCGGGGACGTTCAAGTTGATCTAATGGTTCAAGTGCCAGAGGGTTATGGAGCTCTATTGCAGCATTTTACAGGTTCTAAACATCACAATATTGCTTTGCGAGAATATGCACAAAAGCATGGACTAAGTTTGTCCGAATATGGAATTAAAGAAAATGGCATCTTGCAGAAGTTTTCCAACGAAGAAAGTTTTTATCAAAAACTTAAGATGGAATGGATACCGCCGGAGTTAAGAGAAGATACAGGGGAAATCGAGGCAGCCCTCAAACACAATTTACCGAAACTAGTCGAAGAGAAAGAAATCAAAGGGGATTTACAAATTCATTCCAGCTATGACATCGAAACGAGCCATGACATCGGTCAATCCTCAATGGAAGAAATAATTTTTGAAGCCGACAAACGAAGGTATGAATATATTGCCTTTACCGAACATAACCCCAGTAAAACAGGGCATACCGAGGAGCAAATATTAGATATTCTCAAACGGAAAAAAGAAACAGTTGATGAATTAAATTACTCGATTGTGAAAAGGCAATGTAAAAGTATAAATAAAGTGTTCAATAGCCTTGAAATTGATATCTCGCCTGATGGACGACTGGCGATACCAGAAAAAGGTCTTGAATTATTAGATTTCGCCCTTGTTTCCATTCACTCTAGTTTTAGGCAAAATCGTGATCAAATGACGCAGCGTATCCTTTCCGCACTAAGTTATCCAAAAGTAAAAATACTTGCCCACCCCACCGCCCGAAAAATAAACGAGCGCGAAGGGGTTGAAATAAACTGGCCAGAGATTTTCCAATGTTGTAGGAAAAATAATATATTTTTAGAAATTAATGCCGATCCATCAAGACTAGATCTGCCAGATCTTATTGTTCGCGAAGCAGTTAAGGAAGGAGTGACCTTATCATTAGGTACGGATGCTCATCACAAAGATGGACTAAAAAATATGAAATATGGGTTAGCGGTGGCGAGACGGGGGTGGGCGACCAAAAAAGATATTTTAAATACAAGAAGTTTGACTGAAATAGAAAAAATGCTACATTAATGACTGAAAGGAGGTGAAAATATGCAATTTATAATATTAATTATTATTTTAGGGGCACTAATGATTTGGGTAATAGTAACCTATAACTTTTATGTTTCCAGCAAAGCAAGAATTAAGGCCTCTATTCAAGAGATTGGAAACCAGCTTAAGAGACAGGCTGAACTGATTCCTAATTTAGTCGAATCTACCAAAGGGTATTTGACTCACGAAAAAGAAATTTTTGCCAAACTAAGTGAGGCTAGAAAAGCGATTGTTTCGGCAATTAAATCGGGGGCTGTACAGGAGATGTCAGATGCGGGAGCCAAACTAGCAGCAGTTTTACCGTCAATAAAAGTGGCGGTTGAAGATAACCCGGAAATTAAAGGATCCGAGATAGTATCCAAATTGATGGATGAACTTAGAGACACATCTGATAAAGTAATGTATTCCCGCCGGCTTGTCATCGATCTAACGGCGGATTACAATGTGCGACGTGTTAGTTTTCCATCGAATATCGTGGCAAAAATATTCCGATTTGAAGAACTGCCGGGAATTATTACTGCTCAAGAAGGAGAGCATCTTACCGTTTCGGAGGAAGAGTCAAAACCACAAAAAATAAAATTATATAAATAATGCTTAACGTTTACGAAGCTACACAGAAGAATAAGCTTAAAAGTAGTCTTATTGTGGCTGGGTTTATATGTTTCGTTTCCGTGGCGATCTACGTCTTATTAGAGGCTTTTAATTACTATTTGGGATACGAAGCTGGTCCTTTGGGCCTTTTCGGTCTGGCCCTTGTGATTTCCGGTTTTATGGCTTATCTTGCCTATTATTTCAGTGACCAGATTGTTCTTTCTATTTCAAGCGCTCGACCAGCGGACCGAAAGAAAGATTTCCTTTTTTACACCGTGGTCGAAAATTTGGCCATAGGGACTGGTCTTCCAAAACCCCGTCTCTTCGTCATTGATGATTCTGCTCCAAATGCATTTGCCGCCGGCCGTGATCCCGAACACGCCGTCATTTGCGTCACCAGAGGGCTATTAGACAAGTTGTCCCGTACCGAGTTAGAAGGAGTAATCGCTCACGAGTTTAGTCATATTAGAAACTATGACGCTAGACTGGCAACATTGGTGGCAGTAATGGTTGGGATTGTTGCTCTTCTTGGAGACTGGTTTTTAAGAAGTGCTTGGGGGGGAACTTCGCGAAGCAATGAAAAGGATAGAGGCGAACGGTTAATAGTTATTTTCGGGCTTGTTTTCGCCATTCTTTCTCCACTAATCGCTCGGCTTATTCAGCTGGCCATTTCTCGCCGTCGCGAATTTCTTGCCGATATAGGAAGCGTAGAAATGACAAGACAACCTCAAGCTCTTATTTCCGCTCTGGAGAAGATTTCCAAAGATATGAACCCTCTCGAATCCGCAAACAAAGCAACCGCTCACTTGTACATAGTTAACCCATTTAAAGAAAAAGGCCATGGGGTAGTTAACTGGTTTTCCGGCCTTTTTAACACCCATCCCCCAATTACTGAACGTATTAAAGTTCTTAAACAAATGATGTAAGATTAGGACGATGGGAAAGTTAGCGGGGATAGAAATTCAATATCTTGGCAGATTAGCTAACCTTCATCTTTCGTCAGCTGAAAAGAAAATATTGGGCCACCAACTTTCGGAGGTCTTGGCTTTCGTTGGAAAACTGGCAAAAATTAACACCCGAAATATTGAACCAACAAGTCAGACAACTGGTCTTAGTAATCGGCTGAGAAATGATATAAAGAAGGCAGATTATACGCTAACAACAGAGGAGGCATTATCTGGAACGAACAAAGTTTATAATAATTTCTTTGTTGTCCGCTCTATATTAAGCAAAAGGTCTCATAACAAATAATGAAAACGGCGCCCCTGACTATAAAGGAAACACAAGATGGTCTATTAAAAGGTCGCTTTTCAGCCGTCGATTTAGTAAATTTTTATTTAACGCGAATCCAGAAGTTCGACAAAAAGATAAATGCCTACTTAACTGTTTCCGAGGAGATAGCTTTTAAACAAGCAAAAAATGTCGATAAACAAATTGAAAATTTCAGAGAGAAAGCCATTGAGGAAAAGCCTCTGTTGGGAGTAGTCGTTAGCCATAAGGATTTATTTTTAACTAAAGGGGTAAGAACAACCGCAGGTTCCAAGGTTCTTGAGAGTTACATACCCCCATATTCAGCTACAGTTGTTCAGAAGCTGGAAAAAGCTGGTTGCATAATGCTTGGAAAATTAAATTGTGACGCTTGGGCTCACGGATCCTCTGGGGAAAATTCCGATTTTGGACCGACAAAAAATCCATGGAACCCAAAATATGTACCCGGAGGATCTTCGAGTGGATCCGGAGCGTCTATGGCGGCGAACTTTACTTTAATAGCAACCGGTACTGATACTTGCGGCTCTGTTCGATTGCCAGCCAATTATTGCGGCCTGTACGGTCTAAAGCCGACCTATGGTACTGTTTCAAGATATGGGGTTGTAGCAATGGCGTCGTCTCTAGATTCAATTGGACACTATGGACGATGCGTTGACGACATCCGAAAAGTTTTCAATGTTACAAAGGGGGAGGATGGGAGAGATTCAACGGTGATAGATGGCGATTACATCAATATTTCCCCGAGACCCAAATTGGGAATTCCCAAGGAATTTTTTAAAAGCGGTCTGGATGAGGAAGTAGAAAAAACAGTTATGGAAGCAGTAAAAGTTTTTAAAAAAATAGGCTTCGAAATTAAAGAGGTTTCGCTTCCAAAAAGCGACTACGCGATTGCTGTTTACTACATCATCCAGCCGGCGGAGGTTTCATCTAATTTAGGACGATACGACGGAATAAGGTATGGCAATGGACGTGATAATTTTGGCCCTGAGGCCCGGCGAAGGATAATGCTTGGAACCTATGTACTTTCGGCAGGATATTACGATGCATATTATCTCAAAGCGATGAAAGTTCGATCTTTGATAATCAAAGAAGTATCAAAAGTTTTTGAAGCAGTAGATGCTCTGATCGCACCAGTGGCGCCAACGCCCCCTTTTGCTTTGGGGGAAAAAATTAATGACCCTCTTCAAATGTATTTGACTGACATTTTTGCGGCGACGGCGAATCTTTCGGGAATAGCGAGTTTAGCCGTGCCATTCAAATTTTCTTCAAAAGGGCTTCCTCTCGGTTTCCAACTAATGGGCCCAAGGTTTTCCGAGTATTCTTTATTTGAAATGGCAAGCGCCTTTGAAAAAGAAACTGGGTACACGCCAAGAGTAGTTGAAAATATTTAAACTATGCTACTGGAATATAAGTCTTTAATTAGAAATACAAATTTTTTGTGTGTCTGGGCATCACAACTTCTTTCCCAGTTAACGATAAATATTATGAACTTTTTATTGTTAGTTAGACTTTTCGCCATTACCGGTTCGGCGATAGCCACATCTCTGCTATGGGTGGCTTATGCACTTCCGGCAATACTAATTGGTCCGTTTGCCGCCGCCACCGTAGACTTAATTGACAGACGAAAAATGCTAATGGTTACCAATCTGCTGCAGGCATCGGTCGTATTAAGTTACGCCCTTGTTCACGAAACAAAGTTTTTTCTTCTTTATGGAGTAGCGTTTTGCTACTCGTTTCTAAACCAGTTTTATCTGCCAGCCGAATCAGCAACATTGCCTTCTGTTGTAGAAAAAAATTTTTTACCGTATGCGAACGGACTATTTTTTATTACCCAGCAAGGAGCCTTGATAATTGGATTCGGGATAGCCGGAATTCTTAACCAATTTTTTGGTTATTCGAATTCCCTTTTTCTAGCCGCGGCACTACTTTTTTTGGCGTTTATCGCGGTGAGCTTTTTACCGCCGCTGAAAATTGAAAGGGAATTACCCCATACCTATCAGGAGGCGGTAGAACATTTCTTTACCACTATTGTCCAAGGGTATCAATTTATCAAAGAAAATAAGGTAGTTTTAGCGCCCTTTTTGCTATTGCTCGCTTTACAAGTTGTTTTGGCGATGGTCGCGGTAAATATTCCCATTTTGGCTACCGAACTTTTTCAAATCAGCCCGAATTCTGCCGGAGTCCTCATAATTGTCCCCGCCGGAATAGGGGCTATTGCTGGGGCGATATTTATACCAAGAATATTACGAGGAGAAGTTAGAAAAAAAACGATTATCGATTACGGACTGATGGCGCTAGGTTTTCTTCTTTTGGGCCTCGGCTTTTTAGTTCCTGAGTTAAATGAACCCCTACGAATGATCGTCGGCTTTATTTTAATAATTTTTACTGGTTTGGCGTTTGTTTCCCTACTTATTCCGGCGCAAACATTTCTTCAAGAAAAAACCCCCGGTGGCCTAAGGGGGCGTGTTTTTGGAAACTTTTGGTTTCTAACGACAATTGCTACTTTGATGCCGGTGATTTTTTCGGGTGCCCTAACCGAATTGTTGGGCATACACTCTTTGCTGCTTCTATTATCAGGACTTTCGTTATCTGCTCTGGTTGTTTCTAAAAGACAAGGGCAAAGATTTATAGAAAAAGTGGAGGAGATTGAAACAAAGCAGATATGAGTGATCTTATACCTACTATTGGCTTAGAAGTTCATATTGAACTGGCGACAAAAACGAAAATGTTTTGTCCCTGCTCCGCCGACCACTTCGCTAAACCCCCAAACAGCCAAACATGCCCCATTTGTCTCGGATTACCCGGGGCTCTTCCTTTCGCTAATAGAACGGCGGTAATCTCAACTATCAGATTAGGACTGGCGTTTAATTGCCGAATTAACAAACTAGCCAAGTTTGATCGAAAACACTATTTTTACCCAGATTTGCCAAAATCTTATCAAATTAGCCAGTATGATCTACCTCTTTGTGAGTCAGGTTTTTGGGAAATTGATGGTAAAAAGATAAGAATTCGGAGAATACATCTGGAAGAAGACACCGGAAAACTTGTTCACCAAGTTGTCGAGGGGAAAAGGGTTACCTTAATTGATTTTAACCGTAGCGGAGTTCCATTGGTAGAACTTGTAACCGAACCGGATTTTGTGGATGTTTCCCAAGTGGCGACTTTTTTGAAAGAAATTCAGCTAACGGTCAGATATTTAGGGATATCGCAGGCCGATATGGAGAAGGGGTCAATGAGATTAGAAGCAAATGTCTCGCTTCACGAGCCCGAAAAAGGACTGGCTCCCTATAAAGTAGAGTTAAAGAATATAAATTCCTTTAGATTTTTAGAAAAAGCAATTAGAAGTGAAATTAAGAGGCAAGAAACAATAATCAACAAAGGTGGAAAAGTAATTCAGGAAACAAGAGGGTACAACGAAATTTCGGGAGAAACTTTTTCTCAAAGGAGAAAGGAAGAGGTCCAAGATTACCGATATTTTCCCGAGCCCGATATTCCGCCCTTAACTATTACAGATGAGGAGATTGAAAAATATAGAGCAACTATTCCGGAGCTACCTGAGCAGAAAAGAAAACGGCTTAAGAAGGAATACGGAATCCAATCCCAGTATATAGAACTTCTGGTGGAAAATCTCCAACGGCTAGCTTATTTTGAAGAGGCAACGAAATTGGGAAAAAGATATGGTTTTTTACCGGAAACGATTGCTGACCTAATGTTAAATAAAGGACTTGATGTCGACTTTCCTGAACCAGCCGGTTTAATTAAGAAAATGGTCGAACTTTCACGCAGAGAGTTTGCACCACTAAAAGAGGTAAAAAGGGCGGTTGAAGCAGTCATAGAAGAAAACCCCAAACCGGTTCAGGACTATCGTTCTGGAAAATCAAAAGTTATCGATTACCTAATTGGAATGGTTCAAGCAAGATTAAAAAGCAGTGGAGACCCAAAAGTAATTGCTCAAGAGGTTTTGCTAAAATTACAGAATAAAAAATAAGGCATGGGAAAGAAATTCTATCATCTTCACGTACATACTGAATATTCTTTATTAGACGGCCTTTCTAAAATTAGCGCCTTAATAAGCCACATTAAAGAACAGGAGATGGATACTGTTGCCATCACCGACCACGGGGCTATGTATGGAGTGATTGAATTTTACAAAAAATGCATAAAAGAAGGCATAAAGCCAATAATTGGGATGGAAGGTTATATTACCAATATAAACCATCGACAAAGACCGGAAAGGACGAAGGTTCAGAATTATCATCTTCTGTTACTAGCAAAAGACAAAGAAGGCTATCAAAATTTAATGAAGTTAACTTCAATAGCTCATTTGGAGGGCTATTACTACCGGCCTAGATTCGACCGAGATACCCTAGCCAAATATTCTAAGGGTTTAATTTGTACTTCGGCCTGCTTTCTTGGGGAGTTACCCCAGTGGCTTATTTCGGGTGATATTTCGGAAGCAAAAAAAATAGCCGCTTGGTATCAACAGGTTTTCGGTAAGGACTATTACCTAGAAGTGCAAAGACATCATTACGATAGTTTTATTCCCAAATCTGCAAACCCAGAACTAAAGAGAGAGCTTAAACTAATGGCGGAAAATGAGAAGGTAGCTATCAATGGAATAATAAAAATAAGTCGCGAATTGGGAATACCAATTGTTGCTACTAATGATGCTCATTATGTAAAAAAGGAAGATGCGATGGCGCAGGATTCTCTGGTGTGTATCGCTACAGGTAAAAACGTCAACGACATAAACCGCTTAAGGTTCATCGATTCTCCAACTTTCTATCTTAAGAGTAGCCAAGAAATGGGTCAACTTTTCCAAGACTTACCGGAGGCCATAAGTAACACAGTTGATATTGCAAAGAAATGTGATGTGCACTTGACATTGGATAAGTGGTTTTTTCCGAAATACGAACTAACTAAAGGGGAAACCCCCGAAGAAGAGATCGAAATTGAAGCAAAACTTGGCCTTAAAAAAAAGTTTTCCAAACCGAGCAAGGAAATAAAAAAAAGGCTAAAATACGAATTAGATATTATAAAGACAAAGGGCTATTCAACATATTTTTTAATAATTTCCGACGTTGCGAAATGGGCAGTAAAACAAGGAATAATTACGAACACGAGGGGAAGTGCCGCCGGCTCGCTAGTTTCCTATTTACTTGAAATTGTCAATATTAACCCATTAGATTACGATTTGCCATTCGAAAGATTTTTAACTCCTTGGAGACCGTCACCACCGGATATTGACTTTGATATTGCGGATGACCGTCGGGAAGAAGTAATAAATTATATTGGCGAGAAGTACGGGCATAACAGAGTGGCTCAAATCTGTACTTTCGGGAGAATGCTGGCTCGAGCAGCGGTCAGAGACACTGCACGAGTTCTGGGTTATCCGTATTCCATCGGCGATAGAATAGCAAAACTTATACCGTTTGGGTCTCAGGGATTTCCTATGAGTATCGCTAAAGCAATGCAGATATCTCCCGATTTAAGAAACTTGTACGAGACAGACAGTGATTGCAAAAAAATTATTGACCTTGCCCAGCAAATTGAGGGAAATGCAAGACATATTTCCGTTCACGCCGCTGGTTTAGTCATTGCACCAGACGAAATTACGGAATATACCCCCGTTCAACTTGATCCGGAAGGAAAAAAGATAATTACTCAATATGATATGGATGCCCTTGATCCGAATGTCTCACCTGGAGAAGCTGTCGGGCTATTAAAGTTTGATTTGTTAGGACTAAGAAATCTTTCAATTTTAGGGTCCGCTATTAAGATTGTAAAAGAAATAACCGGCAAGGAAATAAATATAAGGGAGATTCCTCTTAACGACAAAAAAACCTTTGAGATGTTATCGCGCGGTGATACTATGGGTGTTTTTCAGCTATCAGGAAGCGGAATGACCCGATACTTGAAAGAACTTAAGCCGTCAAGGATCGAGGATTTAATGGCTATGGTTGCCTTATATCGACCTGGGCCAATGGCACAAATACCCGAATATATTGAACGGAAAAATAACCCTGCAAAAATTAAATATTTTGATCCCCGAATGAGAAGTTACTTAGCCAAATCTTATGGACTATTAGTATATCAAGATGACGTTTTTGCAACCGCAATCAAAATTGCCGGTTACACTTGGGAAGAGGCGGACAAGTTTAGAAAGGCGGTTGGCAAAAAAATTCCTGCGGAAATGGAAAGACAAAGGCAAAAGTTTATTGATGGGGCCGTTAAGAACGGTATGGGTAGAGAGAAAGCTGAAGAGTTGTTCAAACTAATTGAGCCTTTTTCAGGCTATGGATTTAATAAGGCACATGCGGCATCGTATGGAATGTTAGCCTATCAAACGGCCTATATGAAGGCTAACTACCCAGTTGAATATATGACAGCCCTTTTGACTGCAGAATCGGGAGATACGGAAAAGATTTCGGCGGCGATTGGCGAATGTCGCCGAATGGGTTTGCAGATACTCCCTCCCGATATTAACGAAAGCGATGTTGGATTTAAAATAGTTTTTAAGAAAGGGTCATTAAATGACCGCGCAATCCGTTTTGGGTTTTCAGCGATAAAAAATGTGGGCGACGCGGCAATAGAAGCAATTTTGGTTGCCAGGAAGAAAGGAAAATTTACCTCTTTTGCTGATTTTATCGCCCGCGTTGATCCGAGAAGAGTGAATAAAAAAGTATTAGAAAGTCTCATAAAAGTGGGCGCTCTTTCTGCTTTTGGGTCTCGAGCAGCCCTGTTATATTCGATTGATGACGTCAAAAATAAAGTGGGCCGTCCAAAAGCGGGGCCGGGACAACAAGACTTATTTGGATCAGATAAACAAATTGAAAAACCTACTAAAATAGAGGCGATAGTCCGCAACGATGTAAGCGAATTTTGCGACGAGGAGTTGCAGACACTTGAACGGCAATTGCTAGGATTTTCGTTATCAGCCAGGCCGCTGGGCGATATTATAGCCCCGATTGCTCATGAAGCAACCCATAAAATATACGAAATTTCACCCCACGAAAACATCGGCGAGTACGTAAGAATTGCGGCGGTAATTACCAACATTAGAATTGTAGTGACAAAAACGTCAGGTTCTGAAATGGCTTTTGTAAGAGCTGAGGATGATACCGGAAGCGTAAATTTAGTTGTTTTTCCTAGACTTTTCCGCGAAACCAAATCCTACTGGGTGGATTACAAGCCACTTTTAATCACAGGAAAAGTTGACGCCAAAGAGGACACCCCGACTATAATTGTGGAGGCCATAAAAACTCCCGAGGAAATAGAAAATAAGGAGAAAAATGTATATATCAAGATCCCGGAAAGTGTTTCAAAACAAAATTTACTAAAATTAAAGTCATTACTGTTGGAAAATCCGGGTGAAGCATCAGTTTCTCTGGTTTTTAATGGTAATAATAATGAAATAAAGTTGCCTTTCAAAATAACCTGGAACGATTCACTGGCCAGAAAAATATCAAAAATCCTTGAAGGTGAATGAACATAAGTAGTAGAATACTGGTCTATGGGGTTAAAAATAATACATAAAGATACCGAGATTGGTGTCGGAGATACGATACGAGTTTTTCAAAAAATAAAAGAGGAGGGTAAAGACCGCGCCCAAAGCTTTGAAGGAATTCTCATCTCAATAAAAAATAAGGAAGAAGGAAAAACAATTACCGTCAGAAGAATTGGGGAAGGCAAAATCGGGATTGAAAGAATTTTCCCCCTGAAATCCCCCTTTCTTGAGAAAATTGAGGTTGTAAGAAAAGGAACAAGTGGAGTAAGACATGCAAAGCTATATTTCATTAGGAAAAAGTCTCCAAGGCAAGTGGCCGAAATTTACACGCGAACGGAAAACTCAAGAAAACTTTCTAAGCCTTAAAAAAGATGAAATCCAAAAAAAGATTAAAACCTTCGGTTTCGGCAGATGCTTAGGATTGAAAAGCTTGTACTTGGACCACTTTATACAAATACCTATATTGTGTACGAGCAGGAATCGAAAAAAGCTATTATTATTGATCCAGCCGACAGTGGTGAGTTTATCAACAGCCAAATACTTGATAAGCGACTTCAGCCGCTTGCTATCATCTCTACCCATGGCCATTTTGACCACGTTGGTGCGGTATTGGAGGTAAAACTAGCTTTTAATCTGCCCTTCCTGGCAAATGAGAAGGATAATTTTCTCATAAGACAGGCCCTGGATTCCAGTTTATTCTTTAGCAAAAATAATATCTTTAAACTACCTCTTCCGGATAAAAACCTGAAAAATAGGGATAGAATCAGAATTGGGAGCAGTTATCTAGAAGTACTCGAAACTCCAGGCCATACCCCCGGGAGTATCAGTCTCATTTCCCCCAAAATCGCCTTTGTTGGTGACTTGATGTTTTCTGGTGGGACTTTTGGACGAGACGATTTTAGCTATTCAGATAAAAAACTGCTTGGACTGTCTGTAAGAAAAATTGAATGTCTTCCTCGGGGAACAACTATCTATCCGGGTCACGGGGAAGTATTTAAGTTGCGGAGTAGTTCCAATAAAAATAGGTATTGTTGATTGCTTAAAAAAGGAATAATCTTAAATCAATGGATAAACTAAAAATAAATGTTTGGAGTTTTCTGCAAAAATCTTTCAGGAAAAGATCAACTAAGATTTCTTTACTAATCCTAGCTTTAGTTGTCGCTTTTGTTTGGGGGAAATCGCTCCTTTTAGTTGCCTTAGTTAACGGGAAACCTATTACACGTTATCAGGTTATTAGAGAGTTAGAAAAACAAGGAGGAAGTCAAATTCTGGACACGATTATCGAGAGAAGTCTTATTTTTCAGCAAGCCCGAAAAGAAGGGGTTGAGATTGAGGAAAAAACAATAAAAGCCCAAATAGAAGAAATCGAGAAGACTCTAAGGGCGCAAGATATAACCCTCGAGGATGCTCTTGAGGCTAGAGGCCAGACAAGATCTGATTTGGTTACTCAAATCAGAATTAAAAAAACGGTTGAAAAATTATTAGCCGACAAAATTAATGTCACCGATGAGGAGGTTTCAAATTATTACAAAGAAAACGACGATTATTTTCAGGGGAAGAAATTTGATGAAGTAAAGGAGGATATCAGAGCACAGCTTTACCAACAGGAATTGAATGATGAATATCAAAATTGGATGAAAGAATTAAAAGAAAAAGCTAAGATATATTATCTAAAAAAATACATTTGAAAGACATTTGGAAGGGCGCAATTCTAGATTGGAGGTGAAGTAAATGAACGGGCGATTGCTTTATGGTTCGATATCAAACTTTCCTGGCATCCTTTTGTTAATCCTCATCGCCTGGTCGATATTTTGGAAGGGTATTGCTCTTTGGAGATCGGCAAGGAATAGTCAAACCTATTGGTATATTGTCATGCTATTATTAAGTACCGGTGGTTTATTAGAAATTATTTACCTGGCTTTTTTCCAAAAAAAGAAAGTGGGGAATAAAAACCGGTCTTAAAACTTCAGGAATAAGTTGATTGAGTATATAATTATTTTATGCTGATTCTTGGAATCGACCCCGGAACGGCCACCACCGGGTTTGGATTAATAGAATTTTCTCAAAAATCATTAGCCGTCGTTGATTTCGGCCTCATCGAAACTGATAAAAATGGCGAACCGGGTCAAAGACTAGAAAGTATCTACCGAGAAGTCACTAATCTTTTAGAAAAGTTTTCCCCGGATATTATGGCAGTGGAAAGGTTATTTTTCGCAAACAACGCAAAAACGGCCATGAGCGTGGGGCAAGCGCAAGGAGTAATGATATTTGCTGCCGCCCGGTGTAAAATTGATGTTGTAGAGTACGCCCCCGGTACGATTAAAAAAATAATTGCCGGGGATGGACGGGCCGACAAGAAAATGATCCAAAAAGCACTTAGGCAGATTCTAGGTCCGAGAATAAAAAGTAAAAAGAAGGCGAAAACACACTTTGATAATGCTGCCGACGCCTTGGCGGTTGCCTTGTGTCACGCGATCAAAGTAAAAGGAGGTGAATAAAATGGCTGATGTGAATAATAAAGTTTCGCTGAAAATTGGAAAGGTGACCCATTATTATGACAAGATTGGTGTTGCCGTGGTTGAATTGGACGGAGACTTAAGTCTGGGAGACAGAATCAAATTTACCCGTGGTGGGGAAGATATTTTTGAAGAAACTGTGGAATCGATGCAAGTTGAGCATAAACAAATACAGTCTGCCAAGAAAGGGGATGTAATCGGACTGAAGGTGAACCAGGAAGTCAAAGAGGGTGCGGAAGTATACAAAATCTCCTAAAAAAGTGGCGATTGAGTGGATCAAAGCAGCCGACATCAAAAAGCGGTTGAATCAATTAATTGACAGGTTAGAACTTAAATGGGTTCAAAAAGGGAGAATATTTTGTTACCGAAGCTACCGATCAAGTAGCCGGGCCTACGCGAGGATTTGGGGATTCTCCAGACTTTGGCAAATGGCGCTAAACGAAAAACCGGCCTATATAATTGAAGTTTTGGCTGAAAAGTTTGATGGCCTTTCTGATTTTGAAAAAGATAAGGTCTTACTCCATGAATTGTCTCATATTCCCAAAAATTTCTCGGGAAGTCTAGTGCCGCATTTCAAGAGAGGGAAGCGTTCTTTTGACAAGAGGACTAAAATTCTCATTGAAAAGTATTCTAAAGAACGATGAATGTCATTGTTATCCACGGAGATTTTGTTAGCCAATCAACTAAACGGTTATTAAAGTTTATAGAGCTAGGAAAAAAACAAAACCGGGAAATCATCAGAATTGAGGGAGGCACGTCATTCTCAGAAAACCTTTTAAAAGAAGGCCTATTCCAAAAAGAGCGCCTTGTTGTATTAGAAAAACCCATGCAGCTTCGTAAATCTGATTTTGACTGGTTGAACAAAAACCATACAAAAATTTACGGCTCGCTAATAATTTATTATCCTGGGAAACTTCCGAAAGAGTTTATAACACGTCTACCTCGACAAAAGAAAATAGAAGAATTTAAATTGCCCGCAAGTGTTTTTAACTTTCTAGACTCTCTATACCCGGGAAATGCACGCCAGTCATTAAAAATTTTACATAACCTTTTATCGTCCGAGTCGATAGAATTTATCATGGCTTTGACGGCTCGTCACCTGAGAGATTTGTATCTAGCCAAAATCTCACCATCCAGGCTCCAATATGAATCGTGGAGAATCAGTAAATTGAAAAAACAAGCCTCTTTTTTCAGTGAGCAGTTAATAAAAAAAATAATAAAAGAGCTGTCAGAAATTGATGCCGAGGCAAAGAGATCAGATGTGAATATTGCTGACAGCCTTGACCTATTAATTACCACCCAGCTAGAATAAACTAATGAAGATTGACCCAACAATTTTTAAGGCGTACGACATCCGTGGAATTTACCCGAAGAACATTAATGAAGAAATTGCCTATAAAATTGCCCAAGGATATGCAAACTACTGCCGTCCAAAAGGAAAAGTGCTTGTCGGTAGAGATGTGCGAATCCATTCGCAAAAGCTTCAAGAAGCGGTTATAAATGGCCTTTCTGACGCGGGGGTAAATGTCTGTGACGTTGGGCTTATAACCACCGATATGTATTATTTTGGTGTTGGTTTTTACAATTTTTCTGGTGGTATCCAAGTAACCGCTTCGCACAATCCTCCCGAATGGAATGGTTTTAAAATGGTAAGAGAAAACGTTGCCCCCATTACTCAAGAAACTGGCATTAATCAGATTAAAAGATTCGTCGAAACAAATAAAAAAATTAGGCGGAAAATGGGGCAGGTCGAAAAAAAAGACCTAACCGATGATTATCTCCTTTATGTGTTGAAATGGCTAGAAGGAGTTAAAATATCTCCCCTAAAAGTTGTAATCAATCCTAATTTTGGGTATGCCGGGATAATATTTGAAAAACTTGTACATAAGGGAAAACTTCCTATCGAACTTATTAAATTAAATTGCGAACCCGACGGAACCTTTCCTAAAGGCCGCCCCGACCCTTTTGTACCGGAAAACAGACCTGAATTTGTTCAATTGGTAAAAAAATCCAATTCGGATCTAGGGATTGCTTGGGATGCCGATGCCGATAGGGTATTTTTTTGTACAGAGGGGGGTGTTTTTGTAGAGCCTTACTATATAAATACCCTTTTTATTAAAATAATGTTGAAAAAATATCCGAAGCAAAAAATTATTTATGATCCTCGTTATACATGGGCGCTGCGTGATTCAATTTTAGAAAATGGAGGAATACCAGTTGTCTGTCGGGTAGGGCATTCGTTCATAAAAGAAAAAATGAGGTCGGAAAATGCCGTTTTTGCCGGGGAATCGAGCGGTCACACATATTATCGGGATTTTTGGTACGCAGATTCAGGTATGATTCCCGTAATGCAAATTTTGAGGATACTAAGTTTAACGAAAAAAAAACTTTCTGATTTAATTTTTCCGATAATGAAAAAATATCATATTTCAGGGGAAATAAATAGCGAGGTAAGAGACAAGGAAAAGGTGATCAAAAATCTATCAGAACTGTATACCGATGGGAAGCAAGATCAATTAGACGGATTAACGGTTGAGTATGAAAATTTCAGATTTAACGTGAGACCGT
This sequence comes from uncultured Gammaproteobacteria bacterium, assembly GCA_964395115.1. GTDB lineage: Bacteria > Patescibacteriota > Microgenomatia > UBA8517 > UBA8517 > CAYMZX01. The sequence continues at coordinate 42,160 of CAYMZX010000006.1, forward strand.
CGAATACGGAGCCCCTTCTAAGATTAAATATCGAGGGAAAATCTAAAGAAATAGTTAATCGCAAGAAGGAAGAGATTTTATCTGTCATTAGGAACTTCTCATAAATGTTCAACCTCGATTCATTTGAAGAAATTAAAAAATTAGACACTTTAGACATTTTACAGTCAATAAAATTCCTACCTAAGCAGATAGCCCAGGCCTGGTACGAGGTACAAAATAATGAAGTTCCCAAAAAATGCTATTTAGCAAAAAACGTTGTCATTTCCGGAATGGGTGGCTCCGCCCTCGGCGGCAGGGTGGCCGACTCTCTGCTGATTGATCGTTTCCGAACACCAATCGAAATTGTCACAGATTACCAACTGCCGAATTATGTTAACGAAAATACACTGGTTATAGTATCTTCATATTCAGGAAATACTGCCGAGACAATATCATCGGCTAAGGAGGCGTTAAACCGAGGGGCAGTTATATATTGTATAGCTACTGGCGGTGAGTTGGGAGAATTGATGAGGAAAAATAATTTGCCTGGTTATTTGTTTAATCCAAAAGAAAATCCATCGAACCAGCCACGAGCAGGTTTAGGCTACTCGATTGCCTCGATACTTGCTGTTTTGGCAAAGTGCAAGTTCATAAATATCTTAGATTCAGAAGTAGAAGAAGCAATTAAAACCTCGGAAGAGTTTATTAGGGATTTTGATGTTGATGTCAGAGAAGATAATAATTTGGCGAAAAAGATTGCCAGAAAATTAAAAGGGAAAATACCAAATATCGTATCTAGCCAGCACTTGATTGGTATTTGTCACGCTTTTAAGAATCTGCTAAACGAGAACGCAAAAACCTTTGCTTACTTATTCGATCTTCCAGAACTTAACCACCACTTGATGGAGGGTTTGAGAAATCCGGCGGTTGTAAGGCCATTTCTCCATTTTTTGTTTATTTATTCGGAACTCTATTCAAAGGAGGTAGCTCGGCGATATCCAATTACCTATGAAGTTATTACCCAAAACGATGTTTCCTACGATATATACAAACCCAGAAGTCAGAAGAAACTAGATCAAATTTTTGAAATTTTGATTTTAGGATTCTTTGTAAGTTTTTACTTGGCGATGCTAAATGACTGTGATCCGGGGAAAATACCCTGGGTGAACTATTTTAAGAAAAGACTTTCCAAAATCTAGACAATAACCTACAATAAAATAATAAATCAATGTCTGCCCATAAATTCGTAGTCTTTTTTAAGGATATTGACAAAGATGATATTTCCTCGGTTGGTGGCAAGGGTGCAAATCTCGGAGAAATGTACAGGATGGGTTTTCCCGTTCCCAATGGATTTGCGGTCACCGTAGAAGCTTACGATTTCTTTCTTGCTGAAAATCAGTTCAAAAAAATAATAGCCGATATTCTCAAAGCGACCAACATCCACAACCCAGACGAGCTTTTATTGGTTTCCCGAAAAATACAAAAATTAATTTCCAACGGAAAAATTCCTACGGAGGTTGCACAAGAAGTTATAAAAGCTTACAAAAAATTATCGAAATTTTTAAAATTGGCCAGAGTCGCTGCGAGGTCGTCAGCGACGGCCGAAGATCTCCCGACAGCTTCTTTTGCCGGCCAACAGGCATCCTTTCTAAATATTAAAGGAGAAGCAAATCTTTTAAATTCAGTCAGAAATTGTTGGGCATCTCTCTTTACTCCAAGAGCTATTTTTTACCGTGAAGAAAATAAAATACCTCACGATAAGGTCAAAATATCCGTAATTGTTCAAAAAATGGTTCAATCTGATGTCTCCGGCGTTGCCTTTAGCATTGATCCAGTAAGCAATGAAAAAGATAAAATTGTCATCGAGGCGGTTTGGGGGTTAGGAGAAATGATTGTACAGGGTACCGTGATTCCAGACCGATATGTTGTCCAAAAAGAAACATATAACATTCTCTCGAGAGAAATATCAGAGCAGACAATACAATTAAAAATGACCGGTGATACCACCCGGCAAGTGACTGTTCCAATGAAAAGTCGGCAAAAACAAAAATTAGAAGATGACGAGATTATTTACTTGGCTAAGATTGCAGATAGATTGCAAAAACACTATTACTTCCCTCAAGATTTAGAGTGGGCGAAAGAGGGACCAAAAATTTTTGTTGTCCAAACCAGACCGGTAACCACATTTAAAAAAGTAGAACGAAAGGAAGGAGAGGGGCAGGAGCTAGCGGTGGCCCAGGCCCCTATTTTAGAAGGGACGCCGGCCTCCCCCGGCTTCGCTACCGGACCAGTTAAGGTCCTAAAAAGTGCTAAGGAAATTTCCAAGATAAGAAAAGGCGATATCCTTGTGGCTCCAATGACTTCTCCGGATTTTGTTCCGGCAATGAAAAAGGCGCTGGCAATAGTTACAGACGAAGGCGGGGCTACTTCTCATGCAGCAATTGTTTCGAGAGAATTAGGAATTCCCTGCGTGGTCGGGACCAAAATCGCCACAAAGACCTTGATTGAAGGAATGCATGTTAGCGTAGATGGTAGCGAAGGACAAATATTTCTGGCAACAGAAATTATCGAGCGAAAATCTGAAACTAGTATCGAAGATGTTGAAATCAAAATAAAAACTGCTACGAAGGTATATGTCAACTTAGGAGAACCGCAAAGGGCGAAAGAGATCGCGGGCATGAATGTCGATGGTGTCGGACTTCTTAGAGCCGAATTTATGATTGCAAATATCGGTTTGCATCCTAAGGAGGCAATTAAAACTAAAAAACAGAATCATTTTATAAACAAGCTGGCGGATGATATAACAACTTTTTGTAAAGCCTTTAAACCACGGCCGGTTATTTATCGCGCTACCGACTTTAAAACCAACGAGTATCGTCAGTTGATTGGGGGCAAATATTGGGAACCACAAGAGCCTAATCCGATGCTAGGATTTAGAGGAGCCTATCGGTATATCACTAATCCGGAGGTTTTTACTTTAGAATTGAAAGCGATTAAACAGGTGAGAGAGAAGTACAAGAATCTTTGGCTTATGATTCCGTTCGTCCGGTCGCCATCCGAATTGACAAAAGTAAGGCGCCTTGTTGCGGCTGAGGGCCTTTTTGAGGAAACCACGTTTAAATTCTGGATGATGGTAGAACTTCCGGTCAACGTAATTCTTATTGAAGATTTTATCAAGGTCGGTATCGATGGGGTATCAATAGGTTCCAACGATTTGACAATGTTGATTGAAGGAACCGACCGTGATAATGTCGAAGTCTCTCAAGCGTATGATGAACGTTCACCGGCAGTCAAATGGGCGATTAGAAAAGTAATAAAAGCATGCAGTAAATATGGAATTTCCTCCTCAATTTGCGGCCAGGCTCCATCAACTTACGAGGATCTCGTTAACTATTTAGTAAGATTGGGAATAACAAGCATCTCTGTAAATCCCGATGCCATTAACAGGGTAAGAAATGTTATATTAGAAGCAGAGAAGAAATTAGCCTTATGAGTAAAATTAGTCGGATCGGAGCCAGGGAAATTCTTGATTCGAGGGGAATTCCAACCGTTGAGGCTTGGTGTGTCTTGGACAGCGGTCACGTAACTATCGCTTCATGTCCAGCGGGTATTTCCACCGGCACTCATGAGGCATTGGAAATAAGGGATAAAGATAACCCGAGATACTTGGGAAAAGGAGTTTTGAAGGCGGTTACCAATGTAAACACGATTTTTGGCCCAGCAATTATAGGGATGGATCCGATCGACCAATTCAGTATCGACGAAAAGCTCAAAGAAATAGACGGTACTGAAAATAAATCAAAATACGGTGCTAACGCTATACTGGCCGTTTCGATTGCAGTTTGCAAGGCCGGTGCAATCGCACAAAGTCAAAGCCAGTATTTTTGGATAAATTTCCTATGTCAAAGAGCCGGATTAAAAATACCACTGCGAATGCCGATACCTCTTTTTAATATGATAAATGGTGGTCTTCACGGGGCGGGAAACTTGGATTTTCAAGAATTCCATGTTATACCAGCGTCGAGCAAAACGTGGTCGCAATCGATTCAAATGGGGGTCGAAATTTATTTGACAATCGGCGATTCGTTATCTCGACGAGGAGCTATTCATTCAGTCGGAAATGAGGGCGGCTATGCTCCTAACTTATTTACCAACGCCGATGCCTTAGAGGTAATTGTGGAATCGATAAAACAAACGCCGTATTCGATGGGAAGAGATGTTTTTTTAGGTTTGGATGTAGCCGCCAATTCGTTTTCCAAAGACGGCCAGTACGTGATCAGAGATAAATCTTCACCTCTAGATGGAAACCAGATGCTTGAATATTACAAATCCTTGAACGAACAGTATAACCTGGCGATATTAGAAGATCCTTTTTCGGAAGATGCGTGGGAAGACTGGAAGAAACTTACCGCCGCTTTTGGACACGAAGTCACAGTGGTTGGCGACGATCTACTAGCCACAAATCCCAGGAGGGTAGAAAGGGCCATTTCGGAAAAGGCGTGTAATTCGATTTTGGTTAAACCAAACCAAATAGGAACAGTTACGGAAACTATTCAAGTTATAAAAATGGCGAGAGAAGCAGGATGGAAAATAGTGGTTTCTCACCGTTCCGGAGAAACAAACGATACCTTCATTGCCGACTTTGCGGTAGGTACAGGGGCTGAATATTGCAAATTTGGGGCACCGTCAAGGGGCGAACGGGTAGCAAAATACAACCGCTTATCCGCTATCGAAAACGAACTCCTGCAATATCGAAAATAACGATGGATACACATTCCTCCTTTGTTTGTCTAGCTGTTCTTGACGGTTGGGGGTTAGCTCCTCCGGGACCTGGAAATGCTGTCGAACTAGCGAATACCATCAACATGGATAGATTCTGGGCTTCGTTTCCTCATACGCAACTACACGCCGCTGGTGATGCCGTTGGTCTTCCTAAAGGAGAAGCAGGGAACACTGAAACCGGTCACCTAAATCTTGGTGCCGGGAGAATTGTTTATCAGGATTTAGCGAGAATAAACATGGCAATTGCGGATGGGTCTTTTTTTACCAACAGGATTCTTTTAGGAGCCTTTGAACATGCTAAAAATAATAACTCCAGCCTCCATCTGTTGGGGCTCATGGGAGCGGGCGGCGTTCACTCCAACCTCGAACACTTATTCGCTCTTATCCGAATGGCCGCTCTGAAAAACTTTAAAAAGCTATTTCTGCATTTATTTACCGACGGAAGAGACTCCCCCCCTACGGCTGCCAAAACGTATCTGGCAAGAATAAGAGAGGTAATACAAAGAGAGAGGATTGGCACAATCGCTTCAATAATGGGAAGGTACTGGGCAATGGATAGAGACTTAAGATGGGATAGAACTGCAAAAGCTTATTTTGCACTGACAAAAGGAGAGGGACACTTAGTAAAAACTCCCGAAGAAGCAATCGACTTCTCTTACTCTCAAGGTAAAACTGACGAATTTATTGAACCGGCGATTATTTCATCGGCGCAGGGAATACCAATAACGACCATAAAAGACAATGACGCCGTTATTTTTTTTAATTTTAGGGTAGACAGGCCAAGACAGCTTTCAAGAGCTTTTGTTTTAGAAGATTTTTCGAAGGCAAATTTAGACTTTGCTTATGATCCTTATCTAGTTAAATACACCAAAAAACACCTTATCGAAAGAGCCGTTCCGGCCAGCCCATTTATGCGAGGACAAAAGCTGAAAAATCTTTATTTTGTTACTATGACCGAATACGAAAAGGCTCTAGTGGAAAATGGTGCCGTAGTCGCTTTTCCGCCAGAGCTGATAGAAATGCCACTTGGTCGAGTTCTGATGGACGCTGGTAAAAAACAGTTGCGAATGGCAGAGTCGGAAAAGGAAAGATTTGTCACCTTTTATTTCAACGGCCAGCAGGAATTACCTTTCGAGGGCGAGGAACGATATATTGTTCCGTCTCCTAAGGTCCCTACTTATGACCTAAAACCGGAAATGTCCGCTAGAGAATTGACAGAAGCCCTATTGGGCAGACTTAGAGAAAACAGCCATACCTACGATTTCATATTGGTAAATTATGCGAACCCGGATATGGTTGGTCACACTGGAAGCATAGGGGCGGCAGTTAAAGCTTGCGAGGTTGTAGATGAATGTGTTGGCAAACTTGCGAATTTCGTTCTGGCTTACGGAGGAACACTTTTAATAACCGCGGATCATGGAAATGCCGAAGAAATGATTGATGCACACACCGGGGCGATTGAAACAGAACATAGTACAAACATGGTACCATTTATAGCGGTTTCGAGAGAGCTAATGAATATCTCTCAAAACTTACAAGCCGGTATTCTTGCCGATGTGGCGCCAACAGTACTTTCTTTATTCGGGATTCCCATTCCTTCGACGATGACTGGACATAACTTGCTGGAGGGAATAGAAATGTAAAATTATATTTTTGTATGGAAAAACTTACATCGCTTTTTGTTGAACATTTAACGCTACTAATTAGTCAGTATGGAGAATGGGCTGTATTCTTGCTTATGACTGCGGAATCGGCTTTGATTCCTATCCCTTCGGAAATAACCATGCCTTTCGCTGGCTTTCTGGCTGGAAGGGGAGTATTGAATTTCTGGATTATAGTTACAATTGGGGCCGTTGGCAATGTACTTGGTTCGGTTTTGGCCTATTGGTTGGGATATGCCAAAGGCGAGATCTGGATTCGGTTAGCCATTAGAAAATGGGGAAAGTGGCTTTTAATCAGAGAATCGGAGTTGGATGTAGGAATGGGGTGGTTACAGAAATATGGTCATGTCGTCGCCTTTATTTCCAGACTTCTTCCAGTCGTTAGAACTTTTGTTTCATTACCCGCAGGAATTGCCAAAATTAATCTTTTAAAATTTTCTATTTTAACTTTCGTTGGTTCTTTCCTCTGGTCTTCAGCACTGGCTTATTTAGGACTTAAATTAGGTCAGAACTGGCTGGCAATAGAGCCTTACTTTAGAAAATTTCAGTTTCTAATTGTTGGTCTGGGAATCACGGCTGTTATTTTCTATATCTATTCCCACATAAAAAAGAGGGGCGAGTAGTCCTTCTTCCTTGACAATTATTCGGTTTAATTTCTTCCGTATCGTCGAATCAGTCCTACAACTCTACCTTGGATTCTAACGTTTTTGACAAAAATAGGGCTCATTTTGGCATTGGCAGGCTCTAACCTTATGCGGGTCGCTTCTCTAAAAATCCTTTTTAAAGTCGCCATCCCATTATCAAGAAGCGCAACAACAATTTCGCCGTCCGAGGCGTCTTCCGTTTGTTCCACTACCACGTAATCCCCATCTCTTATTTGTTCTTCGATCATACTCTCACCTCGAACCTGGAGCACATAAACACGTTTTTTCCCGGAGACAAACGCGGATGGAATTACCATGGTCGCGTTTGGATCGGTATACGGTTCTATTGGTGTTCCTGCGGCAATAAAACCTAATATAGGGACTTCCATTTCCGAATAAAAAAACTTAATTTCAGACTGACTGAGTTCTATAGCTCTAGTTTTCCCTGCCTTTCTCTTTAAAAGTCTTTTATTTTCCAAGGCGGTCAAGTGCTCATGTACGGTTGCCAAGGAAGAAACCCCAATCGCCTCGGCAATTTGCTTCAGGGTTGGAGCCGTACCATGGGCTTGTATATGCTGTTTTATAAAGTCTAAAATCTGTTTCTGTCTTTTATATAATACTGGTGCCATTAAATACAAAATACAAATAAAACCCGAAAGTGTCAAGACCTAAATCTATATTCTATATACCTACTGTATTTTTTCCATACTGCCATCGCTGAATTTTATTGTTAAACTACTATTAATGAAGAAGCTTTTTGTAGTACTGTGCGTATTTATTCTCTTTTTGTTTTTACCGAAAAATGCGTTTTCGGTTGACAATTTTTATTCTAATGTCATCGTGGATTACGAGGTTCAAGAATCAGGTATTACGTTAGTTACGCATAGGGTTGCAGTCCAAAATTTAATCTCCGAGATTTATGCTACCTCATATACCCTTACTCTAGATAATATCAATCCTCAAAAATTAAACGTTTACGAAGGATCTAATCGATCATCATTTTCAGTTAAAAAGGAGGGGGAAAGAACCTCAATAATTGTTCAGTTTCAAAACCCAGTTGTTGGTAAAGGAAAATCGAAGGAGTTTAGCATAGTTTATGAGGTCGAGAATTTAGCTGTCAGGACGGGGGAGGTTTGGGAAATTTCAATACCACGTCTTTCCCCAAATGAAAGTTCTCAAAATTATCAAGTTCGGCTTTCGGTACCACGCTCTTTTGGTACTGAAGCATATATTTACCCATCCCCACAGGAAGTTTTTCGTTCCGACTCAAGCATACAGTACACCTTTGATAGATCATCGATAAGTAAAAATAGCATCGTCGCCGCTTTCGGATCATTCCAAATTTTTTCTTTTGTCTTAAATTATCATTTAGAAAACCCCTTACCCAAAATCGTTACAACCGAAATAGCCTTGCCGCCTGATACCCATCTCCAGCGGGTTTATTACCACTTCCTTAATCCTAAACCGAACAACGTCTATTTGGATCCTGACGGAAACTGGTTGGCTGTATATATATTGAGGCCTAGAGAAAGAGTTGATATTGAAGCTCGCGGAACCGTTCAAATTTTTTCCGGACCTAGAACATTCCTAACTCCTAGCCCGGATACTCTCCAAGCCAATCTGCAGCCAACAAAATACTGGCAGTCAGATAACGAAAAGATTCAGTCACTGGCGAAAAAATTAGTCAAACCTAGAAACATTTATGATTTCGTCTGGCAAAATCTATCCTACAACTATTCCCGAGTTAAACCGAATGTCGAAAGGCTCGGAGCCGAAAAAGCACTAGAAGAGCCGCAAAATGCGATCTGTATGGAATTTACCGATCTTTTTATAGCTCTTGCTCGGGCAGCCGGCACCCCGGCACGAGAAATAAATGGTTTTGCCTACACCGAAAATCCTAATATACAACCACTTAGTCTAGTGGCTGATGTTCTTCATTCGTGGCCAGAATATTGGGATTCCGAGAAGAAGGTCTGGGTAGCAATCGATCCTACCTGGGCATCCACGACAAAAGGGGTAGATTTTTTCTCAAAGCTGGATTTACGACACTTTACTTTTGTAATTCATGGTCGGGACGACCAGAAACCTTTTCCTCCCGGATCGTATAAGTTGGGTCCGAATCCCCAAAAAGATGTCTTTGTAAGCTTTGGTTCCCTTCCTGAAGAAAGAATTAGCTATCCGATAATCGAAGTCCACAGTATTAAAAGATTTCCATTTACAAGCCCCAAGTATAAAGTAAGGATCACCAACCCGGGTCCGGTTGCTCTGTATAATTTACCAACTTCTATCTTTTTTGATGACAAAACCCAAAAAATAGATAATCTTGAAGCCCTTCTACCATTTGCAAGTGTCGAAAATGTTATTTCTATCCCCTATAGTTTTCTGGGTAGCAAAACACCAGAAAAAATAACCGTTATTGCCGGAGACAGGCAATTTCAAATGCTCACCGAAAAAAACCAAATTATAAACGAGTGGCTGATTGTCGTTTCTGTGGTCGTTTTCACTCTTCTTTTATTCGCTTTGTTTAAGCTTAAAGGTGTAAATTTAAAGATTTGGTTACAAAAATTCATTAAAGCTGTTAGAAAACAAAAAGAAATCGATTAAACAATTAGACTTTAAAATATATCTCGCTGCTTGATTTGACAATTTATACTCCTAACTGTGATACTGAAACTAATGAAAGCAATCCTGAGACAGTACGTGTTTGAAACAGTCACCCTATATATATCTTCCCAGGTAGCCTCGGGTATGGTTTTTGAAAAAGGAACAGCAACCATATTAATGGCTGGAATTGGATTAACAATCGCAACGCTCATTGTTAGACCACTTGTCAATATTCTCATTCTCCCTTTAAATTTAATAACCTTCGGTCTCTTTAAATGGGTTTCTTCCGCGGTTGCTCTTTATTTGGTTACTCTTATCGTTCCGGGGTTCAAAATAACCTTATTTTTTTTCGAGGGGTTTTCTAGCAAATGGATAGATATACCATCCTTTCAATTAGAAGGTGTTTTGGCCTATATTGCCTATTCTTTTTTGATATCCTTCATTGCTTCCTTATTACATTGGCTTGTCAAGTAGCTTTTCGCTATAATTAGAGCATTAATCGAACCGTGGCTACCACTTTATTGATTTTACAGATAATCGTATCCATTCTTCTAATTAGTTTGATATTGGTCCAAAGCAAAGGTACAGGCTTTGGACGCGTTTGGGGATCTTCTAATGTAAGTTTCGCCCGAAGGGGTCTAGAAAAATTAGTTTTTCGGGCAACATTTATCCTTTCGGGTATTTTTTTAATAATATCCTTGCTGCAAATCCTTGTTTAAATGCGCACTATCCGATATTTGTTCCGATTAATTTTTACCTTTTTGGCAAGGTTTAAAGGAGTTATTTTGATCGGAGTTATTTTAGGCGTAATTATCTTTATCTTTGTCCACCTTTTTGGAAAAACATGGTTCTTTCGAAAAACAGAAAAAATTGGAATTGTTGGGAAATACCACTTAGACAACCTTCCTATCGGCATAACTACATTAATAGCCAACGGGCTAGCAAAGATAAATAGCGATGGTTCGGTCGAGCCGGATTTAGCCAAATCTTGGGAGACGGCCGACAATGGAAAAACGTGGATATTTACCCTAAAAGATCATTTGCGATGGCAAGACGGGAAAAGACTGACAAGCTTGGATATCAACTATCAATTTTCAGACGCTGAGATAGAAAAACCCGATGAAAATACTATAATTTTCAAACTCCAGAGCCCTTTCGCTCCCTTTCCTGCCGTTGTTTCTAAACCAATTTTTAAAAAGGGTTTGCTTGGGACCGGCGAGTGGAAGGTGGATAAAGCTAGTACGTTGGGCGGATTTGTCCAGAAAATTGTATTGATAAACGGCCAAGGAAATAAGAAAATATTCAAATTCTACCCTACCGAGGAAAGAGCTAAATTAGGGTTTAAACTAGGAGAAATCGACATACTCGCCGAAATTTTTAATCCCACACCTTTTACTTCATGGAAAACAGTAGATGTTGAAGCAAATATTCAGAAGCGCCGGATTGTGGCAATATTTTTAAATACCCAAGATAAATTACTTGCCGAAAAAAGCTTCAGGCAGGCATTGGCATACGGCATCAACAAAGAAAAGTTTGAAGGTCCAAGAGCCATAAGTTGTATTTCGCCCGATTCGTGGGCATATAACCCTCAGGTTAAACCATATAACTATGACGAAAATAAGGCCAAAAAATTATTATCTGAGCTCCCCGACGAATTAAAGGAAAACCCTACTTTAGTATTGGATACAACCTCCGTTCTCTTGCCAATTGCCGAGGCAGTAGTTAAAGATTGGCAGGCGATCGGCATAAATGCTTCAATTAAAGTAAATTCGGCAATTCCAGCGGACTATCGGGCATTGTTAGTAATAGTGGAAATTCCGCAAGATCCAGACCAGTATTCGCTTTGGCATTCTACCCAGATCGCCTCAAATATATCCAAGTATTCTAATCCAAGAATAGATAAATTACTAGAAGAAGGTCGGTCGCAGTTAAATATTGAAGAAAGAAGAAAGATTTACCTAGACTTCCAAAGGTTTCTTCTTGAAGACTCGCCAGCAATTTTTCTTTACCACCCACCCCTTTACACTATTAGGAGAAAATAAATCGTGTAAAGACAGAAAAAGGCAGATTAAACTTAGGGCCACCCGAGGCATCGGGGTGGCTGACGCGATTCGAACGCGCAACCTCAAGGTCCACAACCTCGCGCTCTAGCCATTGAGCTACAGCCACCAAATTGAGGATGCTAAATAATATTATAGCAAAACCTAATTAAAAAAATTAGAAAATCGCTTCCCGGGCGAGGATTTAATTTAACAACCTTTCCAGGGGGGATTATTGAAGCTTCGATTTGGGGTTTACCCAAAGCATCCATCCATCAACCCATGTTCGACCATGAACATCCAGAGTGTCGTACCAGCGTTTATTAAATTCATTTTTACCTATCTGCCAAATTCCTTTACGTGACGTAGAAGGATCAACAAGGGTTAACACTTTAGCCTTTTTGTCGTAATCGCCGACTATCGAATAATGTCCGCAAGGTTCGTCTTCATCTAAGTCATCGGTCCAGTTTACAATAACAATATTTCCTTTATTTAAATGATGTTCAATGTCGGCAAAAATGGCATTTATTTTGTAGTTTACGATCTTGAAAAATTTACTTAGGTAGGACAGCATGATTTGCTGATTGGTACCCCACCAATCTTTGTAAATCGCCCTGGCTATTTCCTTCTGAGTTTTTTTTATCCCCACGGCAAGGAGAACCATTTGAACCACCGCCGGTCCGCACCAGCCGGGTTTTTCCTGAAAACGGTGATATTTATTCCATGAAATCATAAGAGCGGGGTACGGGAGTCGAACCCGTCTTCTCAGCTTGGAAAGCTGATGTTGAACCGCTCAACTAACCCCGCTAATGGTTTGGTCGGGGAGGGCGGACTCGAACCGCCGACCTCACGCTCCCAAAGCGCGCACTCTAACCAACTGAGCTACTCCCCGTTAATTTCCCGCGATTGTGCCGGGAGGGAGACTCGAACTCCCACGCTACATTCGTAGCAACAGATTTTAAGTCTGTCCTGTCTACCGTTCCAGCATCCCGGCCCACCTGCAAGTGATATTTTACTATATAATTGACATTTCTTCAGCTTTTCTCTAGTCTAAAATTAATAGCGTTTAGGAGGGGAGGTGATATAAAGGTGAGAAAGCCGGTGGCTTTATTAATTTTCTGGATGTTAAACTGCATAATTCTTTACGTCGCCTCTGTTATTTTCCCGCAAAGTTATGAATTGGGTACCTATCGAATTAGCGAGTTATCGTCAGCGATCTTTGCTGGTTTTTCCTGGACGGCCCTTGTGTGGATAGGCAAGCAAATATTAAAGCGGTTTGGAGTGAAGCTAGCCAAGGAAAAAGAACGAGTAGTCTATTATTATATTCCCGCCAACTTCATTGCTCTGTGGCTAATATCTAGATTCAGCTACTTTTTCGGATTCGGAATTGTTAGTTTCTGGTGGGCCCTATTGCTTGGAGTTGCGGCCGCTTTTTTGCAGTTTGGTGTCTGGAGGCTAGTAAAAAAAGGTAAATAGATCAATGGCGCCCCTGGAAGGAATCGAACCCTCACCTCATGGTCCGAAGCCATGCGCTCTATCCGTTAAGCCACAGGGGCATTAAATTATTTTCGCTATAATTATACCTCATAAAATGAGTTTTACCCAAACAGTCAACGCCCTCGAAGAAGAAATACGAAAAACTCCTTACAATAAGGCAACGGAACATCATATTGGCAAACTCCGAGCGAGATTAGCCCGAATTAAAGAAAAACAACTGGAAAAAGAAAATAGGTCGGTGGGGGGCGGAACTGGATTTGCCGTCAAAAAACAAGGCGATGCCACTGTTGTTTTAATCGGACCTCCTTCGGTCGGAAAATCAACTCTTTTAAACCGTCTGACTAATGCTAAATCAAAAGTGGCACCATATATTTTTTCTACCGTCTCGGTTATACCGGGAATGCTTCTTTACCGAAATGCCCATATCCAGATTTTGGATCTTCCTGGTCTGATTGAGGGAGCCCGTCAGGGTAAAGGATTGGGGAAAGAGGTTATTTCGGTAGCCCGCGTTGCTGACCTACTTGTTATTATGTCTGAAATTGGAAAGGAGGACTCGAGTAAGACTATTTTGAACGAATTAGAGAAAGCCGGCATTCGTATAAACAAGGAAAGACCTAAGATTAAAATTCAAAAAAAAATTTCCGGAGGAATAGTCATCTGTTCCAATACCAAACAATTATTATCCAAGGAGACAATTAGAGATGTTGTTTCGGAATTTGGAATTAAAAATGCTACAGTAACACTGGAGGAAAATATTACATTAGATCAATTACTGGACTGTCTCTCTCAAAGCACGGTTTATTTGCCTGCGATTTTTGTTGTCAACAAAGCCGATAAGATAAAAAAACGAACCCAACTTACTTATGATGATATTCTATATATTAGTGCAAAAGACGGCTCTGGTCTCGAACAGTTAAAAGAAAAAATTTGGGAAAAATTAAAACTAGTGGAATTATATTTGATCAAGCCCGGCGAACCCATGGGAAGACATACACCAATTATTATGAAAAAAGGCGAAACTCTTTACGATATAACCTTGAAAATAGGGTCTGAATTTGCTAGGAGTAAAAAGCTAGCTAAAATCTGGGGCGGTTCTGCTAGTTTTCCTGGGCAGTCGGTACCTTTAACAAGGGTAGTTGAACAAGATCTGATGGTTATGTTTATATGAAGCAGTGTTTTTGATATAATCTACACGTACTGCAGACGTGGCGGAATGGTAGACGCGTACGGTTCAGGGCCGTATGAGGTTTACCCTCGTAGAGGTTCAAATCCTCTCGTCTGCACTCGCAGCTCGTGAGAGATCGGATTTGAAAGTGCCAAGTAAGGAAAACGCTTTGCACACAAATCCTCTCGTCTGCACCCGACAAGCACTCGTGGCGGAATTGGCATACGCGATAGCTTGAGGAGCTATGCCCGTAAGGGCGTGGGAGTTCGAGTCTCCCCGAGTGCACTCACATACGTTCGTGCTCACGTGGATGCTCGATAGTGCCAAGTAAGGTAAGAGGCTTTGCACACGAGTCTCCCCGAGTGCACAAAAACAGTTGGTCGCTTAGCTCAGCCGGTTAGAGCGTGCGGTTTACATCCGCAAGGTCGCAGGTTCGATTCCTGCAGCGACCACAAATGCTGGGATAGCCAAGGTGGTCACGGCGGGCGCCTGAAGAGCGTCAGATGTGTGTTCGACTCACACTCCCAGCACCTAAGCGGGCGTAGTTTACCGGCAAAACGCTTCCTTGCCAAGGAAGAGAAAGTGGGTTCAATTCCCATCGCCCGCTCTGCGCCCCCGTAGCTCAATTGGACAGAGCATATCGGTTCTAACGATGCGGTTGAGCGTTCGAGTCGCTCCGGGGGCACTTGGGGCCTGTAGCTTAACGGTAGAGCGATTAACTCTTTAGATTGAAAATGGGCCGCTAGCTCAACGGTAGAGCGGCGCCCTCTTAAGGCGACGGTTCCGAGTTCGAATCTCGGGCGGCTCACAGAAGCCCATTTTCAATCGCACGCTTCAGCGGGTAGGAAGCGGTTGTTAGTCTCTCCAAATTCTTGACTTCGCTTCCTTTGATGTGGCATGCTATTGAAGGATCGGTATAAATGGACTTGCCTTCACATATTATTGAAGAAGGGGCATTTTCTTTTTGGAAAAATTTATTGATGGTATTTATTTTTTTTACCATCACCCCCATCGTAATCGGGACTAGTCTATTTGCACTTGTTTTACTTAATGATTCCCCGAAAGCAGAGTCGGATTCTGCAAGTATGCAGTTAAATGTTTATTCGAAATCCGGAGTTAGAATATTTGCCTCATTGCCAACGTCTGTTCCTTCCATTGGCGATAAAATAGAGTCGGCCGATGCCCGAGCTGAACTTATCAGACAATACTTAGCTGACTTCAACTCCCCGCTAGAACCTTATGCTTATTTAATAGTCGCCGCCGCAGATAAATACAAACTGGATTTTCGCTTAACTACCGCTATCGCGCAAAAAGAATCTAATCTCTGCAAAGTTATTCCCCCAGGGAGTTTTAATTGCTGGGGATGGGGAATTCATAGCCAGGGAACTTTGGGTTTTGATTCTTTCGAAGAAGGAATTGAAGTAGTTTCGCGAGGGTTACGGGAAGAATATTTAAATAAAGGATATCTAACGATCGAGGAAATAATGTCTAAATATACTCCCTTGTCCAAGGGCTCCTGGGCTTCGGGAGTTACAAAATTCATGAACGATATACAATAAATTTTGCCTTCTTATGGACTTAATGATATCCTGATCAGACTTAATGAGTGCACACTATGATACATATGATTACCCGACTTACTGGGAAGGTCGCGATTATGAACACCGGTCAGAAATTATCGCCATAAAATCCTTCTTGGATCGCATACCCAAGACAGATCGACTACTCGAAATTGGGGCCGGCTATGGCAGATTAATACCTGTTTATATCTATCGGGCCAAAAGAGTGATAATTACTGACCCCTCGGCAAAACTTTTGTGTCTGGCTAGAAGGAAGTTCGCAGGTCAGAAAAAAATAAAAATAATTCAGTCCACCGCTGAAAATTTGGGCAAAAAAATTTCGTCGAAATCCGTAGATTTAATAATAGTCGTCAGGGTTTTGCACCATATTCAAAATCTCGATCATTTCTTTCGCCTGGTCTATAAATTGCTGAAACCAGGCGGTTACCTTATTTTAGAATTTCCAAACAAGGTTCATCTTAAGGCTACTATCAGAGAATTCGCAAGTGGTAATTTTACATATCCGCTGGAAATTTTTACGAAGAATTTTGCTGAAAAAAAACGGAAGAAAAAGTTTATTCCTTTCCAAAATTTTCACCCGGACTTGATAAGACATAAATTAAAAGAATCCTCTTTTATAATTATGGAAGGACGTTCTGTTTCTAATATAAGAATTCCCATAATTAAGAAGATCATTCCTGTTGATTTCCTTTTGTTTTTGGAAAAATATCTCCAAAAACCTCTTTATTTCATTGGATTTGGGCCATCGATTTTTTTACTGGCCAGAAAAAGAGGAAATAATTCTAAAGTCTTGACAACCCTATAACTTTGTGCTATAGTATCGCCAGATCCTAAGGCAAGCAAGCTTTTAGCTTCGTGAGCGTTAGGATTTTTTCTTGGGGGTCGCCTAACGGCGACCCTCTTTTTTGTCCGTCTATGAAAAACCTGTTACTTGCTTTTATATTTGGATTACTTTTTTTTAGGTTCGCCAGTCCTGTTCTGGCTGAGCCGATAGTCGCCGAATCCTCGGCTATTACCCAAAAAAACACAATCCCGAAGGATATACGGGTTAAAATTCTTCAGACTTTTTTAAGAAAACAAAATTCTCCATTAGCCGAATACGCTTATGAATTCATTCTAGTGGCAGATCGCTACAAACTTGATTGGAGATTAGTACCGGCAATTTCAGGAGTTGAGTCAACGTTCGGGAAAAAAATCCCGGCTAACTCATATAATGCCTATGGTTGGGCAAATGGCAACTATAGTTTCCAATCGTGGAAGGATTCTATAGAAATCGTTTCCAGGAAACTTAAAAATAACTACATTAACAAAGGCGCCGGTTCGATTGCAAAAATTGGTAAAATATATGCGCCACCGAGTCACACATGGGTAAAAAAGGTAAAATATTTTATGAGAAAAATAGAACCAATTCCTGTTGAGTTTACCATCTAAGTGGTAAAATAAGAGTTAACTGCCGAGGTGGCGAAATGGTAGACGCGCATGGTTTAGGACCATGTCCACATTAAATGTGGGTGGGGGTTCGAATCCCTTCCTCGGCACACGAAAGTATCAGATGGGTATGCGCGAGCCGCGAATGGACGCGCGACGAGCGCATCGTGCGGTGGATTCGGGCAAAATTCAATCCGTTTATTCTGCAGTAAGAAGTTCGAGCCGACCTTTTTTGCGATGACTGAAAGTTCATCGCAATTATTTTTTCTGCGCACAATTTAACTGGCTTCGCCAGCTTTAGCCCGCTTTGCGGGCACTTCTTCCTCCCCAAGCTTTGATACTATATCACACTTGTATGCATCCTCATCCAAAATCGGATCCCAGAGATGATCCTTATCAGGAACAATATGGATATGGAAATGATCCGGCCTTACTGTTCCAGAAACTGGATCAAAGCGATCAGCTCTAAATCTCCAAAAATGAACGATCTTTTTAACATCGGAGCCATCTGCTCGCTTTAGTTTTGCGTCAAGCATTTTTCGCTTAACATGAGAAAGAACATCAAGAAGCTCGGCATTTTCTTTATAGGTTTGCTCATCAAATTCAACAAAGTGCCTTTTTGAAATGACCATAGTATGCCACCACCAATACGGGGCAAGATTAGCTATCCAAACACAATGCTGAAACTCCTTCAGTACAATTTGATATTTATTCCAATGACAAAAGGTGCAGACGTCCTTTGGGATGCTCGGAATAAAAACCTTATCATACTCCTCACGGCTGAGAAGCCTTGTAGGAGGAGTTTCTACTTTCTCCAACTTTTTTGGGTTGTCTTTTTGCATAATTAACCATATTTTAGCACGAAGTGCCAAGCTTCGCTTACAACTCGACCTCTATTACTTGCAAATTATCCCATTTTAATTTTCTTAGCACATCAAAAATTAGTTGAGGGTACTCTGTCCAGGGAACATCCGCAACTTTCAAAAGAAAATGCCTAAAAAAGGTGCCATGCCCAACAATAGCGATCTTTTGATATTTCTTTGTTTTTTTCTCCTTGAGCAAAAATTGATAAAGCCTTTCAACTCTATTAGCAACAGAAGCAAAAGACTCTCCCCCCTTTAGGCTCCCAATATATATTCATCTTGTCTTTTTTGTGTTTGACTTCCCAAAAATCCGTTGCAAATTTCCTTGGCTTGCCGATGATTTCTTTTGGAGTCCCATATTCTTTTATGAAATTAAGAATCTTGTAATTTTCTTTTCCGAAAATTAAATCTGCAGTCTCTTTAGCCCTCTGCATGGGAGAACAAAAAACAAAGTCTACTTCTCCAATCTTATTCTTGACTTGTTCCACTTTATCTAAAGTTTCAGAGTCTATAACAATCGGAGTTACATGTCTTTGAGTTAGCAGATCTTCCGCATCTCTTGTTCTTGCGTGCCTGATGAGATAGATTTTCATTAGCCAGTTTGTCCTAATCTTGGCCTCCTACCGGTACTGCCTAGATAACTAAAATCTCTGTAAAACCTTCGCAAACTGCCTCCTTCGTCTCTTATCCCCGGTCTTACATTTCTTAGTAACTCTGCTACCTCCGGTTTTCGGGCATACTCGACAACTTCCTCCCAATTTACTGGGGTACTGATTAGTGGGTACTGAGGATTTACCCCATCTACAAAAATTACAGAAATTTGTTCTCCCAAGCGTCTTGCCAAAGCACATCTATGTAATCCATCCACTATTGCCGGTACACCATCGCTTATTTCGATAACTGGTGGTGCAACAGTATATTTTAAGTTATAGTAAATGTGGTCGAGTTTAAAAATATCAACACCATCCTCGCTTAATATATCTTCACGCATCGAGGCTACAAATTGAAGGTTACTTGTTAGAACATATTTCGCGATTGGATATAAATCGTTTGGGTCAAATGTTCTTATTGATATCTCTGCGCTTCTGTAAAGCGAACCCTGCCATCTAAGGTTCTAGTGTCACGAACAGCCTCTAATAGTTGTAACTTTGGCTCGGTTTCTAGTTCGAATATCGCTTCATTCATTCTTTCTATATTGGTTATAAGAAGTATTTAGAGATATCAGTCCAGTTAGTAAATCTCAGAGCCCTATCATCAATGTAAACCAAAGCATTGGGCTTTACGGCTGTTATATCGTGATAATGCTTATTTAGTTCGAATCCATTTTCCGATAGCCATTTAGTCATTTTATTTTTCTCAAGGTTTGTATCCTCATTCACCTCTGGGTTTAGTCGGATTGTAAAGATTACTACCTTATAACCTTTCTCAACCATTCTTTCCATTTGATCCCTAGCTCCTTTCATCGGAGGATCATAAATGGAACCGTCCTGCCAACCTTTGCTGTATCGATGGATCACACCATCAAAATCAATACAAATAGCTTTTTGCTTCATGATAGTCAAAGTATATCAAAAACTTGTAAAAATTGACAACAAACGAACGCGGTTGGTTTTATTGGAGCAAACCCAATATCTTCTTTTTAAGCTCATTAGGAGACATGCGAACTGTATGGATGTTGGCAATAAAACCCGCAAAGCCGTTTATCGGTTGGTGGTGAACTCTGGGGATTATTTGCCAGTGAAGATGTTTCACAGATGAACCAGATTCTGGGCCAACATTGAAGCCGATGTTAAAGGATTTTGTGTCAAAGATTTTTAAAAGAATTGTTTTTGTCTGTTCAGTCAGTCCCTGAAGTTCTCCCCACTCGTTTTTGTTAAGATCTGATGTATCTTCAGCGTGGCGTTTTAATACCAACATCAAGTTCCCATCGAAAATGGGGTATTGATTGACAAAAATCATCCAGCTTTTCCCTTCCAGAGGTTTGATATTTTGTTTCTCGATTATTTGTCTGTCACAAAAGGGGCAATTTTTATTGTGGTAGTTGTGATTGTATTTTAATCTGTATGGATTATAAACTTTCATAGCGTCAATTCAATAATGCTTAAGAATATCATAATTTGCTATACTGAAAACATATTTAAAATTTTTGCCTTTTTATTTCTGCCTAGAGGTGGTGTTCGAGCCGACTTTTTTTGCGATGCCATCAGGACGAGCTAGAAATGGTGCGGCTGTCTGTAGCGGGCGGCAGCCGCTCCGCTTTGAAATACGTTCGAATTTGAACATATACAGAGCACACGAAAGTATCAGATGGGTATGCGCGAGCCGCGACAGGCCGCGCGGCGAGCGCATCGTGCGGTGGATTCGGGCAAAATTCAATCCGTTTATCTGAATAAGAAAAACTAAAAACGCAAAAATTTTAAACACCATGAAATATATAGCTTACTGTAGAAAATCAACAGATGAGAAGGAAAAACAAATTCTTTCCATTGATCAGCAAATTTATGAATTAAAGCAGTTTGCGCAAAAAGAGAATTTAGAGATAGTTGAGTTTTTGACAGAAGCGCAAACTGCTAAGATTCCAGGCAGAAAAGTATTTTCAAACCTGGTGAAGCTGTTAGAAAATGGATATGCTGACGGAATTGTTGCGTGGCATCCAGATAGACTAGCAAGAAATTCAATAGATGGTGGTAAAATTATTTATTTGCTAGATGAAGGAAAATTACAGTCCCTGAAATTTCCTACTTTCTGGTTTGAAAATACTCCACAGGGGAAATTTATGCTTAATATTGCCTTTGGCCAAGCGAAATACTATGTTGATAATTTAAGCGAAAATGTCAAAAGAGGTTTGCATTTTAAAGCCAGACAAGGTGAGTGGCCTGGCATGGCTCCATTTGGTTATTTCAACGACAAAAATACCCGTTCCATCAAAATTATGCCTGAACAAGCTAAACTAGTAGAAACAGTTTTTAATAAATTTGCTGACAACGAATTTTCTTCCTTGAGAGAAATCAGAGACTATTTGTTCAGGCACAGTGTAAAAAGAAAGGACGACAGGCCACTTCACTACAATCAAATTCGTGATATGTTGACGCGTAATCTGTATTACGGAGTTTTTACTTATGCAGGAGAAACTTACGAGGGTAAACATGAGCCAATAATCTCCAAGAAATTATTTGACCAAGTTCAAGAAGTCATAGCTAGTAAATACAACTCTAAGCCCCAAAAACACGAATTTGATTTTACTGGTTTTATTAAATGCAAAAATTGCGATTCTTTTATCACTGCAGAACGCCACAAAAAATATTACAAAAAGACTGACAGACACGCAGAATACACTTATTACCGTTGTGTCAAAAAGAAAGGGTTTTGTGATCAGCCATATGTCAGAGAGAAAGAGGTTGAATCGCAATTAAGGGAACTTGTGGACAGCGTTGCGCTGTCTGAGGCGTGGGCTAGGAAAATGTTTGAACTACTTGAAAAAGACGAAATCAGAGAGAAAGGAAAAATCAAGATTGGGCTTGTCCGTCTCACAACTTCCCTTGAAGTGGTTGAGAAGAAGCTAGACAAACTTCTTGAGTCTTATTTAGAAGAAATTGTTGATACCGAAAGTTATCAAGTCAAAAAGGATCAACTGCTTCAACAAAAAATAATTCTCAAAGAGAAAATTGAGGAGATTAAGACCAAAGGAAGTGTTTGGCTCGAACCTATGAGGGAATTTATAAATATGGCCGCTGATGCGGCCAAAATTGTGCGCAGAAAAAATAATTGCGATGAACTTTCAGTCATCGCAAAAAAGGTCGGCTCGAACTTCTTACTGCAGAATAAACGGATTGAATTTTGCCCGAATCCACCGCACGATGCGCTCGCCGCGCGGCCTGTCGCGGCTCGCGCATACCCATCTGATACTTTCGTGTGCCGCCAGAGAGATTCGAACTCTCGATTTTCTGGTTGAGAACCAGACGTCCTGGGCCACTAGACGATGGCGGCTAAAAACACAGTTTCCGGGTATATTCTACCTTAATACTTAAACCGTGGCAATTAGAGGCTGGGGGGAAACTGCGCGATCAGCTTTGATCTTTGGAGGCCAAGTCGTCAAAGCAGTCTTCAGAACCGTCTCAACATTATCGACAAAGATAAAGTTTATACCCTCTTGAACCTTCTTTGGAATATCTTCCATATCTTTTTTATTATCCTTCGGCATCACGATAGTCTTAAGACCTGCCCTGTGGCCAGCTACAACTTTCTCTTTAACCCCACCTATTTCAAGCACCCTACCTCGCAGGGTAATTTCTCCGGTCATACCTACATCCTTTTTAACTGCGACACCTGTCAGGGCTGATACAAGTGCGGTTGTTATGGCGATACCGGCCGAAGGCCCATCTTTGGGAACAGCGCCTTCTGGTACATGAATGTGAACATCAATTTTTTGAGAAAAATTCTCTTTTAATCCCAAAGCTCTCCAGTGGGATTTTGCCCATGTAAAGGCCGCCATGGCTGATTCTTTCATCACATCACCCAGTTGTCCTGTTAAGGTTAGTTTACCTTTACCCGGCATAAGAGATACCTCAATAAAAAGAATCTCTCCCCCAGCCGCCGTCACTGCCAAACCGGTAGCCATCCCAACCTCGTCTTTTTTCTCAGCCAATTGAGAAGTATATCTATAAGGGCCAAGGAATTTCCTAACATCTACAGAACCTAAATTTTTGGGATATTTTTTCTTTTCGGCAACTTGACGGGCAATTTTTCTACAAATAGTTGCCAAATTCCTTTCTAAGTCCCTAACCCCAGCCTCTTTGGTGTAACGCCTGATTATCTCTAGGAAAATAGATTCTGATACTTTAATTTTTTTATCCTCGAGACTGTGAAGTCTTAATTGTTTTGGCCAAAGATATTTTTTGGCAATATGATACTTTTCATCTTCAATATAGCCTGCAAATTTAATTATTTCCATACGGTCAAGAAGAGGAGCAGGTATGGTATCAGTCACATTTCCTGTACAAATAAACATAACTTCACTTAAATCAAAAGGAACCTCTAGATAGTGATCTGAAAACTCTCTATTTTGTTCTGGATCCAGGGCTTCCAATAAAGCCGAAGACGGATCTCCCCTAAAATCAACCCCGATTTTATCAATCTCATCAAGCATAAATACGGGGTTTTTGCTCCCTGCATTTTTGATTCCCTGGATAATTCTGCCCGGAAGAGCTCCCACATAAGTTCTTCGGTGTCCTCTTATTTCTGCCTCATCTCGAATCCCACCAAGAGACACTCTGACAAACTTTCTTCCCAAGGCCCTGGCAATTGATTTTCCAATTGAAGTCTTACCCACACCGGGCGGACCTATAAAGCACAAAATTGTAGGATGATGCTCTCCGTTTTCACCAACTTTTCCTTTCTTGTGATTTCTTTGAGTCTCTTTTTTCAACTTCATCACTGCCAAAAACTCCAAAATTCTTTCTTTGACTTTGTCCAAACCATAATGATCCTCATCTAAAGTCTTTTCGGCCCGTTTAATCGAGGCGTTATCGGATGTAACCTTGCTCCAAGGCATATCACAAAGCCAATCTAAATAATTTCGGATATAACCACCTTCAGGGTTGTTGATCGAGAGTTGCTGGAGTCTTTTGAGTTCCTTTTGTGCTTTCTCACGAATCTCTTTTGGCATTTTTGCTTTTTTAATTTTCTGTTTATATTCATTTATTTCATCTGTCATAATACCCGATTCATCCTCACCCAACTCTTCCTCTATCGTGCGTTTCTTTTCTCGAAGCATAGCCTTGCGCATCTGATCTTCAAAGCGTTTGTGGGTTTTAATCGATATAGTTCTTTCTATATCCAAAATATTAACCTCCCGTCCCAAAAGCTCAAGCACTCTCTCAGTTCTTCTCAAGACAGAAATGGTCTCAAGTAGTTTTTGTTTTTCGGAAGTCTTTACATCAAGAAGTGATGCTATCGAATCCACTATCTCAATGGGATCTGCCTCCCCTGAAAGGATGCGCATCAAAGTCGTTATCTCCACAGCTTTTCCCAAATTTACCGATTTTTTGAAAAGCTCAATAAGTTGTTTAGAAAGGGCTATAAGCTTATCACTTTTGGTTTCTTCTTCGGCAATTTCTTCAACCTTTGCCATAAGATAAGGCTTATCTGTTACCCACTCTACAACCCTAATTCTTATTTGTCCCCTAACCATAGCATTAATCTCCTCCCCCGAAGACATCATCTGAGTAATTGTTGCCAAAGTCCCAATTTTATAAAGATCATCAAATACTGGGTTAGACAGCCGCGGATCCTTTTGGGTAAGAATTCCAATCACTCTGTCTTTCTCAAAAGCTGTGTTAACTGCCGCCACCGACTTTGGCCTTCCAAAGGAAAGAATTGAGTCTGTATGTGGAAAAACTACAGAACCCCGAATCGCAACAATTGGAATTGTCCGAAATATTTTATTATTTTCTTGTATTTTTGTATCCTGCATGGCCTTGATTCTTAGCAGTCTAGCAATAAGAGTGCTATATGTCAACTGGGAAAATGCATTTCCTTAAAAAAGACCGCTATTAAAAAGCCCACTAAACCTCCTAAAAAAATATCCAAAGGATAGTGAACATTTGCAATGATTCTTCCTACACCAATGATAAGAGCAGTAATTATTAAAAAACTCCCCAATTTTTTTTGATAGAAAATAACTGTTGTGGCAAGTGCAAAGGCGACGGCTGAGTGTAAAGAAGGAAAACTAGCAGGGGTAAAATATCCTGCTTTGGGAGTTAGGGCAGAAAAATAAAACGGTCTTGGAAGACCATAAAGTTCCTTAAGAACAATTATAATTGCCGCAGCGAAAAAAGTTGCCAAGAAAACATGCATTGCTTCCTTTTTATTCTTTTCTATAAACCAAAGATATACAAGAACTGATAAAAAAAGAACAAAAACTCCATAAGTATTTAAAAACGCCAAAAGTGAAAAGTCAATCATGGATGACAACTTTACTTCCGGGATTATCGGCAGAGGCATAAACAATTGGTTTACCATCAAGCACCAAGGGTCCAAGCCAATAAAAAAGTTCCTCAGCTTTTTGTGTCGGCAAATTCACACAGCCGTGGCTTCTTGGATTTCCAAAATCATTGTGCCAATAAGTTCCATGCAATCCATAACCTCTCCATTTGGGAATCTCGTTATTATCAAAATACATTACATAAGGAACGTTGGGTAAATTGTAATAATATCTGCCCTGCCCCCCTTCCATTCGAGCATAACGAAGTTTGACCCAAATCCAAAATTCGCCTTTGGGGGTTGGATACCATCTAAGTCCCGTTGATACCGGAGTCTCCAAAAAAAGATTATCCCCGTCCCAAGCCGTAAGCCGCTGATCGGAAAGATCAATCTCAACCCAACGATTCCTAGCCGAGTTAGTGCCTAAAACTTTTTGATTAGCCTTAGAATCAGCAGTAATTTCAGGTGGTAAGGAAACCCTTTTACCTTCAAAAATTCCTGCCACTTCTGCTTTAAAAAGACCAGAAAAATCACTTGTGCTGCAGGCAGGTGGCGGAGAGAATTTACGAGCTGAGGCAATAAGCACTCCAAATCCCAAAAGAACTATTATTGGCACCAAAAAAATAAACCTTCCCATCTAAAAAATCCTATCACACTCATTGTTTGCCAAACAATGAGTGCGCTATACTTAAATTAAGGTGAGTAAGAAAAATCCAGTTTCCACAAGTTTTAAGTTTGCGCTTGAAGGATTAAAATTGGCATTTCTAAGCGAACCTAACTTTAGGGTACATACCTTGTTTGCTATTACAGTCCTGATTCTTGCACTTATTTTGGGGTTTAATTTAGCAGAGTGGACTATCCTTCTTTTTACAATCTCTTTTGTTATTGTTATGGAACTTTTTAATACAGCAGTGGAAGCCATTGTTGATTTAGTAAGCCCTGAAATAAAACCAAAAGCAAAAATTGCCAAAGACGTTGCAGCAGCAGCCGTACTCATCTCAGCCATGGTTGCCGTGATTATCGGGTTTGTCCTTTTTATTCCAAAAATTTTCTCCTAAGCAAGAAGTGCGATAATTCCGATAACTAAACAATAGAAAGAAAAATATTTAAACTTTTCTTGGGTCAAAAGTTTAATAACCAAATAAATCGCTAAATATCCAACAAAAAATGAGGTGATAAAGCCAAGAAAGTATAAAGAAAAATTTATACTGTCATTAAAACCATTCCTAAAAAACTCCAGCGCATTTGCTCCAATGATAGCCGGGACTGAAAGTAAAAATGAAAATTCAGCCGCAGTTTTTTTATCAATTCCCCTTTTAACACCTGCAAAAATAGTCGATCCTGACCGGGAAATACCCGGAACAATGGCTATAGCCTGAAAAAGACCAACAAAAAAGGAATCTGCTAAAGAAATGTTTTTTTTGTTACTTGCAGTTTGGTTTGTAATATAATTAAAGCAAGCTGTAATAAAAAACGCCAAGCCAACAGCGGCAGTTTTTTCAAAAAGATTTTCAAAAAAAGACTGAAATAAAAATCCGATAACAAACGCAGGTATATTTCCAATAATTATCAGGATTAGACACTTTTTTGTTAGTCTTACTAGCTTTTTTCTAAAATAGATTAATATAGCAAGCATGGTACCGGCATGAAGAAAAACTTCGAATAAAATTCCCGGCTCTTTAAAAGAAGGTAAAACCTTACCAATCAAAACCAAATGCCCCGAGGAGGAAACCGGTAAAAATTCGGTTAGACCTTGAACAATTCCTAAAACAATACTTTCAAATATCCCCATCTTTTTTAATCAAAGCTTTTAAATCAGTAAGGCTCACCGCCTCTGAAAGATTATAGTCACCAATTTTAGTTCTTCTTAGCTCTTTTAAGTATGCCCCACAACCCAGTTTTCTGCCAATATCCCGAGCCAAAGCTCTAATATAAGTTCCGCTACTCACAAGACACGAAATACGCAACACAGGATACGAGTAACTAAGTAGTTTAATAGAATAAATAACCACCTTCCTCGGTTGAAGTACGACTTTCTTCCCCTCTCTTGCCAGTTTATAGGCTTTCTTACCTTTTATCTTAATTGCCGAGTACAACGGCGGCACCTGCTCTTGAACCCCAAGAAAAAAATTTAATACTTTGATAATTTGAATTTTTGAGATTTGGGAATTGATTGAAAATTGAGAATTGAAAATTGCTAATTTACGACCCTCTGAGTCGTCGGTGTCTCTTTCTTCCCCCAGCACTATCTCCGCCTCATATTCCTTTTTATTTTTTGCAATCTGTCCCAACTTCTTGGTGCTTTCCCTGCCAACTCCAACTATTAATAGTCCTGTTGCGTTGGGATCCAAAGTTCCTCCATGCCCCACCCGTTTTTCGCCAGTGATTCTTCTCACCTCATCCACCACATCGTGGCTGGTCATCCCCTTTGGTTTGTCTATAAGAATTAACATTAAACCTTATTGTAGGCTATTGAAGGGATTTCTTGAAGTTTTCCTCAACTTGTGGCCAGTTCACCACATTCCAAAACGCCTCAACATACTCATTCCTTCTATTTTGGTACTTTAAATAATACGCATGTTCCCATACATCCAGTCCCAAAATCGGTATTTCAGAATTTGATAGAGGAGTGTCTTGATTGGGTAAACTTTTGACTTCTAACTTTGAATTTTTAACTACCAACCACGCCCATCCACTGCCAAAATGCCCAACTGCAACACTTGTGAATTTTTCTTTAAAACTGTCAAAACTGCCAAATGCAGAATCTAAAGCTTCCTTTAGTTGACCGGGGATTTTATCCTTTACTACTTGACCGGAAGGAGCCATCATCTTCCAAAAAATACTGTGATTATAATGCCCCCCTCCATGATTTCTAACAGCCATTCTTATTTCCTCTGGAATTTTATTCAAATCCTTAAGTATTTCATCAATTGGTTTCTGCAGAAGATAAGACTTTCCCTCCAAGGCAGCATTCAACTTATCAACATAGGCCTGATGATGTTTAGTATGATGAATCCTCATCGTCTCCTCATCAATATAAGGCTCTAAAGCATTGTAAGGATATGAAAGCTTGGGTAGTTCGAACATAATAAGATTACTTTACAGGGTGAAAACGGATTGTCAATAAGTTTTTCCGTCAAAAGCACAAGATTTGATATAATAAGTAGCCTTATTGCCCGGTGGTGTAATGGTAGCACGCCACGCTCTGGACGTGGAAACTGGGGTTCGAGTCCCTGCCGGGCAGCCAGTAAGAATCGGAAGACCGCGAAGAGGTAGCGCTTGCCGCTCGCGCCTGAGCGGCAAGCGCGTCAAATCCGCTTTTTAACACACCCCAGGGGTGGGTAGTAGCAAACCTACCCATGTTTGGCAAAGATAATGAATATTGTAGAAAAACATTCTTTACAAAAATTATCAAAAGTCCTGCTGAATTGATTGAGGGGTTAAAATAGAGTGAACGCCTTTTTTATGACTTCTCGCGTTTCTTTGCTTAGATTGTAACTATCCAAATCCCTCTTTGTGACCCAGGCAAAATTTTGGTGTTCGGGACTTAATCTAACTTTGGGTCTCCCAAGACGTTTGCATAAAAAGGATATCTGGGTTGCGTCCCTAATTTCATCATCTTTTTCAACTCTAAATTCAAAAACATCAACGGGAACAAGTGGTTTAACATCAATCCCCACTTCTTCTTTTACCTCGCGGATGAGTGCTTTTTTGGAAGTTTCAAAATGCTCGCGCTTTCCACTTGGAATTTCCCAAAGATTTGGGAAAACATCTTCATCAGCGCTTCTTTGAATTATAAGTATTTTTCCCCGATACTCAATTATTCCGGCAACAACTATTTTTTGGACAACCTTTTTCATGTTCAGATTATACCCAATAATTTGATACAATACCAAAAATGAAACTCTATCTAGTTCGCCACGGTGTAACCGTAGAATACGAGAACCAAAAATCTCAAAAGCCCGAAAGTCCCCTATCAAAAGAAGGTATAAAACAGGCAAAACTTTTGGCTCAAAGGATCAAAAGAAATGGTCTTAAATTTGACGTGGTATTTGCAAGCCCGTTTGAAAGAGCCAAAAAAACTGCAGAAATAATCTGCAAAGAACTAAATTTTCCTTTTGAAGAAACGGAACTACTTCAAGAAAGACTAAAGCCTGCCTTTATTGTGGGTCTGGGACCTGGAGACAGCCTTTATGACAAATATTTTGAAGAATTAAAAAAACACTGGAATGACATTGATTGGAAGTATAACAACGAGGGAGAATCAATAGCCGATGTCCTCGCCCGTGCGCAAAATTTTGAGAAGCATCTTTTCGAAAGACATTTGAATCAGGATATTTTGGTCGTCTCTCATGGAATTTTTGGCAGATGTTTTATAGCCAATTGTATCTTGGGCGGAAATTCTAACAAGGATGTCTTTATGAACTTATTTCATGCCATAAAAATTGAAAACACCGGCTTTAGCTTTTTAGAATACGATGAAGATGATAATAGATGGAAAATCCATTTTCTCAATGACCACAGCCACCTGATGTAAAATAAAAAATTAAATAAGATGAAATCTTCTGAGGTAATCAGTATTTACAAAATGCTAAAAGACAATGAAATTGATGTTTGGCTGGACGGCGGCTGGGGAGTCGATGCCCTTTTGGGTCATCAAACCCGTGAGCACAAAGATATTGATATCGTAATTCAACAAAAAGATGTATTAAAACTAAGGAAAATACTAGAAGAGGAAGGACTCAAGGAAGTAAAAAGAGTCGATACAAGTGATTGGAATTTCGTTTTGGGGAAAGCTAATCTTCTACTTGATGTCCACGTAGTAACTTTTGACGAGAAAGGAAACGGTATTTATGGGCCAAGAAAAAGGGGCATTTTCTATCCTGCATATTCTTTTAAAAGAACAGGAAAGATTGAAGGTTTTCCGGTCAAATGTTTGACTGCAGATTACCAAGTGGAATCTCACAGAGGATATGAAATTGACGAAAATGACATCAATGATGTTTTTGCTTTGTGTAAGAAATTTGGTATCGCGCTTCCAAAAGAGTACATCAAATACAAAACCGGAAAAAAGTAGCTATAAGATTCACACTGTAAATTTATTACTTTAACTGATATAAGCTTTTAGAATGGGAGATTTTAGTAAATATACAGATTATAAAACCGTGCTTTCGGTGAATGCTCTTATTTGGTGTAAGGATAAAATCCTGATGCTAAAAAGAGCCGATACTAAAAAGGTCGATCCGGGGTTATATGCTGGTATTGGTGGAAAAGTAGAACCTCATGAGAGTTTTTATGACGCTTTAATTAGAGAAATTAAAGAGGAAACTGGACTTAATAAATTTGAGATTATAAGACCTTACTCTATAACCCAACATCCATATCCTCCAACAGATTCGGAGTGGGTAAATGTCTACTTTATTATACATATTACCAAACAGGTAAAAATAGAGCCAACAGAAGACGGAACTTTTCACTGGATTGACCCAAAAGACGTCGATAAATTACCGATGCCTACAGATTTAAAAGAGTATATTAAGATTCTTTCAGAAAACCCCAAAGCGTTTATTTTTGGTTTTTTTGACCATGACAAAGAGGGAAAACTGATAAGTAAAACAATTAAGGTTATATAAAAAAAATTTTTTTTGTTTTGGGAATTTATCAGTTAATTATCTTGTACTCATAATATTGTTCTTGAGATAAGGTTTCTTACAACCGGTCTTATCAGGGAGTTCTTATCCTCTATAATTGAGGTATGACAAAACAAATTCTTGTCATTGGCGGAGGAACATCTTTTGTGTCTCATAAAAGTTATTTGGATTTCCTAAAAACAAGAAAGCTTACTTTGGATAATTTAAAAGTATCATTCTGATTGGTCACTCTCTTGGGGGAATATTTCTTGCAAAATATCTATCTGAAAATATTTTTCCCAAAAAGTTAAAGGCAACGATACTAGTTGCGGCACCCTACACCTCGAATAAAGATCTTGTGGATTTTAAGTTTAAAGAAGTATAAGAAAAGACTGCCTTTTGCCAAGACATTAACTTTTGAAGATCGTGGTCACTTTAACAAAGAATCATTCCCTGAAATTATCAAATTAATTAAGTCCATCAAATAACACACCCCAGGAGTGGGTAATAAACGAAAAACAAAGTATTTATAAATCACTTTAAGAATAAATTTATTTAAGGAGTGTAGCGGAAGGATTGGACTATCTTCTCAAGATCATCATAAAGTTCTTTTGAGTCGGTGGAAAAAACATATACCCAATCATCAACATAAATATAAAAAAGCTTAGCATAAATCTTACCCCTCAATTCCACTCGCGAGATAGCCGGAAAGCTATTTATTTTTAAGTCTCTCATCTCCGAAATATCTTTTATTTCATTTTTCTCATCAAAATTTATAAGAAAATGTTTCAAATCTCCATCCCCACTTGCATCATTCCTACCAAAATCAATAGTACCACCCTTTCCATGAAACTCTATATAGGATAATCCTTCTTTTACTTCAAATTCATGGGGCAAGTTAACAATAAAATCAAAGTTTTTTGATTGAAAAGTTTTCAACTGGGATTTTGTTGGAGTAGGGCTTTGAAACGACGAAGTTTCTTTATTATTCTTTTGAAAACCAGATAAATAAATAACCACGACAAAGACAGCGACTAAACCAAGGATTAATACTAACAATAACTTTTTATTTTTCATTCGTATCCAAATTCCAGATTAGCATTATTTGTCCTTACATACAATAAAACCAACCCTTGTTTGGCTTCCTTTTGTATCTTCTCGCCTTTATCTTTTTTGTAGATTCTGCTTTCATCGTTTTTGGCGTTGTAGATTATTGAAAGAAGTGTTTCTCCTTTATCATACCAGCTTTGAATTACCTCATTAAATTCTCCCGACTTTCTATCTAAACTAAAACCCGCAAAGTAAAAATTTCTATCAAATGCAAAGACCTCACCATCGTTATACCTTATTGTTTCTATTGAGTAAGTATCAAGTTTTTCGAATTTTCTAAATCTTCCTTCAAGTTCTAGTGTGTTTCCTGATTTATCCTTAATTATTATCTTATCTAACTTAGAAGCATCTACCTTATCTTCAAAATTTACTTCAGTTTCATTTTCGTCAATACCAACCACCACCACATCTTTTTGGTTAGGACTAAATTCTATCTTAGCTTCGGGAGGAGTTTTATCTATGTGAAAGGTGATAGTTTTAATCTCTTCAATATTTTCAGCATTATCAACTGAATAAAACTCAACTTTGTGTTCCCCCTCGCTAGAAATAATGAAAGGCTCGGTATACTCTTTAAAGTAAGTATCATCAATATTTACACCGGTGTAATAAACTCCTAAGCCGTCCTCATTATCCTGCGGATCAAGAGTTATTTTTACATCGGATCTAAACCAGTTTTCTTCCCCCTCATCTCCTTCCAATATTATCTGGGTCTGGGGAGGAATTGTATCTATCTTCTCACCTGCCAAAATAAAGTAGCTGGTGTGATTTAGGCTTGCTGTTGCTAGTTTATTCCCAAAATCAACGCTTGTTTCTTCTTTTTGCCAGTTTATACCGTCCTCACTTGAATAAATAGAAATCGAACTCAAAAGATATTTGGAAATATCAAAATTGCTAAAATCAACGCTCAAAATAAAGTTTTGAAAAAAGCTGGTAATAGGGTTTCCTGTTGAATCAATTAACTTTAGTAAAAGTACAGGTCCTATTGATTCCAAAAAATCTGAAATTCTGACAATAGGTGAATAATTCATACTCACGGTAAGTGGTTCTTCTGAAAAGCCTTGGGGAAAATCAACCTGGAAATTCTCAAGCCTAAAATAACCTGCGTTTGAAGTAAGTTTTTCCGATAAATTAGGAATGGGCTTTGTCCAAAGATAATAACTTTTGTTTCCTGTTCTTTGTACCCCTTTGTATTCAAAAGAGTAGTCTGGCCAGGGATCCACCTCTTGACTTTGCCAGCCAAATGGATCTGTCATACCATCCGGTCTATTATCGTCAAAATCTCCATCTCCATCCTTATCCTGAATAACCGAGAAATGAATATGCGGAGCGCTTGATTTCCCGGTTGAACCAACCCTGCCAATCATTTCCCCCTGATTTACAAATCTTGAGGTCGCAAAACTTTGCGAAACCGGGTCATTATCCTGAAGATGGTAGTATCTTGTTTGATATCCATTTTGGTGGTCAATAACAATTACATTTCCACAGGCAGAAGAACCACAAGCGGCATTATTTTTACCGGCGGGGTAAAAAGTCGCAATTCCAGAAGCTGCGGCTAAAACAGGATCACCTTCAAATACTTTTGCTTTCTTAAGCCAATCATAACCATCATGACCAGAATAACTTATTGTTAAATCTCGAAATCTTCCTTCATAATTTGTAACAGAATTTTTAGCCTCTTCTGGTTCCCTCAATACACTTCCCACATCGGAAAATGGATACTCATGGTCAAAATACGAGCCAATTGCCAGAGCAGCCTGAGAAAAAGTCAGGCCCTTTCCCTTATAATCCCAAGGTAAATCTAAAAACGGGGCAGGAGGAGAATCTCCACTTTCTTTACAAGCCAGAGAGAATAAATTCAGAAAATATTTTTCTTTTTCCGGCGAATAATCTGTATAAAGATAAAGAGGTTCTCCAGAAACTGAAAGATAACCCTGTCCAAATCTACCTTCAGCAAGAATAGTCCTATTGTTATTTCCACTATTTTCAGAGAGTGTAAAGGCTCCCTCTGAACCCAATGACAGACCAATAAAACAAAGCTCATCAAAACCAGTAGCAACACTTTTTAAGCTTGATGTGTTTATGGGGTTGAATACAAAGTGATCCAAAGGTCCAACTCTCCCAAAAGGACCATTTGTAATATTTGTCTCAATAGGATTAGATGTCGTACCGCAGAGATAAAAATCTATTACCTCTCCCTCTGGGAAACCATCGGCTATACCCAATACTTCAAAAAGCTTGTTGTAATACCAGCCATCGTATCCCTGATAACCTGATCTTAAAGAGTCGGAATATCCACCTGAAGATATATAAACGACTCCACCAGCTCGAATAAAATTTGCCAGTTCCCACGCCTCATTGTTTGTTAGTTCAGAATCAGTCAAACCCGCAAAAAACACATCTGCCGTTCTTTTTCCTGCCTGTACTAAACTTCCGGGTACTATTTGATCAACAAAGGGTTTAAACTCAATTGGGCAGCTAACAGTTCCATTTGGGCCAAATTTATTAACGTCCAGTAAAGATTGTCTAAGGTGTTCGTTTGGGTCATTCTCAAAATAGTAGTTTGGTGAAAAACCAACAAGCGGAGCCGGATTTCTCGGAGAAGAAAAACCAGACACTTTAATTGTATCTACTGCTTTAGCTTCGGACTCTGGAAGAATAAAAAAAATTAAAAATGGAGAAAGCAAAATTATTAAAAATTTAAATAGAAATTTTTTTATTATCATCTTCACATAATTTATTTTTAATAAGGACTACATATTTTTAGAATATTTGAGAAATTTTAAAATTTGCAAGAGGTAAAATTAACAAGAAGTAAAACTCCAAACCAAGTCAAGTACCTTCCTATCGAATTTTATACTTCACCTTCAGCCACAGTTATGAGAACATATTTAATATGAGGCTTTTTACATTAGCTTTTGTACTTTTTCTGGTTTCTTTTGGCCTCGGCTTGGTAATCTTTTCCAAAAATCCAAGCTGTGCCAACACAATTTCCTGTAAAGAAAATCCCAGAGTTAAAATCGAAAACAACACAATAGGTATATTCATGGGACGAGAAGTCCCAGTCCCAACAATCGACACGCTAGCCGATACCGCAACACCCAATATCTTGGGGGTCGATGCCGCCGAAGGAGAAAAGCATATTTATGTTGACCTTGCCACCCAAACTCTCTATGCCTACCAAGGAAATACCCTTGTTATGAAAACTCCTATCTCCTCGGGCAGATGGGGTAGAACCCCAGTTGGAAACTTTAATATCTGGATAAAACTTCGCGCCACACGCATGTCCGGGGGAAGTGGAGCTGATTACTACAATCTCCCCAATGTCCCATGGGTAATGTACTTTTACCGTGATTTTGGTTTGCATGGAGCCTATTGGCATAATAATTTCGGCTACACCATGAGCCACGGATGTGTAAATATGCGTCCTATCGATGCCCGAGATTTATTCGCATGGGCAGATGGACCCGAGAAAGGGAAAAAAGGAACACCCGTTTCAATTTGTGATAGCTTCATTGAACCAAATACTTGTATTCAGAAAAACCCCGTAAAAATAAAATGAAAATACAAAATCTCATCATAATTTTGGCTTTTTTGGCTTTAGTCGTTGCCGGTCTAACCGCTAGCTACATGGTTGTAAAAAACATAGAGGGCCAAGAAACCCAATCTTCAGCTACACCACACGTTACCCAAGTTCAAAGCATTCCCCCCAATATTGAAACATCCTCCCAAATATCCCCCGATGGAACAAAATTGCTTTCAATGCAAATAACCCTCAATGCCAATAAGACCAAAACCATAGAATTTACAACAACAGATGAGGACAACTCAAATCGCAAAAAAATTTATACAGCATTTGCAAAAGAAAATGAAACCTATACTCTTCCCTTCAATGCATGGTCACCAGACAATAAATACGTCTTTATCTTCAAAAACGGTCAAGAAGCTTTGGTTTTCATGGCAGACGGCGAACCTATTCTTGAAGACAAATTATATCTTGATATCCCAAAGATATTTGCAGAAAAAATCAAAGAATATTTTTATAAAGAAACGACCGGTTGGGCATCTAATAACTTACTGATAGTCAACACAGTCAAGCAAGACAGTTCTAAAGGACCATCTTTCTGGTTCGAAGTCCCCTCAAAAGCCATAATCCAATTATCGTCGCAATTTTAAATCAGTTTGCGGTAAATTTGGTACGTTTTTAAAACCAAATTCAACTATTAAATGATACGGTTATGAATAAGGATTTGAGAAACTTAAACTATTCAAATCTCAATATTCAGAAATTTTCTCACAATAAAACCAATTCCAAAAGTTAAAGCAGAAACACCCAAACTAATGCTTGCCATTTCTAAAAAGCGCCTTTTAAACGGCAGATCTTGCGCTACTGAAATATAGAAAGTAAAAAGAAGAATAATAAAAATTGCAATTGCAAGTGTCAAACCCAAAGCAAGATAGACGTTAGCCGAAAGATAAAAAGGAATTACAAGAAAAAGAACAGTTACAATATACATTCCTGCTGTGTACAAAGATGCTTTTAACGGATTTTTACTTTGCATTTCAGCCTTGGTTGATAAATATTCAGAAGCCCCCATAGAAAGCGATGCGGCAATACCGGTTATAAGACCAATGACAGCGATAAGACGGGCGTTTTGCAAGGCCAAAGTTAAACCAGCTAGAGCGCCTGTCAATTCCACCAAGGCGTCATTAACTCCCAAAACCATAGAACCCACATATTTTAGCTTTTCCTCGTCCAAAAGCCCCAAAAGTCTTTTTTCGTGTTCATCCTCTTCTTTTTTAATTTTTTCTGCCTCGGGAATTTCTTTTGAGATTTCCTGATAATTCACCTGAGCTGCCTCTTCACCCTTTTCCATAAGTTTTACTGAAAACGTAAAACCTAAAAGTCTTGCAACCAAGGAATGGAAAAAAACCTTAAAAGGTCTGGGTTTTATATCCTCTTTTGTGAAGTTTTGCCAAAACAAAGCGTGTCTTTTCTCATCCGCTGCAATATGCTTTAGTACTTCTTTATTCTTTTTTTCTTTTGTTCTTTCGGCAAGTTTGGAATAAACAAAATACTCAGTAATTTCTGTTTCTTGGGCCCGTTTAAGCTGTTCCATTATTCGCCGGCCCAACTTTATTCTGTGCCTTCTTCTTAATCTTTCTCTCATTTGAGTTAATTTACTACTTTTTTATACTATTTACCCAAACTTTTCAGTAATTAATTTGTAAATCCTGTGACCCCTTGGAGAGGTTTCTAAAAAACTTTTATCTATTTTCTTTTTTGAGATAATTTTCCTTGCCTCATTTTTAGTCACTTTTTTTGAATGAACTAAATTCTCGTACTTTATGATTCCTTCCATTAATGAATTTTTAACTAGTTGGCTCTCGTGCTGATACATATACTGCCTTAAAAATAATTCTAAATCTTTGGTCTCTAAAGGGTTGGGAAGTTTAACCAAATCAATTACAACTGAGTTTGATTTTGGTATCGGATAAAATTTTTCCTTTGGGATATGCATTTTGATTTTTGCTTTAAAAAATGAACTAAAAACCCCATGTTCTTCAATCTTTCTGATAAATTTAAGTGGGACCAAAAGAATTACCTTTTGGTAGTCTAAAAAGGTGAGATTATGAAGAAACTGTTCAATAAATGAGTAAGGAGGATTTGAAATAATCTTATTATATTCTCTTTTTTGTCTGAACTTACCGTGAAGCTGAATATACTTCCAAGCGTTTTCCCAGTGAATTTCAACATTTTTCGGAAGTCTTTGTAAAAAAGGCCTAAATCTTTTGTCTATTTCAAAGGCAATAACCCTACCAGCCTTTTTGGCAATCTCAGCTGTCAAACCTCCAGCTCCTGCTCCTATTTCCAAAACCACATCATTTTGGTTTAAATTCGCAAAGCCGACAACCCTTCTAATAATTTTTTCATCCGTCAAAAAAAATTGATCCCTGAAAGCATCTTGCACGATTTTATACTTTGCCAGCTCTTTCTGAATATCCATATTCGTATTATAATTGAAAATGCGAAGAAAAGATTCCAATAATTTGGACAAAATATCAACAATCCTATTATTATTGTAGGGATGATGGATAATAAAATAATATGAAAGAAAGGCCTTACCAAGAGCAAATCTATCAAAGCAATTTAAAAAGGGCAAGAAAGGAAGCAGTCGCTTCGCTGATACTTGGATTTGGTATTTTGGTAGGAGAAACAATTCA
Source organism: uncultured Gammaproteobacteria bacterium (assembly GCA_964395115.1). Taxonomy (GTDB): domain Bacteria; phylum Patescibacteriota; class Microgenomatia; order UBA8517; family UBA8517; genus CAYMZX01. Next base: position 80,345 of record CAYMZX010000006.1, read on the forward strand.
GGGTATTAACCCATCTGACTACAAAGCCTTCGCAGAAAACCTCTCAAATCTAGCCAGTCAATTGGGAATTACACTAGACCCTTATTTTTTTAGGAATCAATTATCTGGATTTTTTACGGCTCCTTTCTATCCATGTGCTGCTTCAGCTGTAATACATATTTCATCAATTTATAAACCTTGGGAAGATAAAAAACCTCTGGAAAGAAACCCAAGAAAAATACTAATACCGGCTTTTGCCTTAACATTAACACTTTTTGAAGCTGCTCAGGCAGCTACCCAAAATACGTCACTTGATATCCATGACCTTGCAGCTTACGCGGGAGGCATAATCACTCTTTTAGTAGGTGAAAGAATTTGGGACTTTTATCGAAATTTTAATAAGCAACTAGGTGGCGAAGATTTAGGTTAACCCATATTATTTAGTTTCTCCAGAATAATCTTTTCTGTTTTGCAAATAGCCAAAATTACACACACTAAGAATAAATATTCAAAAATGAGAAATATGTTACACTGGTAAAAAAATTAATATGTATGAACAAGGACTATCAGAATCCCAAGCACGAAAACTTTTACTCAAATACGGACTAAATATCCTACCTGAAAAGCCCCCGCCCGGAAATTTTGCCACCTTCATCTCCCAATTCAAAAATCCTCTTGTTTATGTCTTGGTTGTAGCTGGAACCATCACTACCATTCTTGGACACTTTCCTGACACCATTCTTATTTTTTTGGCGGTCATAGTCAACTCAATTTTAGGATTTGTTCAAGAAAAGAAAGCAAATACTGCCCTTTATTCCTTAAAGAAATTTATTTCCCAGAAAACAGAGGTTATAAGAAATGGAAAACGCAAGAAAATTGACGTTTCCAAGGTCGTCCCCGGCGATATTATCATCCTTTCCCAGGGATCAAAAGTGCCTGCCGACGGCCAACTTACTTTTGCCAATAGAATCTGTTTTGATGAAGCAATTATCAGTGGTGAAAGTGTTCCGGCTACCAAAAGAGAGAACGAACCTGTTTTTATGGGAACAACAGTTGTATCAGGACAAGGTGTTATGAAAGTAATTACCACTGGTAAAAATACAAAAGTAGGAAGGATTGCCCTAACTATCCAAGAAACTAAAGAGGATACACCACTCAAACGGCAACTCTCCAATTTTAGTAAAAAACTGGTTTATATCATCTTAGTCTTGACATTTTTTGTTTTTATAATTGGTTTAGCACGGGGAGAGAAAGTAGTAGATATTTTTAAAATCTCTATTGCCCTTTCAGTTTCGAGCATCCCCGAAGGCCTTATTGTTTCTATGACAGCGGTTTTGGCAATCGGCATGCAAAGAATTCTCAAAAGAAAAGGGTTGGTCCGAAAGCTGGTTTCAGCTGAAACACTAGGAGGAGTAACCACCATTTGCCTTGATAAAACCGGAACCTTAACTGAGGGAAAAATGAAAGTCACCAACTTCTCAGGAAATCAAAATGAGTTGGCACAACAAATTACTTTGGCAAACGATTTAGACGATCCACTGGTTATCGCCGGATTTGAATGGGGTCGGGCAATTATCAAGGATTCTATCCAAAAACACCTTCGGCTCGATAGCATCCCCTTCTCCCCAAAAGAGCGCTTTTTCGCAAGCCTGCATAAGTGGGATAATAATAAAAATATAATCTTTGTCAACGGAGCTCCCGATATCCTTTTGAAATGGTGTGATATAAGCCATGCTGAAGCCGTAAAAATTCAAAAAGATATCAAAAACTCAACTTCACAAGGAGAAAGAGTAATAGGATTGGCAAAAAAGGCAGTTTCAAAAGACAAAACTAGATTGACTCTAAATGACGCAAAGAAAAATTTAACTTGGGTTGGTATGCTTTCTTTTTCAGATCCAGTTAGACACGGGGTCAAAGATGCTCTTGATAAAGCCCATAAAGCAGGAATAAAACTTATGGTTATAACCGGTGATTATCCACAAACCGCTAGACATGTTCTAAACCAACTTGGAATCTTTGTAAAACCTCAAGAAATTATGCTTGGGGACAGTCTTGAAAAATATTCAGAAGAAGAAATTTCCAAAAAAATAAGAAAGATTAAACTCTTTGCAAGAACTACTCCTGAACAAAAGTCAAAAATAGTCAAAGCCCTCAAGAAAAATAATGAAATTGTAGCGATGATGGGGGATGGGGTTAACGACGCTTCTGCTCTTCATGAATCTGATATTGGTATTGTAGTAGCGGAGGCCAGCGACGTCGCCCGCGAGACCGCAGACTTGGTTCTTTTGGATTCCAATTTCTCAACAGTTGTTGCTGCAATTGAAGAAGGCAGGGGAATTTTTGATAATATCAGAAAAATTATTCTTTATCTTATGAGTGATGCTTTCGGGGAAATTGTGGTGGTAATCGGAGGAATTTTTATGGGACTACCACTGCCAATAACCGCTGTCCAGATACTTTGGATTAATTTAGTTTCAGATGGATTTCCATTTCTCGCCTTGACAGTTGATCCTAAAAGAAAAGATATTATGCAAACCAAACCTCGCTCTCCGAAGGAAAAGTTAGTCAATAATTGGATGATAAGCCTGATTGGAATTGTAAGTCTTGTTTCTGGAATATTCGCTCTTTTATTTTTTATTTGGGTATATTCCCATACTCAAAATACAATCCTTGCCCGTTCAATTGCCTTCATAACTTTGGGTTTCAACTCCCTAATTTATGTATTTTCAATAAGAACACTTCTTTCACCCTTCTGGCTTACTAATCACCTTGAAAACAAATGGCTTATAGCAGGGGTGATGGCGGGTTTTGGATTACAAATTCTTCCTTTCACTCACCCAATTCTACGGTCATTTTTCAATATCACCACACCCTCAATTATCTATTGGATTGGGGCACTTTTTCTAGCAATAGCTTTGTTTTTTATAGTCGAAGCCTTCAAACTTGTTTACAGATTCAGGTTGATTAAATAATTAAATTCTTGTGTTTGTTTCCTTAAAGACTTAACTTGAAGTATGATATGATAGTTTGAAAACATGCAAGACTTTTTTTTACTGCTTATTTACTCTTTTATAGGAAGTGTAGCGGGATTAATTGGCGGCGTTATCTTGCTGATTCGGGCAGACTGGGCCAAGAAACTTGCTTCAGTGGCTATTCCTTTGGCAGCAGGTGTTCTTCTTTCTCTTTCATTTCTTGATCTATTACCAGAAGCCTATGAGGAGGCGGGGAGAGTTGCTTTCAGTATAATTTTGATAGTTTTTGTTGTACTTTTTTTGATAGAAAGATTTTTACTTTATCTTCATCACCACCAAGAGTATGGTGAAAAACATACGGGCCATGGGCATACCATTGGTGAGGAAGTGGTTCCCTTGGTTATTTTTGGCGACACAATTCATAATTTTTTGGACGGAGTGGTTATTGGCACAAGCTTCCTGGTCAACCCGGGCCTCGCCATGCTTGTTGCTTTCTCAACTTTTTTGCATGAAACCCCTCATGAAATTGCTGACTTTGGAATCTTACTAGCTAAGGGTTGGAGTAGAAAAAAAACCTTTATAGCAAATTTTCTCTCCTCGCTAACAACTTTCCCGGGGGCGATTCTTACTTTCTACTTTGCAGAGCAAATTGAAAATGGAGTCGGTATACTTCTAGCTCTTGCAGCCGGATTTTTCCTTTACGTTGCAACCACCGATTTCTTGCCAGAGGCAACCCACGCACCCAAAAAATATTTGGGTAATCAAGCCGTCTTTTTGATTCTTGGTATTCTGGCAATTGTTGCCATGCACACCCTTTTTCCAGAGATTGGGCACTAAATGACATCAAATGATCACAATAAAAATTACTTAGATATTGAGAAAGTTAAAAAAATCTCTTCACTTCGCACAGTTTTAGCTTCGGGATAGTGTTTTTTGGACAGCTTCACAGACCCATCTTCAACCTTTTGTACTCATCAAGAACTTTTTCAGCCCAGTAAGAATTTTTAAAAACATCGCTTTTCACTATTTTATTTATATTTAAACTCAACTTTTTTCCCAACTTTTTTTGCGATTTCAAAAGAAATAGTATCCCCATTTTTTTTGAATTTTTGGCTAGATAATAAGACGCACGATAAAGGTCGGCAAGACAATCAGACAAAGGATCAAATTTATTTAGTGCCATAACCAACAAAATATTTCTTTATAATAGCATGAAATTTCTTGCGGATTTTTGGACTCAAAATTTCCATACTGTCGTTACCAAGGCGAGGTCGAATATTAAGAACAGCCATTGTGTCAACTTGGTTATCAATCAAATTAACTCCGCCACCCCAAATATCATCCCCTCTGCTTCCTTTTTCAAGTAAAATCTGTTCGGCATCTGCATGTAACTTACCCCCAGCAACAACCCATTTTTTTTCGACATCAATCGTCAATTTGATGTAATCACCATATTTTCTGCGCAATCTTGATATATCCTCTTTAGTAAGTTTTTTATCTATAAAATCCACACCCAGATTTTACCACAATTTTTAAAGAAGCTAATCCAAAGAATCGATAACAAATTACAAGTTACCGATATGATTTTCTGCCTCTTGGTTGTCTGTAATCTCTTCGCTGGTTTCCGCCTCTGTAAGAACTAAAAAAACCGCTATCTCTTGCCTGAAGCGGACGAGCTTGGCTAACCACAACAGCTCTTTCGTCTAACTTTTTGCCATTTAATTTTGCAATGGCTTCTTGAGCTTCCTTTTCTGATCCCATTTCCACAAAACCAAAACCCTTTGACTTTCCACTAAACTTATCTACTATAATTTTCACAGAAACAATATTCCCAATCTCTGAGAAAAAGTTTCTTAGCGAATCCTCAGTGGTACTCCAAGAAAGTCCCCCAACAAATAATTTTGTTGCCATATTTTATTCACCTCCAATCTTCGTTGATAATCCGTACTCTCTGTTTCTATCTCTTAGCTTACAACTTCCATTAAGTTTAATTACCCTTACTCTGATTGCGGCACTTCTGGTTCTCTTATCTCAACTTCTTCAGTTTTGGGACTTTGAGGCTCAGTTTCCTCTTGTACCGCAGGTACTGGCGAAGTGGCAGGAACCGCAGGCTGCTCTCGAGCATCACTGACATTAACCGGTCTTCCTTCTAATTCTTTTTTGTTTAGCTTTGTTTTGGCTTCTTCAGCTTCGGCGTCTGTAGACATTTCAACAAAACCAAAACCCTTAGACCTATCTGAATATTTGTCCCTAACCACCCTGGCTGAAACTACCTTACCAACTTGTCCAAAGAAATTTGCTAGCGATTCATCGGTCACTGACCACGCTAAATTACCAACAAAAAGTTTTTTGGCCATTTATTTTTGAAGCACCCCCTTTCTCATCAATTTCTTGAAGCAAACAGTCGAGAAGGACTTCGCATACCGAAGAAAATTTTCCCTTCACGTATCTACTTCAATAAAATGATTGTATCACAAATATTTAAATTTTATAAGACAAAATAACTTTACGGGTATGATACAATAAGTTATATACAAGGATTTGACAACTGATAAGCTCATTAATATCTTTTTGGAAAAAGGTGGTCGTATTAATGAGTATTATCTTAATAATCTGAAAAGTAGGCCAGTTTTAGTTTATTTGAAAGGCTGGTTCCGCGGTCAGAATATCCGCGACGCAGTGCTTCGTGCACTTGATGGCCGTTAAAAATTACCCTTAATGGCAAGGTTAACTTACCAAGAACTTATTGATAAACACATCAAAATTCTCAAAAGTCTGAAAACCAAGTCAGGACTTTTTATCGCCTCAAAAAGGGGAGTCCCAACCGGTTATGATAAAAGCTGGCTTAGAGATAATTTTTACGAAACAATTGCTTTTGAAATTATCGGGGATTGGAAGACAGTTGAGAAAACATATCGTGCAATATTGAAAATTTTCTTAAAACACGAGCATAAAATTGACGAGGCAATTGTCGAGAAGCCCAAAAACACCTACCAATATATTCACGCAAGATTTCATCCTGAAACTTTTGATGAATTCTGGGAAGAATGGGGTAATAAGCAAAATGACGCGGTGGGGTGCATTCTCTTCCGCCTGGGTGAACTTGAAATTAACCAAAAGCGCTCTATTTTAAAAACAGAAGACCACTTCAGGATTGTCAATAAGCTGGTTAAATATCTAGCCTCTATTGAATATTGGCAGGATAAAGACTCTGGCATGTGGGAGGAAGATGAAGAACTTCATGCTTCCTCAGTTGGAGCGTGTGTGGCTGGTTTAAAGTCAATTGCCCGCGTTCCAAGAATTGAAGTTCCTTTGTGGCTAATTAGAAAAGGAGAAAAGACTCTTAATGAACTTTTACCCAGAGAATCACAAAAGAAATTTGTTGATTTGGCACTTTTGTCTTTAATTTGGCCATATGATATTGTAAGCGACAAGATGCGTGAGCAAATTTTGGAAAATGTTGAGTATCATCTTCTTAAAGAAAGGGGGGTTATTCGTTACAAGGGTGATAAATACTACAACAAAAACCCCGACGGAGTAAGTGAAGAAGCAGAGTGGACTTTTGGTCTTTCCTGGCTTGCAATTATTTACCAGAAACTGGGCAGAGATGACAAAGCTCAAGAGCTTATCAAAAACCTTATAGCAGATGATACTCAAGCTGGCATGCCCGAGCTTTATTTTAGTAACTCTCCTGAATACAACGAAAATACTCCCCTTGGCTGGGCAGAGTCACTTTTTATTGTTGCTCTTTGGGAAATGAACGAAAGAATAGAAAAAAAGACTACGCAGAAGTAGTAAAAATCTATTGTTATAATCCTACCATGGAGAGATTATGTTTTAATTGTTGGTTTCATGGACTCAAAGAATGTGATTTTGCAAAAATTGCACAAGAGATAGCCGACAATCCAAATCTATCTCCTCAAGAAAAACATCAACGAATATCTGATGCAAGGTCTAACGCAAGAGAAAAAGGATGCCCTCGTATTAACGAAGTAGATCCATACTATGAAGGTAGAGAAAATCTTTGAAACAAAGCCAAAAAAACTCTATCAGAAAACTTATTCGATTACTATATTGTCATTGGCTGAGCCAGTGGGGATTTTTGGAAAATATTTACAAACATAAAAAGGTATTTTACCAAGAACCTGCTATAATTTCCTCAGTGACTAAAAAATACTGGTCGGCAAAGGTAACTAAAACTTCAATTGCCCTAGATTTGGAAGAAGGGGTTTTTACTTGGGATGATCCCAAAAAAATAGCCCAATCTCTAAAACACTCGGCTGAGGTTAGCACTAGGAAAAAAGCCAAAACCCCTTACCAATCTGCCATGAGCATGCTTAATTTCTACATCAACCGCGCTGGTAAAAACTTACCTCCTGACAGGAGAAAAATTTTGGAGAGGGCAAAAGTTGAATTAAGAATTCTTTGCGGTAAAAAATAAGCTAGTCAATTTCTTCAACCCTCAATTTAGTACTTTTTTCACCCGATGGATATTCAACTGTCTCTCCAATTCTTTTTCCAACCAGACTTGCTCCCAGTGGCGAAGTTGGAGTAATAATTTGTATTCCCGCCAAAAGAACTTGATTTTTTGCAAGAAAATATTCGTACTTTACACCTGCTTCATCCGCAAGAACAACATGGCAAGGAACAGTTATCACTTCTGGATTAACTGAATCAAGACAAACCCGGACTTCAGAAAGTAATCCCTCAAGCGCCATAAGTCTTTGTTTATTTAAGTCCGCTTGTGTCTCTGCGAAATACCTATCTCCACTTGCAGACGGTGAAGCAAATGCCGCCTGACTAGAAATTTTAAAATCCTGGTCAGAAGTTGCCGCAAATTTTTTGGCCATAGCAAGCTCTTTCTCAATAAGCTCTTTCAATCTTTCAATCTTTTCCCTCGCCATAAAACTAATTATACTTTTAATATGAAAAAATTGCCTCTTATCAATTTTTCAAAGCCCCAGAAAAATTTGGGAGGAGCTACAGCCGTTATATTTAACAAGGCAAAAAACAAAATTCTTTTGGCCAAAAGAAGAGATTTGCCTGTCTGGGTAACCCCGGGTGGAATGATAGAAGATGGCGAATTACCCGAACAAGCTGTTCTAAGAGAAGTTTTTGAGGAAACTGGTGTTAAAGCTAAAATAGTCAGGAAGGTCGCAGAATATTTCAAAAAAAATTCTCAGAAAAAAATTTATCTTTTTGAATGCAAGATAATATCAGGTAAACCTTCTCCCCAACTTGAATCAAAAGAGGTCAGATTTTGGGATTATAAAAAATTACCAGAATTAATCGACCCAAGGGTCCACATTTATCTAAGAGATAGCTTACTGGCCAAAAAGACTTTAATAAAAAGGAATCTTCCGAGTATAAAAAGTTTTCTGGATAAAAAATTTATAATAAAACACCCCTTTATTGCTTTTCGCTATAAACTCATGAAGCTTGGCATTCACATAAATATTTAAATTATTTAAGATTTTCTTGAATATATTTATGGATGCCCTCCCATTTATCCACCCCATCTTTTGGTAAAAGAATAAATTGTCCATCCGAGCTTCTGGACTCTATTAAAACATCCTCTGTTGTCAAATAAATCGAATTAAGAGAAACATTGGGGATTTGCTCATAAGTTTTTGCCAACTCAATAAGAGAGCTAATATCCAAATCGGTCTGAACATATTCAGCAATTTTATTGACAAGAGGAATAATTCTGGGAACTGTCTCAAAAGACAAAATTTTATTTTTGATCCCTTTTAGAACAGCGTGTTGTCTTATCATCCTACCAAAGTCACCCCCATTTACCTCCGAGTGGCGAGAACGAACAAATTTCAAGGCAGTATCGGGCTTCATTAAAGTCTTGCCTTTGTCAAAGTGGACAGTTTCATAGCGGCACTTAAATTGCTGCTCAAGTTTATAACCTGACAGTGTTTTTGTAAGCTGGGCTATCTCCTCACCCGTTTTGCCACAAGAATCATTTTCGCGCCCGGCAATGGGATAAAACTCATCACTAAATTCAAATGGCACATCAACTTCAACTCCTCCCAAAATGTCTATAACGTGCTTAAAGCCTCCAAAATTTGCCGCAATAAAATAATCAACTGGCAAATTAGTAATTTTTGAAATTGTTTTTTTGGCCAAATCCCCTCCACCTTTTGCAAAAGCCCAGTTAACTTTGTAGTGGTGGTTTCCGGTTTCCTCATCAGGCAATTCTACCCATAGATCTCTTGGGATTGAAATAAGATTAACTTTCTTTTCCTTTTCATTAATTTGTGCCAAGATAATGCTGTCGCTTAAAAGCCCTCCCGAGTGCCCCTCACCCCCATAGCCAATTAGCAAAATACTTTTAGGACCGCCTGGAATTGGAGTGGGGGTTGGAAAAAGCCTTTGTTCCGGCAATGGATTTGCCTTATTTTCAGTGTGTATTTTTTTATAAGTAAAAATACTGTAAGAAAGTGCCAAAGATAAGACAAATATAAAAATGTAAAAACCCACCAATAAGGCAAGCCACTTTCTTCCCATACTTCATTGTAGAACAAATTTACTTCAAGGAATAACCAAGATCTTTGAGTGTGGCTTTGATTTTATTTTCAGAAATATTTTTGGGGTCAAACTCCACTTTTGCCTGACCTTTGGCATAGCTGGTTTTGGAAGAAATTACTCCATCTAAATTCTCAAGTGCTCCATCAATATTCATAGAACAGCTAATACAATGCATACCTTTCACCTTCAGAACTAAAACTTTACCCTTTGATTTGTTTCTTCTAAATATATTAAGCATATTCCAATCTTGTTTAGTTACGAAGTTTCAGAGTTTCAAAGTTGCGAGTTTTTAGAGATTTCTCAAGACTATAAATCATTTTCTTTATCTCCAAAGACAAAGAAAGCATTTCTTTAAGCTGACTTCCTATAAGATATCCAATCTTTTGGCAGATTATTAATTGCGTTTTCAATTCTAGTAAAGAGGCAAATGCAATCTTAAGAAATTGGGCAAACTCTTTCTTTGTTCCTCGACCTTGTCCCTCAGCAATGTTTGATGCAACTGCAACAACTGCCCTTCTTATCTGTGAAGTAAGCCCAAATAATTCACTTTTGGGGAAACTTTCTGTAAGTTTATAAACTTGCACGGATAGTTCCACCGCCTTTTTCCAAACCATTAAATCCTGATACGTATTGCTCATGTCTTTTAAACTTTGAAACTCGAAACTAGCAACTTCGTAACTATTTATATCACTTCCATCACTCCACTATACATACCCATAGAACAAGAAAATGTAAATTTACCTTTCTGGGTTGGAGTGAAAGTAAATATCTTGGCATCAGATACACCAATAAACTCACGAATTCCAAATTCTCTGAAGGTAAAATCGGCAGCACAAGTATAAGTTGCCCTGTTCTCAACCGTCATCTCGACAAGCGTGTTTTGTTTTACTTTAAAATATTTTGGACTATAGCCATTGGGGAAAATTTCAATTGTTACTTTTTGTACCCCATCAACTACTTCCACTACTTCTGATTCTGAAAACTTCTTATCAAAACTGGAAATAGCAGCATTCGCAAGTTTTTGAAAACTAAAAGGCGAGTCCAAGACCGTCAAAATTCCGTTAATACTATATAAACTCATAAAAACAAGAACGACTGCCGCGAATTTCAAAAACTTTTCTCTCCAGCCCTCGGAAAGCTTAGCGGTTGTAATACCAAGCCCGGCAAAAAGTGGCGATGTCCCCAAGACAAAAACAAACATAATTAAAGCCCCTTGAATAGGACTTCCCGAACTAATTGCTAAAACTTCCATTGCTTGGGTCACTCCGCAGGGAATAAAAATTGTCAAAGCACCCAAAACAGCTGGGGCAAAAAAAGCCTTGCTTTTTGTGCGATTATAAACAAATCTCTGCACAAATCGCGGTGGCTGGAAGGAAACATATCTAAAAACAGGATGAACATCCAAAAGATTCATGGCAGTAGCAAACATAAAAAAAGCAGTAAATGCCTGAAAGGTAAGTCTTATACCCAAGCTTATTGAAAAAGCAGAACCCAACATTCCTAAGAAAAAGCCCAAAACACTGTGAGAGACTAACTTGGAGAATAAAAACGTTAGAGCCGGCTGCCAATCAAGCACATCAAAGGAACTAAATTTTGTATTTTTACCATCTTTTTCGAATTCCTCTTCTTTCTGATTTGTTATGACACTTGCCAAAAGGCCCCCTTGAACTGCTAAACAAGAAAGCCCACCAGTGGTCAAACCTGTCAGAAATATTATCCAAAGACTCATATTTTTACGGACTTTAATCTTAGCGCATTGGCAACAACCGATACAGATGAAAATGCCATTGCCCCGCTTGCCAAGATCGGTGAGAGCTGAATTTTAAAAAATGGATATAAAACTCCCATAGCAATTGGAATTAATATAACATTATAACCAAAAGCCCAAAAAAGATTTTCTCTGATATTTCCCATGGTGGCTCGGGAAAGCTCAATGGCCGCAGGCACCAAATCAACATTCCCCCGTAAAAGGGTAACACCAGCTGATTCAATTGCAACATCGGTTCCAGTCCCCATCGCAATTCCAACATCAGAAGCTGCCAGTGCAGGAGCGTCATTTATCCCATCTCCAACCATTGAAATTACCTTTCCTTCCCCTCTTAATTCACTTACTTTTTTCTCTTTGTCGGAAGGCAAGACTTCTGCTTCGATTTCTGTAATCCCCAAATCCCTTCCTATAACGCTCGCGGTTTGCTTGTTGTCACCAGTCAAGAGAATTGGAGTAATCCCTAATTTCTTGATTTTTTCGATAGCTTCTTTGGACTGCCTTTTGACTGAATCGGAAATTCCAAATACTGCAACTACCCTCTTATTCAGACTAACAAAAGACACTGTTTGAGCTTTTTTTCTCAAATTATAGGCTTTATCCAAGATATCCTTTGGAATTTCAATCTTGAAAGCCTGCATGAGTTTTTCTGTCCCTACGAAAATTTTATTCTTGCCAATTTTTGCATATACCCCTTTTCCGGGGATATCCTTAAATTCACTTAACTTTATCGTCGGCTTTTTAACCCCATTTTCCTCTAAATAATTTATTATGGCTTGAGCCAAGGGATGGTGGGATTGTGATTCTATCAAATAAACCGCTGGTAAAAATTTTTTGTCCATGACAATGGCCTCTTGGACTTTTGGCTTACCTTCGGTCAGGGTTCCTGTTTTATCAAAGACTATATGTGTTGTTTTGCCTGCAACCTCCAGAACTTGGGCGTTTTTGATTAAAATTCCACTTTCTGCCGCCTTGCCGATTCCGACCATTAATGAAGTTGGCGTAGCAAGACCTAAGGCACACGGGCAAGCAATTATCAAAACGGAAATCATTGCAGTCAGCGCATAAAGAAACTTTGGTTCAGGCCCAAAGATAAACCAAACACTAAAAGTTATAACAGATAGAACTATCACTGTGGGGACAAAGTAGGCAGAAACTTTATCTACAAGATTTTGAATTTGAGGACGACTGCCTTGAGCCTTTTTGACCAGCTCAATAATCTGAAAAAGAACGGTTTCCTCACCAACCTTTGTCGCTTTCATTTCAAAACAACCCGAGGTGTTTAGAGTTGAACCAATTACCATGTCTCCGAATCTTTTCTCAACTGGCAGGCTTTCGCCTGTAATCATACTTTCGTCAATTGAAGTACTACCTTTGGTAATTTTTCCGTCAACAGGGACTTTTTCTCCCGGCTTGACCAAGAGCAGATCACCCTTTTGGACTTGGTCAATGGGAATATCCATAACCTTGCCGTTTTTAATGACATGGGCAGTTTTGACTTGCAGGCCGAGAAGTTTTTTAATAGCGGCAGTTGTTTGGCCTCTGGCACGAAGCTCTAGAAATTTCCCCAGAAGAACCAGGGTAATAATTGTGGCCGAAACTTCAAAATACACATATGCCGGGATTCCGGCATTTTCAAGTTTGTCAGCAAAAAAGACAACAAACAAAGAATAAAAATAGGCAACCGAAGTGCCAAGGGCAATCAGAGTATCCATATTGGCAGTTTTATTTCGGAGAGCAGAAAAGGCAGACAGATAATAATTTTTTCCCACCCAAAATTGAACTGGAGTGGCCAAAATTAACATAATAAGCGGGTCTTTCAGGAAAGCAGGCGCAAAAGGAAACATAGCAGCAAAAAGCAAAACTGCCGTTAAGACTGTCCCAAAAGCAAGTTTCCTCTTGAGTAAAGCAAGCTCTTTGACCCTCTCTTCTTCGGCTAAGTCTGCATGACTTTTTCCACTTGTTTCCAAATGGGCTTTGTAGCCCAAAGAAGAAACAGCTTTTTCAATGCCTTTTAATTCACATTTTTGGGGATCAAAAGAAACAACCCCTTGCGAATTTCCATAGTTTACTGTTGCACTGCTAACCCCTTTTGTTTTTGTTAATTTCCTTTGAATATTGGCAGCACAACTTGCACAATGCATACCCGATATATGAAAGAAGATTGTTTGAGTTTTAGACATATATTTTTGGATTTTTCTTGAATTTTTTATAGCAACCTGAGGCACAAAAAAAATACTCTTTCTTGTCTTTTTTATATGCGAAAGAAGCGGTCTTGGGAGAAAGTCTCATGCCGCAAACCGGGTCATGGGTCAAAGGAACAAGATCAGTCATTTTTTTAGTAAATTCGCTCGCCAAACTGCTGTCACTATTTCTTTCAATAAGAATCTCACGCATTAAATCACTGGCTTTAATAAAATTCTTGTGGGCAATCTCATAAAAAATCTTCTTTCCAGACCTTTTTGTCTTAACTACACCGGCATCCCTTAAAATTTGTAAGTGTTGACTCAAATTAGCTTGGGGTAAATCCAACATTTTTTGAATATCTCCAACACAAAGTCTTTTGTGCCGCAAAAGCTGAATAATTTCGAGTCTCTTGGGGTGAGAAAGAGCTTTGAGAAGCTCGGCGTGTAACTTAAAAACTTCTTGATACATGAATATATTCGATATTTCGAATATATTATTCCCCTAATTAATTGTCAATAACTAAAATAAAAATTTATACTACTGTACTAGTACATTAGTACATTGGGGAGACTAAATTTTGCGAATTTTTAAAGTAAATTCTTTGGGGTATTTAAACTCAAGAAGCTTTGCGGCCTTGGATGGCTAGAAAAACTTAGGGCAATATGCTCATAGCTGGTTTTTATTTCTTTTAAGTGCCTTGGATCTAACCTTAAAAAGTAGTATTTCCCCTTTTTTATTTCTAATTAAGGCTTTTACTCCCAAATGATAAAGTTCTTAGGGTATTACTTTAGAAGTTCATCTATCTTTGACTTGAAGACACTATAAGGTTGGGCGCCAACGATTTTTTCTCCAACAAACTGCGAATCATTTGTTTTACCTATAAAAAAGGTTGGCGTTCCGGACACCCCAACTTTTTGGGCATCGGCAAGGTCCTTTTTTACCTCATCTTTGTATTTTTCAGAGTCAAGACAAGATTTAAAAGTTGTCAGATTAAATCCCAAATCTGAGGCAATCTTATAAAGATCATCCTTGGTTAAACCATTGCCACCCGACTTTGTTCTTGTAAAAAGCTCATTATGATATTTGTAATAGGAAGAATCCCCGCCTTGATCTCTGGCACAGTTTGCAGCAAGTGCCTCGGCTGTGGCCATTGGATCATGATATGAAATGGGGAAATCTCTAAAAACTAATTTTACTTTCCCGGTATCAATATAATCTTTCTTAAGCTCTGGGTAAGTCTGCTCGTAATGCCTTTTACAAACTGGACATTCATAATCCGAAAACTCAACAAGAGTTACCTTGGCATTTTTACTTCCCAAAACAGGGTCATCATCAAGCGAAACATTAACCGGACCGGAATCCTGCGGTAAATTTTCCGAAGGAGAGGGAGTTGGTGTTTTGACCCCCGCTACCCCTTTTGATCCACCGGGGATTTTTCCTTCAAGATACTGCACTTTGGTGTAAAGATGTCCCAAAAAAAATGACCCGACCATCAAAAGCATCACCCAAAGAGCGCTAAAATTCTGGAAACTAAAAAGGGGAGTTACTTTCTTTTTACCTAAAACTTTATCACTTTTAGTCTTTTTCAGCATCAGAATATGTCTAGTGTATTAAAAAATAGATTTTTCTGTCAACCAACAAATTAGTGTTCGAGCTCTTCTACCTCCAAAGCTTGTTTTTTGGTCTTGTGAACAGTTCCATCAGGGTGGTGAGCTGGAGAATAAATAGTATATAATTTTAACTCCTCACTCTCTGAGATATTTATAACATTGTGTTTAGTCCCGGCTGGTACGAGGGCTGCCCAACCATCCTTAGCTTCGTATTCTTTTCCCTCCAAAACAAATTTAGCCTTCCCCGCATCAATTCTAAAAAACTGATCAACTTCATGGACCTCCTCACCAATCTCCTCTCCCGGCAAAAGACTCATCACAACTAGCTGAGAATGGAGGCCTGTAAAAAGAACTTTTCTAAAATTCTCGTTTTTCAAGGTCTCCTCCTCTATGTTTCCTACAAAAAAGTTCATCTTTTCACCTCCTTTAACAATCTATCTAAGTGTAGAATAATTTTATATCTTTACAAACAAATGCTCTACATTCTCATTTTTTTTCTCGAAGTAATTCTTTTGTACATTCTTAGCCGCAAACTCAAAAACAAACTCCTTTATTCAATCTTGAAAGTTACCAAAAGAAAAAGACTAAGTTTTTACATCTTCGCTTTTATATTTCTGCCTGGAACCTATTTTCATGAATTATGTCATGGACTTGCTGCCAAAGTTTTATTTGTAAGGATGGGGAAATTGAATCTAAAACCAATTCTTGTGGGCAACAAACTCAAACTTGGAAGTGTGTCCATAGTAAAATCCGATTTAATTCGTCGCACAATAATTGGAATCGCGCCTTTTTTTCTGGGTATTTCAACAATTTTATTTTTAACTTATTTTGCAGTTTACTCTAACCTACCCCACTCTTCTTTGATAATTTTAATTATAGGGTATATTATTTTCCAGATTGCCAACAGTTTGTTTTTGAGTACCTCAGATTTGAAATATTCATGGAAAGGACTACCTTTTTTTCTGATCTTTGCAATTACTCTTTATCGGTTAGGTGTAAAAATTAATCTTGACTTGATAAAAATTTCAAATCTTTATCTCTTGCTTCCAATAGCAATTGATTTCATTTTACTTGTCCTTCTTCGAGCTCTCAGACTATAATCTTACCCGGTTTTTTCAAAATAATATTTGACTTATTGGCTCTTGACTTCATAGCAAAAGGATAATTATGATGAATTAATGGCTTCAAAGAAGAAAAAATCCAAGGGTTATAATCTTGGGATTGGAAAGTTTACTGCTTATGGATTTGCGATAGGCTCCGTACTCGGACTTGCAGCCGGATTTATACTTGGGAGTGTAATTTTGGGCACGGGTGTGGGTACAGGGGTCGGCGCAGTTCTTGGACACACCCTAGATAAAGATAAAAAGAAAAAATAACTTCCAAAGAAATTGTGAAAGACTCAATTAAGGTTGGTTTAAGTTTTGGATTAACTTCAGGAATTATCACTACTTTAGGGCTTATGGTAGGACTTTATTCCGGAACTCAATCAAAAATCCCGGTAATAGGAGGAATACTAACCATAGCCATAGCTGACGCATTCTCAGACGCTTTAGGTATCCACATCTCCCAGGAATCCGAGGAAAAAACAACTTTAAGACAAGTCTGGGAATCGACAATTGCAACTTTTTTCTCTAAATTTTTCTTTGCATTAATTTTTGTAATACCCGTTGTTGTTTTACCTTTAAGGGAGGCTGTGATAGTCAGTGGTATCATTGGAGTTTTTATTTTGACAGCCGCAAATTATCTAATCGCCCAACAAGAAAAGAAAAATAAATTGGAAATTATAGTCGGTCATATTATTATTACTTTAGTAGTGGTTTTGGCTACATTCCTGACAGGCAGAATTATAAAAAATATTTTTAGTTAAAAATTTTTTCTTGCTTTTTAAAAATATTTTAATGTGATACAATCGCTACATGGTGACAAAGAAAAAACCAAAGGAACATAAAATCAAAAAATTCCCCAAGATAAAATTATCTTTTAATTTAGATTTACTCAGGGAAAAATCCTTTAGAAAAAAGCTAGTCTTTGTTTTGTCGGCCATTGTTCTGGCTGGTCTTGTTTACTATTTCAAAGGTCTTTTTGTCGCAGCAACTGTTAATGGAGAAATAATTACTCGCCTTTCTTTGGTCAAAGAGATTGAAAAACAGGCTGGGCAACAGATTCTTGATGGATTGGTTACAAAGATGATTATTCTTCAGGAGGCCAAAAAACAAAATATCTTTGTTTCTGATGGGGAAGTAGAAGCCGAAATACAAAAAATTGAAGAAAGTCTGAAATCCCAAAATCAAAACCTTGACGATGTACTGGTCATGGAGGGGCTGACCAGAGAAGAACTTAGAGAAAGAATAAGACTTCAGAAAATCATTGAAGTGCTTGCTGGTAAGGATATACAAATTACAGACGAAGAAGTTAATCAATATTTTGAAGAAAATAAATCCTTTTATCCGGATGCCAGTGATGAGACCGAAACAAAAGAACAAATTCGAGAACAACTCAGGCAACAGAAGATAAGCCAAAATTTTCAGACTCTTCTAAAATCCCTCAGAGACGCCGCTAAAATAAACTATTTCGTAAATTTCTAAACCCTTACGGATTTTGACCAAACAGACAGAATCAGCCATTACCCTTTCTAATTATTCTTGACAACAACTTCAAATTTCTGGTTTTCTAAAATTCTGTAATAAAACCAGGCATTTTTTGATTTAGCAAATCAAACCCAACTCTCTAAGAATTTCTGATGTTAAGAGTTTTATCTCTATTTTGATTAGATTTTCTGGATCTTCCATTCTTTCGGACAAATAAGAAATTAACTCTTCGTTGTGAGGTTCTTGGATAAACTTTTCCAGAAATTCCTCATGGTGTTGTCTTGGTAAATTATCCAAAATACACCCCAAAATCCTGTGGTGAATAAGCTCATCAATAATCTGCCAGAGTTCTTCACGCTCTTCGGGCAAGTCAGACATCTTCGCAATACCCCTTTCAATTTCCGGCAGGATAACAAGATAGTCATAAAAAATTCTAGACATATAAACCTCTAAGGCTTAATTTTAGCGCAGAAAAATTTAATCATATTTTTACTAAGATATCCTCAGATAAGCTCATCTTATTATACTCAACCGGTCCCAGAGGAACTTTATTTTCCGGGTCATCAACAAAAAATAAAACTACAGGTCCTTTTGTATATCTTGGACCACCAAGATATTCCATAACCTCGGGGCTTCCCCCAAAATGTTTACCAGTCCACGCAGCCGGACCAGAATCAGCAATTGCTGCAACAACCGCATTTCCATTTTTTGTATTGACAATAAGTACTTTTCTATATTTGTACCAATCTCTTAAATAAGGCTGTCTTCTTCCCCAGTCGGGAAGGTAAAGCGTTTGCACCACCGCATACCATCTCTCTGTCTCTATCAAATCTGGAGATAATTTTTCCCGAGAAGGAGCAAAATAGCCCCATGCACCCAAACCGGGAGCCATTCCCTCTTTTAAAATTCTCCCCTTACCATGGTCTGCAATTGTGTCCCCGGGGTAGCGGCGTAGATGCTGTTCAAGCCCAATAAGGCCATAAGTAGTATTAAGGTGTTCCCCTTCAAGTGTTGCTCGAGCTTTAATTCCAATCAAATTTTCAAAAAGCTGTTCTAAATATTTCTCTTGTTCTCGGGATAAGGGGGTTACCTTTGAAGGAAGAAAATTTTGCAAGGACTCTACCAAAATGTTCTGGGGAGATTTTATATCAACTGTCTTCCACTGAGACTTGATTTTTTCAATGACTTCGTGGGGTGGTGGAAGAGATTTAGTTAAAGAAGGCGGAATAAGAAGAAGGCTTCCGGCAACTGCACCACTTGCCAGAAGTTTAGCTGAATGCTGTCTAATTTTCCCTAGCTCCAGGCCCTTTTCTTTTAAAAACTTCTCGGCATGGGGATGTTTTTCGGCTAATGCTCGCCTTGCCTGAATGTTTTTGAATTTTAGTTTCTCTCTTAAATATTCCTTGCTGGCAGGTTTTTTCATTTCAAAGCAGATTTTTAATTCTTCTTAGCGTTTCATCCTTACCTAATATTACTATAGATTCAGTTATGGGGGGAGTCACTTTTACTCCTGTAATAGCTATTCTTAAGTCCATAAAAAAATCCGAGGTTTTAAAGTTATTTTTCTTAACACAATTCAATAAAGCTTGATTTAGAGTTAAATTATTAAAATCTTGAATTTCCTCAATACCAGATAGGGCAGCCTGCAGATGTTTCTTGTAATTCCTTCCCAGAAGCGTTTTATCCACCTTTGTCTTTTTAAAGAAAAAAAGACAAAGATTTTCGTATTCTGAGAGTTTTTTGATTCTGGTTTTGATAAGAGGAACAGTTTCAGAAATAATCTTTTTATCGTACCCTTTTTTATAAAATTTATAAATTTCTTCCATTAATTCTTCATCAGGCATCCTTCTTATGTACTCCCCATTCATCCAATCCAATTTATTTCGATCAAAGGCTACCAAATCTGTTTTGTGAATTTTCTCAAGACTGAAGGCTTTTATAAATTCCTCCAAAGAATAAAACTCCTTATCTGTGCCCGGATTCCAACCTAAAAACATCAAAAAATTATTAAGAGCTTGAGGTAAATATCCTTGATCCAAAAACTCTCTGGCGGATACCGGCCCGTATCTTTTAGAAAGTTTTTTTGTACTCCCCAACTCTTTTAGATTGGGAAGATGAGCATAGACTGGCTTTTGCCAACCAAACGCCTCGTATAAAAGAATATGTTTTGGAGTTGAGGGAAGCCAGTCATTACCCCTTAAGATATGAGAAATCTTCATAAGATAATCATCAACAACCACTCCAAAATGGTATGTTGGAAAACCATCTGACTTTAGAAGTATTTGGTCATCTATTTCGCTTGTTGAGACAGATACTTTTCCATAAACAAGATCATTAAAGCTGATAACTTTACCTTCTGTAACATTAAGTCTAACAACGTAAGACCTACCCTCATTCAGGTTTTGAATAATCTTCTCTTGTGGTAGATGTAAACAAAGCTTGTCGTATTTTGTCGAGACAACTCCTCTTTCCTTCTGCTTCTTTCGCATTTCTGCAAGCCTTTGAGGAGTACAAAAACAATAGTAGGCGGCTTTTTTTCGTATAAGTTCATTTGCATATTTTTGATAAATCTGTAGCCTTTCTGATTGAATATAAGGAGCATAAGGACCACCAACCCTTGGGCCTTCATCCCAATCAAAACCATAATCAGAAATAACGTCCAGAATTCGCTCAGTTGCCCCGGGAACAAATCTTTTTCGGTCAGTGTCCTCAATCCGGATAATAAACTTTCCCTTCATCTTTCGAGCATATGCCCAGTTATAAAGAAGTGTTCTAATATGACCAACGTGGTACTCACCAGTTGGGCTCGGGGCCATCCTTGTTCTGACTGTCATAACAATTGAATTCTATCACTCGCAAAGCTATACTCAAAATAGCTCTATATGACAACACTCACCCAAATAGCAATAACTACAAGAAAAATAATCAGATATTCAATTTATGGCTTGATTTTAATCGCGTTTTTAAGAATTGCTTTTATCGGAGGCCAAAAACTTTACAGAAAAGCCTTCCCCAAGCCTCCGCCTCCCCCAAACTACGAATTTGGACCCTTGCCCAAACCATATTTTCCTCCTAAAAAGGACTTACCAAGCTTTGAGTTTACTATCGAAACAGCTGAGGGTGATTTACCTGTCTTTCCAACACAAGCTAAGGTATATTATATACCTTCAAAGTTGCCAAAACTTTTAACACTCGATGCAACCAAGACAAAAGTAGGAGCCCTCGGATTTCGCACAAATCCAGAACGTGTCTCTCAGACAGTTTATAAATTCAAACACCCATCTGTCCCTTCTGTCCTTGAGATAAATATCGTTTCAGGGCTTTTTTCTATTAGCCAAGATGTTACCGATAACAGCGCTCTTACCAATAATAGACCCGGCAACCCTGAAGCGATTATCTCTTCCGTCAAAAACTATTTAGCTGGAGGAGAATTTTTACCCGAAGATTTAAGTGGTCGAACAAGCTATGAGCTTTTGAGAATTGAGGGCCAAAGACTGGTTAGAGCAATTTCTCTTTCTGAAACAAACCTTATTAAGGTAAACCTTTTTAGAAAAGATCTTGATAAAATTCCCGCTATGACTCCTGATCCAAACCAGGCAAATGTTTGGTTTATTTTAAGTGGCACCCCAGAAAGCGGAGCAAAAGTTATAGCCGGCGAATACCACCACTTGTCTGTAGACGAAGATAAATATGCAACATATCCGATAAAAACAGCCCAGCAGGCTCTGGAAGAGCTTAGAGCTGGTAAGGGCTATATCGCAAACCTCGGTCTAAACGAAGATGGCAAAGTAACCATTAGAAAGATCTATCTTGGGTATTATGATTCAGGATCGCTTGATGATAGGTTTTTAGAACCCATTATCGTTTTTCAAGGAGATGACGACTTTTATGCGTATGTACTGGCAATACCAGAAGAAAATTACAAGTTAGAAGAATAGTTGATTTCCTCCCATTTATAATTTTTGAAAATCCAATCAATAAGAGCCCTGGTCTCGGCAAAACGATCTTGGCTTCCCAAAAGTGCAATAAGTATTCTTCTCCCATCCCTTTCAATAAAAGTGACCAAGTTCTCGCGTGCATTTTCAGTCCAGCCTGTTTTAACCCCCTTAACTCCCTCAACATTCCCTAAAAGAGCATTAATGTTAGTCAAGGAATGTTTTATCTTTCCATCCACACTTGAAACAACCTTTTCTTTAGTACCCACAATTTCAGAAAAAAAGGCTCCCCTCATAGCAACCTCAGAAAGCCTAACCAAATCTCTCGCAGTTGAATAATGTCCTCTCTCGTCTAAACCTGTAGGATTTGTAAAGTTGGTGTTTTTAAGAGAAAGGGCCTGAGCTTCCTTGTTCATGGCTTTCACAAATTCTTCTCTTCCATTTGGGTAATTAGCCGCCAAGACCTCAGCTGCATCATTAGCTGAAGACATAAGAAGCCCATAAAGGAGGTTTTCCACACTTATCTCTTCCCCAAAAACAAGGTTCATTTTCTGCCCATCGATAAAGGCTTCTTTTCCCACACGAAGAGTCTGGTTGAGAGGATAATGCTTTAGGGCTACCAAGGCAGTCATTATTTTGGTGGTTGATGCAGGTAAAAGAGCTAAGTCGGGGTTTTTTTCGTAAAGGGATGTGCCCGAAGTTATATCCAAAGCAATTATCCCCTGAGCAGAGAACTCTGGATAAGAAACAGAACTCCCCAATACAGGCAGAGGACTGGCAATCACAACCCGATGATAGACTGGTAATTTTTTTTGCTTCTTATCAAGGCTATTCTTAGCAACTACAAGAGCATTTGAAGCAATAAAAACAAAACTAAGCATCGAAAGATATAAAAGTTCTTTTTTGGCAATAGACAGGAAATGTTTCATGAAATCACTAATCTTTTTTAAATACAACTCCGAGCTCTTTGAGTTGCTCGGCAGTGGCTTGACTGGGAGCATCCATTACAGAAGTTATTCCACCAGCGCTCATGGGAAAAGCTATTACCTCCCGGACACTGGGTTCTCCCAGGGCTGCCATTAAAAATCTGTCAATTCCGGGAGCAATACCACCGTGTGGGGGAACTCCAAAAGTAAAAGCTCTCAACATGTGATCAAATTCCCTTTTTTGCTTTGTACTAAAACCAATAAGCTCAAAAATTTTTTCCTGAATTTCAGGGTCATGAATTCTAATACTTCCCCCTCCAACCTCAAAACCGTTCAAAACCATATCATGCTGTAATCCTCGAACTTTGGCGGGGTTACTAGATAAAAATACAATGTCATCCGGATGGGGAGAGGTAAACATGTGATGGGATGGTGCCCACTTGCCAGAACCTGATCCATGATAAAAATCTTCTTTGGATTGTTCTGTAAAAAGAGGAAAATCAACTACCCACAAAAAAGCTAACTCATCTTTGTCCTTTTTGTCTTGTCTTAAATCAGGCTTATCGCTGCCGTATTTTTCTTTTGCTTCCTTGTGGGAGATTTTTGGCCATGGGGTCTGCGTTATGTGCTTTTGTGGAAATATCTTTTTAACTAAGGTTGTAAAAAGCTCCTCGGTAAGTTGCAAGATATCCTCCTGTGTCACAAAACTCATTTCAAGATCAAGCTGGGTAAATTCCCCATAAGCTCTATCAGCCCGAGGGTCCTCGTCCCTAAAACAGCGTGCAATTTGAAAGTAGCGTTCAAAACCAGAAACCATCAAAAGCTGTTTATACTGCTGGGGAGATTGAGGTAGGGCATAGAATTTTCCGGGTTGAAGGCGTGAGGGAACTATAAAATCTCGTGCCCCTTCAGGTGTGGTTTTGGTTAGAATTGGAGTTTCAATCTCAACAAAGTCGCGTTCAAGTAAAAAATTACGTATAAAATTAACTACCCTTGACCTAAGCCTAATATTTTGGCTCATCCGCCTGCGGCGAAGATCAAGATAGCGGTATTTTAGCCGGTGGGACTCATCAATATCATAGCCATCCCCATCAATTGGAATAGGCAGTTCTTTGGCATAGCTTATAACATCCAAACTTCCAATCTGAACTTCAACTTCTCCTGTTGGGATATCCTTATTTACCAAATTCTTGGGACGTTTACTAACCTTTCCCCTAATTTCTACTACACTTTCTTTAGAAATCTTGGGTAAATTCTGTCCAACACACTGCACCACACCACTTCTATCGCGCAAGTCAACAAAGGTAATTTTTCCATGGTCACGGATTGAATCTATCCAACCCTTGAGGATGACTTCTTGGTTGACTTTGGAGATCGTGTCTATTGCAAGGGTGCGCTCCATGAACTCAATTGTACATATTAGGCCAAAACTGCGCAACCAGAAAGA
>CAYMZX010000007.1:0-54495 GCA_964395115.1 uncultured Gammaproteobacteria bacterium
GTTATAGTAAATCCGCAGGGTAGGAAGAAGGTAAAGGCGCCCATTAAAAAAGGCATATAGCGGCCTTTGAAATTAGACTCGGTGGCAATAAATTTCGTAATAAATTTTGGCATCGCAAATTGAAATTTCCTAAAAGCTTCAAGACCGAGCATCTGAAGGGCCAAAAAAATCATCATTATAGAAACAGCGATAACTAAAATCGGCCCGAATTTTAAGGAAAAATCTAGTTTGCCGCCAACTGCTCCTAACAACGCTCCCATAACGCCGTAAGAAACAAGCCTCCCAACATTAAAAATTAAAAGAGGCTGGGTTTTCTTCCAGGCGGAGTCGGTATCCGAATATAATCCGGCCCATTGCTCTGACAAAGAAAGAATCAGTCCGCCAACCAGAGCCGCGCAGCTAGAAACCCCGGCAAGGAGTCCGAACACAAAAAACACTGGCAAAGACGATTTTGAACCAACATTTATTAATTCTGACAATCCCGCTTTATTTAATCCAATAAAACCGACGATGATTAGCAATCCTATCCCAAAAGTAATTAAAAATTCCCTTGCTCTAAAACCGTTTATGATTTCTCTTGGTTGATCAGCGAAAATATAACCGTCGCTTTTAAAAATTTCATTCAGTCTTTCGGAGGTCGGTTTTTCGCCGTCGTATTCGATCAGCACCTTGCCTTTGGCGGTTGAGGCTTCGATTGATTTTATGCCCTCCAATTCTAGTAGTTTCTTCTCAATTAAAATCTCACAAGAGGCGCAATGCATTCCTTTGACATAGTAGGTATGCTCTTTTGTATTTCTAGTCATACAATCTCTCAATTATTTATTAAGGAGTTTTGTGACTTTTAAAATTTCTTCAATCATCTCCTGTTTTCTTTTTTCGTTCTTTGCGGCCATTGCCGTTTTGAAGCAAGTATTAAGATGGTTTTCCATCAACATTTGATGGGCAGATTTTAAAAGGCCGACCACTGCCAAGTTTTGCTGCATAATATCAACGCAATATTTATCGGCCTCAACCATCTTTATGATTTTCGATATTAAGCTTTGGGCCTTTTTGAAATTGATGAGAGTTTTTTCGTGCTTGGCGGCAGGCAAGTCTTTTCGAGCGCTCATATTTTTAAAGTTAACGATTAACCCCTTTTATACCCCCACCATAGGTATAGGTCTATTGTAACAAG
The DNA here is from genome assembly GCA_964395115.1 of uncultured Gammaproteobacteria bacterium. Classification (GTDB taxonomy): domain Bacteria; phylum Patescibacteriota; class Microgenomatia; order UBA8517; family UBA8517; genus CAYMZX01. The sequence goes on from CAYMZX010000007.1 coordinate 1,175, forward strand.
CAAGAAATCGTTGTCAACCGCAAATTTACTTTTAATCATCTTCCTCCCCCAAAAAAGTTCCCCGGAGTATAAAACTTCTTCTTAATTACTCCCTTGTATTTTGGCTGGTGGTATGGTAATAAGAAAACGCGATGGCGATCAAGAAAAAAACCCAACGGGAAATTCCCCAATCCCAAACGGACGGATCGGCTAAACTCCAGGCAATTCGATTGGCGATGGAGCAGATAGAAAAACAGTACGGTCGAGGATCGATTATGAAATTAGGCGAGCAGCCAAGCGAAAAAATGAAGGTCGAAGCAATTCCAACCGGGTCTATTGCTTTAGATTTGGCATTAGGAGTTGGCGGTCTTCCCCGTGGTCGAATTGTTGAAATTTACGGGCCAGAGGCGTCGGGGAAAACAACCCTCGCCCTATCGGTAATCGCCGAAGCACAAAGGCGAGGTGGACAAGCAGCGTTTGTCGACGCCGAACACGCCCTCGATCCGACTTGGGCGGAAAAAATAGGTGTTAATCTGGATGACCTGCTGATGTCTCAACCGGATACCGGCGAGCAGGCTCTGGAAATTACCGAGACCTTGATTCGATCGGGAGCTTTGGATGTGATTGTTGTTGATTCGGTGGCCGCCTTGGTTCCCCGAGCCGAACTGGAAGGAGAAATGGGAGACGCGGTTATGGGCATGCAGGCCAGACTGATGAGTCAAGCCTTGAGAAAACTGACCGGGGCGATTTCCAAAAGCAAAACCATTCTTATCTTCACCAACCAAATAAGACAAAAAATAGGTGTCATGTTTGGCAATCCCGAAACTACCCCCGGCGGTTTAGCCCTCAAATTTTATTCATCGATCAGATTAGATGTGAGAAGAATAGAAGTTTTGAAAGACGGCGAAGCGGTGATTGGTTCCAGGCATCGGGTCAGAATTGTCAAAAACAAAGTTGCCCCTCCCTTGAAAGTAGCCGAGCTCGATATTATGGCTGAAGAAGGTATTTCCAAATCGGGCAGTCTACTTGATGTAGCGACCGAGCTGGGACTTATTGCCAAAAGCGGATCATTCTTTAACTATGAAGGAAAGCCGATTGCTCAAGGAAGAGAGGGAGCCAAAACCTATATCCAAGAACACCCTCGTTTTGCTGAGGAGCTGGAAAAGAAGATAAAAGAAGTGGTGGCTTCTGGTAAAAAACTCCCAAAAGAGATTGGTGAAGTAGAAGAAAAAGAGTAAAACCAGTGCCCGCAATAACGGCGATAAAGCTCCAGAAAAACCGAAAAAGGGCCAATATTTATTTGGATGGAAAATTTGGATTCGGGATTGATTTGGAAAATTTTGCTAAACTAGGATTGAAAACCGGTCAGGAGCTTGCTGATAGAGAAATAAAAGAAATAGTCAAAAAATCTGAATTTAGAAAAATTCTTGATAAGCTTCTTAAATTTACCACGCTTAGACCTAGGTCGGAGAAAGAAATAAGAGACTGGCTGATAAAGAAAAAAGTTCACGTAAGTCTACACAATGAGTTATTTAATCGATTAAATCGGTTGTCTTTAATGAATGACGAAAAGTTTGCTACTTGGTGGGTTGAGCAAAGACTAGAATTTTCGCCAAGAGGAAAGAAAATGATTATCCATGAATTAAGAACAAAAGGCGTTAAAGAGGGGGTTATCAAAAAAGTTATCGAACAAATAAAAACCGATGAGGGAAAAATAGCCAAAGAACTTCTCGACAAGAAAGCATATAAGTGGAGAAACCTTTCAAGGTTGGAAGCTCGCCAAAAAATGGGTCAGTTCTTAGCCAGAAAAGGTTTTGATTGGGAAATAATTGAAAAGATATTGAAAAAGAGGTAAAATTGCTTTTGGAGTCAAGAAACAATGGGCAAAAAGTCGCTAATGCTGGCTTCTTCAATCCTTAATTAAGGACGCCCTTTTTGTTTCTTAAGCTCCCACTTATTTATTTGTTTATTTGCGGTTAGATGACCACATCAGACGACATCAAGGCAATAGTTAAAGATCTGAGGAGACAGAGGGAGGCTTTGGAGAGAAAAGAAGCCCTTCTGAAAACTCGTGAAGAAGAATTGATCTCTCGGTTAGAAAAAGTGGCCGGGATCAATAGAGAAGAAGCGAAAAAAATTCTTCTTGAAGAAATCCAGAAAGACCTTACGGCAGAAATAGCTAAAAAGATTAGGAATGCCGAGGAAAGAATCAAAGAGGAAGCGAGCCAGAAAGCTAGAGAAATTCTAGCCGATGCGATGAAACACGGGGCGACTACTTATACGGCAGAATATACAGTTTCTTCAGTAACCGTTCCAAATGAAGATGTCAAGGGGAGAATCATTGGTGCCGGCGGAAGAAACATAAGAACATTTGAGAGGGAAACGGGGGTTGAAATAGAAATCGACGAAGGAAATGAAATTAGGCTTTCTTCTTTTGATGCCATAAGGAGGGAAATTGCCAAAAGAAGTCTTAAGCGGCTTATCAAAGATACCAGGATCCAGCCCTCAAGAATCGAAGAGGTGGTTAAACAAGTCAAGGGAGAAATCGAAGATGTTCTTTTAGAGGAGGGAAGAAGAATTACCCAAGAATGTGGAGTCTACAATCTCCCCCTCGAACTTATTAAATTAATCGGCCGTTACAAATTTAGGACATCTTATGGCCAGAACTTGGGTCTGCATACAATAGAGGAAACAAAAATTGGAGTTGCTATTGCTAATGAACTCGGGGCTAATGTGGACATTGTTCGCCTAGGGTGTCTCCTTCACGATATTGGCAAGGTGGTTACGGATGAAGAGGGAACTCACATAGAGGTTGGAGTTAACACTCTTAAACGATTTTCGCTTCCCAAGGAGGTAATTGCCTGTGTTGCTGAGCATCACGAAGATAAGCCTTTCTCTTCGACCGAATCGGTAATTGTCTGGACGGCTGATGCTATTTCCGGTTCTCGACCCGGGGCCCGATATGAACCCCATGAAGAGTATGTTAAGAGAATGAGTAAGATCGAGGAGATTGCCGCCTCGTTTCCGGGAGTAGAATCAGTTGTGGCATTTCAAGCCGGCCGAGATGTCAGGGTAATTGTCAACCCAGAAGAAGTTGATGACGAGGCAATAACTGTTTTAGCTCATGATATTGCCAAGAGGCTGGAGAAAGAAACAGAGTATGCCGGACAGATAAAAGTAACAGTAATTAGGGAAATTCGAGCCAGCGAGTCGACTGTTGCTAAGTAAGACAAGGGAAAAACAATTGCCAAAAATTATCTAACTTGACTTTTTCCCAAGCTTTCGCTATTCTTGGCTCGTTATGACAAAAAGAGAGTTGATTGATTTGGTTGCCAGAAAGGCGCATTTGACCAAAAGAGCCGCCAATGAAGCAGTCGAAGTTTTCCTAAACGAGGTCGGCCGGGTACTATCTAAAGGTGAAAAAGTTGTCCTCTCAGGATTCGGAACCTTCAGGGTCATTTCTATGAAGGGAAAAACTGTCAAGATTCCTAAAACAGACAAACTGGTTACAATCAAGGCTCATCGTTCGCCTCGTTTTACTCCCGGAAAGAAATTAAAAAGGCAGGTTTTGAGGTAATCTTCAATAATTCTTAATTCCTAAGTGTTATACTTTGGCATAGGCATATGGACAGGGCCATAATTGTTGACCATTTGGTCAAGAATTTCGAAGTAACCGAGAAGGAATCGGGTATTTCGGGAGCAATTTCATCCATCATTTCGCCAAAAAAGAAAATTATCAGGGCTCTTCGAGGAATTTCGTTTACGATTCAACCTGGAGAGCTGGTCGGTTTTATCGGACCGAACGGGGCGGGTAAAACAACCACTTTAAAGATATTATCCGGTCTTCTCTATCCTACCGCTGGTTTTGTTCAGGTTTTAAGTTTTGATCCATGGGATAGAAAGCCCGAGTTTCTAAAGCAAATTTCGCTGGTGATGGGACAGAAAAACCAACTATGGTGGGATTTGCCAGCCATCGAGACATTGGAACTAAACCGGGCTATTTACGAAATTCCGGAAAAAGAATTCGAACAAAACTTAAAAGAACTGACATCCCCTTTAGGAGTTGAGAACCTACTTAAAGTTCAAGTTCGAAAACTCTCTTTGGGTCAAAGAATGAAACTCGAGCTGATCGCTGCCCTTATCCACAAACCAAAGGTACTTTTTCTGGACGAACCCACAATTGGTCTTGATCTAATCGCCCAGCAAAAAATGCGAGATTTCATTTACGAATATAATCGTCGCTACCAGACAAGTATTTTATTGACTTCGCACAACATGGACGATCTTGTAGATTTGGTCCGGAGGGTTATCGTCATAGACGAAGGCCGCATTCTTTTTGATGGGGCTCTGGAGGAGCTAGTTTCCCGATTTGCCAAAGAGAAAATTATTAAAGCTTCTTTAACAAAGGAAGATGATATTCAAAGAATAGAAACCATCGGCAAGGTTAAAAAGATTGCTTTTCCAGAGGTCGTCCTGTCTATTCCCCGAGAGGTGGTGGCGGTGGCGGCGGCAGAACTTCTTCAAAACTTTCCGATTGCGGATTTGACTATCGAGGAGGTTCCCATAGAAGACATTATCAGAAAAGTTTTTCGGGGCGAGATGGCTCGAAAAAAACACTAATGTTGGAAAAATACTTGCAAATATTTAAGATCTCTTTGGTTCAGGAATTTGCATATCGATTGAACTTTATCATGTGGCGGGTAAGGAATGTAATGCAAATATTTTTGGTTTTTTTCCTTTGGAATTCTGTCTTTTCCGATCCGACCAGAATGGTTTTTGGATACGATAGGGGGAAAATTTTGACCTATGTTTTCGGGATACTTATTCTTAAAGCTATAGTTTTATCGGCTCGGGCGGTCGATGTGGCCGGGGAAATTTCGAGAGGGGATTTATCCAATTTTCTTCTAAAGCCGATCAACTACTTTAAATTTTGGTTTACAAGAGATATTTCAAGCAAGGCTCTAAATCTGGGATTTGCCATTGTTGAGGTATTGATTCTTTTTATTTTGTTAAAACCGCCGCTTTTTATTCAAACAGAGATAATATCTCTTTTCGGTTTTCTTGTTTCTCTAGTTTTGGCTGTATTTCTTTTTTTCTTGCTTCTGTTTCTAATTAATCTGGTCGCTTTTTGGATGCCCGAAAACAGCTGGGCGGCCCAGTTTCTATTTATCGCGATATTGACAGAGTTCCTTTCGGGAGGTGTTTTTCCCTTAGATATTCTGCCGATTACCGTTCAGAGGTTTTTATACCTTTTGCCCTTTCCCTATCTGATGTTTTTCCCCCTTCAAGTCTATTTGGGTAAAATTGTCGGCAGTCAGATGTTCGGCGGTATTCTTATCTCGCTTTTTTGGGTTTTGGTTTTGGCGATTGGTTTGAATATAGTTTGGAACAAGGGAATCAAGAGATTTGAAGCAGTGGGTAGGTAAGATGAAAAAATATCTAAAAGTCTGGTGGTTGATGAGTAAGAACGCTTTTCTCAGTATGCTTATGAACAGACTGGGAGCATTGGTATTTTTGTTCGGAAAAATTCTAAGATTCGGATTTTTTATCGCCTTTATTGTTTTTCTTCTTAAGGGAACTAATACTCTGGCCGGCTACAATCTTAATCAGACCCTCTTTTTCTTTCTGACCTTTAACCTTGTTGATATCGTCACCCAATTTCTTTACCGGGAGGTTTATCGCTTTAGGCCCTTGGTGGTTTCGGGCGGTTTTGATTTAGTTTTGACCAAGCCCATAAATGCTCTTTTCCGGTCGTTGATGGGTGGGGCCGACATTTTGGATTTGATAACCATTCCGCCGCTTATTGTTGCGGTTTATTTCTTGGGTATGTCTTTAAATCCTACTCTGGTTCAGATTTTCCTTTATCTTTTGCTACTTATTAATGGTTTATTGATTGCAACCGCTTTTCATATAGCGATTCTTTCTTTAGGAATCATTACCTTGGAGATTGACCATACGATTATGATTTACCGAGATTTGACAAATTTGGGCCGTTTTCCGGTAGATATTTATAAACAGCCCTTAAGGGGTATTTTGACCTATCTGATACCAGTGGGATTGATGGTAACTTTTCCTGCTAAGGCCTTGATGGGCCTGCTCAATCCGAGGGTTACTCTCCTTTCTCTTGCCTTTGGGACAATCTGTCTTTTTGTTTCCTTGAAGTTTTGGAATTACGCCTTAACCAAATATTCATCCGCCTCAAGCTAGGGTTATGACGAAGCTTTTAATTATCTGCGGACCTACAGCTACGGGCAAAACTGCCTTGGCGATCGACATAGCAAAAAAATTTGGCGGGGAAATTGTTTCCGCCGACTCGCGCCAGGTTTACAAAGAAATGGACATAGGAACCGGCAAAGACTTACCTAAAGGGTCGACATATAAAGCGGTTCTCGGCAACTATGGTTTCTATGAAATCAAGGGCGTAAAAATTTGGGGATACGACTTAGTGGAACCCACTAAGCAGTTTAGTGTGGCAAATTATACTCGTTTTGCCCAAAAAACTATTCAACATATCATCAAGAGGGGGAAACTGCCGATTTTAGTAGGAGGAACCGGTCTTTATATCAAAGCCGTTGTAGATGGAATCCCAACCGCGTTTATTCCCAAAAACGAATCGTTAAGGAAGAATCTGGCAGGAAAAACCCTCGCCGAACTTTTTGAAAATTTAGCCCAACTCGATCCGATAAAAGCAGCATTGTTAAATGTCTCCGACAGGAAAAACCCGCGAAGATTGATTCGAGCGATTGAAGTAGCCCAATGGCGTTTAAAATCGGGCAGAAAAGAAAAGATTAGAATCAAGAAATACGACAGCCTCTTTATTGGTCTTAATGCCCCCAAAAATTATTTATTTGAAAAAATAGAAAAACGTGTTGATGAAAGGATCAATCGGGGGCTGGAAAGAGAAATCAAAAAACTTTTCGAAAAAGGGGTAACTTGGGAATCGCAAGCGATGAGTTCTTTAGGCTATCGTCAATGGAAACTTTATTTTGAAAAAAAAGAAACTCGAGACAAGGTTATAGATATTTGGAAGAACGAAGAAAAGAAGTACGCCAAACGCCAGATTACTTGGTTTAAGAAAGATAAAAGAATCAATTGGTTTGATATTTCTAAACGGCGATGGCGAAATTATGTAGAAAAATTGATCAAAAAATGGTATTCTAACGCCAATGTATCGAAAAATTGAAATTTCTCACCGAACAATAATTTTCACCGCCGTTTTTTTGTTGGTGCTTTGGATTTTATATATTATCCGCGACATTATTCTGCAATTATTTATCGCCCTTCTTATCATGGCGATTTTAAACCCTCTAGTTAGCAAATTATCTAAACGAAGAATTCCTCGGGCGCTTTCAGTGTTCTTGGTCTATTTTATATTTTTCGGAATAATTGGAACTTTGATTGGGGTAATAATTCCGATAGTGATCAGCCAAAGCACAAGCTTTGTCAATAGTCTTCCCAGGTTTTTCGACAATTTAGGGGTAAGCAGGCTTTTGAGCGAACAAATGGTCGGTCAACTTATTTCTCAACTAGGAGGATTTCCTGGTCAGGTAGTCAAAGTTGGAGTGTCAATTTTCTCTAACATCTTCGACATTTTTGCGGTTTTGATTTTCGCCTTTTATTTTTTGTTGATGCGAGAAAAGCTGGACGATCATTTGGGGTTTTTCTTTGGGGAGGAAAAGAGACAAGAGATTGCCAGGCTGATTAATATTTTGGAAAAACGACTGGGAAGCTGGGCTAGGGGCGAGCTGATGCTTATGGCTTTGGTGGGAACCTTCACTTATCTGGGGCTTTTAATTTTAGGAATTCCTTTCGCCCTTCCCCTCGCCCTTTTAGCCGGAGTTTTAGAAATTATTCCATACATCGGGCCAATAATAGCGGCAATTCCGGCGGTTCTTGTCGGATTAAGTATTTCGCCACTAATGGGATTGGCAGTTGCCAGCTTGGCATTTCTTATTCAGCAATTTGAAAACTACCTTTTTGTGCCCAAGGTGATGGAAAAATCTGTAGGAGTTTCGCCTATAATCACTTTAGTAGCCTTAGTAATTGGCTTAAGGCTGGCGGGGGTTGTCGGAATTATTGTTTCGGTGCCATTAGTCATTACTCTTCAAGTTTTGGGCAAACAGTATCTTCTTAAGGATTGAAAAAAGAAAACTTTCTTGATATAATAGCTCCACTCTGGAGGAAGGATGACCGGGCACCGACAACATATTTTGTTGCGGCCGTCAGGAAAGTCCAGGCAGCAGAAGGCAGGGTGGTCGCTGTAAAGCGGCACGCGAAAGCGCTAGTTAGAGCCACAGAGACGACAACTCATTTCGGACCAGATAGGTTCGGAAAAGAGAGTGAAAAGAGGCAATCCTCCCCGCTGCAACCTCCGACCGGGTCGTTACTAGGTCGCCTTCCCGAGACCCAAGGATAGAGGGCTTAGATAGATGGTCATCTGAAACAGAACCTGGCTTACTAGCCTCCAGAGATATGAAATGCCCCTCCCAAAAGGAGGGGTATTTCATTGGCAGAAAAATGAATGGAAAAGCTTAAAAAAACAAACGAGCCGGACAGACATCAAAGAAAGTAAAGAAATCAACTTTCTTTGAGCCAGCCGGCTCGGTTTTTCTAAAGGAACCGGATAGAGTGGAATGGGAGGTCACCGCTGCCCATAATCCGGTTCCTTACCCCAACCGACCTTTCGGTCGGAAATGGGTGGCGGAGAGGTTTCCGCAGAAAGAGAAGACCGGCCCCAGACCTGCCTGCTCCATCCGCTTAGCCTCTCCATGAGAGGAGTTAAACAGGGTTTAGTCCCTACTACTCCCGATTTAAATGAACTTTTTTATCAGGCTTTTGCCGTTTTGCAATTCGGCCGCCTGTTATTTTTCTGAACAGGAAACAGGTTATTACCCGTCTCCTGTTCTGGAGGAGAGGAAACGCCAGTGGCGTCCTGCCGTCACAAGACAAATTATACCTCAAATTAATTTGAGGTCAAGATTTGCTAAAATGCCTATATAAATGCGGCTTGTTATTCAAAGAGTTAAAAAGGCAACCGTTAAAGTTAAAGGCAGGGTTGTCGGCAATATCGGAAGGGGGTATTTAGTGTTGGTGGGAATTAAGAAGAGCGATGGCCGAAGCGAAGCCGAGTTATTGGCGGAAAAACTCTCCAAATTGCGAGTGATGGCCGACGAAAATGACAAAATGAATCTTTCTATAAAAGAAGCGGGAGGAGAAATCTTGGTGGTTTCCCAATTTACTCTTTATGCCGACACTTCCGGGGGCAATCGTCCATCTTTCATCGAAGCGGCCGATCCTAAATTGGCCAGGGACGTTTATGAATATTTTATCTACAAACTCAAAGAGAAGGAAATAAGGATTGAAACCGGGAGTTTTGGAGACTATATGGAAATCAGCGCCCTTCTTGACGGACCAGTAACTATCAATTTGGAAGCTTAAAATTTCCTTCGCTATTAACTATCAAAAGGGTGTTCGACCTCTAGAGCCGAATACCCTTTTGATTTATTTCAAGATCGTTGTTATCCTCCGATCTTGAACATGGTCGTGCCGCAAACTTCACAGACGGCCTTAGTTGCTTTCTTGCCGTTTTTCATTGTTACTGATTGTTGATTCTTGCCTTCTCTTTTAGCGCGACACTTAACACAATACATCATTTTTCTAATTTCACCTCCTTCCTGGAGGACAGCTTTAAAGCCAAGCTAAGTATAGCACTACTTCGATTCCAAGAATAAGGCAGGCCAAAAAAAGACTTTTTAGAAGATCACGCTTAATTGAGGCTAAAGTACCATTTTGTGCCAGAATATTGACATTTTTTGATGTTTCGCTATCTTTGGAATCAACTCCGAGCTCGGTTTTCAATTGCCTCTTGACATTGTGCTCAAATTGACTTTCGGTGGCTTTATCAGACCAACTATAAAGAAATTGATGACGAGCATTAATCTTATCTTCTCTGGTCCTTCTAATGGCCATTTTCCTAATCTTTCCATAAATACTACCTTGACACAACTTTTTCAAGGTGCAACAATGTTTGAGCTCAAATATTACTCGGAAGTCGAATGGATCAACAATCTTTAACTTTATTGGGAATTGGAATTTGGCTAGTAGCTCTTTCAATAATTCTTTTTCTGTTTTTAAATTTTTTCCGACGTCTGACAAAAGGAGTGAAAGAAGTTGACTTGGTCAAGGTCTTGGAAAAAATTTTGAAAGAGCAGTCCAACAGCAAAAAGGCGATTGACGAGCTTGGAAAAAAGATTAATTTTTTGGAAGAAAAGGCCAGGGGACATGTCCAAAAAGTAGGATTAGTTCGGTTTAATCCATTTAAGGAGACGGGGGGCAGCCATAGTTTTTCTTTGGCGCTACTGGATGGAACCGAGACGGGAGTTGTTATTACAGGACTGCATACCCGGGAGAGAACCAGGATTTATATAAAGTCAATAAAGAATGGTAGAAGTGAATTGGAGCTTTCGGAAGAGGAAAGAAAAGCTTTAATTAAAGCCCAGAGGGAAAATTAAATGAAAAACCTGAAAGGAAAAATTGTCGGATTGATAACCAGTAAAAGCTTTACTCTGGCCTTGAGTTTTATTGGTCTTTATCTCTTATCTTCTGGCATTTCGTTGGCAATATTTTCTTTTCTGAAGGAATCGCCGAATATTATCTCCGAAGATATTAAAAAAGGTCGTTCTAAAATCAATCTTAATCTTCCCAAAACAGAAGTTTGCCCTATCAATGGTAGTAAATTTACCAAGGCAGAAAGAGAAATTTGGGAACAAAGACGACCCTTGGCAATAATACTTGAAAACCATGTCGATTCTCGTCCTCCATCCGGACTTATTAAAGCAGACGTTGTTTATGAGATTGTTGCCGAAGGAGGAATAACCAGATTCCTAGGGATTTTTTACTGTGGGATAGCAGCCGAGGATGTTCAGGTTGCCCCAGTTAGAAGTGCAAGAATTTACTTTATCGATTACGCTTCAGAATATGGAGATAAACCGATTTTTATGCATGTTGGCGGAGCTAATAATTATTCAGGATCGGGAGACACTAGCAAAGAGGTCAGGGCACTGGAAACTTTGGAAGCTCTTGGTTGGAGAGTGCCTAAGGGGAATGATTTCGATACTACCTACGACGCCGGCTTCCCTGTTTTCTGGAGAAATTATGAGAGGCTTGATCGTCAGGTTGCCACCGAACATACAATGATGGCCTCGACCGACGCCGCCTATAAAGAGGCGGAAAAGCGGGGGCTTGGTTATAAAGATAAAAAAGGGATTGCTTGGGATGAAAATTTTGTTTATTGGAATTTTGAAGAGGATAAACCCCAATCTCCAATTGCCACGGAGATATCTTTCGGATTTTGGGACAACAAGCCCGATTACGAAGTTACGTGGAAATATGAGCCGGCAAATAACCGTTATTTAAGATTTAATGGCGGCAAGGAACATATGGATCTGGCTTATAAAGAACAGCTTTTTGCTAAAAATGTGGTGGTTATTTTTGCCAAGGAGAAGGGACCAGTTGACAGAAACGCTCATATGTTCTATACAACAACAGGTACGGGCAAGGCTTTGGTTTTTAAGAATGGCGTCGTTGTAGAGGGAACCTGGAAAAAAGAGTCTCGAACAGCCAGGACAAAGTTTTTTGACTCAACAGGAGGCGAGATATCTTTTGTCGGAGGCCCGATCTGGGTAGAGGTTATTCCTGCCGGAAATGAAGTAAGTTATTAGTTAATTGCTCCTGCCCCCTAACAATGGCTGAACTTTCAGACATCATTACTTCAAAAGTAAGAATAAAAATATTGGAGTTGTTCTATTCCAATTTGGGTGAAATGTACCATGTTCGGGGGATCGTTAGAGAAGTCGGGGAAGAAATAAATGCGGTCAGGCGTGAACTGGAAAAACTTGAATCAGTAGGAATTCTTAAAAAAGAGCCGCGAGGAAATAGGGTTTACTATTGGCTTCGCCACGACTATCCTTTTTTCGGAGATTTATTGAGTCTAATTTCAAAAACGACCGGATTGGGTAAAAATATCATTGAGGCGCGTAACAAAATTGGCAAGATTAACTCGGTCATGTTCTCAGGAAGGTTTGTTAGGGGTAAACCTAGAAAGAACGAAGAAGACGTCGATATCTTAATAGTTGGGGAGGTTGTTTTGCCCGAATTAGCAACTTTGATTAGACTCGAAGAAAGTAAGCGTGGTAAGGAGATTAATTATACGGTAATGAGCAAGGAAGAATTTGAATTCAGAAAAAAGCGTCGTGACCCTTTCCTTTCGGGAATTTTATCTGGCAGTCGGGTGATGGTAATTGGGGATGAAGAGGAGCTGGTTGGATAAAATGCCAGGAATATCTGCCCCCTTAAAGAAAATATTTTTTATTTTTCTCCTTTTTATTTTAGCGGCTATAATCAGTCTTCCTAAAGAATTCGCATTATTTGGTAGGAAATTCAATCGTCCCGATTTAGATATCGAGACGGGAAAGATTTCAATTCACAAAAAATTCGATTTAGTTTTGGGGTTAGATTTGGCTGGAGGTAGTCATTTGGTATTCGAAGCCGATTTGGAGAAAGTAGCGGCAGCTGATCGAAAAGATGCCCTGGCGGCTGCCAAAAACATTATTGAACAAAGAGTTAACTTTCTGGGGGTTTCCGAGCCAAATGTTCAGACAGCATCTTTTGGAGGAAAGGAAAGGATTATTGTAGAATTGCCGGGAGTTAAAGATACTAAAGCCGCAGCCGGGCTTATTGGCAGGACAGCCCAGCTTGATTTTCGAGAGTTCATTGATCCTCAAGAGGCTACTCGCGGGGCAACTTTAGTCAATACCCGTTCGACCGGTTTTACAGGCGCCGATTTCAAAAAAGCAACCCCAGATTTTGATAGGCAAGCAGGTCGACCAATCATTACTTTCGAAATAAAATCTGAATCGGCGGAGAAATTCGGAGAAATATCCACCAGACTGGTTGGCAAACCACTGGTAATATTTTTAGACGCCAGCCCTATCTCTTGGCCGATTGTTCAAGAGCCAATTACCGGCGGTAGAGGACAAATTTCTGGAAGTTTTACTGTAGAGGAAACAAAACTCCTAGCTAAATTGCTTAATGCCGGTGCTTTGCCTGTTCCGATCAAGTTGGTCGAGGAAAGAACCGTTGGTGCGACGCTTGGTACGGAGTCGGTAGCCAGAAGCATCAAAGCAGGGGTAGTTGGACTGATAATGGTTTTATCCTTTATGGCCCTTGCCTACGGGAAGCTGGGATTGGTGGCAAACGCGGGGCTTGTTATTTTTGGCGTTTTGACCCTAGCCTTGTATAAGCTTATTCCGGTTGTACTTACCCTTCCCGGTATTGCCGGATTTCTTCTTTCCGTCGGAATGGCGGTGGATTCGAATATTTTAATATTTGAAAGGTTCAAAGAGGAAAGATTAAAGCGTCCGATTGCTGATGCTTTGGAGGTTTCCTTCGGTAGAGCCTGGGATTCTATCCGCGATGCCAACATTGCTACTCTGGTGACTGCCTTCGTTTTAGCCAACCCCCTTGATTGGCCTTTTCTTCACACCTCGGGACCCGTCAGAGGTTTTGCCGTAACTTTGGCTCTAGGAATTGCTATCGGACTATTCACCGGCATCGTGGTTTCGAGAAATCTTTTAAGGGTTTTTATAAGACAAAAATAACTCTGTTATGAATTGGATGAAATACCGGCTGGTTTACTTTTTAATATCAACCTTCGCAATTGGTATCGGAATATTCGGCCTTATTAAATGGGGATTGCTTTTCGGAGTTGATTTTAAAGGCGGCGCGATAATAGAATATTTGCTTCCTCGAGAGATTTCTACCGAAGAAGCCACCAGGGCAATAGAAAACAATGGGGTTTCGGTAACCTCTATCCAGAGAACAGAAACCTCTTACCTTATTAAAGTTCCGCCTATTTCCGGCGATGAGAAAGATAGAATTTTTGCCGCTCTCGAGAATATCGCCGGAGGAAAACCCGAGGAGTTGAGATTTGAAAATGTTGGCCCTTCGATTGGACCGGATTTAATTAAGAAGACATTTTGGGCAATGGGAATTGCCGCGATCTCAATTCTCTTTTGGGTTGCCATTCAGTTTAAGAGTTTAAAATTTGGAATCAGTGCAATTTTGGCAATGACCCACGACAGTCTAGTATTAGTTGGTAGTTTTTCCCTTCTTGGCCACTTTTTTGGTGCTGAGGTTGATTTTCTTTTCGTGACAGCAGCTCTTACCGTACTTTCCTTTTCCGTACATGACACGATTGTTGTTTATGATCGGATCAGGGAATCGCAACGGAAGTACGGCGGGGAGTTGATTGATTTGGTCAATAGGGCGGTTACCGAAACAATGGTTAGATCTCTAAATAATTCCTTTACCATAATATTCATGCTGGTCGCTCTTGTTCTTTTGGGGGGATCGACTATCAAATGGTTCGCTATCGCCCTTCTTATTGGGACAATTTCCGGGACTTATTCGTCTCCTTTTGTGGCTGTTCCTGTCTTGGTGACTTGGGATGAGTTGCAAAAAAAAGAAGCGAAAGAATTAAAGTTCTCGAAGTCTCCTTAAAAGAACCGTCCTTTCATTTTCTATTTTCTTCTCAACGACTTCTTCAAAAAGTATTTTTAGTATTTCTCCGACTCTTGGTCCAGGAGAAAGTCCGAGAGTTTTCATTACATCATTGCCGTCGATTTTTAGATCCTTGATTGAGAATGGCTGTTTTTGGACTTCGATAAGACGCTTTTTAAATTCTTCAAGTCTCCACGATGTTTCTCTGGCCCCCCCTCCCAGTCTGTCAGCCACCCTTAATTCAAGTATGTCAGGTACATTTTCCGGGCCCACGTTTCTTATAAATCTTCTAATGGCGGAGTCGGTTTGTTTTTCATCCACAGTAAATTGATGGAATCGAACAAGGGTTAAAAGTTTCTTCCTTTCTTTATTAGATAACCTGAGTCGGTCGGCAATATTGGCTACCATTTTTGTTCCAACGACCTCGTGGTTATAAAAAGTGATAACCCCATTTTCAAGTTTTTTATAAGTTTGGGGTTTACCAATGTCATGGAGAAGAACGGCGAAGCGGACAATCGGGTCGGAAGTTTTACAGGCCTTTAAAGACATTAGGAGATGGGTTCCCACGTCATAGATATGGTGTCTACGAGGAGACTTTTGTTCAACACCAAAACATTTTTCTAATTCCGGTAAGATTTCTGCCATCAGAGAAGAATTCCGAAAAAGCGTTATCCCTTCGAAAGGATGAGAAGAGGCAAGAATTTTAAAAAGCTCTTCTTTGATTCTCTCTTTAGCAATTTTATTGATTAAAGAAACATTCTTCTTAATTGCGCTGAAAGTTTTCTCTTCAATGGTGAAACCAAGCTCGGCGGCTATCCTTATTGCTCTCATCATTCTTAAAGCATCCTCTGAAAATCTTTCGTCGGGATTTCCGACTGCCCTAATAAGTTTTGCTTTTAGATCCTCTTGTCCGTTATAGAGGTCTATTAGTTCAAAATCTTGATCTTCAATTTTTCGGAGGGCCATAGCATTGATGGTAAAATCTCGTCGTTTGAGATCATCGCTTAAGTTTTTGCCCCAGATAACTTTATCCGGCCTTCTTACATCGGAATATCCAAATTCGCGCCGGAAAGTAGTTATTTCAAATGGATTTTTTTCCGAAGGATCGGCAATACCGACAGTACCAAAAATATTGTCATAGAATCCCTCGGGGAAAAGCTTGAGAATCTGCTCGGGAGTAGCGTTGGTGGTAAAATCCCAGTCATCGACTATTTTCCCCATTAAGATATCGCGGACGGCGCCTCCGACAATGTAAATTTCAAAATTGGCTTTTTCAAATTTTTCGAGGATTTCTAAAACAAGCCTTGGAAGTTGGACTTTCATGGCTAACCTATTATACTTCATTCAAAGGAGAATAAGTGAGTACGGAAAAAAAGTTAAAAAAGTGGGAAACGTTAGATAAAACCCCATTAATTCGAGATTCAGAAAAAATTATTAATATTCTGCTTAAGAATCGGGGAATAAAAGGAAAGAAAGAGAAAGAAGAATTTTTCAATCCTAAAAATCCTTTGAAAATTGGCCTTAAAGAGTTGGGGATTGATAAAAAAGCCTTGGGAAAGGCCATCAGGGCGGTAAAGTCGGTAGTTAAAAAAAATCAAATGATAGTCATTTACGGAGATTACGATGTGGATGGAATTTGCGGGACCGGAATACTTTTTGAAACCCTCTACGCTTTTACAAAAAATGTCCACCCCCACTTGCCGGATAGATTTTCCGAAGGATACGGATTAAATCCTTCCAGTGTAAAAAAACTTAAAGAAGATCATCCTTCTTTGGGCTTGATCGTTACCGTCGATAACGGTATAAGTGCGTTTGAAGGAATTAAGAAAGCCGAAGAGTTAAGAATTGGAATCATTATTTGTGACCACCATCATAAAAAAGGCAGGACACCGAAATGCATCGCCAGTCTTTATACCAACAAGATAAGCGGGGCCGCCATTGCCTGGATTTTTGCTAGAGAAATAAGAAAGACGCTTAAAATCAAATCAGAGAAACTGAAAAGAGGAGACGGATTAGAATTAGCCGCCCTAGGAACAATTGCCGACCAAATGCCCCTGATCGGATTAAATCGCTCCTTCGCTTGGCACGGAATTACTGCTTTAAGAGAAACAACCAGACCCGGACTCTTAGCCCTCTATAAACAATCGGGGATATCCAAAGAAATAATTGGCTCTTATGAAGTTAATTACATAATTGCCCCCCGACTTAATGCCGCTGGCAGACTTGAACATGCTCTCAACTCCCTCCGTCTAATATGTACTCCCAAATATGAAACCGCCAAAGAACTGGCGGAATATTTGGGAAGAGTAAATGCCAAAAGGCAGAAAATTCTGGAGGAAACATTTATCCACGCTAGAGATTCGGTTGGAAAAGTAGCAGGTAAAAAAATTTTGGTCCTAGCCCACGAGACCTACCATGAAGGGGTCATCGGTTTAGCGGCCAGTAAGCTGGTTGAAGAATTTCATCGGCCGGCGATCCTAATAGCCAAAGGCAAAGAAGAGGCTAAAGGTTCGGGGAGGTCAATTCCAGGTTTTAATTTATTTGAGGCTCTGTCCAGACTGAACGGATTTCCAATCCGCTGGGGAGGTCACAAAATGGCCGCTGGTTTTACTATTTCTTCAGAAGACATAGAAATTTTTTCGAAGAAGATAGAGAAAATTGCTGACGAACTTTTGAAAGAGGAAGATTTAAGGAAGAGATTAAGGATAGACGCCAAAATAAATTTTTCCGCAATCAACCTTAAACTAGTTGAAGAAATTAGGAAATTCGAACCTACCGGGGTTGGAAATCCTACTCCTACTTTCAGCACAAAAAATGTAAAAATTGTAAATGCCAGCATTGTTGGCCGTGACAGAAAGCACCTCAAACTCCTTCTTGAAGAATCTGGGATCACCTTCTCGGCTATTGCTTTTGGTCAGGGAGATTTGTTTTCTAATCTTTCGCCCAAACACCTATATAATATTGCCTACACTCTTTCCCTAGATGAATGGAATGATCAAAAAAGGATTGAATTAAAGATAAAGGATATTAAATCATGAATGCGGCTGTTGAACTAGAATTCGAAAAGCTAATAAAAGAAATAAAAAGTTATAGTAGCCGGCCAAATATCCCGGCAATTAAGAATGCTTGGCGGTTTGCAAAATTGGCCCACGCTGGTCAAAAGCGGCTAAGCGGGGAGGATTTTGTGGTTCATCCTTTAGCGGTGGCTAGAAGATTAGCCGAGTGGCGTTTAGATTCCACTTCGATAATCGCCGGCCTTCTTCACGATACAATCGAAGATGGCGGAGCAAAGAGAGAAGATATTGTTTCAGGTTTTGGCGAACGGGTGGCCGAATTAGTCGACGGAGTGACCAAAGTAACTACCTTGAGATTGAGAGGAAGTAAAGAGGCTATTTTTACAGAAAACTTACGAAAAATGCTTTTAGTTATGGCCAAAGATCTGCGGGTGATTTTGGTCAAGTTAGCCGATAGGTTGCACAATCTTAATACCCTTTATGCTCTTCCCCTAAAAAAACAAATCGAAAATGCCGAGGAAACATTGGAAATATATGCTCCTTTGGCCGAAAGGTTGGGAATGGGGAAAGTAAAAGGGGAGCTTGAAGATTTAGCCTTTTCTTATGTCTACCCTGACGAGTATAAAAAAGTTATCGACGAGTCGGCGGTTTTTTATAAAGAAGCCGAAAAGCATATCGAGATTATGAAAAGAAGGATATTGAAGGAATTGGCTAGAAATGGGATCATGGCCCAGATTCACGGCCGGAAAAAACATCTTTACTCGCTATGGTTGAAACTGCAAAGACCGGAGATAGATTGGGATTTCAGTAAGGTCCACGATATTGTTGCCTTGCGAATTATCACAGGAACAGTGGTTAATTGTTATACCGCCCTCGGAATTACCCATCAGGTTTATAAACCAGTACCCCATATTGGGATTTCCGACTTTATTGCCCAACCGAAGCCCAACGGTTACCAGTCGATCCATACCAAAGTTTTCGGGCCCGGCGGTCGGATAGTTGAAGTGCAAATAAGAACTAGAAAAATGCACGAGGAGGCAGAGTTTGGAATAGCCGCCCATTGGGCCTATGGTGAGGCTAAATCTTCCGGGGCAAAAGATGTCAAATTAGAGAAAGGAGAAGTAACTGTGGGGGAAAAACTTACTTGGGTAAAACAGCTGGTCAGATGGCAAAATGAGCTGACCGATACCAAAGAGTTTTTGAGAGCGGTTAAATTCGACGCTTTAAAACACAGAAATTTTGTTTTTTCGCCGCAGGGGGATGTTTACGATTTACCGGCCGGCGCCACCCCAATCGACTTTGCTTATGCCGTTCATACCGACCTAGGGAATTATTTAAAAGGGGTCAAAGTTGATGGCCGGATTGTTCCCCTTAATTACAAACTAAAGAGCGGTGAGGTAGTGGAAATTCTTAAATCCAGAAACAAAAAACCGCCAAATCGTGATTGGTTGGAATTTGTTGCTACTACTCTGGCCCGGCGGGAAATAAAAAAACATTTGAGAAAGGACTTCAATTCAAAGTAGAATGGATAGAATGGAAAGAACGTTGGCCAGGGAAACTCTTAAAAAAATTGGAGAAAAAGTGAGACTTTGTGGTTGGGTGGTCTCTATTCGGGATCATGGAAAAATTACCTTTATTGATTTAAGAGATCGGACTGGAGTAGTTCAATGTGTCGGCGAAGCTCTTCCTAGAGTTTCTTCCGAAAGCGTAATCGAAGTCTTGGGAAGTGTTGCCAAAAGACCGCAAAATCTGGCCAATCCTAATCTGGAAACGGGAACTGTGGAAGTTAAAATCGAAAAGATGAAAGTCTTATCGGCGGCCGAGGAGCTTCCATTTCCCCTCGAGGGAGACGGATATGAAATTGGCGAAGAAGTAAGACTTAAATACCGCTACCTCGATTTAAGAAGGCCAAGACTGCAGAGAAATATAAAGGTCAGATCCGCCTATGTCCAAGCGGCGAGAGAATATCTTTTTTCTCAAGATTTTGTTGAAATAGAAACGCCCCTATTAACCAAATCCACCCCCGAGGGTTCTCGAGACTTTATCGTCCCCAGTCGCCTTTATCCGGGCAAATTTTTCGCTCTTCCCCAAAGCCCGCAGCAATATAAACAGTTGTTGATGGTGGCTGGTTTTGAAAGATATTTTCAAATTGCTAGATGCCTTAGAGACGAAGACCCCCGGGCCGATAGGGGTTACGAACATACCCAGATAGATTTGGAGATGAGTTTTGTTGAAAGAGAGGATGTTATGAAGATAGTGGAAGAGATGACAATCTACGCTCTTACCAAGATAGGGGCAAAAGTCGCTCGAAAGCCCTTTCCGGTTTTTACTTACGAGGAAGCGATTAAAAGATTCAATTCGGATAAATTCGACTTAAGAAGCAATAAAGAAAAAGAGGAAAAAATCCTCTCTTTTGCCTGGGTGGTAGACTTTCCTTTTTTCAAAAAAGATACAGAAGGAAATTGGACATTTACCCACAACCCATTTTCAAGACCTAAAAATAGCGAACACGAAGAATGGCTTTTAAAAAGGCAAAACATTGAAAAGATTCTGACCTCACAGTACGACCTGGTCTGCAATGGACTCGAGGTGGCGGGCGGTTCGATTCGTTCGAACAAAGCGGAAGTGTTAAAGAAAGTTTTTGAAATAATGGGCTATCAAAAAGAAGAAATTGAAGAAAAATTTGGGCACATGTTAAAAGCCTTTTCTTACGGAGCACCGCCACACGGAGGTTGTGCTCAGGGATTTGAAAGATTACTGATGGCTTATTTCGGCGAAGAATATTTAAGAGAAGTCCAAGCTTTCCCCCAAACTGGCAAAGGAAGAACTTCGGTTATGGACGCGCCCAGCCCATTGGATGAGAGGCAGCTCAAAGAACTGGGCCTCAAAATTGTTAAATGAAACTTCTTTATCTTTCGCTATTATCATTCGTTTTTATCAGCTCTGCCGCCCTGGCTTTGGCGGAGGTAGATAATTTTATTCAATCAAATGATATTCGTCCCAAAAAAGATTTTCCCGCTTTGCCGGTTATTGCCAAAAACGCTAGTTTTCCTATTATTTCTGCCCAAGCAGCATTAGCAGTAGACCTGGATTCGAGGGTATCTCTCTACGAAAAGAATCCGGATAGTCCTCTTCTGCCTGCCTCGACGACCAAAATAATAACCGCTTTGGTGGCCCTAGAATATTATCCTCTTGATTTAGTTTTGAAAGTCCATGAGGTAAAAATAGATGGTCAAAAAATGGGATTGGTAAAGGGAGAGCGAATAACAGTCGAATCCCTTCTGTACGGCCTCCTTGTTTATTCAGCCAATGATGCGGCCGAAGTTCTGGCCGAGAATTTTCCTGCCTCGCCGGCAGGCGGGCCCGGCGGCCGGGACTTGTTTATCGCGGCCATGAATATTAAAGCCAAAGAATTAAATTTGAGCCATTCCCGATTCAATAATCCGACAGGACTAGATGGCAATGGCCACGTTTCCACCGCCAGAGATCTAATATTGGTTTCGGAGGTGGCCATGAGAGATCCGGTTTTTGCTAAAATTGTTGGCACCAAACAGATAATCGTCAAAAGTATTGATGGAAAAGTCGTTCATAATTTGAGAAATATTAATGAGTTATTGGGTTCGGTTGAGGGGGTTCTCGGAGTGAAGACGGGTTGGACAGAGAATGCTAGGGAGAATTTGGTGACCTATCTGGAAAGAGATGGGAAGAAAATTATGATTGTTCTTTTAGGCAGTCAAGACAGATTCGGGGAAACTACAGAATTAATCGATTGGATCTTCGCCAATTACACTTGGCAAGAAGTTTCGCCCCCGTTTTATTCTCCGTAATATTCGGCCGTCACCGCCGGTAGATAAGCAATAAATCCTCTGTCTCCTTCAAAAACAATAATTGGTTGTAAGAATTCCATTTCGACACCGGCATCGTAATAAGCCAGATAAATTTTTCTAATCATCACCTTATCTCCTTCTTGGTTAGCTCCGTAGCTGGCAATAAAAGCCCCGCCCGAGTTAAATTCGTTCCAGGCCGTTTGACTATCTTTGAGAGGATAGGTCGAAGATTGGGATTCATCGACGGGGAAATATATATATTGTCCGGCCAAGACTTGTTTCGTTCGATCCTGCGAGCCGGAAACATAAAACCAGACATTGGCCGTACCGGGATCGGCGGTCAAACAAGGAAGGTTGTCGTACTTTTTTCTAAAAAGATTAATTTTGACTAAATCGGATTCGGAAAGGGAAATAGCGCTGATAAATTTTCCTCCTTCTATTTTTAAGAATTCGTGGGTGGTCGGACCGGACAAATCGGCGGGCAGAAGGTCGGCCGAAGATAAAAACGAGCGGACATAAGAAGCGGCAATTTCGGGAGCCGGCGGTCGTTTTTGAATCGGGGAAGAATCCGCCCCGAGGTCATAACTAATCGAGAAAACACCTGTGACAATGTTTATTTCTAATGTGGCTGGATTTTGTTTATGGGGAAATTTGTAAATAGTCTGACTAACTTGTTGTTCGGATGGAACAAATCCAAGCTTGCTGGCGGTATTTTTGGTCGTGTCTAAAGAAAAAAGGTTGGCTGAAAGTTTGGGCATAAAATAGACTTTGGCTTGTGGAGCAAGAGTTGGGAGGCCTCCCTCGATTGTTTCCAGAGAATAACTTAAATTTATCTTGGGATTTTCGGGAAAATAGAGTTTTGGTAACTTTCCAAAAGTTACGGTTGGGGGCGGAGGCGGGGCGGGGAAAAATTTTCGATAAACACCCGAACCAATATCAAAGAGAATCTTGGCTACAATTAGAAAAATGACGAAAAAGACCGAATATCTGATGATTTTCCTGGTGATTATCGAAACACGGGTCAGGGAAGTCATGCTTTGAGTATAGCCTCAAAAGGTTGTAGAATTCAATTGCGATGATACGAACCAGATTCGCCCCTTCTCCCACCGGCGATTTGCACATAGGAGGCTTAAGAACGGCTCTTTACTCCTACGCCTTAGCTAAGCATCAAGAAGGGAAATTTGTTTTAAGAATCGAAGACACCGATAAAAAAAGAGAAGTGCCTCGCGGAAAAGAGAAAATCCAAAAAATATTAAAAACATTCGGCCTTAATTGGGATGAATATTATGTTCAATCGGAGCTGGCAAAAGACGGTAGGTACAAAAAAGCGGCCGAGGATCTAGTCAAAAAAGGAAGGGCTTTCTATTGTATTTGTAAACCAAAAAATACCGAAAAAGGGGGATTTTCAAAAGAATTAAGAGACTCCTGCCGAGATAAAAACTTGAAGACGGGGGCGGTAAAGCTAAAAATTCCGGAAAATCAAAAAATTTCCTTTAAAGATTATGTTTTAGGAAAAGAGATTGCTTGGAATAGCAATGCTGTGTCTGACACCACCCTTCTTAAATCTGACGGAATGCCGACGTATCATCTAGCGGTGGTGGTTGATGATTATAAAATGGAGATTACCCATGTTTTGAGGGGACACGATTGGCTTCCTTCCACGCCGGTACATTTGTTGGTTTACGACGGACTTAATTATAAGGTTCCTGAAATTGGCCACCTTACCGATATTTTGGATCCCGAGGGTGGTAAGCTTTCCAAAAGAAAGGGCAGTACTTCCTGCGAGGGGTTGCTGACCGAAGGTTATCTTCCCGAGGCCATTCTAAATTTCGTGATGCTGTTAGGTTGGGCGCCGAAAAACAATCAGGAGATTTTTAGTTTAAAGGAGTTTGTAGATGTATTTGATCCTTCCGGTTTCCAAAAAACAAATCCGGTATTCAATCAGGAAAAACTAGACTGGTTCAATGGCGAATATATAAGAAAACTGGACCTTGAAAATTTAGAAACAAAAATTTCCCAATTCTTTGAGGGAAAATACCCCTCGAAGCAACTTAAACGCATTTTGCCATTAGTGAGAGATAGGATAAAAACTCTTAAAGAATTTGAGTCACTGGCAGGATTTTTCTTTAAATGGCAAAAGCCGAACCTGACACTATTCGGCAATAATTACAAAGAGCATTTAGCGGCCGCCGCCGAAGCGATAGCAGAAAATAGGCCGTTGGAAGATATCGCCAGAGAAAGAAAATTTGATATCGGCGATTTCTTTATGGACCTACGAATTGTTATCACCGGCAGCAAAATCACGCCGCCTATAAATGAGTCAATCGAGATTTTAGGAAAAGAGGAGTCCTTAAGGAGAATAAAGGAGTTTATCTGAATTATGGGAGGAAAACTGCCCACTCAAACATACCACCAAATAGCCAAAGGGGTAGATTTCGAATCTCTGCGCAGCCGGCTTAAATTAAAACAGATAGAGGCTAAAAAAGCTTTTTCAAAAAAATATCCCGATGTCGAGAGATACTTGGCTGAAAAAGGCATCGACCTTGAAAGATTAAGACAGCACTCGGCCAAAATAATTGGCGCCGGCGCCTTGACAGGAACGCTTCTTCTGACTCCTCCCGTCCAAAAGGCCTTGCCCCCACCCCAAGAAATAATCGACAAAGCGAAAGCGGAAAAAGAAGGGGGGGAAGCGGAATTCCCCCAAAAGATTTTAATTGATATTTTAAATGAGACTTTGCCCGAACGACCTAGGCCGCTCACCAGGAGCGAGGAGAAATATCTGGAGCAAGTTTTTGAAAATATCATAGGAGTTAAAGCCAGAGCCACGCTTGAGGGAGAACACTTGAATACAACCTATGGTCTGATCGGCGCCGAACAACATCTCAAAAGATATCCCGGCGATACAATTGCCGGCCACCAGCCGCACCTAAAGGCAGGAATAGCTCCCGGCCTAGGAGCTTGGGGCTATTTCGCTCCCTCGAAAGATAAACTGACAAAAGAACTTGAGGAAACGGAAAAATGGTACGCCGTTGTCCAGACATTATACCTACCTGATTGGAACACCCGACAGCCTTATTTAAGAGATTGGTACAAATACCGAAAAGTATTGATTGTTAATACTCAAAATGGGAATGCGGTTGTAGCGGCCATCGCCGATTCGGGCCCGGCCGCCTGGACGGGCAAACAGTTCGGAGGTTCTCCCGAGGTTATGGAATATCTGGGGGGACCAAGATACAAAAAGGGACCGGTGGTTCTCTTTTTTGTTGATGATCCGGAAAACAAAGTTCCCCTGGGTCCGGTTGACTATAATACAATTAACCTGCCGCCGACGGCCTTAAAAGAAATATGAGCAAACTTTTTTTTGATAACTTGATTGTTTTTGAAGAAGTCGAAAATAAAATCGATTCAATTGCCAAAACCGAAGAAGAGAGAAACGAACTTTGGGGGATTGTAGACAGCCTTATCCGCCATCGAGCCCTAGGATTAATTTTCGAAAAATTGCCGAAGACTTATCACCCCGAATTCTTGAATATGTTTCATCAAGCTCCCCATGATGAAACTTTGATCGATTATCTCAAAGAGAAGATTGGAGAAAATATCGAGGAACTCCTTAGGCAGGAGTTAGGAAATTTAGCTTACGAGCTTCTTGAAGAATTTGCTTCGGCCAAAAAATAAAAATGGACCCTAAATTTGGCGGAGTTATTTGGACAAACCACGCCCTCAATAGAATGAGGGAGAGGGAAATTTCTCAGGGCGATGCATGGGCAACCTGGAGAAAACCGGATCAATCAAGGTATGCTACTGCCAAAGGCGCTTGGATTTACTATAGAACTTTTCGGAATGAAAAAATAGAAGTAGTGGCCAAGAAAAACGAAAACGGGAAGTGGGTAATTCTTTCGGTATGGAGCAGACCTGTTTATGGAAAAGTAGGCAAGACCGAACCCTTTTTAAGTTTTTTGATTAAAAAGATATTTAAGAAGTAGAGTAGGTATTATATGATTCCTAAGATTTTTAAAAAATTAAGCTACTTTATCAAAATCAACGGCGTTTTTCTAACCATTCTTCTCATAGGAGCCCTTTTGAGAACTGCCTATCTTGCTCAAGTACCTCCTGGATTAAATCACGACGAACTTCACGCTGTTCTAAACGCCCAATCCGTCGCCAAAACAGGAAGATTAATTCCCGGTATGGCTACGGGAATAATAGGTTCTCCCAGTGGAGATTATCTTTCGGGAATATTTGGAGAAATAGGCTCTTTACTGCTTATCCCCTTCGTATATTTATTCGGAATTTCAACTGTGGCCATAAAACTTCCCTACATTTTATCCCACATGGGCATAATTTTATTGGTTTATCTGATATCCAAGAAGCTTATTGGTCAAAAAGTTGCTTTAATAGCAGCATTTCTGATGGCGATTAATCCCTGGTCTATACACTTTGCTAGAGCTGCTTATGAGTCTAACTTCGGTTTCCTTTTTTACTTTTTTTCCATCTATTTATTTATGGTTCTCAAAGGGAGGAAAATCTTCTGGAGCTTACCATTTTTACTGGGAGGATTTCTTTCTTATTTTGCGACGAAAGTTCAACTTATTCCCTTAGGGTTCTTGGGAATTTTTATAACTAAATCCTTTAATCCCAGAAAATCTGTCAAGCCAGCACTATATCTCACGGGATTTCTGATTTTATTTACATTTATTTACCTTTTATTTCTTAGAATCCATCCCGCCGGTGAACGTATTAAAGAGCTCGGAAGTCTTACCTCGGTCAGCTCGGTAGTCAACTCAAAACGCCTTATTAGTCTAGATTCCCCCCTCTCTACCATATTTGTAAACAAAGTTTCGGAGAGTTTAAGAGAACGTATCAGCGCATTTCTCGGAGGACTTTCTCCCGCACAAATATTTTTGGAAGGACAAAAGGGGGACACAGAGGCCTTAACCATTCCTGACCATGGATTTATGTATCTAATTGACGGGCTGTTTATCGTTTTAGGATTCGCCTATTTATCAAGAAAAAACCTCAAGGCCCTTTATATAATCCTGATCTTGGCGGTAATTTCTCTTCTCCCTAATTTAATTAATCTGCATGGGACAACTCATGCCTTAAGAAGCGGGTTACTTTATCCCTCTTTAGTAATTTTGAGTGCATCGGGTATTAATTTTGTCCTAGATATCGTAAAAAGAAAAAAGACAAAAAAACTGATAAAAATAAGCATCCTCTTACTTTATCTGGTGTCTTTAGCTAATTTTGCTTATTTATATTTCTTAAGAACCCCCGTTGAGAAGTTTGATGGCTGGTATACATACGAAAGAGTCTTGGCAAGATACATAAGTTTACATAATGAACTCTATCCAGAAGAACCCCTGGTTGTCGTAACTCCGTTTCTGAAAGACGCAAGTTATGAATATCTTTATTACACGGGCAAATATGACTCCAAGGAGGAAATAGTCAGAGCAAATAATTCATTGGTTACCAAGAATTACAAATTTGATAACGTCCTTTTTACGGAAAATTGTGATTATATTGGAGACTCAGCGACTCTTATCAAAGACGTCAGAAGTAAGGACTGTAAACTGGAAACCGATTTAAATATTGCTTCCCCCGAAGATGCTGGAACAAGATATCTTATTCAAAACGACAAGGTCTGTAGTCAATATCCCAAGAGTAAATACCCTTTAATTAAAAAATTTGATGATATAAT
The DNA here is from genome assembly GCA_964395115.1 of uncultured Gammaproteobacteria bacterium. Taxonomy (GTDB): domain Bacteria; phylum Patescibacteriota; class Microgenomatia; order UBA8517; family UBA8517; genus CAYMZX01. Next base: position 28,252 of record CAYMZX010000007.1, read on the forward strand.
CCCGGAGGAAAAATCGAGGGAAGATTTTTGTGTATTCTGGGTTACTAACCCCAATCAAATTTAAAAAGATCCTCGGTGCTTGAAAAATTCAACCTCTCTCAGCCTCTTGACCACCATCTTTTTAGTTTAGCTTCCTTCTGTGGTAAAATACACCCATTATTGCGGGGTCGTCTAACGGTAGGACGATGGACTCTGGATCCATTGATCTTGGTTCGAATCCAAGCCCCGCAGCCAATTTGTAAAGTTTGCGCCCCCTTTTGGTTTAAGATAGCATAGTTTTGGTTTATAATAAAAAAGTGCTTTTAACATTTTATCTCTTGGTAATCGGTCATTTTATAGGGGATTTTATGTTTCAGGGTTCTTTGGCAAGTAAAAAGAGAGGACTTAATAAATATATGCTTGCCCACGGAGCCATCATGGCTCTGGCTTTTTTCTTGCCCCTTATTAATTATCCTTCCGGGAAAGTGGTTTTGGGGACGTTTATTCTTTTCCTGGGACATATAATGATTGACGCGGTAAGGTATGAGGTAAATAGGGTATTTAAAGTCATTCCCGGAACATATACTTTTGCCCTTTCCTTGGGAATAGACCAGATTCTTCACATAAGCCTTATTTATCTCCTGTTTAATTTCCTGGTCGTAGGTTGACCTATAGCCTCGCTTGAAATAGTCCTATAATTATTATATAATTCGGCCTCGCTCTTTTAAAACCCCGAAAGCAAAATCTCAAAAGGGAGGCTCGAAATGAACAAGCGATGGTTGGGTTTGATTGTGGCAATGGCGTTCTTTCTTGGACTCCTGGCGGGCGGTCTTTTCTCGTCCCCCGGCCGGGCCTCGGCCACGGCGGACAACTTGGTCTATGTGGCCGTGGACATCGATGGCGATGGTGCCAATGACTACGAGCTGACCATCGGCGAAGTCGTCAGCCAGTTCGAGACCCCCGAGGGCGAACTCGGCATCTGGGTTAAGGGAGTAGTTCAACAACTCAGCCCTTTACCCTAAGTGCTGCTGGGTCTACAACGACTGCCACCGGTCCAGCAGCTACGGGCGATCCGGTCTTTGTAAGGGTTTCGCACTACTGGCCGCCTTTGGGCGGGCCGAACTGCGCCAGCTTTATCGACGGAGAGTGTCGAAGTCGAATGGCTAGCGGCGAGCCTTGGCAGGACTGGGTGGAAAAAGCAATCGCCTGTCCGCCCGAGTGGGAATTCGGAACGCGCCTTGTAATTTCAGGGCGTGAATGGGTCTGCATGGACAGGGGAAGCGCCATCCAGATCGAAGATGGAATTGCTTGGATCGATATGCTGACCCCCAGAGCGTTGTTCGCTTATGGAAGCATCCTCGAAGCATCTTTGATAAGACCGTGAATAACTTTCGGGGTTTGTTTGCCGGGGGCGAAATATCTGTTCTCGAAAGAGAAAAGAAAACCGCCCCCGGCTTCTCGTTACTTTAGATTGTCTTTCCTTACACCTTCATGCTTTCAGCAAGATGGTTTTTTTGGGAACATTCTGCCTAGTCCTGATCGGAACCCCCTCGACTCTCTTGGGCAAGTAACGAGGTTTGGAACAGATATAGCAACATTTTGGCTTTGTCTCAAATTCTACAATGAAATTAACTATCGCATTCTTGATAGCCACACAAAGCTTTGTACCATTGCCAATCGGATAAAGCTTGCTAGGCATTTTCCCCTCCGGCTAGTAAGATGTAAGGTGCAAGAGAGCATAGTATAGAGATTTTGGTCTGTCCTTTCAAGGAGATATAATGAAAAAAGATGCGAAGAATACTGGTCATTCTTATATTTGTCTTGGGAATTGTCGGCGTCGGTTTGTATTTTACAGGCAAATATCTTATTTGGCAGGTTAGCCCCAGAGAGCTGATTACCCGATTTACTGCCCCACAGAAAGATATCAGGCAATTTCTTCCTCAGGGCAGAGAGATGAGCTATCCCCTTAATTTACCAAAAGGATTCGGAATTGCAACTTTCGCCGATCTTAAAGGCGGTCTTCCCAGAGCTCTGGCTTTCGATCCTTACGGAGTTTTATTTGCTTCGATTCCGAATAAAGGAAAAGTGGTGGCTCTTCCCGATAAAGAGAACGACGGGGCGGCGGACAAAATAATCGACGTCGTTACCGGACTCGATTATCCTCATGGAATAGCTTTTACGGGTGACAAACTTTACATTGCGGAGACAGACAAGGTTATTAGATATTCATACGACCCCGCCAGCCTAAAGGTGACAAATAAAGAGATTCTCTTCAATCTTCCGGCCGGCGGCAGGCACAAGACCAGGACCTTAAGAATCTGGGGAGATAAACTTTACACTTCGGTTGGTTCATCCTGTGATGTCTGTATCGAACAAAATCCCTATCGAGCCTCTATTTTAATATCGGATTTGGATGGAGAGAATTTGAGAGTTTTTGCCAAGGGACTTAGAAATACGGTATTTTTTACCTTCGACAACCAGGGAAGAATATGGGGAACGGAGATGGGAAGAGATTATTTAGGCGACACTTTGCCTCCGGACGAAATCAATTTAATCGAAGAGGGAAAAGATTACGGATGGCCGTATTGTTACGCCCAGAAAGTTAGAGATTTCAAATTTAAGCCGGGAGAGAAGCTTTCATATTGTCCGGATACCGTTGCTTCAAAATTTGATCTGCCTGCCCATGTGGCGCCGTTGGGAATTACTTTCATTAACTCTTCACTCTTTCCTCCCGAAGATCAAGGCAATTTATTAGTGGCTCTTCATGGTTCTTGGAATTCGTCAACGCCGGTCGGCTATAAAATTGTCAAGCTTTCGGTTTTTGCCGACGATATTGTCGGAATGTCTGATTTTATAACTGGATTTTTGCTCGACGGAAAAGAGGTTTTAGGGAGACCGGTGGATCTTATCTTTGACAAAAGCGGACATCTTTTTATTTCGGATGATAAAGCGGGTCTGATTTATATTCTTTTCAAGGATTAATTTTAGAACAAGGAGAGTATTTTAGGGCCGAAAAGAAACACTCCAATTATTACGGACAAGAAAGCGGAAACAAAGACGGCCGCGGCCGAAATATCCTTGGCGATTTTTGCTTTCTCGTTTACTTCGGGACTGACGATATCAACAAGAACTTCGAGAGAGGTATTGATAAGCTCAAGAATAAGAACAAAGGCAATTGTGAAGAGAAGAATTATCCATTCGACGGGTCTGAATTTCAAAAGTATAGCCAAAATAATCGCCGAAACAGCAATCATCAGGTGGATTCGAACATTAGGTTCATTTTTAATTGCGGTTTTGATTCCCGAAAAAGCGCAACCGAAGCTAGTTATGGTTGAATGGGCTTTACTCATAGCCATATTAGTATAGCTTTCTTAATTTGTGATAGCAAAATATGTTAGGATTAAAATCATAAGGAAAACCGACAACAAATGGGCAATTCAATCATTATTTTCTTGGCTAGTTTTTTGATTTGGATTATGTTTGCGGGGCTTTTCGTTCTTTGGATAGTGGATGGGAAAATAAAAAGAGAAGAGGTTATCCACGCCCTTTTGGCAGCCGGTTTAGCCTGGTCCATCGCCCAGATTATTAAGGCTCTTTTTCCAACAGTAAGACCATTCATAACAGATGGAACAACTCCAATGGTCTTATTACCAGCGACGGACGGCGCCTTCCCTTCGGGTCATAGTGCTGCCGCCTTTGCTTTGGCAACCTCAATTTTTCTCCATGACAAAAAAGTGGGAATTTTTTATCAATTTGCCGCCCTAATCATTGGAATTGCCCGAATTTTGGGTAACGTCCATTACCCGATTGATATCTTGGGAGGGGCATTGCTCGGGGTTATGGTTGCTTTCATCACTAAAAGAATTCACCTTAGCAAACTTGTTCCGTGACCTCCCGTATTTTCAAGGTTGACTATTAGCAAACAAAATGATAGACTGCTAAAAATTCTCAAATGAAATCGAATATCAAATTGCAAAGAAACGTTCCGATTGTAGCGGTGAGGGGGTCTGTGGTTTTTCCTCACACCGATACGCTTCTTTCTTTCGGTCGGCCAAAGTCGGTTTCGGCCATAAATTCTGCTTTTCAGGAAGATAGAGTAATTGCCATCTTTACCCAAAAAGATCCGAGGACCACGGACCCCCGGGAAGAAGATCTCTATAAAACGGGAACAATCGCTACCATTACTCAAATGATGTCAACCGAGGGGGAAATACATGCTTTAGTCCGCGGTCAGGCACGGGTAAATCTTGAAGAAATCATTTCTAATGAACCTTTTTTACTGGGCCAAATTTCCGAGCTTTCGGAGGAAATTGAGGATACTCCCGCTATTAAAGCATTGGCCAGCCAGCTTTCGGATCTGTTCAAAAAAGCGATAAACGCCGGTAAATCCGCTGAAATAATGACCGTTATGAAATTGATCTCTGGTCAAGTGGAACCGGTTGAATTAGTAGACCAGATTGCCTCTCTTCTGGAAATAAAAGTCAGCGAGAAACAAAAACTTCTAGAGACGCTGTCGGTTAAGAAAAGGATGGAAAAAGTTTTGGAATTTTTGGCCCAAGAAGTAAATGTTCTAGAACTAGAAAGAACAATTTCAGTAAAAACACAGAAAAGGTTTGAGGATCAAATGAGAAAGGCTATGCTTCGAGAGAAGAAAAGGACTATTGAAGAAGAGTTGGGGGAGGGGGAAGGAGAACTTGATGCCGATGAATTTGCCGAATACAAAGCCAAAATTAAAAAGGCGAAGATGCCCCTCGAAGTTAGAGAAAAGGCGGAGAGGGAACTTAAAAGACTTACTCAGATGTCTCCTCACAATCCGGAAGGGGCCTATATTCGAAACTATCTCGATTGGTTGGTTGATATGCCGTGGAGTATTACCACCCCCAATAATGTATCCATAAAAAAAGCCGCCGACATTTTAGCGGAAAAGCACTACGGTATGGAGAAGGCTAAAGAGAGAATATTAGAATTTCTGGCGGTAATGAAAATAAAGGGAGAGGTTAAAAACAAAAAGGCCGGTAAAAACGGGGAAAACCAACCGACCATTCTCTGTTTTATCGGTCCCCCGGGAGTTGGAAAAACATCGATCGGCCGCTCGATCGCCGAATCATTAAATCGAAAATTTGTTAGGGTGTCTTTGGGAGGAATTCGTGATGAAGCAGAAATTCGGGGACACCGACGAACGTACGTCGGCGCCCTTCCCGGAAGAATTATTCAAGGAATCAAAAACGCGGGTACCAAAAATCCTGTTTTTATGCTCGATGAAATAGATAAAATAGGAGTCGATTTCAGGGGAGACCCGTCAAGCGCACTTCTTGAAGCTTTGGATCCCGAACAAAATCGGGAATTCTCCGATCACTATCTGGAAGTTCCTTTTGATTTGTCCGAGGTGATGTTTATTTGCACCGGCAATATTCTCGACACCATCCCGCCGGCTTTAAAAGACAGAATGGAGATTATTAGATTCCCCGGCTATACTGAAGAAGAAAAATTCCATATTGCCAAAGATTTCCTTTGGCCAAAGCAAATAAAACTTCACGCTTTGGAGAACAAAAAGATTTCTTTGCAGGAGGCGGCAATAAGGGAAATTATAAATCGTTATACCCGAGAAGCAGGAGTTAGAGAATTGGAAAGAAACTTGGCCACGGTTTGCCGAAAAATTGCTAGGTTAGTGGCCGAAAAGAAAAGATTCCCCAGAGTAATTAAGATCAGCGATATTCACAAATTCTTGGGGCCCCAGAAATTCTCTTCGTTGATAGCCGAGAAAAAAGACGAGGTAGGAATGGCGACTGGGCTGGCGGTTACACCGACGGGGGGAGAAATTCTTTTCATAGAGGTTGCCCTTATGCCGGGGAAAGGAAAGCTGACGCTTACCGGTCAACTGGGAGAAGTGATGCAGGAATCAGCCAAAGCGGCTTTTACTTGGGCTAAGGCCCATTACAATGAATTGGGAATTAAGCCTGATTTTGCTATGGGAATCGATGTTCATGTTCATGTGCCGGAAGGAGCGGTTCCTAAAGACGGTCCTTCGGCCGGAATAGCAATTGCTTCGGCTTTGGTTTCCGCGTTGACAGGAATTCCGGTAAAAAGAAATATTGGGATGACCGGAGAAATCACTCTTAGAGGAAGAGTACTTGAAATCGGAGGAGTTAAGGAAAAAATCATTGCCGGTCATCGGGCAGGCCTCAAAACCATAATTCTTCCTAAAGACAACAAAAAAGACTTGGAAGATGTTCCCGCTAATGTCAAAAAGGACATTAAATTTATTTTTGTAGACGATCTGAAAGAAGTTTTGAAGGTGGCTATCAAATCTTGGCCTCCCAAAACTGCTTCATCAAAAAGAATCCTTCCTTCCTCATTCTTGGCGGCAAACTAAACTTTTTAAAAATTTCTCGTCTCCCTATGACAAACTATTTGGTATTATTTCGGCAATTTTTTGGAGAGTTGAGAGATTTCTTGTTCCCAATTTTTGCATTCCTTGTTTGACTGCCGCGATTAATTTGTGAATAAAAATATAACCGGAACCTTTGTAGCCAACTTTTGTTACTTTTCCTTCCGGAACTTTAATTTCCATTTTTTCAATGCCGTATCGAAAAGCGCCTCTTTTTTCCATTGCTTCCAATGAACCCATGCCCCGATATTTTTTCACCAGATATCCCTTTTCTTCGTCAAACTCTGCCTCACCGGGAGATTCTTCTAAACCTGCCAGCAATCCTCCCATCATTACCGTTTCTGCCCCTAAGGCGAGTGCCTTGATGATGTCTGACGGCTTTCGGATACCTCCATCGGCGATTATGGGAATTTTAAATCCGGATTTTTTTGCCAGCTTTTTTGCTGCTTGACTACAGTCCCAAACCGCCGACCCTTGGGCCCGACCGATACCTAAATATTCTTGGGTGATGCAGGCGGCTCCTGGCCCAATTCCTACCCGCAGACCATCGACAATTGAATTGGCGTTTTTCATTACTTCCTCTACCATTTTTCCCGAATCGACATTGCCTAAAATAACTTCCAATCTAGGAAAGTGTTTTTTGGCAAATCTGGCGATCTCCAATTGTTCTTTAAAAACGACGGAAGCGTCAAGAACTATGCCGTCGGCTCCAGCCTCCACCGCCCTTTTTATTCTTTCCTTGGCCAGCACCAGCCGAGATTCGACGGCAACCAAAACCTTGAGTTGCTTGTTTTCATCTTTGGTGGCCAAAGGATAGGTCTCATTTTTTCGCAAGTCGCTGTCGGTTACTAAAGCCACGATGCGAAAATTTTTATCAACTATTGGCAGAGTATCAAGGTTGTACTTTCTGATGATTTTATTAGCGGCGCGAATGTCGTTTTTGTCCAATGTCTTTTCCTTGGGAGCGGTTATTAATTTTTCGCGCGGAGTCATAATTTTAGAAAGAGGAATTTTCATTTCCTTCTTGGTCTCTAAATACCTGACATCTCGATGAGTAATAATTCCTACAAGTTTGGAATTTATGGTGCCGTCTTCCGTAATCGGGACAGAATAAAAACCAAACTTTTGGGCTATTTGATAGACATCCTCAACTTTGTTTTTTGGACTTAAAACTACCGGTTTCTTGACAAAAGCGGCTTCAAATCGTTTCACTTTTTCCACCTCTTCCATTTGCTCGTCTATTGTTTCGTAGTTATAGTGAATGACCCCAATTGCACCCATCAGAGCCATCATAATTGCCATTTGAGAGCCGGTGACCGTATCCATTGGGGAGCTTACAAAAGGAGTTTTGAGGGTTATGTTTCGGGAGAGTTTTGTAGTTAAGTCCACCTCGTCCCGCTCAAAATCGGGCAAGCGGTTACAAACCAAGAGAATATCTCGGTACCAAAATTCTTTATTGCGTAAGTCCCGATGAAGTTTGGCCATTTTAAATAATTAAACTAAATATATTCGATAGTTGCCGGCGGTTTTGGTGTCAACTCATATAAAACTCTTGCCACTGAAGGAATTTCGGCGGTGATTTTTTCCTGAACTTTTTCTAATACTTTCCAAGGAATTTTCGTTGCCCGAGCTTTGATCGCGTCGCTAGAATCAACCGATCGAATGACGATTATATCCCCGAAAATTCTTTTTCCTTTTTTGACCCCAGTGGCTTTATCAGAGAGAAGTACAGCAAAAACTTGAAAGGGGAAAAACTTATTCAATTCTCTTTCCACAATTGCCGTTGCCCGGCGAACGATTTTAATCTTCTCGGGTGTTACTTCGCCAATAACTCTAATGGCCAATCCCGGTCCTGGAAAAGGCATTCGTTGGTAAACCTCTTTTGGTAAACCCAAAGCCTTCGCAATTTGGCGAACCTCCGGTTTGTATAAAGTCTTTAGAGGTTCAATTACTTGGAATCCGTATTTTTGAGGATTAATTCCTATCTGCCCCAAAACATTATGCTGGGTCTTTATTCTTCCAACCGTCTCTACGACATCCGCCTTGATGGTTCCTTGAATTAAAAATTGTGCCTCTTGCTTTTTGATTGTTTCCCCCAATACTTTGTAGAACACTTCCCGAAAAACTCTTCTTTTTTCTTCCGGGTCGGTAATTTTCTTGAGAGCCTGAAAAAATCGTTGCTGAACGCGGACTATTTTGGTTTTAATCGCAAACTTTTTAAGTAATGAGATCACCTTTTCCGGTTCGTTTTCTCGCATTAAGCCGTCATCAATGAAAACCGCTGAAAACTGCTTGCCGAGAGCCCTTTGAGCCAAAACGGCGCAGACGGTGCTGTCGACTCCGCCAGAACAAGCGGCGACTGCTTTTTGGCCAGTGACTACCTTTTTAATTTCGTCTATTCGACTTTTAATAAACTTTTGCTTGTCGAAATTCTTCTTCATCTCTTTCGCCAATTCTATAGGCAGTAAATTAGGAAGTAAAGATAGGCCTCAATTTCCGCAAAAAAGGGCACGTTCCGTGGTATCACTACCAAGTTCGTGCCCCCGGCACTTTTCCCACCAAGTTACTTTTTGAAGATCTCCGTCAGCAACGTCTGAACCCCTTCTTTATCCGGCAGAAGTACTGCTCCACCGTCCGGAGTTGTCCAACTCCTTGTTAGTCCGGCAAGAGTAAAACCTTCAATTCTAGTTGGATCTTGAGCTACTTGGGCCGCCGTGGGCAAAAGTGCTAGCATGTCAGTAAGATCCATATCCGTTTCTACCATTCGGGAGTACTGTTCGTAGAACTCTGGCAGACGAGTTAGCCCTTCAAGCGAGATGGCTTTGCGGAAGATCGCCAAGAGAATCTCTTGGGCCCGTCGTTGTCTGGCAAAGTCTCCCCCCGGCGCATTTCTCATTCGCACGTAGCAGAGTGCCGTCCAGCCGTCCATGTGGTATGATCGGCCGGACTGATACGAATAAGAAGTTTTCCCGCAGGAATCGGTGAAACCGTTGCCCACTACAACATCGATCCCCCCCAAAGCATCAACCGCTTTTTCGAAAGAGGCGAAATTGACTCGGGCATAATAGTCAACTTCAATTCCGAAGTTATAGCGCAAGGTTAGAGCGACAAGCTCCGGACCTCCATACGCGTAAGCGGTATTGATGCGAGCCATATTTCGGCCCGGTAGGTAGACAAAGAGATCTCTGGGAAACGAGATCATCTTTACAGTACCTTGCTCCGGATCGATGGAGATTAAGACCATCGTGTCGGCGTTCATACTCCTACGCCACCAGGCATCGTCTGTTCCCAGAATAATTATATTGACCGTTTCCTTCGGGGATACGATATCCCGAATGATTCTGGGAATCTCGGTTGAGGATTTTAAGCTGGGACCCGGAAAATTTTCCCACGGCTCAACCGGAGTCGGGGTAGGAGTTGGGGTCATCGAAGGAGCCGGAGTCGGGGTGGCCGATAAGGTTGGCAGAATCGGCAGAAATGGCGTAGCCATTGCGGTTGGCGAAGTTGGGACGGGTGTTATTGTGCTTGGCAAGGATCCTTCGCGCGTTCCACACGAGGCGAGCACAATCGCCAGGGTGGAAACAGCAAGCAAGTGCGCCTTGAACATTCCTTTCCTCCTTAAGAGATTGTTCTTGATGGGTTTGTTAAAGTGCTTTAGTAATTTTAATACATGGTGCAAATATTTCCACAAAAAAAGGGCACACCCTTGACTTACGTTAGGTATGTGCCCCGCACCATGTTGGAATTCCCATCCGGTCAGATCTCCCCGGTTTCCTCCTAAAACAAAGTCTGATTTCGGCATGCATGGATGGCAACCAGAATCAGTGTACAGATTGCAAACACGGTAACCACCTTTTTCCTTAGCTTGACCTCCGGCGTGTCCGGGATTTTCAGGGGGCGGATTGCTTCCCGTTCCTCCTTGCTATAGTGCTTGTATTCGTCCCAGTGAATCATCCGTCCGGACAGGTCTCGCCGAGGCTCCAACATTAACAGACCGAGACAACCCCCGAATTGGAGCGTAAATCCCAAGATCGCACCCATGATGGGATTTCGGCCCTTGGCCATAGCAACATGTGCGCCAAGGAATGTCCAGGCGCCGAGATAGATCGCAAAACAGCTCAGTCCTGCAATCCGCCGTGCCAGACACAGACCCGAAAGTCCTGCCATAGGATCGTTTTCGCTACACCCCGCCCTAGCACTTGCCAAAAAGATCCAGAACCAGACGACCGCATAGAGCATAATCGCAATGGAGTAGAGCCATTTTTTCTTCATCTCGTCCTCCTCGTGGCGAATAAGTGACTGGATTGTCAAAGTACTTTAGCCGTCTCAATAGGAAAGAAGATGGAAGCTATATATTCACCATTCCTACTAAGGCGGATTACAAAAAAATGTCCAAACTCTTGGGCAAGTACTTAGATTATACTCTCCTGCAGTCTTTTTCTCAAAAATATTTGAGCCAGCTTCTTTTAGATAAATAACAACATGTATTTTGAATCATGTTTTCTTTGACAAATAGTGCTATAATAGCCCATCTTTTCGCACATTCACAATTTCCGGAATACACACCCTAAACCCTAAAGGAGGGATTACAATGAATATAATAACCTTGGAGTTTTGGCTCGACTTCGATAGTAAAGACCGAGCAGTATTGCTGAAGGTAGGAAACCTAGTAATTTCAAAGGTTGAGCAGGAAGTTCCAGGGTTTCTAATCCTGAACCAACGAATCCTGATGCCCTCGGATGCGCCCGTGGTTGTCTGGCAAATGGACGTAGATGTCAGACAAGCAGACGGGATTCGAAAATCCCTGCCCTACTGGTTCCGTTACTACGCCAACGAGGCTGGGGTTCTACCGGAGGAGTCCAAAGAGCTTCTGAAACAAGAGAACGCAGCTCGTTCGGGCAAGGGAGCCCCACCTTCTCTTGGGAAAAGGATGATTGCTATCCCCAATATCCCGGCGAAGAAGAAAAAGTGGTGGGAATTCTGGAAGTGAGGCGATAGGGTTGCGATGCGGATAAACCGCTGAGACATCGAATGGTGCGCAACCTAGTTTTTTAATTTTTTGGCTTGTGACCGACGATTAGGTTATTCCAAGATTTAGTTTGTTCGAATTTGTAGAATTTATTTGACTTCTACCCCATAATTACCTAAACTCCAAGCTGGCGAGAGGATTGCTCATTAACAATTTTGTTCAATTTCACCCTAGGAGGTGTGAAATGACTCAAACCTGCTGGTTCTGCAAGGAAAATTCCGAAGATCCGACAAAGGCCACCAAGATTCCGCTCTATAAGATAACGGACATGGAAAAGGAATATTTGTGGAGAGGGTCGATTAAGCAGCTGCCGTACGCGATCAAAACAGCCTACCGTTATCTTACAGCCAAAGTAGTTGTTCCCCGTTGCAACAAGTGTGCCCGGGACCAGGCAGAAGAGCGTGCAGTTGAATACGTCGCAGGCATTCTGGGGCTAACTGGGATTGTGGCCCTAATCGTCTTGGTCTTTGTTGCATAGCCGGCCAATATCAAGATAGTAGTCACTATTGTTTGTGGATTGTCCACCGTCGTGCTTCTGTATACCTTCGTCAAGGCACCCAAATATTTCCTGCGAGGAATAATGCAAGAAGGTTAAAAAAGCACACACCCTGAGGTGACAAGCTTGATGAGAACCGGTTATCGCATTGGCGTAAGTCCTGCGGATCCGCATCGTAGTAGGTCCATTAGATAGTTACCCCCCGCATTTTTGCGTTTGACTAGAAGTTCTAGTTGACCAAAGGTGCGGGGTATTTTTTTGTCAAAATTTCAAATATTTTTTGTTTAGTGCTGTGAAGTTCTTTTGTCCGAAACAAGCTGTTTTCTATCCTGATATCTCGGTGTTTCCTTGGAAGCAATAGGAGGGAGGATAGTCGCTAGGTTTCAAGCCACTGGCCACGGTTTCCAGTTTATAACCTTGATTCAAAAGGTGGTCCACAATTCTGGACGCATAGAAGGCATCATAAAAACGGTGGTTATGACTTAAAACTATATCCCCGGCCTGTACATGACCAGAAATGTTTTGAAGGGTGTTTTCATCTATACCTCCAGAGCACAACGACCAGAGAACATGTTGAAGTCCGTACTCGGCAAAAATTCTTCTTACTCTTTCGTTACTGTCCCCAAATGGGGCCCTAAAATATTTAACCTGATAGCCAGGGATTATTTCTCCAATAATTTTAAACCACTCCTCGATGTCTCTTCTTATTTGATCGGAGCTATAAGTAGTGAGGGGATCGTGTATTAATCCGTGACATCCTAAAACATGGCCTTCGGTTACAATTCTCTCTATTTCTGAAGAGTAGTTTCTGAGAGAGATATTACCTCTTTGGTAGCCTCCGGGAAGAAAAAAAGTGGCCTTCGCCTCCAATCCCAAATAGGCGTCCAAAATTGTGTTGAACCTCTCACGATTTCCCATGTCGTCGTAAGTCATTAAAACTATATTTCTAGAGGCATCACATCTTCTCACTTCATGATTGACCAAAAATTCTATTATTTCTGGAGTAATATTCTCGGGATTCGTTATCTCCCCATCTTGTCGCTGTTTTTTTACCCCGTCGTTCAAAATGTCAACCTTATTCCCAAACATAACGGTTCCTGCTGAGAAAGCAACAACTCCGAAAAAGCCTCTACGGCTAAGAGTATTTTTCTTTTCTATCATGACCTATAATGCCTGGCGAACTAGAATATCACTTTTGTGTTGGTAAGTCCACTAACTTGGAATCGTTTCCCCCGGGGGAGCAGTATAAGGAACGAAACGCAGTGAAGTGACCCCACTGGGACTCGTGTGCACAAATTTCTTCCATACTTGGCACTATCGAGGAACAGTGTGGGGAACGAAACGCAGTGAAGTGACCCCACTGGGACTCGAACCCAGGTTTCTAGGATGAGAACCTAGTGTCCTAGACCGCTAGACGATGGGGCCTCGTAAAACTCGGCGAGCCCTTCGGCTATCGTATAACTTTCTGTTTCAGGCTCTATTTTACCTTGAAAAAGCCAAAAATGCCAACTTTTTTTCTTGACAAAGCAACTACCGAAGATTAGAATTTCTTTCGTAGAAGATTATAATTTCCCTCCACAAAATTGAAAGCGGAGGGGTATTTTTTTAGTTTTCCTGATATGTTCAAACAAATCCAACTCACTAAAGAAGGTTTCGAAGAATTGAGATTAGAACTCGATGAGCTAGTCAATGTAAAGAGACCGAAGCTAGTCGAGAGATTGGCTAGCGCTAGAGTTCAGGGAGACCTGACCGAGAACAGTGACTATTTTAATGCCAAAGAAGAATTGGAGTTTCTTGACGGTCGAATTGAAGAACTTGAAGAGGTCTTGAAAAATGCCCAGATTGTTAAAACAAAAAATGGGCGTAATACCGCTGTCGAAATTGGAACAAAAGTAACAGTTAAAGTAAGCGGCGAAAAACATATCTATGAAGTAGTCGGCGAATGGGAAGCAGACCCAATTAACAAAAGAATTTCCCCGTCGTCACCTCTGGGAAAGGCTTTGGTTGGGAAAAAAGTCGGTGATAAAGCCGAAGTGGAGGCCCCAGCTGGGAAACTAATATACGAAATCCTCGCAATCGAGTAATAGGTCTGATAAAATAGCCTCAAGGTGCATTGGGCTGACAAGCTTGCCAAAGAAATAATAACCTCGGGCAAATTTAAACCGTACTGGGTTGATGATATGAAAACTCCTTCGGGATTTGCCCATATAGGTTCATTGAGAGGTCCTTTAATTCATAGCGTTATCTTCAGAGCGCTAAAAGACGCTACTAAGGAAAAGGTGGTTTACACTTTTGTTTTTAATGATTTCGATCCGGCCGATGAGCTCCCTCTCGAATTTAAGGATGAACTTTCAGAGTATTTAGGCTTTCCTTTAAGAAAAATACCTTCTCCGAGAAAAGACTTTACCTCTCTGGGAGAGCTATTGGCCGATGATTTGAAAAAGGTAATGGTGGAATTAGGCTGCGAAGCCGAATACCTCTCTTCTTGGGACATGTATCACCAGGGTAAGTTTGACGGTGTCATAAAAGAGGCCTTAAACAACGCTTCCAAAATTCAGGATATTTACCAGAAAGTTTCTGGAAGCAAGAAAAAGGAGTCTGGCTGGTTGCCTTTTCAGGTAATTTGTGAGAAATGCGGCAAACTCGGCACTACCAAAGTTTTCGCTTGGGATGGCAAAGAAGTTTCCTATAAATGCGAGCCGGATTTGGTTTCCTGGGCTCGCGGGTGTGGTTACCAAAGCAAGATAAGTCCCTTTGGAGGAACAGGAAAGCTTCCTTGGAAAGTTGATTGGGCCGCCCATTGGAAAGTAATCGGGGTAACCATAGAAGGGGCGGGGAAGGATCACGCTTCGGCCGGAGGCTCCTACGATATCGCGATGGCTTTGTGCGAGGAAGTTTTCAAATATCCCCCTCCCTATAAACTTCCGTACGAATTCTTTTTGATTGGAGGGAAAAAAATGTCTTCCTCGAAAGGCTTGGGTCTTAAAGCCCACGATGTTACTAAAATTTTACCGCCGGTTTTAGCAAGGTTTCTCTTTACCAGAACCAATTATAAAGAACAAATAAATTTTGATCCTTCAGGAAACATGGCGATTCCCGACCTCTTTGATGAATATGATCGTGCCTGGAGAGCCTATATTGACAAATCAGATGAAACATTAGTCAGGGCTTTCGAACTCGCCCAAGTTAAAAAGGGTCCCGATCGGAAAAATTTATTTTTGCCAAGATTCAGGGATATTGCTACTTACCTTCAATTTCCCGACGTTGATCTCTTTAAGAAATTTGAAGAGATCAAAGGCGGCAAACTTACATCGCAAGAATTAGCCATTCTAAAAGAAAGGATCGGTTACGCCAAGAGTTGGCTTAAAGAATACGCCCCCGAAGAAATGCGTATTACAATGTTAGAAAAACTGCCATCGCAGGTTTCTACACTTGATCGAAATCAAAAACATTATCTTTTAAAAGTAGCCGAACTTTTGGAGACAGAGAGAACTCCGGAAGCACTCCAGCAGGCACTGTACAAAGTTGCTAAAGATGTCGGAGATGTTAAAAAATGTTTCGCCGCCATTTATCTGGCGATGACTGGAACCGACCATGGTCCTAAGGCAGCCTGGTTTTTGCTATCATATCCCAAGGAGAAAGTGATCGAGAGATTAAAAAAAGCAGCAAGATGATTACTAGAAATAAAGCACTGGAAATCCTTCATTCGAATATGGAATCCCAGAATTTGAGGAGACATTGCTATGCGGTCGAAGCCATCATGCGAGCCTTGGCAAAATACTTTAAGGAAGACGAAGAAAAATGGAGAATTGTTGGTCTTCTTCACGACGGAGATTACGAAAAAACCAAAGCCACTCCCGAGAAGCACACTCTTCTGATGGTTGATTGGCTGAAAGAAGCTGGCGAAACAGATGAAGAAATTCTGGAAGCGATTTTGACCCATAATTACGCTCACTTAGTTGACCCCGAAATAGGAGATAAAACCGCCAGGGCGCCAAAGACAAATCTTGAGTGGTCTCTGTATTGTGCCGATGAACTCGCCGGATTTATTGTAGCCGTTGCTTTGGTACGGCCGGATAAAAGAATTTCCTCGGTGACTACTAACCATATTTTGAAGAAGTGGAAAGAAAGGTCGTTTGCGGCCGGGGTGAACAGGAAACAGATCGAGATGTGTGAAGAGAAGCTCAACATTCCATTAAGAGAGTTTATTGGTATTGCTTTGGAAGCGATGCAGGGAATAGCGGAAGATCTTGGATTATAGAATTAAGAACTAAAATATCAAAGATCAAAGTGATTAGTCAAAGTAAGATTAAAAACTATAAGGAATTGAGGTTTTGGCAGACTGCTTTTGAAGTTACAACTTCGGTAAATGAAAAAGCTCTTTGGATAATAAGTGACCAGGTTATTAGGGCATCATCCTCGGTTGGAGCAAATATTGCAGAAGGTTTTGGAAGATATAAAGGAAAAGAATTTGAGAGGTTTTTACAGATTTCTTTCGGCTCGGCAAACGAGGTAGAATACTGGTTGTTGGTACTGAAAAAGGCTGTTCCTAGGTTTTCTGGCAAAATCGACTTGATTATTGGGAGAAACAGCGAAACAATTAAAATACTAGCCAGCTCGCTTAAATCATTAAGGATTAGAAACAAAAACTGAAGAAATAAAGTTATAAGTGATTAGTCTTTTTGTTTAAGATTTATCACTAGTTATTTTAGTTTTTTATTATTTACTTTTATGTTAGACATCCAATTTATTAGGGAAAACAGCCAAAGAGTAAAAAAGGGAGTAGCCGATAAACAATATAACCCGGCTCTTGTTGATGAAGTCCTGCGGTTGGACGAAGAAAGGCGAAAATTAATTGCCGAAATAGAAGATCTTAGACGAGGAAGAAACAAAGCGGCGGAGGATAAAAATGTTGAAGAAGGCAAAAAAATTAAAGAAAAGCTTAAAACAAAAGAGCCCGAGCTGGCGAAAATAGAGAAACAGTTCGAAGAGGTTTTAAATAAGATTCCCAATCTTCCCCTGTCTCACACCCCAAAGGGTAAGGGCGAAGACGAGAATGTTGAGATCAAAAAATGGGGAGAGCCGAGAAAATTTGACTTCGATCCGCTTGACCATCTTGAGCTGGGGAAAAAATTGGGGATTCTTGATTTTGAAACCGGAGCCAAGGTCAGCGGTTCTCAATTTTATTTTTGGTATGGGGATGGTGCTCGGCTTGAAATCGCCCTTATCCAGTACGCGTTTGAATTACTATCCAAAGAAGGGTTTACTCCGGTTATAACTCCCGATTTGTCTAAATCTAGATATTATTACGGAACGGGCTATTTACCGAAGGGAAAAGAGGCTCAAACCTACGAAATAAAAGACGAAGATTTAGGGCTAATTGCAACGGCGGAAATAACTCTGGCGGGAAAACATGCCGATGAAATAATCCCCGAAAGCAACCTCCCCCTTAAATATATCGGCTATTCTCATTGTTTCAGGAAAGAAGCAGGCGCCTACGGTAAATACTCTAAAGGACTTTATCGCGTTCACCAGTTTACCAAGGCGGAAATATTTATTTTTTGTCTTTCCGAAGAATCGGACAAACACCACCAATATATTCTGGAGATGGAGGAAAAAATTTACCAAGGTTTAGGTCTTCCCTATCGGGTAGTGGAAATGTGTACTGGCGAATTGGGGGCGATGGCCGCCAGAAAATTTGATATTGAAGTTTGGATGCCCAGCCGGAAAGCTTACGGCGAAGTGACTTCAACTTCGAATTGTACAGACTATCAAGCCCGGAACTTAAACATAAAAGTCAGGCGAAAGAATGGTCAACTGGAATATGTCCACATGTTGAATGGAACGGCAATTGCTACTTCGAGAACACCTTTGGCGATTTTAGAAAATTATCAACAAAAGGACGGAACAGTTGTTGTTCCGGAGGTTCTTCGTAAGTGGATGGGAAAAAATAAAATTACTCCCTGAGATAATATTTTTTTCCTTTTAGTTTTTCGGGTAACAAGCTTTCCTTGGAGTATTTTTCATAGCCCTCGCCATAGCCGATATCTTTCATTAGTTTAGTGACGGGGTTTCTTATTTTTAAAGGGACGGGGAGATTGCCATGGCGGCGGACATCATCAACTGCCCGGAAGTAAGCTTCATAAGCTGAACGGTCCTTTTTAGCAGATGCCAAATAGACGGTCCCGTGAGCCAGATTAATAGCGCATTCAGGATAACCAATTGAATCGCAGGCCCTAAAAACTTCATTGGCGACCACCAAAGCGGTTGGTTGAGCCATACCGATATCTTCGGAAGCGAAAATGACCATCCTCCTAGCGATGTACAAAGGATCTTGCCCCGCCTCGATCATTCGGGCAAGATAATAAAGCGCGGCGTCAACATCGGAAGCGCGGAGAGACTTGATATAAGCAGAAATCACATTGTAGTAATCCTCACCTCTTTTATCGAAAGTATATTGTCTTTTTTGAAGGGCTTGTTCAATAGATTGAAGCGAAATTCGTTTTGTCCCGGACAGGTTGACGGCAATTTCTAAAACCGTCAAAGCGACTCTGGCATCTCCATTAGAAGATTCCAGAAGAAACTTTCTAATCTTTTCATTAAGCTTTACTTTCAGATAGCTCTCTCCTCTTTTGACAATAGTCGAGAGTTCGTTTTCGGACAGCTGATGAAGAAGAAGAACTCTGGTTCTGGACAGCAGCGGGGCAATAATTTCAAAAGAGGGATTTTCCGTGGAGGCGCCAATCAGGGTGATATCTCCTCTCTCGACGAAAGGAAGAAGTTTTGCTTGTTGGGCTTTATTAAATCGATGTATCTCGTCGATTACGATTACCGGCGGAAACATATTCCCTTTACTCATCAGTTTTTCAATTTCCTTGATAGAAGAAGAAACGGCCGAAAACTCGAAATATTGCCTTTTAAGTTCAACGGCTATTATTCTAGCCAGAGTGGTTTTACCCGACCCGGGCGGGCCCCAAAAAATCAAAGAGGGAAAGAAACCGGTTTTTTTGGCACTTGAGAGAAGTTTTCTAACAATTCCCTCCTTTCCAGTCAGATGTTTTTGGCCGACAAAGTCAGAAATTTTTTCCGGTCTCAAAACTTCGGCCAAAGGTACGCCCTCCATATTAGCCCATTATATACCGAACAAAAGCCGAAACAAGTATAATCTAAATTGGCGATGCTAGGAAAAAAAATAATAGAAGAAAAAGAGTCTAAAGTAAACGGCAAAATCATTGTTGTCAGAAGCCCAGTATTTGGCACCTACCTTCAAGTGGAAGGCCTTACTCAATCCGGCGGTGTCGTCTCTGATGTCTGGCGAACGACGCTATGGAAAATAAAAAAATTCAAAATAAAAAATTGCTTGATTTTAGGATTGGGGGGAGGAAGCGCGGCCCTTCTCGTTAAAAGATTTTGGTCGGATGCAAAAATCACCGGGGTTGATATAGATCCGGTAATGGTTGAATTGGGTAAAAAATATTTAGGCCTGAAAAAGGTCAGGGTGGTGATTAAAGATGCCGAAGATTTCATAAAAAAAACAAAAAGGAAATTTGACTTGATTCTTGTTGATACCTATGTTGGTTATGAATACCCGGAAAAATTTGAAAAAGATGAGTTTGCTTATTCCGTTAAAAAATGTTTAAACAAAGGCGGTATAGCGATTTTCAATCGATTGTATTCCGGAGAGAAGAGGGCCGCGGTTTTGCGGTTTGGGAGGAGGCTTGAGAAAATTTTTTCCAAAGTGGATTTTGTTTATCCCGAAGCAAACCTGACGCTTCTTTGTTACAATTGAAATACTTGAACAAAAGAATCGGAATTCCGTATGCTTAAAATTTTAACAAGATTTTTGGATATAAACCAAAGAGAAATCGAAAGATTACAAAAGATTGTCGATAGAATAAACGATTTGGAGGCGGGAGTTAAAAAATTAAAAGACAAAGATTTCTCTCAGAAGACCCTTGAGTTTAAGGAGAGACTTCAAAAAGGAGAAACCCTCGAAGATCTTCTGCCCGAAGCGTATGCTTTGGTTCGAGAAGCCTCCTGGCGGACAATAGGCCTTAGGCCCTTTGACGTTCAGCTGATAGCGGCGGCAGCCCTTTTTGAAGGCAAGGTCGCCGAACAAAAAACCGGGGAAGGAAAGACACTTTCGGCCGTTCCTGCTTTATATCTTAGGGCTTTAACGGGAAAAGGGGTCCATTTGGTAACGGTAAACGATTATCTAGCTAGAAGAGATGCGGGATGGAACGGACCGATTTTTCATTTATTAGGACTCTCGGTCGGCTCCATTATCCAAGAAGGAAAGTCATTTCTATATGATCCGGAATATCTCGATACTAGCCACGGCGATGAACGTTTGGCTCACCTAAGACCGGTTGAAAGGAAAACTGCCTACCAAGCAGATGTGACTTACGGAACGAATAACGAATTTGGCTTTGATTACCTCCGCGATAACATGGTTAGTTCGTTAGAAGAGATGGTTCAAAGGGGACACAATTTTGCCATTGTTGACGAGGTGGACTCGGTTTTAATAGATGAAGCTAGGACCCCGCTGATTATTTCTGCTCCCGATACCGAACCGACCGACAAATACTACAAATTCGCCCAGCTGGTTGAGAAACTCAATCCCGATACAGACTACAAAATTGATGAAAAGGCCAAAAGTGCTACCCTCACCGAGCATGGTATCTCTAAGGTTGAGAAAATTTTGGGCGTACCCAATCTTTACGAAAAAGATTTCGAAGCGATTCATCACATCGAAAACGCCCTGAGGGCTAAAACTCTTTATTTGAGAGATAAAGATTATGTTGTTAAAGATAACCAGGTAATTATCGTTGATGAATTTACCGGTCGGTTGATGTTCGGCAGGCGCTGGTCGGATGGGCTTCATCAGGCAGTTGAAGCCAAGGAAGGAGTGGTTATCCAGCAGGAAAGCAAAACCCTAGCCACGATCTCTTTTCAAAACTACTTCAGAATGTATGAACACCTTTCGGGAATGACGGGAACGGCGGCTACCGAGGCGGAAGAGTTCAAACAAATCTACAAGCTTGATGTCATTGTTGTTCCCACACACAAAAAGATGATTCGGAAAGATTATCCCGACGTTGTCTATAAGACGTTGAGGGCTAAATACGGCGCGGTAGTGGCCGAAATTGAAGAATTATACAAAAAAGGACAACCGGTTCTAGTAGGGACAACTTCTATCGAAAAAAATGAAATAATTTCCGAATATCTTAAAAGAAAAAAGATTCCCCACAATGTCCTCAATGCCAAGAATCACGAAAAAGAAGCGGCGATTATAGCCGAGGCAGGCAAGCCAGGAACGGTGACGGTAGCCACCAACATGGCCGGTCGGGGAGTCGATATTGTTTTGGGGGGAGCCATGCCCGACAGGCCGCCCGATATCCCCCCAGAAAAATATGAGAAAATACCCGGGTTTAAGGAATGGAAAGAGGCTCACAACAAAGTAGTGGCTCTGGGAGGTCTACACGTTCTTGGTACCGAGAGACACGAAGCCAGACGGGTTGATAATCAGCTTCGAGGACGCGCTGGTCGCCAGGGTGATCCCGGTTCCTCCAGATTTTATCTTTCTTTGGAAGATGATCTGATGAGAATTTTTGGAGGTGAACAGATAAGTTCGTTAATGGAAAAACTGAAAATACCCGAAGACCAACCGATAGAGAATTCTCTTGTTTCCCGTGCTATCGAACAGGCTCAGGTCAAGGTTGAAGGATTCCATTTTGATATTAGAAAAAGACTGGTTGAATTCGACGATGTGGCCAATCAACAGCGGGAAATCATTTACAAACTTCGAAGAAGAATTTTGGAGTCCGAAGACTTGAAAGAGGAGGTTTTAAAGAAATTAGAAGACCGAATCGATAAGATGGTTGAATTTTCTTGGAATGACGCAAGAGATGAATACGACTATGACCGATTGATGGCGTCTTATTTGGAGATTATTCCGTTTGACGAAGCTTCGCTAGAAAGGATTAAAAAGCAAGTCCGAAAATTTGAGAAAGGGGAGGAGATTAAAAAATTCTTAAAGGATGTTTTAAGAGATATTCATCGGACTAGGGAAGCGCAAATAGGCGAGAAAGTAATGAGACAGATTGAGAAATATGCCTATCTGGGTTCGATTGATCATCTCTGGATGGACCACATCGACACCATCGATGATTTGAGGGAAGGAGTATCTCTCCGCGCTTACGGACAAAGGGATCCGTTGGTTGAGTTTAAAAACGAGGCTTACAATCTGTTTGAAAGTTTAATTGATCGAATCAATGAAGAACTTTCTCGTCGTCTTTTCCGAATTGGAATTGCGGTGCCGACTTCCGAAATTCCGTTAGAGCAAGCCCGGGCGAATGTCGACACTCGCGATTTGGTCGGATTGGTAGGTGGAGCCGAAGAGGCCGCCGTCGCCGGCGAGCCGGCCTTTAGTCGGTCTCCCGCGTCGTCGAAGAAGGTTGGCAGAAATGATCCCTGTCCCTGTGGCTCTGGGAAGAAATATAAGAAATGTCATTATCCGCAGTACGGTTAAAAAAATGATTAAATTTCGAAAATACTCCAAGTATCTTGGCTTGCCGTTGGCAATATTAATAAGCGTTTTGATTTTTACTTTTAGGGACAAATTTACCGAATTGAAAGCTTACGGTTATTTTGGAATTTTTCTTCTTAGTGTTTTAGGAAACGCCACCATTATTCTTCCGATTCCGGTTATTTTAGCCGCCTTTTTGGGTGGGGGAATTTTCAATCCGTTTTGGGTGGCGGTGGTCGTTTCTCTCGGTTCAGCCATCGGCGAGCTTACCGGTTATCTTGCCGGGATAAGCGGAAGAGAAGTGATCAAAGAAAAAGAAAGATTGATCAGAATAAGAGAGTGGATGAACAAATGGGGATTGTGGATAATTTTTTTTCTGGCCGCAATCCCCAATTTTCTTTTTGACCTGGCCGGAATTGTGTCGGGAGCGTCAAAAATTCCCGTTCATAGATTTATCCTTGTGACTTGGGCGGGAAAGTTTATTCGTTACCTCCTTATTGCTTATCTCGGGGCGGGTTCGGCCCAGGCACTTGAAAAGTTTTTCTAAAAAACCTCAAATAATCCGAATAATAAGCTATAATGATCGTGCATGTGCGGTATTGCCGGCAAGGTTTTCTTAGATCAAAAGGAAGTCGCTCTCCCGGACTTGAAAAAGATGTCTGATAAAATTGCCCACCGGGGGCCAGACGACGAGGGCTTTTATATTTCTCCGGATAGAAAAGTAGGTTTGGTCAATCGCCGGTTAGCTATTATCGATTTATCTTCCAAAGGACACCAGCCAATGAGTTATAAAGGAAGGTATTTTATTACTTTCAACGGCGAAATTTATAACTTCCGAGATCTTAGAACGAGTTTGGAGAAGGAACAATACCGATTTAAATCCAGGACTGACACCGAAGTTATTTTAGCCCTATATGACAGATGGGGGACTAAATGTCTGAAATATCTTAGAGGAATGTTTGCTTTTGCCATTTACGACGCCAAAGAAAAGACTATTTTTCTGGCCCGAGACAGATTAGGCAAAAAACCTCTCAAATATTTTTTTGAAAAAAATGTCTTAATCTTCGCCTCGGAACTAAAAGCCATTTTGACACAAAAGGAGGTGGAGAAAACTCCGGATTGGAATGCCGTCAATAATTTTTTGACCTTTGGCTATGTTCCCGCCCCAAGGACGGGATTTGTGGGAATTAACAAGCTGGAACCGGGGCACTTTCTATTTTTAGATCTTAAGAAAAAGAAAATAACAAAAGAGCGCTACTGGTTTCTAGATTTTTCTGAAAAAATGTCTTTGAGCGAAGGTGAATGGATTGAAAAAATTCTTAATCTGGTTAAAGAAGCGGTCTCTCTAAGAACGGTTAGCGATGTGCCCCTTGGGGTATTTCTTTCAGGTGGGGTTGACTCGAGTGTGATTACCGCCGTACTGGCCAATCTTTCTAAAGAGAAGATAAAAACTTTTACTATCGGCTTTAAGCAGCAAGGATTCAGCGAGGTAAAGTATGCCGAAAGATTGGCTAAACTTTATCAAACTGAACACACCGTTATGATAGCCGAACCTTCTTCCGTAGAGATACTTTCCCAATTAGCTCGCCAGTTTGAAGAACCATTTGCCGACTCAAGCAATATTATTACTTACATGGTCAGTAAGCTGGCAAGAAAAGAGGTAAAGGTGATATTAAACGGAGACGGTGGTGACGAGAATTTTGCCGGATATGACAGATATTTTCGATTAGAGAGAGACGCCGCGCTTGAACCTTATTTATTTTTCTTGAGGACCTTTGGAATTCCTCTATCAACCATTTTAAGAAAGGAAAGGATAAAAAGATTTTTGGAAAAATCTAAACTGCCTTTTTCTCATCGATATGTAACTTACAACTGTTTTCTTCTTAACGAAGACAAGAAGGAGATTTTTACTTCCCGGTTTAAACACTTGACCATGGAAAATAATTCCTATCAAAAAATGGAGGAAAAATTTTTCGAGTCCAAGCTTCATAATCTGGAGGATGCCGCTCTTTACGCCGATATTTCAATGTATTTACCGGACGATTTACTGGCAAAGATGGACATCGCCTCGATGGCCGTTTCCTTGGAGGTGCGTTCTCCCCTTTTGGATCACAATTTAGTTGAGCTGGCGGCTAAGATCCCCTTTTCTTTGAAGGTCAAGGGAAAAACGCTCAAATACATTTTGAAGAGAGCGGCCGAAAGAGTGGTGCCAAAAGAAAATTTGTATCGACCAAAAATGGGATTTAGCATACCTCTGGCTTATTGGTTTTCCGGCGAATTAAAAAAATTTACCCGCAGTTCTCTCCTTTCAAAAAAAGCGAAGTCCGAAGGTTTATTTAAGCGGGATATTGTTGAAAAAATGCTTGCCGGTCATACTCCGGAGAATGATTTAAGCGCCAAACTTTGGGCGCTTCTTACTTTGGAATTGTGGCTTAAAGAATATTTCGGCTAGAATACAAACCATTCAATATAAAAATTATTGTTATAATTCGCAAAAGTATGGAAAGAAGAAGACCGGTTCGCAAAGAAGATATTTTTTTGACCGAAATAGAATGCGTGGCTGCCTATAAAGCTGAAAGTTTGAACCCGTTTGTTTTGGAGAAAATGGGCAGACATGAAGAGGCGCAAATGCTTTCTTTTGCCATCGGCGTTCTTGAAGAGAATAATCTTATGGGACGGGCGGAAAAACGAGCCGAGGAATTGAGACGGCTAGAAGTTCCTCCGGAAGAATCTGCCGAAAAAAAGTGGCAGCAAACATCCTTTTTAAATCCCGAAAAAAAGATAGAGCAATTGCACAATCGATACAAAAGGACGGCAATTATTCGGAAGGATGTAGATTATCAGAGAAAACGGAGGTTAAGAAATTTGGGAGTCTCGGCGGCCAAAAAAAGGGAAAAGCTTTACCCAAAAATTGATAAGGCAATTGCTCGATTGCAGCTTTTAGGATTGTGGGGGTTTATCTCAAAACCCGGCCGACTGACTTATAAAGAAATAGAGTTTATAAGAAAAATAATAAGGGAATATCGCGAGCCAATTCGGGATCTTGACTCATCCGAAGGTTTCACCATTTATCCTAATCTGGCTTCTTGGTTTGTCGATATATATGGAGGCGAATCTTATATCGAGAGCCTCCAGAAAGACGAAGTCGATCAGAGTTGACAAACCTATATTGTTAAGATTATACTGCCTCACGTCGGAATGGAAGAAGAAAATCAAAATAATACACCGGTTCAAGAGAGTCAAGAAACCGCCTCTTCCCCGGATATTGGCTTTCCTGTTTCTAGTTCCAAACCCAGGTTTAAGTTAAATAAATGGATACTGATCGTTATCGGACTATTAATTTTAGGGGGTGGGGGCGCTTATCTCTTTTCCAAAGGTCAAAAGGAAGAGGAAGAGATTATTCCGACGCCGCCGCCGGTGGAAGAGTATGAAACCCCGACTCCAATTCCAACCCCGGCTGCCACCCCGGCAGATAAAACGAAAATATCAATAGAAATTCAAAATGGGACCGGCATTACCGGCGAAGCCGCCTACTTGCAAGGACAACTTAAAGATCTTGGCTACACGGATATAAAAATAGGGAATGCGGAAACGCAAGATGCCAGCGATACCGTAGTCACTTTCGTTAAAGGGATTTCTCAAGAAGTTCAAGACGAAATTGTCAAAAAACTCGAAGAAATTTATAAAAAGGTTAAGACTAAAACTTCCAGCACCCAAAAAGTTAGCGTTTTGGTAGTAACCGGTCTTAGGAAAGGGGCTACTCCAAAACCGACTCCCAGCCCTGCACCTTCACCTACCATCACCCCCACTCCTACCCCCACCCC
>CAYMZX010000008.1:0-3203 GCA_964395115.1 uncultured Gammaproteobacteria bacterium
TTATTATGTCTTCTTGCGAGCACCTCGTTTACCTAAAAAGAGCCATGCTCTTCAGTTCTTTTTCGTCCTCCGTATTTAGTTTTTGGAAAAGAACTCTTCCCTTCTCTGAGTTCACCAACTTGCGCTGATGGACTCGGATAAGGGGGAGAGATGTCGTTTGACAAAGCTCTCCCGTTGATTTTGCCTGCCCGACTGCCGGGCTTTGCCGGGGAGTGACTCCCAGCGAGGCGCGGTCGACGCCTCTTGCGGATCTGCTTCCGCCCAGGGGATAGGGGATTTTTTGCTACCCTTACTTACTGCTCCTAAGGGTAGGAAAGACCGACGCCGCCGCCATCCAGATGGCGGCTGCCATCAACTGCTGCTCGGGGCTCGGGTCGACGAGCCCCCCCCATGCAATCAACAACGCCGTGGCGATGGCCTGCAGGCCACCGCCAAGAGCTATAAAAAACGGGGCAAACCTCATCGCCCTCTCTCCTTTGCCCTGCCTGCCCTTTTGGGTTCAGGACTTACGGGCTAACTTTCTTCCCTTGCGGGAAGCAAGTTAGCCATCATCCGTGCAAATCCGCGTTCTCATCCGCGTGAATCTGCGTTTAGTATGATGACCAATTTGCTTCCCGCAAAGTGCGGCCTGTCACGTAGTGAACGCGAAACGTTCTACTACTGGGGCTTACGAAACTTTGAAACTTTATAATTTTTTCAATGTGCTATCCTTTTTATGAATTACTTCATAACAAGGAGTGTTCCGCGTCCGAATTATTTTTAGTAACTTAGGCGCGGCGTCACTCATTATTATGTCTTCTTGCGAGCACCTCGTTTACCTAAAAAGAGCCATGCTCTTCTTTTCTTCAAAGAACTATCAACTATCAAAGAACTATTGAGATTCACTTACCCGGAACCCCTTAGGTCTTTCTCCTCTATTTATCCATTAATCACCGCCCCAACTTTGCTTTGCAAAATTTGAGCGAGACAAGCTGAAGAGAAGAATGAGAGGGAATTTTGTCTCTCCTCTCCATCCTTTCTCCATCCTTCTCTCAAGTTGCCTATCCTACGAAAAAAGGCGACTCGGAGATATCTTCTATTAAGGTACTATGACCTTTAGAGAAGAGATCTCCCAATCGCCTTAGCAATTAGTAGGAATCAATCCATACGGTTTGCAAACAGACCTCAGCTTGTGAACCTTAACCCCGATGGGTTAGAAGCAATTACCAGATTACCGTCTGGCTCGGACTCTCTCCTCCCCAAGAATCTATATTTATTTGCCTCTACAAGGAACTTTCGCTTTCTCGCTCTTACATCTTTATTATACACATTCTTGTCTTTTCTGTCAAGTCCTTCCTCGATCTGCTATATTTGCCTTTCTGCCATTCTCATCTTACACTTCCATTATAGCATACTCTATATTTTCTGTCAAGCATTTCGGGAACTTACTGATTCTTTGCTTTCCTGCCAATTCATTCATTCCTCATCGTATGTTTATAGTATAGCATATCTTGTAAATCCTGTCAAGTGTTTGGATAGGTTTTAGACCAAAATAAGCCCAAAACTCTTATTTTAAGCCATTTTGGGGATATACAGATTTTGGGTTTACGCCCTTCTTTTTCTCCTTCCTCCCGCAGACAAAGCGGAAAGGAAGAGGGTTTAAGGGAAAGATTCATAGCACCAGAGCGAAGCTCGGTGCCGGGTAAAAATTTCCGCTCCGTCTCTATCTCACTGCAGGGCGGAACAGAGCGTCAGTTTCGCTCAAGGAAATTTCAAGCAAAATTTAGGATTCCTCCACACCCCAAAAATCCGCCTCTGGCGGATTTTTGGGGTGTGGAGAGGCGGAGAAAGCTGGCAACAGTAATAAAGAATGTAAAGGAATTGACTTGAATAACGGAAGCGGTATTATCGTCTTGGTTCCTTTAAAAGTCTTCCAAAAGGAGGTAATATGCTCTTGTTTTTTAGAGCTCTTTCTTTTCCTTTCTTTAAGATTTTCAACTTTTTTTACCGGTGGAGATTCCAAATCAAACCGTTGGGGCGAGGCGTTTTTGAAATTGAGAAATATCCTCGTCGTTACTGTGGTCCAGACCTAGAAACTCTAGACGGCTACTTGCTTAAAAAAGGAGAAAGGGTTTTCTTTTTACACCTAAGGGGCGATGTGTTGGATAAAGTTTTTAATGGCAAATTTGGTGCTATAAGAATTATTGATGAAATTCTTAGATTGTCAATGAGAGAGCTGGCATTGTTTTCTGAAAACAGCATTCACAATTTTGTTGCTTTTTACGGCAAAACACCTATTCGTTTTTCTGGCGCTGAAAATTACGGATTTGTTGTAAGGCCTCTTGGTAACGGCAATTACAGCTTTGAAGCATCCCTTGAATTTTTGTTCCTTTCTCGGCCTAGAAAGAAATTTCCTAGAAGAAAGTTCTACCAATATGTTATTTCAAGAAAAATTCTTGAAGAGAAATTTGGGGGAAAAGCAGCCAGTCCTTAAAAACTCTCTAGCTTGACAAAAGTTGCATAGTGGTTTAGCTTGTAGCTGCTCGTTAAAAACAAGTCCGGAGGATAAGATGAAAACAGCGATTGCCAGGTTTCTTTTTCCCGCCTCATTGTCTTGTTTTTTTCTTCCTTTCTGCGCCTCCTCACAGACCCAGAAAGTATCTTCTTTTACCGATAAAAAGGGGTTTGCCCCTCTTTGCTCAATCTACATTGGCAACAGCAATCGTATAGAATTAACTTCCGTGGTTTCGGCTAATTTGGTTAAAGTAGATAGAAGCAAAAAAAGCAATAAGGAGAGATACATTATTGTTTACACTTACGAATATACTTTCATAAATCGCAGTAATAATTGGGTCAGCCTTTACTTTATCAACGCCGAAGCTCCCTCCTCTCAGTTAGTGCTTAAACCGTGGGAGGAAAGAAGAGAAATTTTAATAACTGAAAGAGTGCCGGAAATTTTTTCGGCCAACATTGCAATCAACATCCAAGTTAATAGAGAATGGTTTGTAGACGGTATGGCCGTCTCGCTTATGTATCTCCCCGCTTCCATCAAAAAACTGCCCCCTAAGGCAGTTTTAAGTTGACTCCTCTGCCCGTCTTCTCCCTTGATCCACTGGCCTAACCTCTATGGTGCTTTATGGTTTTTACCGTTTTATCTTCTCTTTCCGCGGAATTTTTGGTGGATTCCCCGAACGTTATTACTAAAATAAGGTTCAGTATGTGAC
>CAYMZX010000009.1:0-14575 GCA_964395115.1 uncultured Gammaproteobacteria bacterium
ACTATAAAAGATCAAGTTATAAACTTTACCAAGATCCCAGAATTACAAAAGTGGGCAAAATTATTAGAAGATATTCAATTGACGAAATTCCCCAGTTTATTAACGTTTTAAAAGGCGAAATGAGCATTGTCGGACCGAGGGCGTATTATCCTGATGAACTGGTTGAACAACAAAAAAGATATCCGCATACCGAAAAATTAGTCAAAGAGGTTCTTTCGGTAAAGCCGGGAATTACGGGTTTTTGGCAAGTTTCCGGGAGAAGCGAAATTAACTTCGATAAAAGAATAGAAATGGACGCTTATTATGCTAGGAAAAAGTCTCTACTCTTCGACATTTTAATAATTCTCAAGACTCCCTGGGCTATGATTTCTGGTAAAGGGGCGGTATAAAAAACTTGCTATTCAGGATTGGCCTAGGATACGCTATTATTAAGTCATGATTGATGTTGAGGAAATTCCCCAAATCAGACCAAACGGGGTAAATTTAGAAGCGAAAGTTGTCTCCGATAAAATGACGAATCCTCAAATTGGGTGCAAATATCGGAGGGCGAAAAAGATTTTACTCGTAATTGGAACGATATTTACAATTTTCATTATTTTTCTAGCGACGGGCTCTCTTTTTATTTATAGAAAGGCAAAAAATTTTCAAACATCAATGGGTCATTTGGCTGAGGCTTCCAAAGGAAAAAATCTTGATATCATAGAAAAAGAACTGGGTCAAACAAAAAAATCTTTGAATGAACTCCAACAAAGTTACCGACTTCTTTCTTGGTTGAAGTTCATGCCCTTTTTAGGATTGTACTTGGCTGACGGTGGCCATGCGATCCAGGCGGGCGTCTACGGATTTGAGGCGGCTGAAATTACTCTCGAAACGATTGGTCCGTATGCGGATATTTTAGGTTTTTCAGGAGGCAAGGTCCAGGGAGCCGAATCCGACGGAAGCAAAACGGCGCAGGAAAGAATTGATTTTTTAACAAAAGCCATTCCCGACCTTGTCCCTAAAGCCGGAATAATCGCCGATAAAATAGTACTTGCTCGTAAGGAGTTAGCATTTATCAACCCCGATCGTTATCCGGTCAAATTTGGGGGCAAAGAGATTAGGGGAAAACTGCAGAAAGGTTTGAATATGTTCAATCAGGTTTCGGAGGTCGTAATTTCTACCAAACCAATGCTTGAGGTTGCCCCTTATTTGTTGGGCCTGAACGGGGAGAGGAAATACTTGGTTCTTTTTCAAAACGATAAAGAGCTAAGACCAACCGGCGGATTTATGACCGCCTATTCAATTATGAGTGTAAGAAATGCCAAGTTCGATTCTGTTTTTTCAAACGACATTTACAATTTGGACGTCAAATACAAACCTACAACCCCGGCTCCTGCCCCACTTGTAAAGTACCTCAAGGGTCCCTATCTTATATCTAAAAACTTCCGATTAAGAGATATGAATTGGTTTCCCGATTTTTCTGAAAGTATGGCGCTTTTTTTAGTCGAAGCAGAAAAAGTTGGGATAAAAGGAGTGGATGGTGTTATTGCTGTTGATACTCAGGTTTTGGTAAACACCCTCGATGTAATAGGAGAAATCGGAGTTCCGGGTTTTGGCAATTTTAGCACCAAAGAGGTCCACGAATGCAATTGTCCCCAAGTTATCTATGAACTTGAAAGCTTCGCCGATACAGAAGGGCCAATTGTATGGAGCGAAAATGAACCGGGAAAAATTGTCTATGCTCCTCCTAATTACGACAATCGAAAAAAAATAATAGGACCATTGATGAATTCAATTTTAGCCAATGCTATGGGCCAGCCCAAAGAAAAATTACCGAAGCTATTTGAGGCGGCTTTCAAATCTTTATCTGAAAAGCACGTCTTGTTTTATCTTATAGACGATCAGGCCCAGAAAGCAGTCGAGGCTTTCGGGGCAGCCGGAAGAATTAAGAGTTATCCGGCCGATTATCTTCATATAAACGATGCTAATTTGGGAGGAAGAAAATCTAACCTTTATGTTACCCAAGAAGTCGAGCAGGACATCTCCATTTCCCAAGACGGAGTAGTGATAAAGACATTGACGATTACTTATAAAAACCCCGAGAAACACGACGGTTGGCTTAATAGTGTTCTTCCTAATTGGGTAAGGGTTTATGTGCCGAAAGACAGCGAGCTATTAGTTGCCGAAGGATTTGAAGAAAAAGAAGAGCCTTATTATGAGTTTGGTAAGACTGTATTTGCCGGTTTTTTCCGGTTAAGACCGGAAGGGGTTTCGAAAATAACTTTAAAATACAAGCTCCCTTTTAAAATGGGAAGGGACTATAAGATATTGATTCAGAAACAGCCCGGTGTTAACTCGCCCCTTTATATTTTGAGACTTGGTAAAAAAGAAGAGGAATTTTTTCTGAAAACAGACAAAGAAATGAGTCTCCATATATAATTGGTAAATGACCCCAAGAAGTTTTGTTGATGAGGCGATTATATTAGCTAGAAAAAATTATTCCGAGGCCGACAGGATCTTGGTTGTTTATTCCAAAAACCACGGCAAATTGTCACTTTTGGCCAAAGGGGTAAGAAGACCTGCAAGCAGAAAAAGGGGTCATCTGGAAGTATTCTCACACATTCGATTTCAGGCTCAACGCCATCAAGGGTTGGATATTCTAACCGAGGCGGAAACAATCGAGAATTATCGCGAAATAAGAGTCGATTTAAAGAAAACTTCGGTCGCCTATTATTTTATCGAGGCGGTGGTGAAAACTACTAACGAAAGCGAAAAAAACAGAGATTTTTTTGATTTTTTAGACAGAAGTCTTAGGGAACTAAAGATGGAGAAGGATTTAAAAACGTATCGGTTAAATTTTACAAAAGAGTTATTAGTTCGTTTGGGATTTTGGCCGAAGGAGAGAATGTTATTTAACCCGGAAGAAAAACTGAAAGAAGTTGCCGAAAGAAGCATAAATTCTATCCGTGTAGGCAAAAAGATTCTTGCCTAGTATAATCAAAGTATGGACTTAATGGAGAAAATCTATGCCCTGGCCAAAAGAAGGGGTTTTATTTATCCTGGAAGCGAAATTTATGGCGGTTTTGGCGGATTTTGGGATTACGGGCCGCTAGGGGTGGAGCTTAAAAACAATATCAAAAAGGAATGGTGGAAAAGTATGGTCTACGACCGTAACGACGTGGTCGGAATCGACGCCGCTATTATTATGAATCCTAAAGTTTGGGAAGCTTCGGGACACGTCGAAGCCTTCACAGATCCACTGGTGGAGTGCAAGGAATGTCACTACCGGTTTAGGGCAGACAAGGTTGCAGAAAAATGTCCTAATTGCGGAGGCTTACTAACAACTCCCAAAAGATTCAATCTTTTAACGGAGGTTTATGTTGGAACTACTGAGGAAGGCAAGAAAAAAGCCTATTTGAGGGGGGAAATAACTCAGGGTGTTTTTGTAAATTTTAAAAATGTAGTTGATTCAATGCGTGTCGAAATCCCTTTTGGTATTGCCCAGATTGGAAAAGCCTTTAGAAACGAAATTACGGCTGGTAACTTTACATTCCGTTCCCGAGAATTCGAGCAAATGGAACTTGAATATTTTATTGAACCCGACGAAGATGTGGCAGAAAAAACCTTTTGTTATTGGAAAGAAGCCCGGATTAATTGGTATGCCTCTTTAGGCCTAAGGAAAGAAAGTCTTCGATTTCGTGAACACGAGGAGAAAGAAAGAGCCCACTACGCAAAAAAAGCCCTTGATATTGAGTACAAAGCCCCATTCGGTTGGAGCGAATTTGAAGGTATTCATCACCGAGGTGATTATGACCTAAAGGCGCACAAGATCACATATAAGGATAAGAACGGCAAGGAGTATATCCCTTGGGTAATCGAAACTTCTGGAGGCGTTGACCGATCTGCCCTCTTTTTCTTGATTGATGCTTATACTGAAAAAAATGACAGAATTGTTCTTAGGCTTCACCATCGTTTAGCACCTTATAAAATGGCCGTATTTCCGCTTTTGGCAAATAGAGAAGAACTAGTCAGGCAGGCGAGAAAAGTCTACGACATCTTAAGAAGGAAATTCTTTGTTGCTTGGGATGAGCGCGGTAATATCGGAAAACGTTACTACGCCCAAGATGAAATCGGCACACCTTGGTGCGTTACCGTGGATTTTCAAACGTTGAAAGATGAAACAATAACCGTAAGAGAAAGAGACAGTACCGATCAGGAAAGGGTAAGCATTGACAAACTACTTGATTATTTTCAGGATGGATTAGAAAAATGAAGCGTTTTCTTCCGTTAATCATTTTTTTGATCGGACTGGTCGTTTTGATGGGGGCTTACCTCTTTCTCAAAAAAGGAGAAAAAGAAGAGACAATTGGCGAGGAAAGTTCTCTCATCGATGTTCCTTTGGCCGAAAGGCCGATTGTTTCCTTGACTCCTTCTCCCGACGGGCACTCGTTAAAACTGGGAATTAAAAATATCAAAATCAAAGCCTCGACATTGGATTACGAACTTTTATATTTACTACCAGACGGAAGGGTACAGGGTGTTCCCGGGACAATTAATCTTGAAGGTAACACAAGCTTCGAGCGAGACCTGCTTCTGGGATCCGAATCCTCAGGGAAATTTAGATATGATGAGGGTGTTGAAACGGGAACAATATCAATTAGGTTTAGGAATGACAAAGGGAAATTAGTTGCCAAGTTTTCTACAAAATTTCATCTTCAGAGCGGGACCAAAAATCTCACTTTGATTGACGGGAGGTTTTCGCTTGACCTGGATAAAATCCCAACCAAAATATTTTTTGTAACCATGCAAACATTTGGGCTCCCTTCGATGCCTCCAATTAGTGTTAAAAGCGGACCATACGGAATTTTTGCTTCCGACCAAGGACCTTACGGAGGAAAAGTTTTTATAGATGGCGGTAAAGTTTTTGTTTATCAAGGCGAGGGCTGGAAAGAAATTTATGGAAGTCAAGCCTCCGATGTCGGCATCTTCGTTGCTGGTGATTGATTAACACTCTCAACGCGCTCAATTTTCTGTTTTTGGTGGCGATTATTCTTCTTGACAATGCTATGAAAACAGATCAAAATGGTGTATAGTGGTATTTAGTGGTGAATCCTGCCCAAATATAGTCTATGTTAATAGGTTCTTATTTGGGCTTACTCGGAGAAAAAAGGAGGGTGGCTGTACCAAAAAGGTTCTTGGAGGAGTTAGGGGAGAAATTGATTATTGCCAAATGGTATGAAGGTTGCCTTGTTCTAGTAAATGTTAATTTTTGGGAAGCACTTTTAGATAGGTTAACAGGCGGTTCTCGGGTGGCAAGTCTGGGGGTTAGAGATATTGAAAGATATATATTAGGTTCGGCTTTCGAAGTTTTTCCTGACGGCCAAGGAAGAATAATAATTCCCGAGATTTTAGCCAGTTTCGCCGGCTTGAATAAAGAACTTGTCTTTGTGGGTTTGGGTAACAGGGTTGAGATTTGGTCTAAAGAGGCCTGGGAAGTTAAGACCAAAGAAATTGGCAGCAGCACCCGCGAGTTTATTGAAAATTTAGCGGAGAATGAAAAAAAGTAATTTCCATGAGCCAGTAATGGTTGACGAAGTTCTGGCTTGGGCACCTTTAAAAAAACAAGCACGAATTATCGATGCAACGCTCGGAACGGGAGGTCATAGTTTGGAATTTATTAAAAGGGGAGCCAAAGTTTTAGGAATTGACATAGACGAAAAAATGATTGAGGTTTCGGAAAGCCGTTTGAAAAAAGCCTGCCCTACCCCTAATTCGCCCGCGGCGACTGGTTGGGGGTCTTTTAAGCTTGTTCAAGCAAACTTCAAAGATATAGATAAAATCGCTCGACGAGAAGGATTCGACGAGGTAGAGGCCATTGTCTTTGATTTAGGAACCTCCAATCTACAGTTAACCTTGCCCGAAAGGGGATTTTCCTTTGGCTATCCCGAAGCAGACCTTGACATGAGAATGAATCCTAGATTGCAAGGATTGACAGGGGCAGATTTACTAAATGTTTTGCGAAAGGACCAACTGTTTGAACTTTTTAATCGTGTTTTACCTTTCAGAGAAGCCAAAACCTTATCAGAAAGGGTCATTGAAATTCGGAAGACAAAAAAGTTTAAGAAGGTCGGCGATTTTTTAGAGATTTGCCAAGGAATGAAAAAAAGAAGAGGTTTGAATCCTGCCACCCTTCCTTTCCTAGCCTTAAGAATTGCGGTTAATTCGGAGCTTGAAAATTTATCGGAGGCTCTTCCTAAAGCCTTTGATTTATTGACCAAGAAAGGAAGGCTTTTAGTTATCGTTTTTCACTCGGCTGAAAGGAAAATAGTTCTCGATTTCTACTTTGCAATGATTAGAGAAGGGGTGGCAAATTTGCTTTCGGAAAGAGGAATTGGTCCGGGAGAAAAAGAAATAGCCAGAAATCCCCGGGCCAGAAGTGCTGTTTTGTACGTACTTGAGAAAAAATGAAAAAAAATAAAATAATTAAATTTTTCCTCCTCATCGGAGGGGGGTTGTTACTGGGATTAGTTGCTTTTATGGTAGCAGAAGCAGCTTCTTCTGGGGCTGTTTTGGCAAAGCTCGAAAAAGAGGAAAGAATGCTGGCCGCAGAGAATCAGTCTTTGTCGGTCGAATTGGTAAGAGCTTCTTCTTTGGTCAATTTCGAAATATATGCCACAAAAATGGGCTTTATTAAACCTCAGGAAATCCTTTACATAACCGAAAAAGAGGTTTTCGCCAAGCTTCCGTAAAAAATGGTTCGGACAAAACTTGTTTCTTTGCTGTTTTTATTTTTTTTCGCGGCCATTTTAGGCAAACTCTTTACTTGGCAGATTATCCGGGGAAAAGATTTAGCGGAGCAAGCCAGAAGTCAATACTGGTCGGATAAATTTGTAGCTGCTCCTCGGGGAAGTATATTAGCAAAAGATGGCAGTTGGCTGGTGGCAAGTGGCGAGGCATGGAGAGTTTTTGCAGAGATACCAAAAATTAAACAATCCCCAAAAGAGATAGCGGAAAAGCTAGCCCCCTTTTTTGTTGAAGATCCGTCAGATAAAAAAAGCCTTCTCGCAGAAATAGTTAGACTTACTGAACTTCTATCAAAAAAGGAGGTTGTTTGGGTTCCCTTAAAACAGAAGGTATCTTCACAATCAAAAAGGGATATCGAGAGGGCGGGAATAGAAGGGATAGGATTCGAAGTGCAAGAGGATAGAGTTTATCCCGAGGGTTCAGCGGCAGCCCACCTCCTAGGCTTCCTAGGTAAAAACAGGGAAGGAGCTAATGTGGGGTATTTTGGATTGGAAGGTTATTATGATATGTCTCTTTCCGGAAAACCTGGGTTTAGGCTGCAAGAAAAAGATGTCTTTGGAACTCCAATACTTTTAGGAGAATCGACCAATATATCGCCGGTTAAGGGAGTTGATCTTTTAACCAATATAGATAAAACGATTCAGAAAATTCTCGAAGAAAAACTGGTTGAAGGTATAAATAGATACGGTGCTTCCGGTGGTACAGGGATTATAATGGACCCGAATAATGGAGCCATTCTGGCAATGAGTTCCTACCCTTCATACGATCCCCAGAAATATTATCAATATGGCGATGAGTTTTTTAAGAACCCGGCGGTTTCGGATAGTTTCGAGCCTGGGTCTGTTTTTAAAGTTCTAGTCATGGCGGCCGCCCTTGATGCGGGTGTTGTAGAGCCCGACACGCGCTGCGAAATTTGTGACGGCCCCTTAAAAGTTGACAAATTTCTTATCGAGACATGGAATCAAAAATATCATCCGGACTCAACAATGACCGAGGTAATTATCAATTCAGATAATGTAGGAATGGCTTATGTAGGTCAAAAAATGGGAGCGGATAAGCTATACGAATACCTTGACAAGTTTGGAATAGGAAAGCCGACCGGAATCGATTTACAAGGTGAGATAGCACCGCCGTTACGAGAAAAAGGAAAATGGAGTGTGGTGGACTTGGCTACAGCCTCGTTTGGGCAGGGCGTAGCTGTGACCCCAATTCAATTGATTAAAGCAGTATCGGCAATCGCGAATGGAGGTAAATTGGTTACTCCGCAAGTAGTCGATAGGCTTCTAGGAGAAAATTGGGAAGATGATATTAAACCAATAATCGGGCCGAAGATTTTATCTGATAAAACGGTTGAACAGATTAAAGCGATGATGGTTGAGGCGGCCAAAAACGGGGAGGCGAAATGGACACATTTGAGGGGTTTCAAGGTAGCCGGAAAAACAGGTACGGCCCAAATTCCGATAGCAGGTCATTACGATAAAGAAAAGACGATCGCCAGCTTTATAGGATTTGTTCCAGCCGATAAACCCAAATTTATAATGTTGGTGACACTTAGGGAACCACAAAGTTCACCTTGGGCATCGGAAACCGCGGCCCCGCTTTGGTATTCGATTGCAAAAAATTTATTCCCCTACTTTGGAATTCGTCCTGAAAACTATTAAACAGGAAGTGATGGAAAAACAAACCCAGAGGATTTACGGTTGTTATGAAACCGAACTTGTCGTATAATTAGCCCGTCATCTTATGGAAAGTTCCGGGTTTCTTCCCTTAGCTTTAGGACTAATGATTTTCTCCTTTCTTATCAATTCGGTTCTAATTGTCCCTTTTATTGATCTTCTTTACAAACTCAAACTTATCCGAAGAAAAGAGGCGCCCAAAAAAGGAAAAGTTCCTTTATTTGACAAACTCCACGATATCAAGGCGGGGACGCCGATTGGCGGCGGAATATTGATAATAGTTTCGGTCACTTTTTTATTCGCAATACTTTTCCCGATAATGAGTCGGTTAGGGGTCTATATCCATTGTTCCTATAAACTTAGCACCGAAATTCTGGTGCTTTTTTTCAGCTTTATATCCTTTGGGTTGTTAGGACTTACAGATGATTTAGTCAAAATATTCGGCAAGGGGCGACGAGGCTTGAAACCGTTGGGTTTGGCCTATGGACTAACCAAAATGCAAAAATTTGTCTGTCAGTGGGCATTGGCCCTAGTTACCGGTTTTTTTCTCTATAAGTCCTTAGGAATTCAAATTTTGCACATTCCTCTTTTGGATAAGACCATCAATTTGGGCCTGCTCTATATACCTTTTTCAGCCCTTGTCATCGTTACATTTGCCAATGCTTATAACATTACCGATGGTCTTGACGGACTGGCGGGAGGACTCCTAATGATTTGCCTTATTGCTTTCGGTGTTATCGCCGCCGGGTCTCTAGATACGCCTCTTTCCATTTTCATCGCTCTCTGGTTGGGAGCCTTGATTGCATTTCTTTATTTCAATGTCTACCCGGCCAGAATCTTTATGGGAGATGCCGGAGCCATGTCTTTTGGAGCTACCCTGGCGGTTATCGGGCTTTTGACAGGTAGCTTGGTTGGTCTTTTTGTAATCGGAGGAATATTTTTTGTCGAAATTGCTTCTTCGGCTATTCAAATTTTCGGCTGGAAAGTTTTGAAAAGATCCATCTTTCCTTTGGCCCCCCTCCATCATACTTTCTTGGCGATAGGATGGGAAGAGCCCAAAATAGTTATGCGCGCCTGGCTGGCCGGTATAATCTTGGCCATATTTGGGCTTTGGTTGGCCACGATATAAAAGGGGCTCAAAATGGTGATTTGAATCCTACTTGATTTATTAATCACCGTTAAACATACTTATTTTGGGGTCGCTCATTTGATGATTTAAAATAGGAAACACCCCTTTTTAATACTTGAGAACCCTTTAGAAAATGGAAGAACTGTTAATCAGCTTGGTTTTTCCCTGGATTGTTAGTCTTCTTTTATTTTTAACGGTGTTTATTTTTCTTTACAAGTTAACTAATATCTTGAGAACCTTTTTGACTTTTCTCGTTCTACGAAAATAATTGTCGTCGTCGCTGTCGTTATTGGAACTTTGATACGTATTTGTTGGGTCCCGAATATTGACCGAATTTATTTTGACGAGGACAGATACCTTTCCCATGCGGTTTCATTTGCGAAATTCAACAAAAACTTTGGCATTATTTTAGCCACGCCCGAAAAATTGATTATTGGCGAGTCAGATCCGGCCGCCCGTTTAACAGCCCCGGTTATAAACGGATGGGTGCTTAAACTTTTTGGCTATTCCAAAGGCAATCTTTATCTGGCCTCAAAAATTTTCAGTTCTATTGAAATACTTTTGGTTTTTGCCACCCTATATTTTCTTTTTAAAAATAGCTTGGCCGCCTCGGTGGCCTCTTTAATTTTTGCCCTCGTCCCAATATCTATTTACTGGTCAGTTTCGACTGCCCCGGATTCCTACTTTATATTTTTTTCGTTGCTAACTTTTATTGCTTCGGGATGGTACGCCCGTTCGAGAAACCTAATAAGTGCCCTGTTTATGATTTTTTCGACTACCATTCTACTTTTTACAAGACTCGAAGCTCTACTTTTCCTCGTTGTCATAGGAGCGACGATCTACTCTATCCGTAAATCAGAAAAAACTGCAATATTTACCAAAAAAGACCTGTTCTGCAGCTTGGCGGTCTTGTTTATCGTAGGAATAAGGGTTTATATTTCTCTCCCGCTCTTGGGTAAGACATGGTGTTGTGCCGAGGATACCCCAACGGAGATTTTTTCGTTGGCATATTTTAGTCGCAATTTTCTTCCAAATTTGTTTACTTTTTTTAACCGACCCGAATTTCCCTTTGCAATTTCTATTCTCGCTTTTGGGACTATTCTTCTTGTTAAGCGAAAGACGGCGAAAATATTTTCCCTTGGTCTTTGGATTTTACTCTATTTTTTTATCTACTCGCTTTATTTTGCGGGGGTTTTTTATACATACCAATTTTCAGGTTCTTACGGAAGATATTTTTTAATGCTGGTTCCGCCTCTTGTTATACTTGCCTCGTCGACAATTTGTGAAGCGATAGTAAACTTTAGGAATTTTAACTGGAAAGTAAAGTTGCTATTTTTTTTCTTGTCTCTAGGGTTGCTTTTAACCTTATTTCCCACCATAAGAAATTATAGAAAACTTATCGACAAATCTGCTTATGACGAATTGGTTGAGATAAATCCTCGTCGCATCCAGGAGTTTTTGCAGTATTACATTCTTCCGCAAGCCCCTCCGGATTCCATAATTATTCACCCTCTAGTAGATTTAGTTGTTTTATATGGAAGAGCCGGTGCTGACTACAATTCTTTTTTGAAAAATGAAAAAATAATCAAATATATTGCCGAAAAAATCAAAGAAGGAAAACCTGTTTTTATGGAGGAGTTTTTTACCTGCAGAGATTTTCCCGAAAGATGTGAAAAGATTCGGCCATACTTTGATCTTAAATACTATGGTTTGGAAGGAGACCCCCCGGGGTTTTATTTGCTTAAGCTCGAACTGAAAGAGGCGGCGCCGTAAGGATTCTTCATTCTTGTTAAAATAAAGAGATCATAGCTTATGGGTAAAGTTAATCTCAAGAAACAAACAAACACTATTGATAGAAAACTGCTTTATCTGATTTTAATTCTATTTTTTATGGGGCTTATTGCGGTGGCCGATGCCTCAGCCCCCCAAGCCCTTAGTGCTTTTGGTGATAAATTTTATTTTGTGAAACAACAGGCAATTTGGGGCTTTATCGGACTTTTTTTAATGATTATTGTGTCCCGCATTAATCCTTCTTTTTGGGCGAAAATCGCCACCCCGCTTTTTGTCGGAAGTTTGCTCCTTTTAATATTGGTTTTAATTCCGGGAATAGGCAATAAATTCTTAGGCGCCAGGCGTTGGTTAATTTTGGGGCCTATTTCAGTTCAGCCGTCGGAACTAATTAAGCTTACACTGGCCATTTATCTGGCTAAACTTTCGACTAAAGATAAACATAGTTTAGCCTACTTTATTCCGGTCGGACTGGCGGCTGCTTTAATCATGGCCCAGCCGGATTTAGGTACGGCATTGGTAGTTTTGGCAATCGGCTTTGGACAAATTTTTTTAGCTGGAGTAAACCTCTTTCATCTTTTTATAGCTCTAGTTGGAGGGGCTGCCATAGCTTTTGTTTATACGATTACCTCCGACTACCGAAGAAACAGATTGCTTACCTTTCTAGCTCAGTCGGAAGATCCACTTGGCCGTGACTATCATATAAGACAAATTCTTTTGGCCTTAGGTTCGGGGGGGCTCTTTGGGGTTGGACTAGGGCAATCAAGGCAAAAATTTTTGTTTTTACCCGAGGCGGCTACTGATTCAATTTTTGCCATTCTTGCCGAAGAGGTAGGATTTTTAGGTGCGGCGGCGCTAGTCGCTCTTCTGGCAATTTTTGTTTTTAGGGGCCTAAAAATTGCGAAAATGACTCCGGATAAATTTTCTCGAATTTTAGCCTACGGAATAATCATCTGGATAGGGGTTCAAAGTATTTTAAACATTGGTTCTATGGTAGCCCTAGTTCCATTAACCGGTGTACCTCTTCCATTTTTTTCCTACGGCGGTAGCGCTCTAACAATGATTTTGGTCGCCTGCGGTATACTTTTAAGTATTTCAGCCCATACCCATGAAAAGAAATAACATCGTCTTAACCGGAGGTCATGCAGCTACTACGGCGCTGGCTGTCGTTAGAGAAATAAAAAAAAGGCGACTTCCTTGGAAAATTTTCTGGATAGGACCTTATCGAGCGATAGAGGGTAGTAATATCGCTACGTTAGAATCAGATATCTTACCCAAACATGGAATTGTGTTTAAACCCATATTTACCGGCAGAATCCAGCGAAAATTCACTAAATATACAATTCCCTCTTTATTGAGAATACCATTCGGATTTATTCACGCCTTCATTCTTCTAGCTAGTATAAGGCCGAAATTAATTCTTTCCTTTGGTGGTTACGCCGCCTTTCCAGTGGTGATAATTGGTTGGTTATTAGGGATTCCCATTCTGATACATGAACAAACGGCGGCAATTGGAAGGGCCAATAAATACTCTTCACCGTTCGCTAAAGCGATTGCTTTGGCTAGAGAAGAAAGCTTTAAATTCTTTCCTTCTAAAAAATGCGTCCTTACAGGTAATCCGATTCTCCCAGAATTTCTAACAATTCCAAGCAGAGACCGTCTTTCTTTCCCGCCCGTTATTTTTATCACCGGCGGCTCTCGAGGATCAACTACTGTCAATGAATTGGTGGCGGGTATATTGGAGAGACTTCTGAGGGATTATATTGTGGTTCACCAGTCGGGAAATATTGATTATGAAAAATATTTGGAGATAAGACGAGAATTACCACCAGAATTGAGAAAGCGCTATCAAGTTTATTCTCATGTTTCTTCTGAAAAAATGTACGAATTGTTAAGAGAATCGGATATAGTAGTGGCTAGGGCAGGCGCCAACACTGTTAGCGAACTTATCGCGGCCAAAAAAATTTCAATTTTGATTCCTATCCCCTTTAGCTATTTAGACGAACAAACAAAAAATGCCTTATTTGCCGAAAAACTAGGTTTAGCGAGAGTTCTTCCTCAGGCAGAAGCTACACCCGAGAGGCTTTTGAGTGAGATAAATCACCTGGTGCAAAATTGGGAGAAAACAAGGAAAAAAATAAAGAATATCCAAAGCCCCGACATTCGGGCTTCCGCGAGAGTAGTTAATCTTATGCTGGAAAGCGCAAAGAAGTGAGAATAGCTAGAACTCTATTTGTAACAGTTTTGCTTCTGGGTATAGTTTTTTCCGTCATTAGCATACCGAAAATCATAAAAGTAAAGGAAATAACTTGCCGAAGTCAATATGGCCGATGTAGCGAAGAAATAGATAAGGAACTGGACGAATTGAAGGGAAGGGATTTTTTTGAAACAAAGAAGAAAATAAAAGAAATATTGAGCAACAATCAGAGGGTAGCCAATTTTATGATTCAGTTCAAGTTTCCGGCTAAGTTAGTAATTGATATCGTTGAAAAAAAAGCTAATTTTACACTTAAATCTGCCAACGCTTACGCCCTCGTCGACAAAGAAGGCACTGTCTTGGGGTTGGAAAGATCTAGCCCCCTGCCATTTATAGAAATAGACTCTTTGCCCCCAAATGTGGGAGAAAAAGTGAACAAAAAATATCTGTTTGGTCTTAATCTTATTTACAGTCTCCATAACTCTTATCAAGTAAAAGGGGGTAAGGTTGAGAATGAAAGTTTAGTTGTCAGGCTTCCTTCGGGAATAAAAGTAATATTTCCACTGGAAGGAGACGAAGCCGTACTTACTGGGTCACTAAAAGTAATTTTGGACTGGTTGAATGAAGATATCAAAGTCACTAGAATAGAAAAGAAAGTCGAAATGATAGATTTACGTTTTAAAAATCCGGTATTAAAATAAGGACTTATTCCTAAATGTCAAAAAATAGAATTATTGCTGGTATTGAACTAGGTTCCTCTAAAATCGCTACCCTGGTTTCTCAGGTGTCTTCTGATCCCAACACTTTCGAAACTTCCATTTCCGTTGTTGGTGTTTCGTCAGTCGAATCGCGCGGAATAAGAAAAGGCCAAATTGTAGATATTGAAGAGGCGGTTGAGGCGACTATTTCTTCCGTTGAGGCAGCCGAGCGCATGGCCGGGGTTTCCGTCACAAATGCCTATGTCTCCATAGGTGGTAATCATATCGCATCTATAAACAGCCA
>CAYMZX010000010.1:0-6083 GCA_964395115.1 uncultured Gammaproteobacteria bacterium
ATTTTAGTGGGCTTGGTTCCGGCGCTGTAAACTTCGTATTCGTTGGGGAAAAGAGCTTTTGTCCAGCCTTCGGCTATTTGGGAGCGGGCGCTGTTGTGGGTGCAGAGAAACAGGACTTTCTTCATTTAATTAAGTGTTTTAGCTCCTCTCTTATATTTTGATTGTAGCTGAGATCTCCCAGTAACTTTAATATTTTAGAGATACCTGATAGGTTTATATTATCGTTTGGATCGGGGAGCCAGTCAGGAATTCCTTAAATAAACAAAACCCCGCCAAATAGCC
The DNA here is from genome assembly GCA_964395115.1 of uncultured Gammaproteobacteria bacterium. GTDB lineage: Bacteria > Patescibacteriota > Microgenomatia > UBA8517 > UBA8517 > CAYMZX01. The sequence goes on from CAYMZX010000010.1 coordinate 283, forward strand.
GGGCGGGGTTTTATGAAAGAAGTCTACTTTTACTTTAAACTTATTCGTTAACTGTTTTGACTCGAATTTTTTTAGGCTGCGCTTTCGGGGACTTCGCAAAGGCAACGGTCATTACTCCATGCTTGTAAGTAGCCTCTGGATCTTTATTGCTGTCAATATCTCCCGGAATGGCCACCCTGTAGGAGAATGACCGGCTTGCCTTCCTGTAATACTTCTTTTTCTTGTCTTCTTCTTCTTCCTTTGTCTCTCCCCGAATCCAAAGATAACCGTCTTGGAAAGTCACTTCCACATTTTTAGGATCAATACCCGGGACGGCTGCTTCGACATAAACCCTGCTGTCATCTTCGTAAACAGAGAGACCGCTTTGAGTAGAAGGATAAGCCAACCACTCCTCGTCTTCATCCCAGAAGGCTGGAAGAGAAAGGCTGGGAAAAGAGAGAAGTCTTCTTGGAATAAGACTAGTTGCCATCTTTTTTCTCACCCCCTCTCTTTATATTACTGTTAGCAGTCTAATACATAGAGTGCTAATTTGTCAAGAGGATTTAGTCCAGGTAATCTTGGAGTTTCTTTCTTCTCGAAGGATGCTTTAGTTTTCTTAAGGCCTTGGCTTCAATTTGTCTGATTCTTTCCCTCGTCACCCCAAAAACTTTCCCGACTTCCTCAAGTGTCATTTGTTTGTTTCCTTCTAATCCAAATCTTAGCTTTAAAACCCGGGCCTCTCTTTCGGAAAGGGTGGACAACACCTCATCGAGGTGGTTTTTAAGAAGTTGTTTCGAGGCTGCATCTACCGGTGACGGCTGGCCCTCGTCGGGAATGAAATCGCCCAGTATGCTTTCCCCGTCTTCCCCAACCGGCGCTTCTAGTGAAGTTACCTCTTGGGCAATTTTGAAAATTTCTCTAACTCTGTCAGCCCCCAGTCCAATCTCCTCCCCTATTTCTTCGGGAGTCGGTTCTCGACCCAACTCCTGCATCAGCCGCCTTGAGGTCCGATAAAGCTTATTAATTGTTTCGACCATATGAACCGGAATCCGAATAGTTCTGGCTTGATCAGCGATAGCCCGAGTAATCGCCTGTCTTATCCACCAAGTAGCATAAGTGGAGAACTTGTAACCTTTTCTCCAGTCATACTTTTCGACTGCCCGAATCAAGCCCTGGTTTCCTTCTTGGATGAGGTCAAGAAGAGATAGTCCCCGACCGATATATTTCTTGGCGATGGATACCACCAATCTTAGATTACTTTCTGTTAATTTGTCTTTGGCTCGTTTATCGGACTTTTCAAATCTCTTGGCCAATTCGACTTCCTGCTCTGCATCCAAAAGGGGGACACGGCCGATTTCTCGTAGATACTGACGGACGGGATCGGTTGATTCAATCCCCTCGAGCTTGGAAAGGATTTCGATCTCTCGGTCTAGTCTCTCTTGGGCTTTTTCGTCGGTTTCAATTTCTTCCGGAGTTACCGACTCGAAAACATCAATATTTTCCGAGAGAAGTTTGTCATATAAATCGTCGAGCTCTTCAATTCTTGCTTCTGCATCAGGAAATACTTCTAAAATCTCCTCTTGGGTGAGAAATCCTTGTTCCCTTCCTTTTTTAATAAGTTCCTGGACTGGTTTTCTTAACATAAAAATCTCTCCCTTCTGACAGGGTTTTATTTAAGAATTATACTCGCCCGACCTTTTTCTTCAAGCTCCGCCAATTGTTTGGTAAGATCGCTGAATTCTTTCTGGGCAGCGGCCGACTTTTCTTTTTCTCCCTGCTCTTCAAACTGACGAATCTTAGCCCCCCAAACCTCCAGTTTTCTTCTTAGTTCTAGGATAGCGAGCTCCCGCTTAACTAAAGCAAGCTCTTTCATTAGCAACTCTGTATCTTCGGTTACTCCCTCGATATCACTCAAGACTACTTCAGCAAATCCCTCAAGTAACTCTTTAGGTAAGTTTTCCGAAAATTCGGAAGGGCTGAATTGAAGATGGGTTTGGCTATATTTTTGGTATTCTTCAACAATCCTTTTTGTTAGTGGTGTAACAATAAGGCTCATTGTTTCCGGTTCTAAAAGAACTTTCGGATCTGATTGAAAAGCCAGGGCTAAAAGTCTTTCTTCCAAGAGCTGTCTTCTCCCCTTTTCGGGTTTTTTTGCCGAAACTACCGCTATCTCTTTTTCGTAAGATCTTTGTTTGCTTAAACTAGTTTCCACTTCTTCAGAAACAGCTTCGGCGGGAACCCCTAATTTTTCGGCCACCAACTCGATATAATGTGCCTGGACAATTTTATCGGGTATTGATGCTAAAACCGGAACAATTTCCCGGCTTATTTCTGTCTTTTCGGATCCAGAAGAAACATCGTGCTCGGAAAATATTAAATCAATGATGAAATCCCAAACTCCAACCGCTTCTTTAAGCGATTTTTTATATGAGTCCGGGTTATCTCTGGCTGCCTCGTCGGGGTCTTTATAGCCTTTCAGCCGCGCCACTTTAATATCCATCCCCGCCTCCTGGGCGATGACAATTCCTCTTCTAGCAGCCATGTCTCCCGCAAAGTCCGCATCCAAAGCCAAAACGACCTTTTTGGAAAATCTAGACAAAAGTCTAACCTGCTCCTCGGTCAAGGCTGTACCTTTAATAGCTACCACATTTTTTACACCGGCTTGCCAAGAAGAAATCATATCTAACTCGCCTTCGACAACAATCGCCTCTTGGCTTTGTTTAATATCGTTTTTGGTAATATTGAGGCCAAAAAGAAGATTTGATTTATGATAGATGGGCGATTCTGGAGAATTTATATACTTAGCCACGTCGTCTCTTTGCCCAGGAAGAATCCTTCCTGAAAAGCCGGCGATATTTCCTCGATGATCAAAAAGAGGAAAAACGATCCTGCCGGCTAATTTATCGATGAACCTTCCCTCTCGAAAATATCCCAAGCCAAGTGTCTCTATATCTTTGGGATTTACTTTTTTACGGTCAACTAAATATTTCTTCAGGGCATCCGACAAATTCGGAGCGAATCCTAAACCGAAAGCTCGAATCGTCTCCAGCTTGAGTCCTCTCTCGGAAAGAAGATAAGTCAAGGCCGCTTTCCCTAAACGATGCTTTAAAAGCATATAATTGTAAAATCGGCTGGCAAGCAGATTTATGTTATACAATCGTTCTTTTTCTCCGGCCGTTCCCGGCTGAAAAGAAATGGGCTTGACGCCGGCTCTTTCCGCCAAAAACCTTAAAGCCTCTCCAAATTCCATACCCTCGTACTTCTCTAGGAAAGAATAAACATCTCCTCCCTCGCCGCAACCAAAACACTTATACATTTGAAGTTCGGGGGAAACCATAAAAGAGGGGGTTTTTTCTGCATGGAAAGGGCAGAGCGCCTTAAAATTTCTACCCGCTTTCTTGAGCGGAAGATATTCGGAAATCAAGGAAACGATATCTGTTTTTTGCTTTACTTCATCAACCTGGTCGGCCATGTCCTGTCCTTGGGCGAATTATAGCAAACAACTTAGGAAAATATGGAATTTTTCCAATTCAAAAACGCAATCAAAACAACTTTGCTGGCGGGGAAGGTAAAACTCGTGGGCAAAATTTTAATTCTTACTGGCACTATCGAACCCCAACCGAAGCGCGAGTCTGCGAGCGGTGAGGGAGGGATTCGAACCCTCGATGACCTAAAAGGCCATGCGCGCTCTCCAAGCGCGTCGATTCAACCACTCTCGCACCTCACCAAGCCAAGAAATTATATCAAATTTTCTTCTTTATTTGTCCCAAAAACTTTTTACCCCGTGCCAGAAATTCCTTATCATTCTTAAATGTGAGGCGGTTCAACGCCTCTTTGAAAGGTAAGAAAATCGCCTCATCAATTTCCTGATCATGTCCACCCTTCTTTTTAGCCAAATATTGCATAAGATAGAAATCCACATTCTTGAAAATTTTGGCGCCTTTCCAGACATAGAAATATCGTTGGTTTCCCAGCCTTTCTATTATTTGGGCTTTTATCCCCCCTTCTTCACCGACTTCTCTTAAAGCAGCCTTCGCCGAGGATTCATTTTTGTTGATCAATCCTTTCGGGAGTTGCCACCTATCTACCCCCCTCGGCTTAATAATAAGCCAAGTTTCGTCTGCCGGGCGATATACAACCCCGCCTGCCGAAAACTCCCTTTTTAGGATTTTTTCTGTCTTTCTTTTTCCCACTTAGCCAGAAGGTTCTTGGCGTTTTTGAGAATATCTTTTTCTCTTTTAAGCTCAAGTACATTAGCGGCCTTGGCGTATTCGAGCCATTGGTAATCTTCAAAGCCGTAAAATTCTTCACCGGCCTTATGAAGCATTAGATAGTAGTAATATCTTTGGGGAATCGACTTGCTATTAGTAATAATTTCTCCACTAAAACGACCGACCTCTTCGAGAACTTTAGCGCTCATTCCGGCCATTTCTCCCGTCAGCCTTAAGACAGCTCGGACCGAAGATTCTCCTCGTCTAGCTGAAACCTTTGGAATTTCCCAACCCCCATCCTTGTTTAGCTTAACCACTAACCAAGTTCGTTTTCCCCGGTTTTCTTTGAAAATAACCGCCCCCCCGATGATTATTTGTGCTACTTTCATTTTCGGGCGGTGGGGGCGAGATTCGAACTCGCGTATCGCTTTCGGCGATATGGTTTTCGAAACCATCCCGTTTGGCCACTCCGGCACCCCACCTTGAGTGCGCCCGGTGAGAATTGAACTCACAATCTTCAGGTCCGCAACCTGACGCTCTATCCGTTGAACTACGGGCGCTTATTTATTTCCAGGAATTTTTTCAGAAAACCAACTTATTGCTCTATCCAAGTACGAAGGAGGGGCTTCTTCTTCGAGGAGATAGGCAGAAATAGTCTTTTTTATGGCTTCTTTATCTCCCGGATTAATGACCAACTCCATCCTTCCGGGGATCCCCACAGTCTCTATAATTAAAAGTTCGTTGTCGAACCTCCTGGAAAACCAGAATCTAATCAGATATTGCCAGTCTATTCTTTTCCCGGCTATCCTGAAGCCGCGATTGGTAATTTTGTATTCAATATTTTCAGGCTCGACTGACGAAAGAACATAGAAAAGGAAAACCAAAGAGATGATAAGAATGACAGGTATAAAACCCTCGATTAAAAACAGAATTAAACCAGCAATACCGGCAATCGCCAAGATTGAGACATAAAATTCCCGATTCCGTCTCTTGAAAGGCCTAGGCGGCGCCTCCCAGGTTAACAAATCCTTTTCAGCCTCTCTTTGGATAACGACTTGTTCCTGTTCCTCGCCGGGTGTTGCCCCGGATTCTTTTAAGGTGCTTTTAGTTGTAGTTGGGCTTGTTTCTTCAGGCACGGTTTCTATTATACCTCATCGCCCGCCTTCGTTCCAGGCGTGGAATCTGCTATAATAAAACCTCTGGTGGGGTGGCCGAGTGGTCTAAGGCGAAGGTTTGCTAAACCTTTGAGGGCTAAACACCCTCGCGCAGGTTCGAATCCTGTCCCCACCGCTCGCAGACTCGCGTTGGGTCCAGGGCTCGATAATGCCAAGTAAAGGTATCTTAACTTTGCATCGCGAATCCTGTCCCCGCCGTCCTTGGTGAGGTGGCCGAGTGGACGATGGCGTTGGTCTTGAAAACCAATGTGGGGATTTTTCCTCACCGTGGGTTCGAATCCCACCCTCACCGCTCGCAGACTCGCGCTCAGGATGGAGTTGCAACTATAGGACACGCACAAAATTACGGAACTATTTTAAGATACTCGGTTATTTCACTCCCAGCCCAATCAGTAACAAATAGTGTCAAATTGGCTAACCTTAACAAGGTTTGTGG
>CAYMZX010000011.1:0-11523 GCA_964395115.1 uncultured Gammaproteobacteria bacterium
CTCGGTGACTCTTAGGAAGGAAAAGATGTACCATTTTTTGGATAAATTATTTTCCATAGTCTTGCCGAGATTGAGAGACTTTCGCGGTGTTTCCAGAAAAAGCTTTGATAAATACGGTAATTATTCGTTGGGTTTGGCCGAACATACGATCTTTCCGGAAGTGGATCCGACGAAGACTACCTCCAGTCGAGGAATTGAAATTACGATCAATACCAATAGTGGTACACCAGAAAAAGGACTCCGACTGTTGGAGTTGATGGGAATGCCGTTTGAAAAAAGTGGCGAATAACTTTTATGGCAACAACAGCAAAAGAGGTTAGAGAATTAAGAAAACTAAAATTTAAGGTTCGTTATCGAAACCGTTGCCGTCTTTGTGGCAGGCCTAGGGGTTATATGAGAAAATTTGGTCTTTGCCGGCTTTGTTTTAGAGAACATGCATTAAAGGGAGAAATCCCGGGAGTTAGAAAGGCAAGTTGGTAATATTATGACTAATTACCCTATCGGCGACTTTTTGATAAGAATCGGAAATGCGGCCATTGTTGGAAAAGAGGAAATCAGGGTCGCTTCAACAAAACTAATAAAAGAAGCGGCAATCGTGCTTAAAAAAGCTGGTTATTTAGCTGAGATTGAAGAAAAAAAAGGTATCCTGACCGTTAGACTTGCTATCAAAAACAAAAAGCCTGTTTTAATGCGGGTTAAGCTTGTTTCTCGACCCGGACTGCGTATCTATATGGGAGCTAACGAAATTTCTAAGAAAAAAGGCCCATCTAAATATCTTTTAACGACACCTAAAGGAATATTATTGTCGAATGAAGCCGCCAAGGAAAATGTCGGAGGGGAGGTTATTGCCGAAATAATATGAGCAAAATAGGTAGACAGCCAATTTTAATTCCAGAAGGAATAAGCGTTCAGCTTAAGGGAAATAATGTAACCGTTGTTGGCCCCAAAGGAACTTTGTCCAAAGAATTTTCAAAAGAGGTATCAATAGAAATTAAGAATGGAAAAATCAATGTTTATCTGAAGAAAAATACCAGCTCTGGAAGAGCTGCTTGGGGGACTACCCGTTCGGTCATAGCCAATATGATTGAAGGAGTGGTTAACGGTTGGAGCAAGAGATTGGAATTGGTAGGGACAGGATATCGGGTGGAGGTTCAGGATAACACTTTACTTTTGACTGTCGGCTACTCGCACCCAATTAAAGTTAAGGCACCCGAGGGAATAAATTTTAAAGTGGAGAAAACAATTATAACCGTTGAAGGACCAGACAAAGAGTTAGTTGGCCAAGTGGCGGCCGCCATTAGAAACATTAGGCCCCCAGAACCTTATAAAGGAAAAGGAATTAAATACCAAGACGAAGTTATTAGGAGAAAAGCTGGAAAGGCTGCCAAAACAATAGGGGCACCCACTCAATAATATGAAGCATAAAAGAGAAAGATTTTTTCAAAGACAAAAAAGAGTAAGAGCAAAAATAGGTAAAAGCAAATTGCCGAGACTTTCGGTTTTTAAGTCAAAGAGATTTATTTACGCCCAGATCATCGATGATACAAAAAGAGAAACTTTAGTAGCTGCTTCCAGCAGAGAAGCCTTAATCCAAAAAAAAGGAAAGACAAAAACCGAAAAAGCGGTCTTAACAGGCGAGAGTATAGCCAAAAAAGCTCTGAAGGCAAAAATCCAAAAGGTGGTTTTTGACAGAAACGGTTATAAATATCATGGTCAAATCAAGGCGTTGGCCGAGGCGGCCAGGAAAGGGGGGCTTGAATTTTAGTGGAGACATATTCTTCTCAAATGAAGGAATACCAAGAAACGGTAGTTTCCATCAATAGAATTTCGAAGAAGACCAAGGGTGGAAATAGAATCCGCTTTTCGGCATTAGTGGTGGTTGGAGACAGGAAAGGTAAGGTTGGAGTCGGTCTTTCTAAAGCAACCGATGTTAGAGGGGCGATCAATAAGGCTTTGGCAGCGGCAAAGAGGAAAATGATTAGCATTCCACTTAAGGGGACAACTCTCCCCTATTCTGTTCGGGAGAAATTCTCTGCCGCTGAAATTTTGCTTAAGCCGGCCCCGCCAGGATCCGGTATTATAGCCGGGGGTTCAGCCAGAGTAGTATTAGAAGCAGCAGGGGTCAAAGACGCCTCTGCCAAAATACTAGGAACAAAAAATAAAATTTCCAATGTTTATGCGACCCTGAAGGCGCTAGAAACTATTGCCAAAATTGCCAAAAGAAAGGAGACGTAAAACTTTTATGGCGATATTACCCAAGATAGTGGCTAAAAGGTCAAAAAGGTTGGGACGAGGCATTGGCAGTGGTCGAGGCGGTCATACCGTAGGCCGTGGTCAAAAAGGCCAAAAATCTCGAGGAAAAATTAACATTCTTTTTGAGGGAGTAAAAGTCAAAAAGTCGTTGATCAAAAAACTGCCACTGGCGCGTGGAAAAAACAAAAATAAACCTCGCCCCAAACCTATTATAATCAAACTTGCCTATCTTAATCTTTTACCGACCGGTTCAAGGGTTAATTTAGAATTATTAATAAAAGAAGGTATAGTTAAAGCAGAGGATGCCAAAAAATTTGGAATAAAAATATTGGGAGACGGGGAAGTGGGAAAGAAGTTGATTATAGAGGTTCCAATTTCCAAGTCCGCCGCTAGAAAGATCGAGAAGGCGGGTGGGAAAATAGTTCAAACAAAAATGTAATTTTGCATCAGAGTATTATGCTATCATCGATCGCCCGCTTTCTTTCAAAGGCAATAAGTTCTCCCGACACGAGGCGAAAAATTCTTATTACCGCCCTGATAATTTTAGTTTTTAGATTGGTTGCCCATATTCCTGCCTCAGGAATTGACAAAGATAGTTTAAGATCTCTTTTTATAGGAAGTCCTCTTCTTTCCCTCTTAGATGTTTTTTCGGGGGGAACACTGGCCAATTTTTCGATTATGGCCCTAGGGCTTAATCCTTATATTAACGCCTCGATTATTTTGCAGCTTTTGACGTACATTATTCCTTCTCTAGAAGAACTACAAAAGGAGGGTGAATACGGTCAGGAAAAGATAAATCAATACACAAGATTTTTGACCGTGCCATTGTCTGTAATTCAGTCATTCGCTATGTACTCACTATTGAAATCTCAAGGAATTTTAAGTGAGCTATCTCCTCTGCCTCTGCTTTCATTAATTATAACCATGACTGCCGGTACTATTTTTGCGGTTTGGTTGGGTGAGCTTATTAACGAATATGGGTTTTCCAACGGAGTTTCCATTTTGATTTTTGCCGGAATAATTGCAAGATTGCCGGTTATCCTTGGTCAAACCGTCACGATTATCCAAGCACAGGATTTATTGCGAATGATTGTTTTTATTGGGATGGCAATTATTATTGTCGGTCTGATCGTATTTATGAATGAGGCTGTCCGTAAGATTCCTATCAGTTATGCCAGGAGAGCCGGCAGGGCTTCACTTCCCTTCTCCACCTATCTGCCCCTGCGACTTAATCAGGCGGGGGTTATTCCAATTATTTTCGCTGTCTCCCTGGTTCTTCTCCCTTCGGTTGTCAGCCAGTTTTTAGCCGGAATAGGAAATCCTAATTTGGCTAACATAGCTTTAAAGATTGCTAATGTTTTCAGCCCACAGACACTTGTTTACAATCTTATTTACTTTTTAATGGTTGTCGGTTTTACTTATTTTTATACCGCCGTTGTTTTTAATCCGGGAAAAATTTCCGAGAATCTCCAGAAAAATGGGGGATTTATTCCCGGCATAAGACCTGGGAGCGCCACCACAAATTATCTTTCTCGCGTTCTGAGCAGAATTACTCTAGTTGGTGCCGTTTTTCTTGGCCTAATTGCTATCTTGCCTTCATTTTTTCAAAACTTTATCGGAGTGGCCAACTTAGCCATTGGTGGAACAGGAATCTTGATAGTAGTTTCTGTTGTATTAGAAGTGACCAGGCAACTCGAATCTCAATTGATAATGAAAAAATACGAAAGTTTTAGCGAATGAATATTATTTTATTGGGCCCGCAAGGATCGGGAAAAGGAACGCAAGCAAGACTACTAGCCCAAAAACTGGGGTTTTATTACATAGAGACCGGCGAATGTTTAAGGGAGATCGCCAAGAATAATCCTGAAATCGACAGGATAATTAATAAAGAAGGAAAACTACTACCGGATGAATTGACTTTTTCTTTCATTAAAAGACACTTAGAAGAGAAAGCCCCACAGGCAGACAACCTACTTTTTGATGGATACCCCAGAACGCTTAAACAGTATCAATTGCTAAACTCCTGGCTTAAAGAAAAAGGAAGGAGGATTGACCTAGCCATTTTTCTTTCCATTAGCGAGGAAGAATCGATAAGAAGACTTTCCGCTAGAAGAATGGATAAGGTTACCGGCAAGGTCTATAACCTGATCACTAATCCGCCAGGTCCAGAGATCCCTCCGGAAAATTTAATTCAAAGACAAGATGATACCCCAGAGCTTATTAGGAAAAGACTGGAAGAGTATCGTCAGACGACTGCCCCCTTAATTAAAGTGTTTGAACAAGAGGGAATTTTAAGAAAGGTTGAGGGTGAACGGCCAATTGAAGTAATTTTTGCTGACTTACAAAAAATTATTACGGGTATTTAAGTGGACACGATTTATCTTAAAAATGATTCCGAAATTAAAATTATGGCCGAAGGTGGAAAAAAATTGGCCAAGATAAAGAAGGAGCTTGAAAAGGCGGTTAAAATAGGATCTAGGGCATCAATAATAGAAGAACTTGCTAGAAAACTGATCAAAAAAGAGGGCGGAGAGGCTTCCTTTCAGAAAGTTCCTGGCTACCATTGGGCAACCTGCATTAATATCAACGAGGGGTTGGTTCATGGTATTCCCCTAGACAGCGTAGTCTTCAAAAAAAAGGATGTCGTTAGCGTCGATGTCGGTTTTTTATATAGAGAGTACCACACAGACACTTCGTTTAGCGTAGGTTTGGAAGTCGATAAGGAGACAGAAAATTTTTTGCAAACAGGGAAAGAAGCTTTAAATAAGGCCATTAGTCAAGCGAAGCCTGGAAATAGAATCTACGACATTTCCGAAGCAATAGAAAAAACGGTTTCAGAGAAAGGATATTCCCCCATTAGAGCTTTGGTTGGGCATGGTATTGGGAAAAACCTCCATGAAGGCCCGCAAATTCCCTGTTTTACCCAAGGAAAAAGAGAGGAAAGCCCTACAATATTACCCGGGATGGTTTTGGCTATCGAAGTTATGTATGCTCAAGGTTCGGATGAAGTAAGAACGGACAAAGATGGGTGGACAATAGTTATGCGTGATGGTAAAATAGCAGCGCTTTATGAGGAGACCGTGGCGGTAACCCTCCACGGTTCTTTCGTTTTGACGGAATAGCTTTTATATGGAAAAAAAAGAATCCCAATTTTTCGATGGAACCATAACTCAAGCCTTGCCCAACACGATGTTTAGAGTTGAGCTTGTTGATGGCCGAGTCATTTTGGCCACCCTAAAGGGATCTTTAAGAAGAAATTTTATAAGGATTTTTCCGGGAGACACAGTGAAAGTTGAAATGACGCCTTACGACGAAGAAAGAGGAAGGATCGTTTATAAGTATTAAAAATGATTAGTTAATTAGGAAATCTATGAAAGTTGTTTCATCAATAGAACGACGTTGCAAGGATTGCAAAATTGTTAAGAGAAAAGGGGTTCTGTATGTGATTTGTAGAAACCCGAGGCATAAGCAAAGACAAGGTTAATTATATGGCCAGAATAGCTGGAGTAGAACTTCAAGACAATTGGAAAACAGACTTCGCCCTCACCCGTATTCAAGGGATAGGCTGGCGATTGTCAAAAAAGATACTTAAAGATTTAGAAATTGATAACCGGAAAAGGATCTCCGATCTAACAGGCGACGAGATCGCCAAAATTAGCGCCAAATTAGAGGAATACCCGATTGGAGGAGAATTGGCCCGAATGGTAAAAGCGAACATTGCCAGATTGCAGGCAATAGGTTCTTACCGAGGGCTTCGCCATTCCAGAAACCTTCCCGTTAGGGGCCAGAGGACTCGAACAAATGCTCGGACAAAAAGAGGTAAAAGAAAAACTGTCGGCGCCTTTAGGAAAGAAATGCTTACCAAGATAAAAGCTAGCAAGCAGGAGGAAGAGAAAAAGAAATAATATGGCAAAAAAAACAGTAGAGAGAGGAAGAATTTATATTTCTGCCTCATTTAATAACACCCTAATTACCATTACCGACGAAAGCGGAGAGCTAATTGTTTGGGGATCAGCCGGGGCGGCTGGATTTAAAGGGACAAGAAAAGCCACCCCTTTCGCTGCTACGACCGCTATCGAGAAAGTCATTAAGAAGGTTAAAGACGAATATAAACTTAAAGAGGTGGAAATTTATGTCAAAGGGCCAGGACCGGGAAGAGATGCTGCTCTAAAGGCGATCAGAGCCTCTGGATTAAAGATTTCTTTAATCGCTGATGTTACCCCGATTCCGCATAATGGTCCAAGACCGAAAAAGAAAAGGAGAGTTTAAAAAAACATGGCGCGTTATACCGGACCTAAAGACAGACTTTCAAGGCGGGAGGGTTTTGATCTTTTCGGAAAAGGAGCAAAACTAACCCGCCTGGCTGTTCCTCCCGGAGTTCATGGTCCAAAGGGATTACGGGGATTCTCGCAATATGGGAAACAGCTTCGGGAAAAGCAAAAAATCAAAAGACTTTATGGAGTACTGGAGAAACAATTCAGAAAATATGTCCGCCAAGCCCTTAAAACTAAGGGTAATACCGGCGAGACGCTATTAAGCTTACTTGAAAGGAGATTGGATAATGTGGTATATAGACTCGGGTTTGTTCCTACCAGACCTGCAGGTAGACAACTGGTATCCCACGGGCATGTTCTTGTTAACGGTAAGAAGGTCAATATTCCCTCTTATCTGGTGAGGGAGGGTGAGACAATAGGATTGTCTTCGAGAGCAATCAAAATTCCGGCTGTAAAAAAATCTTTAGAAGAAAGTGGTAGGAAAATTCCTAACTGGCTAATTAGAAAAGCGGTTGTTGGGTTAGTCAAGCGGAAACCAAAAAGCGAAGATATTCAGGAGCCAATTTCGGTTCAGGATATTATTGAGTATTATTCAAGGTAAGGAGGTGATATTTAATGAGTGAACCAATATTTGAGGTGAAACAGGAAGAAACAAAAGGAGACTATGGTAAATTTATTATCTCTCCTTTAGAGCAGGGCTATGGGGATACGTTGGGAAACAGTTTGAGGAGAGTCCTCTTAACTTCCTTGCCCGGTGCTGCTATAACCAGCGTCAGAATTTCTGGGGTAAAACACCAATTCTCTACCCTTAAAGGGATGAAGGAAGATGTAGTGGAGTTTTTGCTCAATCTTAAAAAAGTAAGATTTGCTTATTCTGGAGAAAAACCGGTGAAAGCCACCCTTTCGGTTAAGGGAGCGGGAGAAGTTAGGGCTAAGGATATTAAAGTTCCGGCATCAGTTAAAATTGCAAACCCGGAAATAGTGCTGGCAATTCTTAATAAGGGGGCAAAGTTGGAAGCCGATTTGGAAATTTCTTCCGGGGTTGGATATTCCCCGGCCGAAGAGAGATCAACTGGTCAGATAGGATTAATTCCCCTAGACGCCTCTTTTTCTCCGGTGAAGAGGGTTAATTATAAAGTTGAAGAAACCCGTGTTGGGCGGGTTACTAACTATGACAAACTTATTCTTGAGGTTTGGACAGATGGGACGATAACACCCAAAGATGCGGTTTTGGCGGCGGCCAAGATTTTAGTCGCCTACTTCGGCCAAATTGTTTCTCCGAAGAAGATTGAGAAAAAAGAAACGATCAAGCAGGAAGACCTGTTGGGACCAGTAGGAAAACTTTCGGTTGAAGAGATCGGGCTCCCTACGAGGGTGGCAAATGCTTTAATAAAGGTTGGGTATGAGACGGTAGAACAACTAGTGGCAGCCAAAAAAGAGGACTTGGTTGGGGTCAGAAATTTGGGCGAGAAATCAATAAAGATAATCCAAGCCGCATTGGGCCAAAAAGGGGTTGAGTTTCCAAGAGAATAAATGAGAAAGAAAGTTTTTGGTCGTCAACTTTCTCGCGGAAGAAAGGCAAGAGAAGCTCTTTTCAGAGCCTTGATAAGGGCATTGGTAATTAATGGTCGTATCACTACCACCAAGGCTAAGGCAAAGGCAGTAGTTCCATTGGCAGAAAGACTAATTAATATTGCCAAAGAGAATTCAGTGGCTGCCAGACGAAAAGTTCTGAGCCGGGTGGGAAATGACAGATTGGTCACCGAACTTATTTTCAAAAAAATTGTTCCTGCTCTTTCGGGCAAGACCAGTGGATTTACTAGAATAATTCTTCTTCCGCCAAGACGAGGAGATGCAGCCGAGATGGCTATTCTTGAGTGGTCAGAGAAAGTAGAAATGGTCGAGCCTGCCAAAAAAGAGAAGGAGAAAAAGTCCGAAAAAGAAACCAAGAAAAAGCTAGCCGGAAAAACAAAAAATAAATGAAAACATTTCATCTAAAAGAAAAAGAGATCAAAAGAAACTGGCATCTTATTGACGCCAAAGAGGCAGTTTTAGGAAGAATGGCGACTCGGATAGCCACTTTCCTTATTGGCAAACACAAGCCGAATTATTCCCCTCATTTGGATTCGGGAGACTTTGTAGTCGTGATTAATGCCGAAAAAGTAAAACTTACCGGCAAAAAACCGCAACAGAAACTATATCGACGGCACTCTGGTTACCCGGGCGGATTCAAGAAAATCACTTTTGCGAAAATGTCTAACGAACATCCGGAAAGGATAATCGAACACGCCGTTTCCGGAATGCTACCTGAAAATAGACTTAAAAAAGCAAGAATGCAAAGATTGAAGATAGTTATTGGTGATAAAAACCCATATCAAGATAAGTTCAAAAATAATTAAAATGGAGAAGAAAAAATTCATTTACTCAGTCGGAAAAAGAAAAACAGCTTCAGCTCGGGTCAGGCTTTATAAAGGACATGATAACAGCTTGGTCAATAGTATTCCGGTGGAAAAATATTTTCCCGGGTTGGTCGAGAAAATAAAACTAGCAAAGCCATTTGAGATTACGGGAAATTCCGGGAAATACTTTTTTACAGCCAGGATCGAAGGCGGTGGCAAAAATACCCAACTGGAAGCTTTAATTCATGGCATATCAAAAGCACTGGCGAAAACCAACAAAGAGAAATTCCACCCCGCCCTAAGAAAAGCTGGCTTGCTGACTAGAGATGCCCGAGTTAGACAACGGAGAATGGTGGGAACAGGTGGCAAAGCCAGAAGAGAAAAGCAATCTCCCAAGAGATAGTTGCAAGATAATGCTTCCAGAACTTATTTCCCAAGCTAAACGCTATCTTGCCGAATCCCCCTTTGACAGTCTTCATGCAAGCTCCCATCATCAAAAGGTATGGGAGAACAGTCTTTGGATAGCATCGGAAGAGGGATTGGAAGTGGACCTCGACGCCCTTCAAGTTGCCGCATGGTGGCACGACATCGAAAGAGGATCTGATGACTTTAATTTATTAAGACAAGCATTAGAGTCTGTAGGTGCAACCCCCGAATTTAAAGAGAAAGTCTTCACAATTATAATTAATCACTCTTTTGGTCAGAATCAGGAAAGCCTAGAAGCAAAAGTTTTATACGATGCGGACAAACTAGAGTACCTTTCTGTAGAAAGAGTTGAAAATTTGCTAAGAGATTTCAAAAATGGTGAGATGAATCAAGAAAGAGTTGAATATTACAAGAGGGAATGGGCAGGAAGAATAAAATTAGTCAGGAAAAGTTTGCATTTCCACTCTTCAAAAAAGAGATTCGATGACGAACTTGTAAAATTTGTTGAGTTCTGTCAATCAAACCCGGCATTGGCTGAATTCATTTCTGGTGTGCTATAATTTTAGCCGTGCCTAAAATAAAAAAATTGACCTTACCCAAAAGGACAAAGATTCCAGATCACATAGCGATAATCCCCGATGGTAACCGGCGTTGGGCAAGAGCAAAAGGGGTCCACACCTTTGAAGGACACAGAAAAGGGTTTGAGCGAGCAGTAGAGGTATCGCGTGCGGCCAGGGATATGGGCATTCACACCGTTACTCTCTGGGGGTTTTCAACCGAAAACTGGGACCGCAGCCCTAAAGAAATAAGTTATTTAATGAAGCTTTATGAAAAACTGATCGACGATTATTTAAAAGAAGCCAGAAAGGAAAATGTCAGAATTGTGCATTTAGGAAGAAAGGACAGAATTCCGGGTGTTCTTCTCAAAAAAATACTCCACGCCGAAAATGAGACTAAGGATAATGATAAACACATTATAAATATCGCGATTGACTATGGTGGGCAAGACGACATCGTTCGTGCTACTCAAGCAATGATTAAGGACGGTGTTAAATCCAACGAGGTTTCTAAAAAACTTTTTGAAAAATATCTTGATACCAAAGATCAGCCGTACCCTTATGTCGATTTAATCATCAGGACATCAGGTGAACAGAGAACCAGCGGCTTTCTTCTTTGGCAATCGGCCTATGCCGAAACCTACTGGGAGACTGACCATTTCCCTGATTTTACCCCTGAAAAATTGAAAGAGGCAATTCTAGATTATTCAAGACGAAGGAGGAGATTTGGAGGGAACGATAGTGTTGAACATTTAGTTTTTGATCCAGAGGTGGTTGCCCGCCTAGAATTTGCTTGGTGGAGGCTACGAAAAATTCCTAGAGGTACAAAATTTAGAGATTATGCCGTTCAGCACTTGATTAAGCAGTACGGGCTTTCAAAAAGTTTGGCAAGAGATGCCGCCAAATACTTTCTGGAGGCTTTCCTTGAGCAAGATAATGGCAAGAATTGGAAACGGGCCCTTCGAAAACTCAAAAGCTTCTATAAGTTGATTAAAGAAGAATTAAAACTTGCTTTCGAACCGTCAATTGTAGCCAATCTCCAAGTTAAATTCTGGAGAGACGTAGCCGGAAAAGAGGGGGTAGAGACAATTGGAGAGGCCGAAGAAACCGCTAAAAAACTATATGCCGAGTTTTACCGAATTTCTCTTTTTCAAGCCGCAAAAGCAGCGCATTTAATGGTTTTGGCAAATATTGAAAGAAACTTGGCCGAGAAAGGTTTAGGGGAACACCATTGGGCGAAAGCGGAGAATTATCTTCAGCGATTCTATTGGGCCCTCAAAGAAAGAGTCGCCTAAAGATCTGTTTCTACATCCTATTTTTAAAACTCTGACCTGCTCTTCTGTTTCCAATTTTTGTCAGCCCACCAGGATTTATATTTAGGGGAATAATGGCATGGCAGTTTTTTCTGGAGGGATAGAAAGTATGGCAACCATCCGAAGAATTTTCATTTATGGAGGTATCCTGATAAAATAGACAAGATTTACGGGGAGTAGTTTAACGGTAGAATAGGCGCATGGGGTGCGTCTGGCCCGGGTTCAATTCCCGGCTCCCCGACCATATTAGACAGAGAAGTGTTTCCCTTACCCTGCCCATCTATACGCGGGCAACGATAAA
>CAYMZX010000012.1:0-23260 GCA_964395115.1 uncultured Gammaproteobacteria bacterium
TTATTATCCTCATTTTATTTGGTGGTAAAAAACTTCCCGAAATGGGTAAGGGTTTAGGAGAATCTTTAAAAGAGTTCAAAAACGCTTTTGGCCCAAAAGATACAAAAAAGTAATTTATTCTTCTGAAGAAGCATATTTAGCAAAAATCCAACCCTTGACTCCTTTTGATGACTCAACTAGCAACCAGCCACTTTTTTGGTCTAAAGGGCTAAGAGTTTCTCCGACATAGACTTTACCGATCTCGTTGCCCACGGGTGTATCCCTAACACTCACCCAGCCGATCTCTACCTCTTTAATTGTCGCTTTTTTAATCCCGTCTTCCTCTGCCAGCTTCGCTTCTTTCTCAAAAACTGTCTGTTGATCTTTTTCAAATTGAGAGGCGATAACTAAAGCAGAGGAGGCCGAAATTATAGCCGAAATAAGTCCTATTAGTAAGAATATAGAGACCATTCGGAAATTTCGCTCTGTTCTCCGAACAGTAAGACTCCGAAGATTAAGCTCGATTAGGGCAGTGTCGGCAAATTTAATAATGGAATTCAGGATTTTAAGCCCCCTTCTAATTGCCGAGGCCATCTTTTTTGTTATCAACAGGAAAATCTTTAGGAAAAAGGCGGCCGTCGAAATTAGAATACCAAAAATCAAGGAGATTGTTTTCGAGACAAAATCTATTACCGCGAAGGCAATCTTCTCCAAACATGTAGTTAGTGCCCGGAATACGGCGCTGCAAGCTCTTAGAAAAGAAGTTGTAACTTTTACAAGCGCTCCGACGGTAGTTAATAATAATTTTAGAAAGAAATTTTTTATGGTAAACGTGACTTTCAATATCGCCATCTTTAAAGCCTGCACTATTCTTACAGTGGCCAAAATAATGCTTTCTATAAAATGAGCCACTGCCCCAATGGTTAATTTTATCGCTCTTACTAGAGAAGTTATGAGGCCAACAATAAGATTTTTAACCGAAGCGACAATCTTCAGAATTAACGTCTTAGTTAGAACCAAAATGGCTAGTATTCCTCTTTTAATAGAAAGGGCAGTTTTAATTAATACCGAAACCAACCCCAGAATATACATCTTGACTGCGCGTATAACCGTACTTATTACCCGTCTGACGGCAGAGATGACCGAAATCGTCAACTTGAAAAGGCTTGTTGAGAAAGTCGTGAAGAGTGTTTTGATAGAAAACAGAATCCTTAAGAAAAACGCCAAAATTGCAACCGGGATTTTAATTAGAAGTAACTCCCCTATTGTATGAATAGTCTTTCTCACTACGGATATTATCTTTGCTATTAACATCGAAGTCGCTCTTGCACTAGCATGAAGGGCTTGATATATCGAAATTGCAATCGAAGAGAAAAATCGACCAATATTCATAATTAAGGCGACTATAAATCTTTTAATTAAAAGGGGTGTCTTCTTAATTGGTACCAAAATTTTCAGGAAAAAGAATTCTATCGAAGTTAAAATTGCAAGTCCAATCGAAGCTGCGGCCCGCCCTTTAACCGTAAACCAAGAGTGTATTTTTTTAGTCTCTTTTTTGGCAGATAACTTTGGTATCAAAATACTCTCTGTCTCCTCCGCTTCAGTCTTCTCGGATATAAAACCAGTGGATTTTCTATTCTTGCGAACAAGAGTTTTGGCGACAAGATAAGCGATTAGCACCCCTAAAACCGGAAAAAGAATTATTGTCCCCCAGGCAAATGTTTTCTTCCAATCAAAACGAAGGCCGAAGCTTGCAATTCCGCTCTGGGCGGCAACCGGCGAGGATAGTTCAGATTTAGTTTCAGGAAACACCTCCTCGGATACACCATTCTCGGTTAAGGATTTATTGTTTTCTCTGCCGAGAATAGCCGTATTCTCACCCGACAACGGCCGCTTCGATAACTGGGATATTTCTTGTTCGCCGGTTTTCTTGGCTCCTGTCCCTTGTCGGTCAATCTTCCAGACTTTATTTGTTTTGAGACTTAATGTTTTGCTTTCTCCTGCAGGTAAAAGCAATTTAATTTCTATAAAATATTGATTCTTATTGCTGTCAAAACCAAGGATTAAACCCGTATCTGTCTGTTCAATATCGCTCCTTTTTAGATCCGGAGGCAGGTAATATTTATAAGCAATTTCTTGGGTCTTTATTTTTGATGGATTAACGATAAGGGTCTTGTAAGCGCCACCATCCCATTCCGGCCAAGTGACTATTACAGTTTTATCAGCTTTTTGGGCAAGATATGTTTTATTAGCCGCCAAAACTCCCTTTATAGAAACCAGACCATTTTTTAACTCAGATTCATCTTTTGGCCCACTTAGTTCGGAAAAAACAGCTGTCTCTATTTTAGGAAGTATATTGATGCTTAATGTATCAGAAAGTAATGATTTGACCGTCTTTTCTTTTTCAACTAAACTAAACTTATCCCAAGATTCCAGAATTTTGTCGATTTCTTTAGTTTTGGCATCTATTGTTTGGACTAGGGTTTCGATACCCTTGACATTTCCATAAAGAGTTTTTTCAGTCGGTGGATCTGAAGGATTACCCACTATGTCTGCCAAACGATTAGTTTCGATAACCAGATTGTTCAAATCTGTGATGTTGGGCTTAATGAATGCAACCAAGCTTCCTCTTTGCAGAGAAAGAAGGAGGGTTTCGGAATTACTAGCGGCTCTTTTTAAGGCCTCGATGCTGGAAAAACCCCAATTTTCGTCTATCCAGTTAATTGCGCCAAAAATCGACGTTTTACCCGGCAAGTCTGATAGTGATCCCAAAAGCGACGATGCTTCGTTTATCGCCTCATTCAACTCCATCAGTGTCAATGTCTGACTTTTGCTCAATAATCTTTGGGTGTTTGAGGAAAGAACCTGAACATTGGCGTAAAGTTCGTTGATTTGGCTTCTGGTACTCTCAATTTTATAACCTAGATCAGGAGCTTGTTCCTCTATTTCATTCTGTTTCGAAATATCCTTTTCTATATCACCTTCTTGACGTATGTCAGTTGTAGCAGGCTTTTGCAAGCCGGGCCAAAGGTTCGAAACAAGGCTGCCGAATCCGGCAAACGTTCTTCCAGAATAACCAAGAATGGCATTCCCAATATCTTTTGCTACCGAAGAAGTGTGAAGAGGGTCAATTCCCTGCGTAAAAATCCGCAAAAAGATAATAAATGTAAGTCCAAAAAGAAAAACCCCGAATAATGATCTAGAAAAGCCGATTTTCTTTTCAATCTTCGGCTCTTTCCGTTTGAATATCGACTCTTTTTTTGCGGTTCTTGGAGAGGCATCCTCAATTAAGTAAGGAGCCAATTCCGAGAAGGGTATTTTAAATCTTCCCCTATTTTTATATCGTTTACTCCTTAAATTCCCCTCTTCAAGGTACTTGTAGACTGTATTTGTCGAGACTCCAAGGATTATGGATGCTTCTTTGACTGTATAAAAACGTTTAGTCATGGGCAGGTTAATTTTAATAGTTTTTCCGTTATATGAGGTCGTTTTTACAAGTTTTTACAAATTTTAACGATCTCTTTATTAGTAAGAAGTTATTGTGAAAAATTGTCAAGTCCCTTTTTATAATTATAACTATTTTCGAACCATCTTTTTACCCAAGAAATTAGCTTCAAAAAAGCAATTTTTGTGCCTAATCTAATTTTTTAAGGCATGCCAAAAAAATTATTAACTCTTCTATATTATAGGGTTTTAAAAATGGTGAAAATTGAGGCGACTAAACCAATTTAGTGGACCCGACCGGATTTGGACCGGTGACCTTTCGGATGCGAACCGAACGCTCTACCCCTGAGCTACGGGCCCAGCTGTCTAATTTTACAATTTTTAACTCTCGAGTTTCAATTTATACTAGAAAAGTTTGTTAGAAAAAATAAAAGTCCGCCAGAAAAATTAAAATATTACTTAGCGAAGCATATTTAGAGGATTAATATGAATCCCGTTTTGAATAACTTCGAAATGAAGGTGGATTCCTGTGGAACGACCAGTTGATCCCATCCTTCCAATAGCATTTCCTCTGGATACTGTTTGGCCAGGAACAACGTAAATTTGGGCTAGATGAGCATATAAAGTTCTATAACCATTGCCGTGATCAATAACTACCCTATTGCCGTATCCATATCCATCTAGCCAGCCGGCAGCAACCACCGTTCCTGCATCGGCTGCCAAAACATTAGGAGCCGCATGGTTGGCGATGTCAATTCCCTTATGGTACCAGACGAATCTTTGGGTAATTTGTCCACCAGCGGGCCAAACAAAGTTTCCAGAAGCGACAACCGTTCCTGCATCGGGGGTAATCTGGCGGATACGCGGCACAGTCGGTCTTTCGGCCGGTTTGACTCCATCGGGAACAATGATTATTTGTCCGATCGCCAATTCAAAAGTCTCGTCATTAACGAAAGTATTGTAGGGAAAATCGACAATTGCCTGGGGAGATGTATCATAACGCTTCGCAATAGAATAAACCGTATCACCTTTTTGAACTTTATGGGAAATCCCGGTAACCGGAAGGATCTCTAAAACCTGGCCTTCTCTTATTTTGTCTTTGGTCAAACTGTTTTGCCATCGAATAGTATCTTCATCTACTCCAAACTTTTGGGCAATTGAGGAAACCGTATCTCCTGGCTGAACGATATATTGAATAATTTTATCCCTGACTTTGTCCGAAACTAGGGTTACAGTCTCGGGATTATCAGTTGCGGCAGAAAGAACGGCCGGGGAGGAGGAAATTTCCCAAGGATTAACGCTTTTTCCCGGAAACTCCTGGGCAATCACCGGCGCGATCATAATTCCTAAGGCGGCAAGCCCAGCCATTCCTGTATGTACAAGTCTTCTGGCATATTTACCTCTCTGACGATAGAGGGCGGTGACAAAAACTCCCTTTTCTTTTTCGAAACGAAGAAAGGAAAGGTGAAGATTTTTTACTAAATAATTTCCCAGTTCTCCAAAGAAAGTTTTAAATTCTGCCAAAAAATCTAAAAATTTTTCAAAAGAATCATCCATTTCGTAAAAAAGAAGATAACATATGAAAGAAATGAAAACAACACCCCTAGTTTATTCAAGGGTTTTGAGGCTGTTGAGAAAATCTTGATTGGTTTCCGTCTTCTTTAACCGCTCGAGAAGAGTTTCGGTTCTTTCGTCTTCAGAAATCATTTCCAGCATTCGGCGTAGAGTTTGAATTTTAGGCAAATCTTCTTTCTCATAAAGAAGCTCTTCTTGACGAGTTCCAGAATGAGAAATATCTATTGCTGGAAAAATTCTCTTGTCTGCCAGTTTTCTGATAAGGTGAAGTTCCATATTTCCCGTTCCTTTGAATTCCTCATAAATTAAATCATCCATTCTACTTCCGGTATCTACCAGGCAAGTGCCAATAATAGTTAACGAACCCCCGCTTTCTATTTTCCTGGCTGCTCCAAAAAACTTTTTGGCCGGATAAAGTGCCATCGGATCAAAACCCCCACTTAATGTTCTTCCGGAAGTAGGCAGGGCCAAGTTGTAGGCTCTGGCCATCCTAGTAATTGAGTCAAGAACAATCACAACATCTTTCCCTTTTTCTACTAGCCTCTTGGCTCTTTCCAGTGCCAGCTCTCCAACCCTGGTTTGATTTGCGGGTGCTTCGTCAAAGTTACTTGCGGCTACCTCTCCATATCCGTTCGTCACTTCCCGCATATGCCTGGTAATATCCGTCACTTCTTCCGGCCTTTCACCTATAAGGACGGCCATCAAATGAACAGGTTTTTGGTTTTTAGCTGTTGATTTGTTGTTTTCTTCCGGATAATTCTTGGCAATGCCGGCAATAATATCTTTGATCAGCCAAGTTTTTCCCGCTTTTGGAGGTGAAACAATAAGTCCTCTTTGACCGAATCCAATCGGCGCAATTAAATCGATCACTCTAGTAGTTAATATATCTTTATCAGTCGAAAGCTTTATATGCTCATCGGGATAAACCGCAACCAGGTCATCATAGTTTGGCCTTTCACCAATCCCCTCGGCTATTTCTCCATTAATTTTTTCTACTTTTAGCAGACCCCAATATCGTTCGTTTTCTTTCGGTCGCCTGGCCTGTCCGCCAACCAAATCCCCCACTCTTAAATTAAATCTTCTTATCTGGGAAGCCGAAATATATACATCCCGGTCGCTGGCGGCAAATTTGGGACGAAGAAGTCCTGATCCCTCAGTAGCAATATCTAATACCCCTTCCACATATTCGGTGGGTAATCCCGCATCCGGAATTGCTCTTTCTACTAAACTTATTGGTTGAGGCTCCTTCTTTTGAAGAGGGGCTTGACCAACAAATTCTTCGGCGGAAACTTTAGTTTTCTCTTCAGAAATAGTTTTTTTAGGCATGTATTTCGGAAAATCTATAGAAGGCCGTTAGAAGGCTAATACAGTTTGTATTTTAACACCTTGACCAACCTTGTCAAGATTGCCTCTTGGCAACGATAATCAAACGCTTAAGGTTTGTCCCCGGCGGATCGCAGGTTTGCATAATTAATGTCTCCTCTCCGTCATCATAGGAAAGCCAAGAAATGTCTTTAGCGGAGGTGATTACTTTTTCAGAAACAAAATATTCATATTTTTTGTCAGCAAAGAAAACGAGTATCTTGTCCCCCGCTTCAAGTTTTTTTAATAGATAGAAAGTGGCGTTATAGCGGACCACATTTGCAGGAGAATCGGTAGAATGGGCAAACAAAAAAATGGCTTCTCCCTGCCCCGGAAAGTGGGTACCTTTGGCGTGGGCCACACCTCGTTCAAGTGCCAAAAGATATTCGTCAATGTCACCCGCATCAACATTGGCAATAATATTGCTTTTGGCTCCTATTTTGGGAATTACTACCGAAAAATAAGCATCAACTCCGTATCTCTTCGCCTCTTCTTGAATCTGCTTGACATCCCCAGCCATCGAAGAGTTAGAAAATGGATTCAAAACTTCTTTTCTGGGGCCAAAAAGCAAATAGTCGACTTCTTCTTTTATTATCGGGCCATAAGTAAAAATCAGCCCCAACACCATTGCCCCTATTAATCCGCCTCCTAAACCCCTCAAAAAGATATATGTCAACTTTACTGGAATGGACGGTTCTAGGTTAATCTCACCGTGCTTTTTTGATTTACCCTTTTGGTAAATTATTCCCCTGGGAAACATCGGAAAAAAGATAAAAAATCAGGTTAGCTTAAATCTGCGGACCAAATAAAAGCCGGCCGAGCCTAGACCAAGAAGTACACCGGTAATTCCTAATGGAATACCCGTTTTCGGTAACTGCGATGGTGCCTCATAGGCTAATACTTCAGGCGTTGAAGTAGGTGTAGGTGTAGGTGTAGGTGTAGGAGTAGGAGTAGGAGAAGGAGAAGGTGTAGGTGTAGGTGTAGGTGTGGGTGTGGGTTGATTATTAGTTACATATGCCTTGAAAACAACTTGAAAACTGTTTGAAGTTCCGGGAGCAAGTGGGCCAATCGTCACTCCCGCCCCGGTAATTGAATCCGGCAGAATACAGGGACTACACCCAGGGCCGTACATTTTGGCGTGCCCTGGAATGTATGAGTGAAGTTGGGAAACACTTCCGCCGACATCAACGGTAACAGTATCAGAAACGGTGGTTGCATTAGTTGATGAAACAAAAACCGTACTTACCAGATTTAGGGAGGCTACAGAGGGAAATACTACCCTTACAGTGGTATTTTGGGCATTTTCGTTCCCGTCATTTTGTACCAAGACCCTGAATTCGATAACCTCTCCGGGATCTGCCGGAATCGGATCTTGCCAATCAACTATTCTATCTGTTCTGTTCCCTCCATCGAATATATTTCCACTTCTAAATGTAGCTGTTGCTTCTGTTTTTAAGGGGGAAGATAAAAAAATTATTGCTATTATGGAAACTGCCAAAAAGAGAGTGATAAATCTATCTATCATTTTTAGCCCCCTTTGGTCGCCGTTGGAATAATATCTTCATTTGTCGGTACCGGGGTCGGTATTGGTGGAGTGGGCGTCGGTATGGTAGGGACGGGGGTTTCGGTTGGCCGGGGTGTTTCGCTAGGAGGGTGAGGAGTCTCAGAAGGGGTCCTGGAAGGTTCAGGGGGCCTCCTCGTATGAGTAGCTGTAATTGCTGGGGGGCGAGAAGGAATTAAGGTGGGCGTCTCTATCAGACAAGAACAGAGTTGTATTTCGATTTTAATTCCTCTTTGACAGATTTCGCTGGTTTCTTCAGTAATGCCAACAATCTTCCAATTTAATCCCTGAAATACTATCACCTCTCCGATCTGCGGGAAATCAAAATCCGTTGGTTCTGCCGGACAAACTAACCCTTCTAGATATTCTTCAGGATTAGGGGTCGGACTTAAAGAGATATCCGGACTAAGTGCTATCTCGGTAGTCGGTGAAGGCGTTGATGTATTTTCCGCCGCAGGAATTGTTGCAGATTCAATATCATTATTCCCTTTAACTAGGGCAGTGCATGATCCCGCCGTCATCGCGACAGCCAAAATGGGTGCCAGAATCTTTCTTTCTTTTCTTTCTGCGGTCATCAAAATACAGGGGGGCAGAAAGGCAGGTTTCCGTAAAAAATATATTTACCAGGCTTTTTTTGTCAAGTCTCAACAAAAATCGGCCCCTCAAGGAACGGGTAGTGCGCCTGCCCTACACACCACCCGTCCCTTCAAGGGCCGAACCGTTAAAAACCCCTTGACATAATCCAATAATTATGACTACTCTTTTTTTGATTTGTCTTGGCATCACCTGTCCTCAAGACAATTCTAATTGGCAGGCTCTGCTTAGTCGTGGTGAGTGTCTAGTCACTATTGACGAACCCAGCGATAAGCGGAGCTTGCTTTTTTATGTTTAAGTACAAAAAGAGTCTATCACTGTGTTTTTGTTTTGTCAAACCCTATAAGAAAATAGAGTCTTTTTTATTCTTCCCCTATAGTAATTTAGGGGCTTATTTTGAACTTAATCTTCGCTAATTCTTTGGGTATTTAAAAAATTGTGGAAAACTTGCTGATACTTTAGATATATTTCTTAATTGCTTCGTGAACATATCTGACATTTTTATGGCAAACCGGTGTCGTAAACCCTAACCGCCCGGCTTCTTTTATTCTTTTGTCTTGTGCAATCACTTCCCTAACCTCTCCAAGAAGACCAACCTCTCCTACCGATATTATTGACCTTTTGACTGGTTTGTTTAAAAACGCTGATGCAATCGACATGCAAACAGGCAAATCACAGGCGGGCTCGGTTACCTTTAATCCCCCAGCAACGTTGATAAAGACGTCACATTCATATAAAGGCAGTCCACATCTTCTAATTAAAATTGCCAAAAGGAGCTCTAAACGCCTGACATCAATTCCCTGGCTGATCCTTTTTGGAAAAGCCATCTTTGTCGGAACAACTAAACTCTGGATTTCCGCCAAAAAAGGTCTGGTCCCTTGTAGTATCGATGTGGTAACACTTCCTGGAACCTCTTTTTTGCCTCCGCTCAAAAATATCTTCTCTGCGTTAGTTTGGGGAACTAATCCTCTTTCTCCCATTTCAAATATTCCCACTTCATCCGTCGGTCCAAAACGGTTTTTAACTGCCCTCAAAAGTCGCAGGGTTAGTGATTTATCGCCTTCGAACCAAAGCAGCGTATCAACTATATGGGCTAAAACCGCAGGTCCAGCCATCGTTCCCTCTTTGGTAACATGTCCAACCATAAACAGCGGGATGTTCCTTTCTTTCGCCGCTTTTAGAAGCCTAAATGCACATTCTCGAACTTGACCAACAGAACCTGCCAAACCGGTCAGATCGCCAGTAAACATTGTTTGAATCGAGTCAATTACTACCAAATGCGGATTGTCGAATGAGGCAATAATCAAATCGACATCGGTTTCTTCCAGAAATTTTAAGGTTTTATTTTTGATTTTTAATCGATCAGCCCTTATTTTTACCTGGCCAATTGACTCTTCGCCTGAAACATAAAGGGTGTGACCTATTTTGTCGACCAATTGAAGGAGAAGAGTGGATTTGCCTATTCCCGGCTCCCCGGCAATCAAGACAACCTGGCCGGGAACTAACCCTCCGCCCAATACTCGATCAAGCTCGGAAATTTTAGTGGAAATTCTAGAGGTCTTCCGAGAAGGAACTGAAAACAGGTTTATGGGTTTGATCGGAGTTAATTTTTTAGTTTTTGATTTTTGATCTTTTTTTTCGTCCGCAATCGTTTCAACAAGCGAGCCCCAGCTTTCACAATTAGGGCATTTACCCGCCCAGCCAACTTGGGAATAACCACATTGCTGGCAAACATATTGAGTGTGGGATTTGGCCATTTCGGCAATTATAGTATATTATTCAGAATCTCCAATACGACCAAATCTGGCAGCAAATAAAAGCCTCTGAATTTCGCTTTCTAAATCATTTCCTTGAATTTTTAATATCGCTCTCGTCCTTCTTATAACTTCGTCTATAACGGCGATTTCGTGTCTCATTACTTCCAAAAAATCCATCGACCAAGATTCCTGTAGATATTCCTGAAAGACCAAAATGGTCATTCCCAATAATCTGATCTTTGCCTCTACTAGCGAGTCAATAATCTTTTCACCTCGTTCGGCTGCTTGAACAGCTAATTGGCCAATCTGTTCGCTTTCTTCCCGACTGAACTTTGAACTTCTTTCAGTAAACATTTCACTTATAACCAACTGGTTTCGAGGTTAAAACCAATCCTAGCGATATTTTTTTGTTTTTTGTATCAATTTCTTGAACGTAACAATCTACCTCTTGACCTGGAGAAAGCTTCTGTCCGGGCGGAATGTTGGTTATATGAACTAGCCCTTCCACTCCCGGTTCAATTTCAATAAAGACACCGAAGTCGGAAACTCGACTTACTTTTCCCTTGATATTGCTATCAATTTTATATTTCTTTTCGACATTTTCCCAAGGATTCTTCTGGGCAGCTTTAACTGAAAGCGAAAGTCGACCGTCTTTAATCCCTATTACTTTAACTTTGACTTTATCTCCTTCGGAAATTACCTCAGAAGGTGTCCCCACCTTGCCCCAAGAAAGTTCGGAAATATGAACTAATCCTTCGATGGGAATTTTGCCTGGCAAATTAAGTTTGACGAAACAACCGAAATTAGCCACAGTGGTAACTTTTCCTTCATAAACGTCTCCCACTTTTATTTTCTCCAAAATTTTTTTGGCTTCTTTTATGTCTTCGGCTTCGGAGACTTCTTTTTCAGAGAGAATAATTTTATTGGTAATCTTCTCTACCTCTAAAAGAATTGCCTTGAAATATCTGCCGACCAGATTTTCTGGATTCTTATTGGTTTCTTTGCCAAGCTGGGAGCCGGGAATAAACCCGGTCAGACCATCCACATCCACGGTTACTCCGGAAGGATTTACCCCTTTACCGAAAACGGCGACGGGCTCGCCTTTTTCTTTAGCTCGCTCGAGCCTTTCCCAGGAAGAATCGAGGGCGGCTTGTCTTAAAGAAAGCAGGGCCACTCCATCCTTTGTTTCGGGGATAATAACGGTGGCGGTAACTTTATCTCCTATTTTTAAGGTCTTTATAAAATCTTTGGCCTCGACGAAAGCTTTTTCGGCCACCACCCCTTCTGACTTTCCGCCGATATCAAGAATTAATGATTTTGAGCTTTTGGCAATTACCACTCCTTTGACTTTTTGTCCAGTCGATAAAGCTTTGATTGGAATTGCTGCGGAAGCCAAAAGCTCCGCCATTGTCTTGGGCTCTGTTGAGGATCGGCTAATCGCCTTTTGCTTCGAAACCACTTATCATGACCGCCTTTCTTTCGTGAAGTATTATAACATAAACAAATAGGCCTGGCTCTGGCGTATTTTCGCAATCAGTTGCCCGATTACTATCGTCCGCGCTGCGGCGTTTCACTTCTGTGTTCGGAATGGGAACAGGTGGTTCCACCGCGCTCTAAGGACCAGGCCTTTATACTTCAAAAACTGAAGAGAAGTATCCGCCCTTATACGCCTTTGTGCGTAAAAAGTTGGCGGACGGGCTCGCAAGTTTTTTTCGACCGATTCGCGCAGATTAAGCTTAACACCTTACGATGCTTCCACTGTCTGCCGCTTGTACCTGGTATTCTTCCAGGGGTCTGATAACGAGTTCTAATCTTGGGGTAGGCTTCCCACTTAGATGCTTTCAGCGGTTATCCCTTAGGAATATAGCTACCCGGCGTTGCCGCTGACGCGACAACCGGCACACCAGGGATTCCTCCAGCCTGGTCCTCTCGTACTGAGGCCAGCTCCCCTCAAAACTCAACGATTCCACCGGATAGAGTCCGAACTGTCTTACGACGTTCTGAACCCAGCTCGCGTACCGTTTTAATAGGCGAACAGACTAACCCTTGGCACCTTCTTCAGCGCCAGGATACGGTGAGCCGACATCGAGGTAGCGAACCGCGCCGTCGCTATGGACGCTCGGGCGCGACTACTCTGTTATCCCCGGGGTAGCTTTTATCGATTAAGCTCTGTGGGCACCCATTGCCCATCAGAGGATCACTAAGACCTGCTTTCGCACCTGCTCGGCCCCTCGGCCTCGCAGTCAAGCTGGCTTAAACCTTTACGCTTTCCCCACGATTTCCATCCGTGGTAAGCCAACCTTTGTGTCCCTGCGTTACACTTTAGCAGGGTACCGCCCCAGTAAAACTGCCCGTCTAGCACTTTCCCCCAACTCGTTTCCCAAGTTGCTGGGTAAGATTTGCCACATTCTAAAGAGAGGTGTCACATTGTCGATTGCTCTCCCTCCTACTCTTGACAATTAAAATGCACAAATCAATACCAAACTGCAGTAAAGCTCCACGGGGTCTTTTTGTCCTGGTGGAATTAGGCCGCGTCTTCACAGCCAACGCAATTTCGCCGAGTGAATGTTCGAGACAGTTACTAGCTCGTGACGCCATTCGTGCGGGTCGGAACTCGCCCGACAAGGGACTTCGCTACCGTAGAACAGTTCATGTTGTTATATTGACGATTGGATACGTCGCTCATGGTCGCCCATGAGATCGGACTATATCATTCCATAATAATTACTATGGAGTTGACGTATAGTCTCTGAGGATTCTTAAATAGGGAAAACATCTTTTATTCCATATTTTCTGGTCCTACCTTTGCCTTCGTTTATCAATTCTCTTAACTCGAGAATTTTCCGAAGTCCAGATAGATTTTTGTGACCACCCTTGTCTACAATCCGAGCAATTTTGCAAAAAATTGCAAAATTCTTTCTTTTTGAATCGGATAAAAGAGGAGGCTTCTGAAAATATGGAATTACTTTTAGGATTATATCCTGTGGTTTTGTAACATCGTACGAATATAAAAGGTCCCTCTTGCGGACTTTTATGATCCCGCAATTAAGTTTTCTTTTAAGTATTCGTAAGATTGAGGGGTCTTTCTGGGAAACATTAAAGCTCATTACAACTTGCCAGCTGACTTTATAGTCGGCTTTGCGCCGTAAAGAAACATTAAAACTTCCCTCACCCTCTAACAAACCCGGCCAGAAAATGCCCTAGATCTTTCCCTATTAAGCCTTTCCTGCTGATTGTCCGCACTGAACGCATTTTTACCATTTTACACGGTAGCGTCAGATACTTCACCCGTTTGTACGGTACGGATTTTCCAGCATATAGTCAACTTTTTCGTCATTTATGTGACGGAGTGACGACTACTTGCATTCGCAAGGTCACTCTCAACTACTATGTTACTAATAGTTACTGCTGCCGTTTACTGGAGCTTAAGTTCGGAGCAAAAGCCTTGCGGCAATCACCCCTCCCCTTAACTTACCAGCACTGGGCAGGCGTCGGCCCCTATACCGTGTCTTACGACTTCGCAGGGACCTGTGTTTTTGATAAACAGTCGGCTAGTAATCTTTAGTTGCAACCCGCCTTGCGGCGGGCAACCCATCTCCCTAAGTTACGGGTAGATTTTTTGCCGAGTTCCTTGAACATCCTTCTCTCGCTCACCTTAGACTACTCGTCCAACCCACCTGTGTCGGTTTGCGGTACGGCTTATTTTGGATCTCGCTGCG
Source organism: uncultured Gammaproteobacteria bacterium (assembly GCA_964395115.1). Lineage (GTDB taxonomy): Bacteria > Patescibacteriota > Microgenomatia > UBA8517 > UBA8517 > CAYMZX01. The sequence continues at coordinate 13,992 of CAYMZX010000012.1, forward strand.
AGACTTTTCTTGTTATCTGAACTTGTTAAAATCCCCCGCTTCTCAGCGGAGTTTGCATCACTGCTCAATTAATCGTATCAAGGGTTTTTCCACCTGACACTATTTAACAGCTTGCACCGGAATCACTAACCGGCTTTAACTATCCAAATAAGTCATCCCCCAGCTGATATCGATCCAAAATAAATAGCAGAATCTTAACTGCTTATCCATTCGGCTACTCCATATAAGACTCACCTTAGGTACCGATTAACCCGTCGAGGACGAACCTCGCGACGGAATCCTTGGGTATTCGGTGTCCCGAATTCTCATCGGGATTGTTCGCTACTCATACCGGCATTCTCGCTTCCAAGTACTCCAGCAAACCTTTCGATCTGCCTTCACAGCAACTTGAAACGCTCCCCTACCGCCTCGCACTCTACGCGAGAAAATCCTAATTTCTAAATCCTAAAATTCTAAAGGTTATTTAGAGTTTGGGTAATTAGAGTTTAGAATTTCCTTGTGCAAAGCACGAGGCTTCTGTCTTCGGCACTATCTTTAATCCTCGATAAATTTTAGGCGCCCCCTCTCATCGACCAGTGAGCTGTTACGCTTTCTTTAAAGGGTGGCTGCTTCTGAGCCAACCTCCTGGCTGTCTGGGAGATAGGACTTCCTTTCAAACTTAAGAAACTTACGACCTTGCGGTCGAAAGATAGATTTGGAGGCCTTAGACGAGAATCTGGGTTGTTTCCCTTTCGTCACATCAGCTTAGCCCGATGTGACTGTCTACCTTGATAGTGTACGCTACTATTCGGAGTTCGATTGAGATAAATCGGTTGCCCTCTCTATCCCATTCGGTGCTCTACCATTAGCAACACCTGACAAGGCACGGTCCCTATAGACCTTTCGGGGAGAACCAGCTATCTCCAAGCTCGGTTGGTATTTTGCCTCTAACCGTAAGTCGTCTCATGTCATTGCAACGACAACGAGTTCGGGCCTCCCCCCGATTTTCATCGGGGTTCACCCTGCTCACGGTTAGCTCGCTTGGTTTCGGGTCTGCCGCACTTTTCTAATTCGCCCTATTTGGACTTGGTTTCCCTGCGCCTTCCCTCTTAGGTGAGGTTAGACTTGAAAAGGACGGCAACTCGCCGGTTCATTCTTCAATAGGCACGAGATCACTCCCGATTAAATCGGGGCTCTCTCGGTTTGTCCGCAGAAAGTTTCAGGTTCTATTTCACTGGGTGTCTCACCCTTCTTTTCGCCTTTCCCTCACGGTACTAGTTCACTATCGGTTACAACCAGATATTTAGCCTTAGAGGATGGTTCCCCTAGATTCCTACAGGGTCTGTACCCCGTAGTACTTGGGATACTCCTAAGGGTTTGAATAGTTTTGCGTACGAGGCTTTCACTCTCTGTGGCCTGCTATTCCAAACCGTTCTGCTACTATTCAAACTCCCGTATCGGAGTCCCACAACCCCCCGCGAAGCTCCTTGCGGAGCAAGGCGGAGTTTAGGCTCTTACCATTTCGCTCACCGCTACTTAGGTAATCACACCTGCTTGCGCAGGCAAGTTGTTTTCTCTTCCTCTGGGTACTAAGATGTTTCAGTTCCCCAGGTTCCCCCCTAAATCTTAGTATTCTGCCCGAAGGCAAAAATTTGGGACTTAGGTACTCCGTAAAACGGAGTGGATTTTTCCATTCGGACACCGCCGGATCAAAGCTTTTTAAGCAGCTCCCCGACGACTATCGCGGCTAGCCACGTCCTTCTTCGGTCGGTTGTACCAAGGCATCCACTGTCTGCGTATGTAAAAACTCGCGACCTGTCCGCCAATCATTTACGCCCCAAGGCGTATAGCGGCGGACTCTTCTCTTCAGTTGTTAAAGTACAAAAATACAAATTGGAAAATAATTTGAGTGGACCCGGGCGGGATCGAACCGCCTACCTCCTCATTGCAAATGAGGTGTTCAACCAGCTAAACTTCGGGCCCACCTTTAATTGTCGAAAATCAAAAAAACCGGCTTTTGAAGCCGGCTTACGCCCGAAAGCTATTTTACCTATTTATCCCGTTGCTAGACCACTAAAATACCCGCCTGTTGTTTTTAAGTTTAGGTAAACGCTTTTCATTAAGGCTTCAAAAGTAAAGCCAATTATACAAGGGGTACTTTAGAGAGTCAAGGGGGCTTTAGAAATTGAGTTTAAAGGGTATTTTGTGGTAGACTTATTAAACTTTTCGGGCACTTGGCTCAGTGGTAGAGCGCGTTCCTGATAAGAACGAGGTCGATGGTTCGATCCCATCAGTGCCCACCCCCTATTTTTTCCCCCGCTGGTGTATATAATAAAAAGTGATTATGCAAAACTTAACCACTTTACTTCTTAAGCTTCCACGCAATACTGAAGTGACGCCCGAGGCGGCTCAAACATTTCTAGCTGCTTTAACGCAAGTGAATTCTGTTTCCTTTTTCCAAAAACTAATGGGCGTCAAACCTCAACCCTTAGCGCTGGAGATTGCCCTCATTAACCAGCAAATTCGATTCCAAATAACTTGCGATAATGAGTTGGCTCCCTTTGTAACAACTCAAATCCAATCAAATTATCCTTTGGTAATTATTGAAAAAAGTCCAGATATTCTTGCCGAGAAAAATCTTCCTGTCGTTTCCTTAAAACTACGGCAGGGAAATTATTATCCGATTGCCACTTACCCATCGTTTACCGATATCGACCCTTTGTCTTCTATTCTCTCTGTCTTGTCTAAATCTTTGCCGGAGCAAGTGGCTATTGTTCAATATGCCCTTGCTTCAACAAATTCTAATTGGCAAGCTCGAGGGGCGGCTTATGCCGAAAGGGGCAAGAAAAATGAAGATGGAACTTATTCCCCAAGATCGGACCAAAACATCATAAAAGAAAAAATTTCTTATCCAGGTTTTAAGGTCTCGGTTAGAATCTCGGCCAATACGAAAGAAACCCTAAAAGAACTAATTTCCGCTTTTGGGGTTTTTACGAGGGCGGACGGAAATTCTTTCGTTGTTAAAAAATCTCTTTTTGGAAAGAGAGAAAATTTTCGTTATCTTTTGGAAAGAAAAGTAACCGATAAACAGGTGCTCAACATTGTCGAACTGGCAACTATCTGGCATTTACCTTCCGAAAAAATTAAAACTCCGACTATCGTTTGGGGGGCATCCGTTCTTTCCGAACCGCCAGAAAATTTGCCCAGCGCCGTCAATTTGTCCGAGGAAGAAAAACTACATATTAATTTCTTTGCTAAAACGATTTTTAAGAATCGGAATACAATTTTTGGGATTAAAGATCCAGATCGTCGACGCCACATTTGGACAATCGGGAAAACAGGCACGGGTAAGTCAACCTTGATAGCCAATATGGCGATTGACGATCTTAAAAAAGACCGGGGAGTGGCGGTAATCGATCCACACGGAGATCTTTGCGAAATACTTCTCGATTATGTTCCGAAGTCAAGAATCAATGATGTTATCTACTTTAACCCGGCGGACAAGGATTTTCCCATTGTCATCAATCCCCTTGAAGTTACCAATAAAGAAGAGGCGGAACTGGTAGTTTCTGGCATCGTCTCAATCTTCAACAAAATCTTTGGATTTTCTTGGGGACCAAGACTTGAATATATCCTTAGAACTTCTCTCTTAACGCTTTCGGAGGTTCCCAATACTACACTTAAGGATATCCCCCTACTTCTGACCAACCAGTCATATCGAAATCAAATAGTGGCCAGAATTGCCGATCCAACCTTAAAATCTTTCTGGGTGGACGAATTTGATAAAATGCCCCCCAATCTCCAAAAAGAGGCTATCTCGCCTATTCTGAATAAAGTCGGCCAGTTTGTTACTTCACCGCTGATAAGGACAATTATCGGTTTTCCCAGATCAACTATCAAACTTGACGATGTTATGAATCAAGGAAAAATTCTTTTTGCCAACTTGTCCCAGGGCCGTTTAGGAGAAGATAATGCCGCTCTCTTGGGAGCCATGCTGATCACTAAATTGCAGTTGGCGGCGATGCATCGAGTCGATATTCCTGAAGAAAAAAGGCGAGATTTCTACCTCTATGTTGACGAGTTCCAAAACTTTGCTACCGGAAGCTTCATCAAAATCATGTCAGAAGCAAGAAAATATAGACTAAACATTATGCTTGCCAATCAGTATATGGCCCAGATTCCGGAAGAGGTTCAAAAAGCAATCTTGGGCAATGCTGGAACAATAATTTCATTTTCGGTCGGAGCCAACGATGCGGCTATTCTATTTAAGGAATTTGCGGAAGTATTCTCGGAAACCGACCTGGTCAATCTTTCTAATTATCAAGTGGCAATAAAGTTAATGATTGACGGCCACTCCACCCGACCATTTTTGGCCCATACTTTACCGTTGCCGATCTCTAAAAACCTTAACCGCGAAAAAGTTATTCGTATCTCGCGCGAGCGCTGGGCGAAAAGGCAATAAGTTTCCCTATAGTTAGTCTTGACATCATTTACATGAATCGTATAATTCAGTTTGTTCAGTTTTTTATGTCCCCTCCTGTTCATTTTTCGGATTTTGGTGGGAGAATTTTCGCTCTTTAATATACGGGAGAATGTCCCTGGGGCGCAAAAGGAGCTCGAACCTTTGAATTTTGAATTTTCAAGTTTCGAGCTTCTTTCGCGTCTCAGGGGCAGGAGATGCATGGCCAATCCTGGCCCGAATCCCAAGAGGGTGAAAGCGATGAACTCTATAGGGAAAGCAACTAAGTGGGCCGTTCCGTTCCTCGTCATCGCCGCCATGCTGATCGCCGCCGTACCGGCCGCCGCCAATGGTGAGCTGGGTTTTGAGTACTGGGGCTGGGACGCAAGCTGCATTGGCGGCTATGTGGGTGCTTGTGTCTACCTCTACTACGGTGAGGGTGAACCGGCAGAAGGTATCGAAGTCACCTTTACTATGGGCGACATGGAGGAGGTGGCTTTTACCAATGGGGGGGCGTGGCCTTGGCCGAATTCCCATACGAATTCGGATCTGGTACCCAAACTATCGGGATTGACGCTGGTGATGGGGGGGAACCGAGGTAGAAGTCTCCGGACCTGACTCTGAAGTCTGCGAGCCCGTAGGCAGCTATAGCCTAGAGATTGCCTGCAATGGTATGTCTTTGACCTTCGTGGGCACTGACGGCGCCTATGGCTGGGACTTCGCTGTCGAGTACACAGACGGGTCCAAGAAGTACCTCAACTTAGGTGGGCTACTCGAGACCTACGCCTACGAATTTGATCGGCCGATCGTCTGGGCTGTCGCGTGGGTGTACAATGAGTGGACTGAGGACTACATGGACTTCTTCGATATCATCGAAGCTGTTCCCAGCGAGTGTCCTCCGCCTGTAATGACCCCGGTAATCCCAGATCTCTTAATCCCAGACTCTGGGCCTACGTCAACCCGACCTATCCAGCTCCTGAGGGCGTGACTGGAGTCTCGCCATACAATGTCTGCTTCATCCTCTCGGACAATGGCGAGCCATCGGTCGCGCGGCGAACCGCCAACTGCGACTACCTGTGGCCAAGTGGACCGCGCCCCGGCTGGACCGAAGGAGTTTGCCTTTTGGTCCATGGCCCCGTCTACGACGACGGAACCGACTGGGGATGGTGGGAAGGTGACTACGAAGTTTCGCAGTTTACCTACACCGGCGCTGTGCCACGCCTGCCGCTCTACGGCTCGCAGGGACTCTTCAGCCGTTGGTGCAAGTACACACACAATTGGACTGGTGAGTTGCCCGGCTTTTGTCTGCCGTAGCCCTCGCTCTCCCGTGAACTAGCACTAAAAGAGGTGTCTCTTGAACTTCTCTACCCCAGGGGCACCCCTTACTTTCCCTTTATCTTCTTTCTTTTATAAAACTTAAGTTAGCCCATAACGTTGAATTTTTGCTTTTTTTTGGTATAATACCCGAAGTCCAGTAACTTTTTGACTGGTCCAATTGTATCTTTAGTTTCTTGCACTTTTACAGCGGGAGAAAAAATGAGCGCTTGGTCCCTGGCGATAAACAGGGAAACAACTTGGAAAGGATCTCTTGGGAGTTTGCCTTCCCTTTAGGAAAAGAGGTCCCGCCCAAGAATCTCAATACTCAAAAGGAGTGCACGATGAAAAAGAAGAGATTCCTCATCGGAATCCTCGTCACCGTTGCCATTATGGCCACCCCCTTTGCCGCCTTTGCTCATGGTGGAAGCCCACCGCCTCCTCCTCCGCCTCCAACCTGTGGAGAGGGAGAAATCGAAATCGAACCCGCCGTATGGGTTCCTCGCCAGTGCACCTGCGAAGTTTCGGTGGGAATCCACGGCACTATTTACGACGTGTCGCAGTTCTACATCAAACCCACCGGTGACGACAATCATTGTCATCGCATCGTCTGGCACAATTTGTCCGCCTCGCAGCAAGGTGCTTTCAAGGCGATGCACATGGGGAACTACAATTGGGGATGGCCGAACCATGGTAGTTGGTCAGCCGCTTACAACTACCACATTCCGGAGAACCCTCTGGCAAGTTGTACGCCGGGCTATTGGATTCCGCCAATTTGCGAGCCAATACCCGAGGAGCCTGTGTATGGCTGCACCGATCCAGAGGCTCTGAACTACAATCCGGAGGCCACGGTCGACGATGGCTCTTGTGAGTATCAGGTGCCTGAGGAGCCAACTCCAACACCGGAGCCCGAGGAGCCAACTCCAACACCGGAGCCGACTCCTGTACCCCGGCCTCGAGAGGAACCGGCAACCGGACCCGAAGGGATGGCTCTTCCTATTGCGGAAGGACTTGCCTTTTTGGTCCTTGGTGGTCTGGGGACTCTCGGGATCCGCCGAATGATCGGTAAGAAGTAGCTCTCCCGCTACCCGGCGAGGGGCATATTCAGTTTTTGGCTGGATATACCCCTCGCCAATTTTTCTTCTGCCTAAGTCCAGCATCTGCTAAAATAATAATGAAAGAACAAGAAATCCTTCAAATGTCCGAAAAAAAATCGCTAGTTGACTTTCAACGCAGCACTCCCGTCGAATCTTCACGAACAAAACTTTCAAGAAGAGCTTTTATTAAAGCTGCCATCACCGGCGGAGTCGGATTGGGAGGAGCGGGGTATGCAGGCTTGAAGTTTCTGGAAAGATTAGGTTGGGAACCACCTGAAGTTTCTTTTGAACAAGAACTACAGACTGTTTCCAAAACAGCTACTGCTACTCCCTTTCTGCCCCAAGAGGCGACATCTAGGCCAATTTTCAACCAACCCACGGAAAGAACCGTCGAACCTTTCCCTACTCCTGAAGTTATAAATTATTGGATTTTTGCTAGGGCAGATTTTTCCGACTCCTCTCACCAAATTGATATGATGATTACTCTTAATGACTCGACCGAGCTACTTATCCCTCCGTTTACCCCCATTTCCTGGCGCGAGGGTATTCTGGAAAGCGGAGATTTCTCTCCTGACAAAAATACCGGCCTGACTTATCTTGACGAGGATATGAGAAAAATATTAAATTTACACTCCGGGAGAGCTGGACCGTTACGCCCCGGCTACACCATGTGGGAAGTCCAGATGGCAATTGAAACAAACTCGCTTGGAAACAGAATCTCTCCCGCCCAGGCGGAGGAAAAACTCAAAACTCAATTCATGGGGGCAAGTGTTTTGGTTAGGCAAAGGGAAGCCGCTTTTGCAAAAATCGCGGCCGCGGTAAGGGTTCCTCCCAGCCTGGTTTACGAATCTACTAGGCATGTCTACGAAGAAACCGATGCGAACGGTAATGTAATCAGGGAAGGAATAGTCCCTTGGCTTGCTGAAAATTTCCCGGATAGCGGATTTTCAGATTTAGTAGACAAGAGTGACGTGTTGATAATTAAATTCTGCGGAAGAATCTTAAGCGGCGAACGAGAAGAAAAGAGAATCAGTTCTTCTTTCCAACAGGCGCGGTTCTTTCTCGCCCTAAAAGAGAAATAGGAGGTTTAAGGTTTTCCGTTTTGTTGACAACCAAAATGTGACTGGAAGCCGAACCCGTTTTATAACCTTAAAACGGCGGACTTAAAAAGGGGGTGTAACAATACACTCCTTAGAAAGGAGGTGATCCATCCCCACCTTCCAGTAGGGATACCTTGTTACGACTTAATTCTTGTCGCTGGTCTCACCTTCCTCCGATCGCTCGAAGTTCAGGTGCTCCCAACTTCACTAACTTGACGGGCGGTGTGTACAAGACCCGAGAACGTATTCACCGCGGCATAGCTGATCCGCGATTACTACCAATTCCGCGTTCATGAGGGCGGGTTGCAGCCCTCAATCCCCACTGAGAGGCCGTTTGATGGGATTAGCTCCGTCTTGCGACTTGGCAACCCATTGTTGGACCTCATTGTAGCATGTGTGTCGCCCCGGACATAAGGGCCATGCTGACCTGACGTCGTCCCCACTTCCTCCCCGCTAAGCGGGGAAGTCCCGTATGAATATTCAACATACGGCGGGGGTTGCGCTCGTTACCCCACTTAAGGGAACACCCCACGGCACGAGCTGACGACGGCCATGCAACACCTGTGCCATCATCCTTGCGGATTATCCTCCATTTCTGGCGGACTAAACGATAGCATGTCAAGCCCGGGTAAGGTTCTTCGGTTCGTCTCGAATTAAACCACATGCTCCACTGGTTGTGCGGGTCCCCGTCAATTCCTTTGAGTTTTAACCTTGCGGTCGTACTCCCCAGGCGGCTCGCTTAACGCGTTAGCTTACGCCCTCCCGCCATAGGCGGGGGGGCTAGCGAGCATGGTTTACGGCTAGGACTACAGGGGTCTCTAATCCCTTTCGCTCCCCTAGCTGTCGTTCCTCAGCGTCAAAAAATCCCTAGCTACCTGCCTTCGCCCTTGGTGTTCCTCTCGATATCAACGGATTTCACCCCTACACCGAGAGTTCCAGTAGCCCCTAGATCTTTCCAGTAAAGAAGTATTGCCCCCCCTTCCACGATTGAGCCGTGGTCTTTAAAGAGCAACTTTCTTTACCGCCTACGAAACGCTTTACGCCCAGTAAATCCGGATAACGCTTGCACCCTCTGTATTACCGCGGCTGCTGGCACAGAGTTAGCAGGTGCTTATTCTCCCCGATTTCTCAATCGGGACAAAAGTGGTTTACAACCCGAAGGCCTTCATCCCACACGCGGCGTCGCGGCGTCAGACTTTCGTCCATTGCGCACGATTCCCGGTTGCTGCCACCCGTAGGTGTATGGGCCGTGTCTCAGTCCCATTCTGGGGGGTCACGCTCTCACGTCCCCTACCCGTCGTAGCCTTGGTAGGCCGTTAC
>CAYMZX010000013.1:0-55165 GCA_964395115.1 uncultured Gammaproteobacteria bacterium
CCGTAGGTGTATGGGCCGTGTCTCAGTCCCATTCTGGGGGGTCACGCTCTCACGTCCCCTACCCGTCGTAGCCTTGGTAGGCCGTTACCCTACCAACTAGCTGATGGGAGATAGGCTCATCCATCGGCGGGCAGTTAAGCCCTTTTCTCTTGCGAGGTCATCCGGTATTAACTACTCTTTCGAGTAGGTATTCCGAACCATTGGGTAGATTCCTATCTATTACTCAGCCGTTCGCGACTGACCTCTTGCGAGGCCCGTTCCACTTGCATGCCTAAGGCACGCCGCCAGCGTTCATCCTGGACCAGGATCAAATCCTCAAAAAGTGACGTTTCTTGCCTATGACGATACGGCAAGCTCGTCTTGTTTCGCTTCCAGTCACATCTTGATTGTCAACGTGCTTTAGCGCGCATTTCCATAGAAAGGAAATGTTGTGCCCCTAAAAATGAAAAAAGCCGCCAGATGGCGGCTGCCAAAAATGGGCCTTCCGGCATCTGGTCACCCTTTTTTCATCTGTGGATATAAAATAGCAGAAAAAGGGGGATTAGTCAATAGGCCTATTTTGCCCCAAGTTCAGCCGAATTATTACAAATTCGCTAAAATCTTCGCCGCATTCCAAGCTAGCACACCCCATATTATGACATTGGAATCTGAGGTGCCTTGCGCGTCGGATATTCCCAACGACTACCTATCTTGGCCGCCAATGCGTATGAACCGATTAGTACTGCGGTGATTCCCGTTTTCGCAATAATCAGATTCTCCGAACTTCCCTGTTCTATATGGAAACCTGCTACTAAGTTTGCTTCCCGTGATTCCTCATACTTTATTAAATAATAGGACAGGGCGGAGTCGGCAGACATTGTTGCAAAAAAAAGAAGTAATTAAAGCTTTCGCTTTCATTGGGGAATTTTACTATTCGTTTCCCTTAAATTCCAAATCGGCTTCTATCCCAAAGTCTTTCTCTTTATGTAGGAATTGTAAGGATTTATTGACAAATAAACTGACAGTGTTTATAATGAATAAGTATTCAATTCCAGAGGGGGTGAAGATAAATATGCCAAGATTTGATGGAACAGGTCCCTGGGGAATGGGTCCCGGCACAGGCTGGGGGCTAGGTCCTTGCGGATTTAGAATGGGATGGAGACATCGCGGAGTCGGACGAGGCCTAGCCAGATACTTTGGCTGGCGCGTTCCTCAGACTAAAGAGGAAAAGGCGAAAGCTCTTGCCGACTACAGGAAGGCTCTTGAAGAAGAGCTCGAAGATGTTAAAAAAGAGGAGGCAGAGGTGGAAAAAGAATAATAATTGTGCCAAAGCATAAAATACCACGTTGTATATCTTTTAGCCCTGAGGTTACGTACTATAAACCCCAGGGTGTTCCTCTTTGTTTATTGGAAGAGGTTATTCTTATGCCAGATGAGGTTGAGGCTCTGAAACTATACGAGGTGGATGGCTTAGAACAAACCGAGGCGGCTAAAAAAATGAAAATTTCACAGCCTACTTTTGCCAGAATTCTGAGTAGTGCTACTAAAAAAATCTCAGAGGCTTTAATTAAAGGCAAGGCCATTAGAATAAAAAATAAAATAACTTAAAATCCCCTTGAAATAGTGATTTTACTAATAGAAAGAGCCGAGTCATTAGTGGCGTGTAGCTTGCTGCGGGGCAGGGATTCGAACCCCGATTCGACGCTCCAAAGGCGCCTGTCCTACCGTTAGACGACCCCGCAGTAAATCTCATGAGTCAGAAGGTTCATGTGCACAACACTTTCTTAACTCGCCACTATTGGATACCTATGGCTCACGAGTCTTCGAGTGAGCCCAGAGGGATTCGAACCCCCAACCACGTGCTTAAAAGGCACTTGCTCTACCATTGAGCTATGGGCCCAAGCTTCGCTTGGGCCCTCAAGGTTCCCGCCGTAGGCGGGTTTCTTATGGGCCTCAAGCGCGATGCGCTTGTGCTTTTTGTGACCCCGACGGGATTCGAACCCATGTTCCAGCCTTGAAAGGGCCGTGTCCTAACCGTTAGACGACGGGGCCGTATAAAAGCGTCTCGATTATATCAAAATGGGCTCTGAGGATTCAATCTTAACTTTTGAGGGCTTCTTCAATTGTCTGCTTCAACATTTCAAAAGGTACCGCGCCGGGAATTACCCAAACTTCTCCTTTTTTATTAATAATAAAAACCCCGGGCGTGCCAGTAACTCCCGCCGCTAACCCGCTCTGATAATGCTCCTCTACTTTATCTTTGTATTTCCCGCTGTCAAGGCAGTTCTTAAACTTGGTCGAGTTTAATCCGACATCTTTTGCATATGTAGGAAGCTTGGTCAAATCAAGCGTGTTGTTCCCGGCGGTTACTTCAAAAATCTTATCTATAAATTTCCAAAAACCCTCTTCTCCTCCAAGTTCAAAAGCGCATTCGGCCGCTTCCGCCTCTTTATCGGCTTTAGGATGAATGCTGTCCAATGGAAAGTGCCTGTAAATCCAGGCAACCTTCCCCTTATATTCTTCGACCGCTTGTTTGGCGGTAAAGTGGAACTGCTTGCAGGCTGGACACTCCAAATCCGAGTATTCAACAAGGAAGACTTCGGCATCGAGAGATCCTAGAATGTGATCTTTATCGCTTGGCTTTTCGACTTTTTGGGCCGCTTCTTCAGAAAGTTTGCCGACGGTATCATTTGGAATAGTATCATTTGAGGGTGCTTGCTGAGAATTGGCTACTTTTTCCTTTTCTAAGAGAGAAACTTTTTGCCATAAAGCACCTACCAGAAAGGCCAGGGCGACAGTCAAAACAAGCAGGATGGGAATAAATTTCTCGAGAAGATTTCTCTTCGCCATGGCATTTATTCTTCCCTAAAAAAACATCTTTGTCAACCAGCTCTATTTGAAAAGTCCTGGCAAAACTTTACCGCTTCTATTCCCGCCATGCACCCGAAACCGGCAGCCGTTATTGCCTGTTTATATACATAGTCATGAACATCGCCGGCAACAAACACTCCGGAAACGGAAGTTTTAGTATGGTCAAAAACTTTGACATATCCTCTTTCGTCAAGTTCGATTTTCCCCTTAAAAATACTTGTCGAGGGAGAATGGCCAATAGCAATAAATAGTCCATCAACAGTAAGCTCTTTAGTTGTCTGATCCTTGTTGTTAATTAAAATCACCTTTTCTAATTTCTGAGTTCCTTTAACTTCTTTTACCTCAGTGTTCCATAAAACCTTAATTTTCGGCTCTGATAACACTTTCTTCTGCATAATGGCCGATGCTCGAAAGGCATCGCGCCGATGAACAATTACGATTTCTTTAGCGTATTTTGCCAAGGTGAGCGCTTCTTCCATAGCCGAGTCTCCCCCTCCAACTACCATCACTTTTTTATCTTTAAAAAATGGGGCGTCGCAGGGGGCACAAGAAGAAACTCCTCGGCCTATAAATTCTTTCACCCCTGGAGCATCCAGCCAGTTTGTCTCAGCACCACTGGCTATAATAAGAGATTTGGCAAAATATTTCTTTCCATCAGCGGATATTTCGAAGGGTCGCAAAGAAAGGTCTATAGTTTCTGCGTTTTTCTCGATAAACTCTGCCCCAAAAGATTGAGCGTGCTCTCTCATTTTCTTCATCAGTTCTGGTCCTTGAATGCCAGAAAGTCCTGGAAAGTTATCAACGGCAGTTGTCAACATAAGTTGGCCTCCCCATTTTTCCCCTCCGATAATTAACGTGGAAGCAGCTCCTCTCGTAGTGTAAATGGCCGCAGTTAATCCCGCCGGACCTGAACCAATAATAATTACATCCCATGGCCCGCTGGGATCTGCCGGTTTGGGCGCGAAAATTTGCTTTTCCACGATACCCCTCTTAAAATGCGGCTGGGGGCGGGGTGACGCCCCCTCCCGGAACTCCCCCTCCCGACGTCCCCTCTCCCGGTGATTGTTTTTCTTCTTCCGTAGGCTCGGTTACTGGAACAGTCGGGGTAGGCGTTGGCTCCGGTGCTTCTCCTGGAGCTTCCGTTGGCATTTCTGAAGGAGACCGTACTGGTTCGGGCGAAGGCTGGGCGGGAGTAGGAGTAGTCGGCTCAACCGGAGCAGCCGGCGGTGTCGGGCTGGGAGTGAATCCTCCTCCCGACGGGGTACTGACTGGCTGTTGGTCTTGTTGTTGATCTTGCGGATCCAAAATAATCACCCCCTTTTAAATAGCTTTTTTTATCAAGTCTTCAAAAAAGTTCTTACCGGCAAAACCTACTTGACGCCCTATTTCTTTTCCCTGATTGAAAAGGACGGTCGTAGGAATAGACATTACCTGGTATTTCCCGGTAGTCAGCGGATTTTCATCAACATTTAATTTAGCAATTTCGACTTTTCCTTTGTACGTCTCGGAAAGTTCCTCTAGAACCGGCTCGGCCAATTTGCAAGGACCGCACCACGAAGCCCAAAAATCAACCAGTACAGGCAGACTAGATTTTATGACTTTGTTTTCAAAATCCTTATCGGTTACCGGCCAAGTCGCCATAATCGTTTCAATATAGCCTCTGGGGTAGGAGTAAGTCAACTGCTAATTTTCACAGTCGATATCTAGAAACCCGTGGGAATATAGGCAATTCTTCCTACAACGCGGTTCTGAATTCGAGGGTTGATTTTAGTTTTTTCCAAATCTATGATTTATTCATGAGAAAATTTATTGTCATCATTATCCTGACGACCCTTCTAATAATCGGGGTTGGAATTTTCTATTCAACAAAGAGTTCTAAAAAATCTCTAGGTTTATCTTCGGGATACGAGTATTACTGGAGCACCACCTGCCCGCACTGTGCTAGGGTTCAGGAATTCATGGATTCCTGGGAGGGTACGGCTAAAATCTCTCTTGAGAAAAAGGAAGTCGACTCCCCAATCAATTCAAACCTTTTAGTGAGGCGGGCTAGCGCCTGCAATATTTCCGTGAGTGATATCGGCGTGCCCTTTCTTTTTACGCCCGAGGGGAAATGCATCATTGGCGACGAACCGATTATTGAATATCTTAAAAACTTAAATTTATGAACTTAAAAACGAAATCATCCTCGATTCTTTTATTGCTTTTTTCGCTTTTCACTATCCACTATTCACTATTCACCCGTGAAGCGTTCGCCGTTTGTCCTCTTTGTACCATCGCGGTTGGGACAGGTTTAGGACTCTCGAGGTGGTTTGGAATCGACGATTCGGTTTCCGGAATTTGGGTGGGGGGGCTTATTATTTCTCTTTCTTTCTGGCTTGCCGATTGGTTATCTAAAAAAAATCTAAAAATTCTAAAAAAATTGGGTCATCGAACTCTGGTTATCGTCTCAACCGTTTTTTGGTCTCTCCTGACTTTTCTGCCTCTTTGGAAAACCGGCATTATCGGCCATCCCTTTAACACAATTCTCGGTATTGATAAGCTTTTGTTTGGAAGCATTCTGGGGGCAGGCGCCTTCTTGATAGGAACTTTTGTAGATAAAGAGGTCAGACAAATCAAAAAGGGGCAACTTTTCTCTTTTCAGAAAATTGTTTTTCCGCTCGTTTCACTTGTTTTTTCCAGCTTGGTTGTCTACTTTTACGGAGGACGCCTTTTATGACAAAAATTAACGACTATAAATCTTTACTTCAGAGAGTTGAAAGTGCAATCGCCCAAAAGGATCTTGATCTTTCGGCAGGGGAAGATCTTTCTATTGGAATAATGAATTTAATCTCCATTGAGGAACACCTTTTTTACACCGCCCAAAAGACAAAAAACACCAAATATCTTGACCTTTTAAATGAGGTA
Source organism: uncultured Gammaproteobacteria bacterium (assembly GCA_964395115.1). Taxonomy (GTDB): domain Bacteria; phylum Patescibacteriota; class Microgenomatia; order UBA8517; family UBA8517; genus CAYMZX01. The sequence goes on from CAYMZX010000013.1 coordinate 5,755, forward strand.
AGGGCAATGAGAATCGATCTTCTTAAAGATATCATTAAAGATTATGAGGGAGAGATCTGGTGTATCAGCAAACACCTTCTGGCCGCCTCAATGAGACTTATGGAAGTGGGAACCAAAGAACTTAAGAAAGGCGGCAAAGAAAAAGCGCGGTCCCTTTTTGAAAAGTCATATAAACTTTATTCATTGTTTTGGGGAATGAATCTAGGGGTTAACACAAAAGACAACCTTGAAAGGAAGGATAGTAATGTTAATTTTATCGACGAAGAAGGAAGGAAAAAGGGGTCTGTTTCTGTCTTTGCTAAATTAAGGTCTTTAATTCAAAAAGCCGTTGACTGCTGCAAAGAATAAATCCTTAGACCGCTAAAAAAATTAAAGTAAGACTACGAAAAACAAAAAAATAATTAAACACATCCACCAATAGTATTTTTGTCCTCGTTCCTTTATCTCTAATGGAAAATTTCTTAACCAATTTGCTAGAGAGCCCATCTCGGTAAGATCAACCGCCTCGTCTACCAGAAGGTGCAAACAAAAAGCCAAGACTACCCCTTTCCCCATCACGCTGTTGGAAGAGGTTAAAACAAAAAATGTCAAAATCAGAAAGAGAAGTTGAAAAATGACAGTATGAAAGATAAGCCGGGTCCGGTCGGACCGGGTTTCGGCCAAGAGATTCATCGAGCCTAAAAAATCCCTTTTGCAAATCATGTAGCTCACCCTTTGCGAAGTAAGCTCTTGTGGTCGAAGGAAAAAAATGTATATAAGATGGTCGAGATCGGGCAAAATCGTTCCGATAACCCCGCTTAACCAAAAAGGCCAGTAAGAAAGATTAAGCCAGCCTTTTAAAAGAGAGGCCAAAATTAAAAAAGAAAAAAGAAAGCTTAAGTGAATGAAAATTTCTCTCTTCATCGGCAAGATACTTAGATCTTATCCTACCTAATTCTTTATCGCAAACCCAGAAAATTCGCCGGTTGCCTCTTCCTTAATAACATCGATGTGGGAGACAAAGGCAAGCGGCGGTCCCTTTTTGCAAGCCGCTATCATCTTCTCTATTTTCCCTTTTTCTCCCTCAAAAATCGCTTCGACTCTCCCGTCTTCCAAATTTCTTACCCAGCCGACTATCCCAAACCTCTGGGCTAGTTTCTTGGTCCAGTGTCGGTAAAAAACTCCTTGAACTCTGCCTTGTATATAGACATGGACTCGGGTGAGAGAAAATTTCATCTTCCTTTCCAAAGGCATTTTTTTAAATCCACATGTTTTTCATCTTTAAAAATAACGCCCTCCAAGATAAGTCTCTTTTTCTGTTCTGCCTCACCATCGAAGGCAAAATTGTAAGCCAGCCTGCCCTCCTTATTAACAACCCTGTGGCAGGGTATCGCACGGTTTGAATTCGCATGCAAGGCCCAACCTATTCGACGAGCGTCCTTGCTCTTCACTAGTTTGGCTACCTGTCCGTATGTAGCAACTTTACCCGAGGGAATTTTCCTTACTACTTTATAGACTTTTTCAAAATAATCCATCTTTAATCGGTAAAAACCTGAACAAACATTTTGCCATAGACCCCGTTATCAATTACCCCTATCCCAACTTTCCTGAACTTGGGTTCCAAGACATTCGCCCGGTGGCCCTCGGAATTCATTAAACCTCTGTGGGCGGTTGAAACAGTCGGCGCCAGAGCCAAATTCTCGCCGGCTAAATGATAGTCAATTCCCGCCTTGTCTAATCGGTCACCTACATCCTGTCCTTCCGGGGAATAGTGTCCGAAATATTTTCTTTCCCACATGTCTTTTGCATGGACCCTAGCTACAGCCACTATTTCCGGCGACCACATCAATTCTTTAATTCCCTGCTTTCTCCTCTCTTCGTTGACAAGCCTAAACATTTCTGTTTCCGAGGTCGAATCGATCTTTATCTCTCGCTTTTCAATAGTAATGGCGATCGCCTCTTTACTGCCCGGTTTAACAGTCAAATAAGTTAAAGAGTCCTCCACCACTCCACCAAAGATTTCATTAACAGTTTTTTCTATTCCCGAAGTTTGGAGGAGGATAAAACCGCCAATTTTTGAATCAGAAACCTCCTTTTTAATGATCGGCCGAACAGGCATGCTAACAACCAAAGTCAAAACAAAAGCAATCAGGATCATCCCTTCGCCAATAGAGGGAATCACCGCCAACAATCGGTTGAATCTAATTTTCAATAGCTTCTTCGGAATTCTAGACAATAGCCAGCCCAAGATGAATCCGAATAACGCTTCGAGGAGAATAGCGGTGATCAAAAACCCAACGGCGTTGGAAACTGAATGAGAAATGGAAAAATTTGACCTTAAAAATTGAGCGGTAAATTTGTAGGCTCTTAAAGAAATCAGTATCGAGCCCAAAAAAGAAAAGAAGTCCGCCAAAATTACCCAAAATCCATGGCGCCACGCCTCGGAAGCAAAATAAATAAGAATCAAGATTATCAGAAGATCCACCCAGTTGCCGTTAATATTCATTTTTCTTTGAGCCTCCTTTGGAGGCTATGTCTCCATAAGTGCTTCTCGCTTCGCTGCGACTTCTCTTGTGTGTCAACTTTATTCGCTTTTTTCAGCTCAGAAAGTTTCCACATAAATAGCTTTGGCTTACTTTTTACATTGTAAGCGTCTTTGACAAAGTTTTTGGCCGCCTCCAGTAGTCCCCGTGGAGTTTCCTTGGCAAGTTTTATATAAAGAGACTTATTTTTTAGGTCCCCTAGTTCTTTTGCCAAATCATATCCATATTTCTGAAATTCGTAAGAGATATATTTGTCCTCGTCGGACTGGAACTGCTTTAATATGTCGCCAATTTTTTGCATACTTCTTCGATAACCCCATCCAAAACCTTTCTTTCTTTACCGGTAAAATCCTCTAAAACATATTTTTCTCCGGATACTCTGTCTTGGAGGCAACGATTATCAATCCCGATTCTGACCCTCCAAAAGGCTTGCGACCCCAACTGCTGACAAATTGAAAGTACTCCCTTGTGGCGGCGTGGACCTTTTCCTTTTTGAATTTTGTAGCTCCCCAAAGGAATGTCTAAATCGTCATGAATTATCCATAAATCCGACACATTAATTTTATATTGTTCAACTAATTTTTTCACAAATTTTCCAGACTCGTTCATAAAACAGTCCGTTTTGGACACTACTATTTTTTTTAATTTTGATTTTTGACTTTTGAATTTATCAATTACCATGTGCCCGACATTGTGGCGATTGTTTCGGTATAGCTTTCCCGGATTTCCTAATCCAACAATAATTCTCATCGGTTTATTTTAACAGACTAATCTTTTTCTACGAAGGGCACGAAGTGAAATATGCCGTATTCTTTTTCTTCGATTTCTTCTTTTCCTCGTTTCATGATTTTTGTATATTTAGTCATTTTTTTGTCCCACCCTCTCCCCACTGGGGCCACTAAAACCCCGCCTTCTTTTAGTTGCTCGAATAGGGCGGGTGGAACTTTTTCAATACCGGCGGTCACCAAAATTGCATCAAATGGGGCTTTTTCTTTCCAGCCAAACTCACCACTTCCCTCTTTTATCTCTATGTTTTTGTATTTTAGTTTTTCGAGGGTCTTCCTAGCCCTTTCAGCAAGAGCTGGTATAATTTCGATGGTATAAACTTTTCCCGCCAACTTGGAAAGAACAGCCGCCTGATAACCAGAACCGGTTCCTATTTCCAAAACTTTTTCCCGCCCTTTTAAGTTCAAAAGATTAGTCATAAAGGCCACTGTGTAAGGTTGGGAAATCGTCTGTCCAAAACCGATGGAAATGGGCATATCTTTATAGGCTAAATGACGGTATTGAGTTGGAACAAACTTTTCCCTAGGGACCGAGAGCAGTGCGGAGAAAACTTTGGGGGCATCAAGGTTATATTTCTCCTTTATTTCCAGGATCATGTCCTGAGGAGAATACATTTCGAATTAACTAAGTTTTACGCCTTGCTAGCTAGCTTTCGAGCAAATTTCCCTAAACCAGGTACTTCCCATTCTTGGCCCTGCCAAGCTTTGTAAATAAGAATTAACCAAAGCACAAAACCAATTATTCCTACCAAAGGAACAAGGCCAAGAAGAACTATCGTCAGGCCCAAAATCCATTGCAAAACAAAAAGTCCAGTGAAGACTACTATTGACTGCATAGCGTGAAACCTAATAAATGGGTCTTTCTCCAGTACAAGAAAGATCACCCCAGTGATGGGTCCTAATACATACGCCAGCGCACCGGCTGTTTCTTTTTTAAGTCCAGTTGCCATTATTATCACCTCCCCTTTAATTTGCTTACATTTCATAATTTCAGAAAAGTGTTCCTTGGTCAATAGCGTCTTTGCTTTCATAGGCTGTTGGACTTTTCCAAATCTTTACTTTTCCGAATACGCCGTCGTATCCGGGTTCAATCACGATATCACCGCTTCTCACTTTATTGATGGCTTCCGCCACTTTTGGCCCTCCGACTCTCTCGATATCCACACTCTTGGTTTCAAGTAAAACCTTGAACTCGCTCCCTAAAGAAGAAGTTAAAAGCTCATATAGATTTCTTACTTTTTGGCTAGCATTTCCAGTTCCCAAGACCTCCGCCAAAATCTCCAGAAGCGGAACCATCATTACGTAAGGCGCTCTTTTCCCTTCCCGGTCTTTAATCCAACGGACACCAAATTCGTCTTTTTGGCTTTCGGTTTCAATCTCCGTTGAAGCTAATTCCTCTACCCGACTCATTACCCCAACAGTTAATTGACGACCACAAATGGGGCAGGTTGTTCCCATCTTTCTTGTCTCATTTGGAGAGTAAACAATTTGGCAGTTTCTATGGCCAGTATAATGGTACTTTCCTTCTTCGGGATAGAATTCGATGGTACAACCTATCTCCCAATCTCCTTCAGGATTGCCGCGAATAGCGTCATAAATATCGTTGTAATTTATATTATTAATTTTTGGTCTGCCACCTTGATTTTCGATTCTCGTTTTTTTGATTTGGAATACTGTTGCTTCTCTTCCAAGTTTTGCGGGCGAATGGGCATCGGAGAAAGAAACGATTCTGCGGTTTTTTAGCTCCTCTATTCTCCAATTCATGGCCGGATCGCTCGAAAGTCCGGTTTCAATCGCATAAATTTGAGGGGAAACTTCCCCAAAACATTCCTCAATTGAATCAAAACCGGAAACGCTACCATATAAAGAAAAGTGCGGCGTCCAGGCATGGGCGGGAATGATCAGACATCGACTATCTATTTCTAAAGCTATTTCAGCTACATTTTTAGCCGTGAGGCCAACGATCGGTCTGCCATCAGAAAGAAGATTTGCCCCTCTTAAGGTAAGTTCCTTATTTATCTTGGAAACAGTGCTAAAACTGGGAGCAAACAGGAGGGTGTGAATCTTCCTTAGCTTTCCCTTCTGGGAATAGATAGAGGAGATTTCTGTTGAAAGCAGAAAACGGGGCGACCCCTCGGGTTGACCCTCAACCCGATAGACTCCTTCCCCCGCCTCTCGGAGCTGGGATTCTAGCTCCCTGAACCATAACGGATGGGTCCAATCCCCTGTAGCCACCAATTCTATCCCTTTTTTCATTGCCCATTCGGAAATAGTTGGAATGTTCATTTCTTGAGAAACGGCTCGCGAGAATCTTGAGTGGAGCTGTAAATCAGCAATCACCTTCATAGTGAAGAGATTGTACCACCTAGATGAATTCAGCAACAACAAAAATGAGGTAAAGAATCAACAATACCCCCGCTTCCCATCTTTCCAATTTTAAATTACTTTTAATGAAAACCCAGAAAGTTAGGAAGATAACTATAAAGGCAATAGCCGCTACTCGGTACTCTTGAATTAAACCAATTTTGATGGGCGAGATTACCGCTGCCAGCCCAACAATAAGTGTAGAGTTGGCTATTGTCGAGCCCAAAAGATTCCCAAAAAACATTGTCGGCTCTTTATCTTCAAGGCTTCTAAGAGAAAAGCCAAGTTCGGGCAGGGTCGTTCCCAAAGACAAAAGAATAAGTCCAATCAAGAAAATGGGAATGTGAGCGATTTGGGCAAGTTGGGTAGTTACCCTGACAATCAAACTGGCGGAGATGAGTAGCCCCGCCACTGCCAATAATAATCTGGACCACTCTCTTGCTTTACTGCCATCGATATGGGTGATTTTCCTAAAAAATTTATGAATAAATGTCCTCTCTTCGATTTCTTTGGCAATCTCCAAAAACCGCCGTCTAAAAAAGCTGGAAGCATATGCTCCATAAAAGCCTAAAAGGACTATCCCTTCAAGCCTGGTTATTTCTCCATCAAAAACAAGAAGTAGGGGTAAAATTCCGGCAATCAGAGCAATCGAAACATCACGTTTCAAAAAGGTTCCACGCACATTCACCTTACCAACAACAATAACAGCAATTCCGGTAACTAAAGATAGATTGGCAATATTTGCTCCCAGAATATTTCCCAGAGATAAACTCGCTTGCCCCTTAGCCGCCGAAATTACGCCAACAAAGAGTTCGGGAAAGGAAGTCGCCAAAGCCAAAAGAAGGGCTGACAAAATAAAAGTTTTACCAGTAGATTTCGAAAGGTGCCTTATTCCTAAAACCATATGGTCAGCGGACTTGATAAGGATGATTGAAAGTATATAAATAACCAAAATAAGGACAGGTATCATCGTAAGATTTTTTGCATTTCAAATAGTTGTTTTAGTTCTTCTAAACTAGTTACTTCTTTGGGCCCCTTTTCATCCCTGAAACGAATAAGTCGGGGGAATCTTAATGCCAAACCGGCTGAATGAACTGGACTTTTGGTAATCTCATCGGCCAATATCTCGACCACCAAAGAAGGCTTTATCCACACATCAGGAATTAAGTTTTTGTCAACCTGGTATTCTGCCGGGGGCTTGCCGACTTTAAGCCTTTCTGTTCTCTCATTTAATTCTCGCCATTGTTCGTCGGACAATCCTGTTCCGATTTTGGAAACACTTACAAACTTCTCTCCCTCAGCTACCCCTACCAAAAACGCTCCGACTCCAAATCCGGCCCTCTTGCCCTTTCCTCTATTAACTCCCATTACCAAACAGTCAATCGTATCAGCTACCCCTTCCTCGGTTGTTTTTTTGTATTTCACCCAGTGAAAGCCCCTCGCTCCAGCCTTATAGACGGCGTCGATTTTTTTAATAAGAGCCCCTTCCAATCCTTCGGAAAGATAAGTTTTTATCAGGTCTCGAATTTTGTCTGGAGAATCGGTTATTTCTTGACGGGTAATTTCAATCTTACCATTGCCCAATTTGATACCTTCGAGAAGTTTTCTTCTCTCATAAAAAGGAATTTCCAACAGGGAGTCTCCGTTCAGAAATAATACGTCGAAAAGGAAAAGCTTTAAAGGAAGCCTGGAGGCTATCTCTGAAATATCATATTTTCTTTTCCTCTGGACAGTTTCTTGGAAGGGTAGAAATTTCCCGGTTTTGGTATCATATCCGATCGCCTCTCCATCAAAGATCGCTTCTTCAACTTCGATTTTCCCGGCTGCCTCCACTAGATCAGGGAACATTGCTGTTGTATTTTCCAAATTTCTAGAAAAAATCATTATTTTTTTCTTCCTGTCCTTATTATAAATATGAACTTGGGCTCGAAAACCATCGTATTTTGGCTCGACAACAACTTTCTTGCCAACCTTTTCCAAAATCTTTTCCGCCGAAGGTAATCTCTCGGCCAACGAAGGCCTAATGGGAATCCCAGGTTTTGGTTTAATTACCTCCAGGCCGGCAATACCCCTCTCTTTTGCCAATCGAGCGATGTAACCAATATCGGCGGTCACATTAAAAGCCGCCTCTAATGTAACCCTGCCGCTCTTGTTCCCTTTCAACATAACACTTAAGGCGTCCAAAATTGTCATGTCAGAAAATCCCAAACGAAGCCTTCCAACCGGTATTCTGGCCACAAATCGACAGGATTCCCCGTCTAAAGAAGAAAGGAGTTCTGCCATTTTAGCTATTTTCTTTTCCTGGCTTCCAGTACCCCCAAAATTGGCCACTTCCATAAGCCGATCATATACTTCGGTCACAGAAAGCCCTTTGTCTTTCCGTCGACAAAGCTTTTCGGCTACATTTCCCAAATCTCCTTCTTGTTTAAATCTAAAGGCTACATTTTCGACCGCTACATTGAAAGCTTGAGAAATTACTCTAATCATCATCTTTTCTGCCAAATTAAGGACCTTCCCTTGGTAATTCGGAAGGAGTTGCCCGTAAAGGAGATAAACCGTCTTGTCTATTTCCTCACTTGGTGTTTTGGTAAATAGTTCGGATAATATCAGGGTCATTTCATTCCTCGAGGAAGTTTTTTCCAGTCGACTAAGATAGGCGGCGAGGTCTTTAAACTTCATACAACAGGAATTATACACGCTGATTTAGGTAAGTCGAAAAGAAAAGGAAGGCGAACACAACCATTCCTATAAATAACAGGCCAAAAACTATACTTATCAAGCCACTCCACTCTTCGTGGATTACTTTGTTTAATCCCTCTCCCACCAGTGTTAGTCCAAAAAGGGAGGGCAGGACTAAAATCATATATAAAAATTGGGGGTCAGATGGACTCATTTTTCATCTTCCGGAAATTATGTAACGAGCCGCCTTGGTAATTCCCTGTTTCTTGATTATACCTTTTTTAAGCATATCAGTAAGATCTCTCAAAATAGTATCGTCGGAAACCATTGGTAAAACCTTTTTCAGTTCTGATGTAGTAGCCGAGCCTTGATCGGAAAGATATTCGAAAAGTCTCATTTGACGCTCGGAAAGAGCAATTTGCTCTCCATACTTAGTTTTAAGTCTGGAATCGATGGATAATTTTTTGACTTTCTCTTTAATCTTGGAAAGCTCAATCGCCACCACTTCTGAAAAATATTCAAGCCAAGTCGTTAAATCTCTATGACCGATATTCCGAGACTGCCGATCAACTTTTGCTAAGGCTGCATAGTAAGATCCCGGGTCAGCATCGAAATGTTCCTCGAGGGAAAAGAAGCGCTTGATGTCATAACCTTCCCGAACCAGGATGAGGGAAGCGAAAGCCCTGACAGTTCTCCCGTTGCCCTCAATAAATGGGTGGATAGCCACCAAAATATAATGGGCAACCCCAGCTTTTAAGACCGGATGAATCTCTTTTGATTCATCCGAGTTTAACCAAGCAAAAAAATCATCTATAAGATAAGGGATTTCGACGGCCGGCGGAGGTTGAAAAATAATATTGCCCGTTCCCTCTTCCTTAACAACCACTTGAGTTGTTCTAAAGACCCCCAGTTTGTCTTCGGAAATAATTTTATAAACACTTGCTTTATGGATTTCTTTCAACATTTCCGGATCGTAGCCTCCTCTTTTGACAGCTAGCTGATCTAAAATCTCCATTACGTTCCGGTAATTAATCACTTCCTGGATGTCTCTAGGTCTAGCATAAACCGTTAGCCCTTCTAAGACTTTCCTCGTCTGGATTAAGGTCAAATCATTTCCTTCGATGTGGGTACCATGGTGGATAGTCCTAACTAAAGCATCTGACTGGAATTGTTTATTAAAGGTTGGGATAAGGGGAGCGTTTTCAATTACTTCTTTGGCCGCCTCGATCGCCCCGATATTTTTTAAGATTTTGTTGGTGATCGTGTATTTTGGGGCATACATTAATACCCTAATCTTACGGAAATTCTGCGGAAAAAACAAGCTACTAAGTAAATTTTCTAAGAGTTTTTGGGATAAAGTCAGCTAAATCATCTGCATTATAGTTGGTTCCGACTTGTTTATATAATTCATCGGCTGCTGCTTTGACCAAAAATGAGGCTGAGGCGGCAGACAGAAAAGCGTCATTTTTAGCATAAAGAGCCACTGTTAACCCTGCCAAGACGTCCCCCGTTCCCCCTTTGGTAAGACCAGGGTTCCCATTTGAAATTTCAACACATTTATTCTTCCCGCAAACTATTGTCTGTGGACCTTTTTGAACAACTATACAATCGTATTTTTTGGCTACTTGATTAGCTTTCGCCTTTCCAAATAAAAGCTCGAATTCTCTCTTGTTTGGAGTGACAATTGCTCCTTTGGGAATCCATTCTGTTTTCATTACCTGAAGAGAACCGGCATCGATTACCCACTTTTTTTGAGGAAATTCTCTAAGGTATTTTTCTGTAATTTCTTTAGTTATTTGACAAGCCTCATCGCAAAAGTACCGCCTCTTGTTATGTGGTACTTTTTCACTTCTGAAGCGCATCAAGCCTGGACCGATCAAAATCGCATCCGATTTTTCAATATAATCTGCAGTTTCCTCCCAAGGAACCCAGATAAAAGAAAGGATTCTTGATTTCATTCGTTCGGCAACGGGGCCGAGACTGCCTTCTGGGGAGGCGAAGAAAACCATGTCGACAATTCTCGAGGCAGCTTTCATCGCTAGGAGAGGTGCCCCATGGAAAAGAGACGAACCACCAATAATGGTAACCTGGCCATTATCCTCGCCCATCGACTCGTGAGCCGGCTGATAAAGCTTTTTTAAGTCTTGGGTGGTGAATTCTTTCAAATCAATTAATTATTGTCGGTCCGTCGGTGCCAATCTTCTATCTGTGCCTCTTTTATTTCCTCTCTAATTAATTCGGGTGGTTTTATGGACGGAAGTTGTTCAAAGGTGGGGGTCTCTGGATGAATCGACTCCAATCGCCAGACTAGCGGATAACCTTTATCGGGATTTTTTTCCACAAGGACCCATCTTGTATTTTTAGGTATTTTCCCTTTTGGCGGTCGATAAGGATTCTCCACAATTTGACCAATTTGATAAGACTGCTTTTTCTTTGTTTCCAAAAAATGGGTTTCTTTCTCGGGCATATTTTAGATTTTAACTTTCCAGCTTAATTTTTTCTACTCCTTTGAATCCTTTAATGAAGTGTGGGTTTGCGGTCGTAATAACAGTCTGTTGTTTTTCCGAAATTTTCATAACGATACGTCTGTGCTTGTCGTCCAGCTCGGAAAAAATATCATCTAAAAGCAGTGTAGGTCTTATTCCTTTTTTGTCCTCAACAAATGAAAGTTCGCCAATTTTCAGCCATAAAACCCCCATTCTTTGCTCGCCACGACTGCCGAATCTGGCCAAATCTTTATTTTTTAAGCTCAATATAAAATCGTCGCGATGGGGGCCAACCAAAGTGGTTGCTGCTGCTATTTCCTCTTCGCTGTACTGTTCTAAGCGCGCCTCGGTAATGGGATTTTTGTCATACTCGATCTGAAAAACTTGGTCATCGAGGGGCGGGCTAGATCTAATAAAATCGAGGAATTCTTCTCTTCTAGAAGAAATATAATCCCCGTTTTTGATAAGAAGCCTATCCCAAAAAAGAAGCTGACTCCGAGATATTCCTTCTTCCCTAATCCTCAAAAGTAATCGATTGCGCTGTCTTAATCCTTTCTCATAGGAAAGAGTAGCTCTTCGGTATTCCCGGTCAATTTGCGACAGCGCGAAATCTAGAAATTTCCTCCGCAAGGAGGGAGACTCCGTTACTAAATCAAGATCTTGGGGACCGAAAAGTGTCACTTTAAAATTTCCGGCAAAATCTATTAATCGTTTGCTTACCCCGTTTATTAAAAGTTTTTTTCGGGGGATTCTTTCCGGCCGAGAATTACCTATATCAATCGTCCCCCTTGTTAAAATAGCCTCTAAATCGGTTGTTTTCTCTGTTACGATACGGCCTTTTATTCTAGCCATTTCCTTTTTGTAGTTAATCATCTCCTCCTCTACTCTGGCTCTAAAACTTTTGCCAGTTGAGAGAAAAGATAAGCTCTCTAAAATATTAGTTTTTCCCGAAGCATTGGGTCCGATAATAACGGTTGTCTTCGGGGAAAATTCTAAAAGTTTGGTTTTGAAGTTTCTGAAATCGTTTAGGCGAAGTTTCGTTATTTGCATTATCTTTGGCAAGTAGGGCAGAAAAAAGTACCTCGGCCGCCGAGATTGATTCTCTTGATTTTCCCTCCACATTTGTTGCATTGCTGGTTTTCTCTTTGATAAACGCGGAAGTGTTTTTGATATTCACCGGCCTCCCCGGTCGGTTTTATATAAGCTTCGTCGGCGGCCGAAGAACCACCATATTTTAATCCCTCTTTTAGAACCTTGAAGACTGCATCTTTTAATTTTTTTAACTGAATTTCCGTCAATTCTTTGGCCGGTCGAGTTGGTAAAATGCCGGCTTCAAACAAGGCTTCGTTGGCATAGATATTACCTATCCCGGCAATTTTCTCCTGATCCATTAGAACCAGTTTAATCGGTTTCTTTGTCTTTGAAAAAGCCTGTTTGAGATATTCATGACTGAAATTTTCAGTTAACGGTTCTACTCCTAATTTGTCTGTTTCTTTCTCCAAATCATTTTCGTCAATTACTTTAACCCAGCCAAACTGACGAAGGTCGTTAAAAAAAAGTTGACCGCCGTCGATATCAAAAATTATATGGGTAGTCTTTGCTGGGAGTTCGCTTCCGGCAAATGGAATTGGATGACCAAGGGTAACTCTTCTTCCCTTCCCTGGAACCCATACCAGCTGGCCGGTGAGCTTAAAATGAATTACCAAATTTTTCCCGCCGGAAAGAGAAATTATTAAAATTTTCCCCCTTCTTTTTATCGCTGTTACTCTTTTCCCGAGAACTTGTTTTTTCTCGCCCTTAAATTGTTTTGCTAAAAGAATTTGTACTCCAACGATTCTTTTTCCAAGGAGAGATTTTTCTAAACTTCTTTTGATAGTTTCTACTTCTGGAAGCTCCGGCATGTCTTATTTTTGGTATCTCATCTTCTTATATTTTTATTTTTAAACATTAAATTCACAAGGTCTTTAATCTCGGAGACAAACCTTTCTTTGGAAAACCTTCTAGCATGACTGACACAAACAACAGATTTTATTTCCATCTTTTCGAATTTTTTAATTGCCTCGACAAGAGATCCAACCGTTGCCTCTTTAAAAAATACTCCGGTTTTTCCTTCAATAACCGACTCTACAACCCCTCCTGACCGAAGAGCAATCACCGGTGTCCCAACTGCCATTGCCTCAACCGGGGTAATTCCAAACTCCTCCGACTCGGCAGGGAAAATATACGCCTTGGCCTTGGCCATTAGCTTGAACTTTTCTTCATCCGTTATTTCCCCCAAAAACTCAATAGTCTTTCCCGACATTTTTTTGAGTTCGCTGGCATAGTTTTGAAAATCCCGACCAAAGATTTTCAAAGAAATCTTTAGTTTGTTGGCTGCTTTTATAGCCAAGTCCACTCTTTTAGGTCTGGCCAATCTCCCTCCGGCAAGATAAAAGTTTTCTTTCTTGGTTTCGTGAAACCTTTCCGGGATATCAACTGGTGGATAGATTACTTTCGCCTTTCGCCGATAAAATTTTTCGATTCTAGCCTTTGTCTCATAGGAATTGGCAACCGCTATTTGAGGTCTTTGACTAGCCTCAAAATCCAATAGTCTTAAGAAATGTATTGGTATTTGCCCAAAAAAGAAAAGGATTCTTCTCCACCAAATACTTCTCCATGGGGCAGCCGTTGGATAACCATATAGAAAGCGTGGCGGAGCATGGTAGTAACATAAATGTTTTGTTTTCCTACCTGTTTTGACAAAGTTAGGGCTCACATAAGTACCGGCTTCGGAAACAACCACTAGATCATATTTCGATAGATCAATTGATTTAAAAATCCACGGGGCGATAAATCTGGAAGGACTTAAAAGTTTTTCCTTGAAAGGAAAACGTTGCAGAAAAGAGGGTCTAATATCCCATTTTTTTATCCTCTCTCGGTGGGGACCCAAGAAATTGGGACTATAAATAGCCGTAAAAATAGGCGCCTTTGGCCAAATTTCATGAAGCGCCTCAAGGACCCTTTCTGCTCCTCCGTATTCTTTAAGGTAATCGTGTACCAGAGCAACTTTCATAAAAGAACACCCAGTTTTTCGCTTAAAAAAGTGTTTCTTGTTTATCTAAATCCGCTTGTCTAGCCATTTTTTTAACCCGATCCAAAAGACTTTTAAATCCGAGTTCGGTAAAAACTCTCAAGAGTTTTTCGTTGTTGACCAGCTTCCATTTTCCCGATGCTGCCAAGTCACCCCTGAGAGGAACGTTGGTAACAATTCTAGCCAGTTTTAGAGACAAATAGGCACTGCTTTTTCCTTTGACTAATTTTTCTCTTACGGAGGGAGGGATTTTACTCAAGTTTTTGTAAATACCGCCCAGACTTTTGTAGCGATTAAGAAGATTGGCGGCTGTTTTTGGACCTATCCCGGCTACTCCGGGATAATTATCGGATGGATCACCAACAAGTGCTTTATATTCAGGAATTTGTGAGGGGTAAATTCCCATTTTTTCCATAACTTCTTTCTCACCCATTAGTTTTGCGCTCGAAAGACCAACCACAGGAAGGTAGACTTTGATTTTGGAATTGACCAGTTGCAACATGTCTCTGTCTCCCGTGATAATAATTACCTCTTGTTTCGCTTTTTTCGCCAAGGTACCAATTATGTCATCTGCCTCAAAACCCCTTTTGGAATACACCGGAATGCCGAATGCTTCAATAACGGTTTTTGCTTTAGCGAATTGACTCGAAAGTTCGTTGGCAATCGTCGGTCTTTGGGCTTGATAAGTAGGACATATTTTATGTCGGAAGGTAACTCCCTTTTCATCAAAGCATATGGCGATATGACTTGGTTTAAGATCTTGGATCGCCCTTAAAAGCATCGTGATAAGGCCATAGACAGCATTTACCGGCTCGCCTCGCTTGGTGGTCAAAACGGGAAGAGCATGAAACGCCCGATGAAGAATCGCATTTCCATCAATAAGGATTAACTTTGACACAAGTTTTTTAATTCGAACTCTTTTTTCCTACAATTTTCTCGAAATCATCCCTGTCTATGGTCTCCTTTTCTAGTAATTTTCTTGCCACCCTGTCAAGCGTCTTCCTATTTTTCTTAACTATCCCGATTGCTTCTTGATAACTCTCTTCAATAATTTTTTGGACTTCCTTATCTACTTTCTCCTGCATGGCGGGAGAGATGTGGGGAGATTCATACCATTCAAGTTGGCCAAATTCTCCCAAGCTTGATTCCGGTCCAAGGTTAATGGGTCCCAAATCGCTCATTCCCCATTCGATAACCATCGCTCTAGCCAATTTAGTAGCCTGGTCTATGTCGTTAGCTGCCCCGGAGGTCATCTCATTGAAAACTATTTCCTCGGCGGCCCGCCCCCCTAACATAGCTGTGATTTGCTGTAAAATTCTACTTTTTGTTTCATGAACTCTATCTGCCGCTGGAGGAATAAGTGTGTGTCCTAAACTCATTCCTCGAGCAACAATAGAAATTCTGTGTACCGGATCCATTTTGGGCAAGAAGTGAGTCACGATCGCATGACCGGCCTCGTGGTAAGCGGTTAAGTTTCTATCTTCGCGACTTTGTAATTTCTTTTTGGCGGGTCCCAATTTAACTTTAGTAGCCGCCTCTTCTATTTCCTTTTCTTCAATACTTCCCTTGTTTCCCCGGGCGGCAAGAATGGCCGCTTCATTTAGCATGTTCTCCAAATCTGCCCCCGAAAAACCGACCGTCCTATCCGCGATTCTTTCCCAATCGATTTCTTTGGCAAATTTTTTCCCCCTGGCATGAATCTTAAGAATCGCCAATCTACCCTCCTTGTCCGGCATATCCAATGTCACCCGTCTATCAAATCTTCCGGGTCTTAATAGTGCAGGATCCAGTAAGTCGCCGCGGTTGGTAGCGGCAATAACGACTACGTTATCGTTGGGAGTAAAACCATCCATCTCGACCAATATCTGATTTAATGTTTGTTCTCGCTCGTCGTGCCCGCCTATAAACCCTCTACCCCGCTGACGACCGATGGCATCAATTTCATCAATAAAAATGATGGCAGGGGCAGCTGCTTTGGCTTGACCAAAGAGGTCTCTGACACGGGAGGCCCCAACTCCCACCAACATCTCCATAAATTCGCTTCCTGCCATGGAAAAGAACGGCACTCCAGCTTCCCCTGCCACTGCTCTAGCCAAAAGAGTTTTTCCTACCCCAGATGGCCCTACCAATAGGACTCCTTTCGGGGTACGAGCCCCAATTTTTTGATATTTAGCCGGATTTTTTAAAAAATCGACTACCTCTTCCAATTCGGCTTTGGCATCGTCCACTCCGGCTACATCTTTAAAGGTAATGTTTTGTTTTCCTTTGGCAAAAAGCCTGGCTCGAGAACGACCGAAAGAAAAGATGTCTTGAGCTCCCCTGTTCTGGGCTCTGATGATAAAAAGGAAAAAAACAGCCATGAGGGCAAGAGGTAAAACGATACTTAAAATTTCGCCGATAGCCTTACTTGCTGTCTGGTCACTAACGGTGTAACTGATCGAGGTTGGCGGAATTCCAGCCTTATCCAAAATGTCAACAAAACTTTCATTTTCTTCCTTAACAGTATATTTGATGATTCCATCTTTATAAGTGAGCAGAATCTTCGTGTTCTCGACAATTATTTTCTCTACCTTCTCGTTTTTAATATCATTGAGAGCTTGAGAGAGATCTATTCGGCTTTTGCTCCCGAAATCTAAAGCAGAAAAGAAAATAGGAAGAACGAAAAGAATTACAAAAATTCCCAGAAGTATTGTCCATAGGTTAATTTTGAACCTGAATTGAAAATGTTTTAAGTCTTTTTTCATAATTTTTTGGCTTGCAAATTATATCACTTATCAATGAACTTTAACTCCGGGAGAGGTTTCTTTCTCGGGAATAAGCAGAATGCAATTTTCTGACTTTTCATCTTCGGCCGCCAAAATCATCCCTTGAGACTCTTCCCCCATCATTTTTTTGGGTTCGAGATTAACTACAAAAATATAATTCTTTCCTTCTAGGTCTTTGGTTTGATACCATTTTTTGATACCTGACAGGATAATCCGCTTTCCTATCTTGCCAAAATCCACCGTGAGCCTGATTAGGCTTTTGGCCCCTGAAATATCCTCGGCTTTAATTACTTTTCCGACCCGAAAATCCAGTCTTTTGAAATCTTCGAAAGAGGCTGTTTTTTTCATAGTCCCATCGCTTCCTTGGTTTCTCTAACCGTTTGCCTTGCCACTTTGCGGGCTCTATTGGCCCCTTCCTTTAAAATTTTCTCTACTAAAGCCGGCTTCTTTTCAAAGTCCTTTCTTTTTTCTCGGATAGGGTTAAGTTCTCTATCTATTGTCTCTGCCAGCCTTCTTTTTAAGTCCGAGTATTGCACTCCTTCTTTTAGATATTTATCTTCGTAGTCCTTTCTTTTTGTCTCTCCTTCAAAAAGGCCGACCAGAGTCAGGAGGGCGGCTACTCCTCCAGTTTGGGGAATTTTTCTTCCCTTTCCTAAATCGGTAGGGATTTTGGCCAATTTTTTTTTGATTGTTTCCAGACTGTCAGTTAAATTAATATAACTTCCTTCAACCGATTTGCTCATTTTGCCCTGCCCCGTTAAGGAGGGAATATACTCCCCCTTGGTAATATATCTTTTTGGTTCAGGAAAGTTTAAACCATAAAGACTATTCATCTTTCTAGCAATTTCTCTCGCAATCTCCAAATGTGGCTCTTGGTCTATCCCGACTGGAACTGCCTCTGCTTTGTATGCCAAGATATCCGCCGCCATTAAGACTGGATAGTAAAGGAGGGCGACCGTTGAGTGTTGGGGATACTGTTTCACTTTTTCTTTGTAAGTGGGCAGGTGTTGCATTCTGGCTAAGGAAATAGCTGTCGAAAAAAGATAAGCAAGTTCGAGATGCTCCGGAACTTGGGATTGAACGAAAATTGTCGACCTTTCGGGATCCAGACCAACGGCTAGATAATCCAAAACTACTTCCCTGACCTCTTTTTTGAGAGTCTTTGGGTCGCAAGGTGTAGTCAGAGTATGAAGATCAGCCACCATATAAAAAGTTTCGTACCGTGGATCTTTTTGTAAAGACAGCATCCCCTTAACCGCACCAAAATAATTACCTAAATGAAGGCGGCCTGTAGCTCTGATCCCCGACAATACCCGCTTTTTAGACATACTCGGTTGATTTTATCATCATTGAGGCTAATTTAGAAGCATGGTATAATATCGCACATACATGCGGGGTAGTGTACGGCTGCACGGAAGGCTCATAATCTTCCAGGCCAGGTTCAACTCCTGGCCCCGCAACAAAACCCGCTAGAGTAGCTCAGTGGCAGAGCAGGCGTTTCATAAGCGCAAGGCCGTCGGTTCGAATCCGACCTCTAGCACCAGTCAGTAAAAAAGCTTCAGCCATTTTTTCCAGGTAGGATCAGGTAGAATATCTTCTTCTTCTGGTATGGGTGGGGCCAGCTTTCTTAAAATCTCCGCCTCCGGCAAAACAATGACTATTTCTCCCTCCTTGGCCAATCCCAGTTTATCTCTCAATTGTTTCTCTAAGTATGGCTCTCCTTTCAATTCAGCCATTTTCTTTTGAATTTCCTCATTCTCCTTTTTAAGCTTTTCGACCCTTTCTAATGCTCTATCAATTCTTTTTTTGGCCTCAAACACCCGCGGAAGATTTCTAGCTATCGAGAAAATAAAAAAAAGAAGAAGAATAACAGTCAAAACGAAATAGACTTTTTTTAGTTTCTCCTTAAATTTTTCTATAAATCTAGCTTTCTTCATATTATTCTACCTATAATATATTGACCTTTGTTTTTTTTGTGCTATTATATTGTACTTGTTGCCAAAAGATCATGTCTTAATCTAGTAATAAACATTTTAATCATATTATGAAACAGGAACCACTTAAAACTTTGCTTCCTAAATTTATTGAAAACCTGTCTCAAAAGGGCCGCTCTCCGGCTACAATTCTGGCATATCGAGCGGATTTGGAACAGTTAGTTGATTTCCTTTTAAAAAAAGATAAGGTTCTTCCAGATCAAATAAGACATCCTGATTTAGAGGCATTTCGAGACGCTCTTCTGGCGGAAAAATATACCCCAAAAAGTGTTTCCAGAAAACTCAATGCTGTCAAAACTTTTTTTAGATGGCTAATTTCGGAAAATCATATAATAGCCGATCCTTCGGTTGGAGTCGCCCATCCAAAAATTGAGCCAACTTTGCCGAAATTTCTCTCTCAGCTTGAATATCGTGCTTTGAGAGATGTTGTTCGAAATGATATCAGAATCGCCACCATCGTTGAAATCATTCTTCAATCGGGAATGAGAATCTCCGAAGTTGCCAATTTAAAACTCGCCAACCTCAAGGGAGACGTGATTAAGATCGACGCCTACGCAACTCAACCGGAAAGAATAATTCCTCTAAATAAACCGGCAAGGGAAGCCTTGAAGCTTTATCTCGCTGTTAGGCCTAAATCCGACTCTCGTTTTGTTTTCGTCAGCAAAAACGGCAAGCCACTGGCAGTCAGAAATATAAGGGCGGCTATTGATAGATATATGCAAAAGGCCGAAATTCCTTCTTATTCTGTCAATGATTTAAGAACAACTTTCATTGTGGAAAATCTCAAGGCCGGTGTTGATTTGGTTCTTCTTTCCCAGGTAGTAGGTCACAAGCGGCTTTCTACCACCGAAAGGTATTTGGAACTAGCCGGAGTTAAGGAACCGGGCAAGCGCCAAGCTCTCGCCGAGCTTTAATTTCTTCAATCAATTTTTAATTGGTGTTATAATTTGACTTTAATAGCAGGATTCGGGGCTGGTAGTTCAGCGGTTAGAACGCCACTCTTATAAAGTGGAAGTCGATGGTTCGAATCCATCCCAGCCCACCATCTTTTCTTTTCTATTTTTTGTCAAAAAACCTTATAGTTTGGCACGCCGGGTAATTTCTGCTTCTACTAATTTTTGGTCCCTTCCGTATTTTAGTCTACTCATTTCTTTAATTATCTTAGCCACTCTTGGATTCATTGCCTCTTTTTCTTTACTTAAGTCTTTAGTCAAATCCATGGAAAAAGGCGGAACCGGCTCGTTATTGACAATCGTTTTTATATAAACATGGAAGCGTTCGATGTTAAGAAGATCATCCTCGCCAAAAACTGGAGTAAATTCATGAGCTAAGTAGGATGCATCGGTTACCCCAACCCTGAAACAAATAACCGTTCCGACGTTTCCGAAAACCGCATTTTTTACTTCCTCTTCTACTTGGCCGATAAATTGATTGGCAACGACTAAGTTAAGCCTGTATTTTCTGGCTTCCGATAAGATCTGGGCAAAATCGGGAGTAGCGAAATTTTGAAATTCGTCAACATATAGATAAAAATCCCGTCTTTGTTCTTCGGGTATATCCTGCCTGCTCATAGCGGCCATTAAAATTCTCGGGACCAAAACCAATCCCAAGAAATTTGAGTTTTCCTCTCCAATTTTTCCTTTCGCCAAGTTAATAAGAAGGATTTTTCCTTCATCCATCACTTTTCTGAAATCAAAAGAGCTGCGGGATTGACCTATAATGTTTCTGATCATCTTATTGGTTACAAATCTTCCAAACTTAGAAACGATGTAGTCCAATACTTCAGATTTATGGAAATCCGCCGTCTGAGCAATTTGATCGGTCCAATACCGTCTGACAATCGGATCGGTAACTTTAGGAAGAAGTTCCTGGACAAAACGGGAATCGGTTAATATCCTCATTACCTCTACAAAGGTATTCCCCTCCTCTGCCATCGCCGTCAGCATTGCGTTTCTGACAGCATGTTCAAATCTTGGACCAACAATTCCGGTTTTATAAGGATCGAAGAGTTTATACATCATATTGATTACCGATGTGGCCACAAAATGCTTTTGATCCTCGGTGTAAGCTTCTAAAAGATTTAATCCCATCGGTCTCTCTGTATCTCCTGGGTCAAAGTAGATAACATCTTCTGCCCGCTCGGGAGGAATTAAGGACAGAAGGTCTTCGATTGCATCGCCGTGCGGGTCCATAAAACAAAGCCCTTTGTTGTTTTTTATATCTTGCATTATCAGGTCTTTTAGAAGTTCCGTTTTCCCTGTTCCTGTCTTTCCAATAATGTACATGTGGCGCCTTCGATCGTCTTCTCGAATATATACTGGCCTCTTTATTCCTCGATAAGTACTCACTCCCATGAAAAGCCCTTCGCTGGCAATTTCCGAGGGCGCGGGCGCGGTCTTTGCGTAAAGCCAGTAGATGTGTGGGGTAGTTATTTGCTTGTTGGGAAAATGAAAAATACTAGCCAATTCTTCGCTATTTAAAATTGAAGGTCTGTTTCCGAAAAGATTGAACATTGGCTGATATCGATAGAGGAAGTCCTCCATAAAGGCACCTTTGTTTCTTATTTTTCTTTTTTTAAGGCTGTTGTTTTCTCCCGAAAACTGTTCAAGGGAGGCGGAAATATTTGAGAGATGCATTTTGGCCGTCTCTGAAATTTTTGCTGACACTACCACCCTAATCGAAGTCTCGAATCCGGGTTTACTTATTTTGGACTCTACGGCTTCTAAGGTTTTGGCGCTGGTAGCAAATTTCGCCTTTTCGGGATCAGATTCCTGTTTTTTTGTTTCTGAGATAAACCCTCTCCCTTCTTTCTGCCAAGAAGAGTTGGCAGGTGAAACTAAAATCTGAACTACCGCCCCTTCTTCCTCGCCCATCTTTGCCAAACCCGAGGTTAAAGCCGCCAGTGGGTCAGTCGGAAGGTCTTTATAGGTCTTTAAAGGGTAAAAGTTTGACCGGGAAAGCTGGAACGATGCGTAAGCAACTTTGCCTTTCTCGGAAAAAATGTTATGTTCTTGAACCTCTAGAACTTCCGCGTCGGGATATGCTCCATGAATGAGTTTTTCTATTAAATCTTTATATTCTCGGGGTGTCCAAACATAAAATCTGATATCTTCTTTTTTGGCAACTATTTCGAAAGAAATTGCCGGCTGGGCGGAAAATTTTTGCCTCCACCCCCCTCTTTTTATCGAATAAAGAGAGGCAAAAAGTTGTTCCATAGCATCAATTTTTATCTCATTTCCTCTAGGAACCGCCACCTGAAGCAAAACCGAATCAATCGACTGTTCTTCTCTCCCTCTAAATTTAAAAAGAACAAAAAAAACGTAGCCAAGGGCGATCAAAGCAAAAAGAAGAATGCTGGCCAAAACAAGAAGGAAAAAAACGATGGAGTAGTCGATCGCCCAAAGTTGCATTTAAATTATCCTCTTTCTAGCCGCTATCTTTCTTATTCTGGCAAGAATATTGCCGAGCCAAGTTGATGAACTATCAACCGACCCCTTGGCTAATAGTTCGATATCCCCTTCTAAAGCAGGAATACTGATTTCTTGTTTCTGGGACTCGGAGTTGATAATTAAATTTTGGGAGTTATTCTCCACCTTTACCGGTATAGCCGGCTCGACCGTCTCAATACCAGTCTCTTTTAGAAGCTCGGCTGGTAAATTGGGCGCTTGAGGTATCTCCTGAATAGTGGGTTTCTCTTTTTTCCCAAACTCCAATACCATGTCCTGTTCATTTTAGCACTTCCGGGGGGTAATCATCACTTCTTACTGGATTTCCAGATTTCCTCCTTAACTTCTTGTTGATAATTGATTTCTCGAGCAAGAATAAATAAGTAATCGGATAATCTATTCAGGTAAGCCAAAATTTCCGGCTTTAAGCCTTCTTTTTTGTCTAAACGGACAATTACCCGCTCTGCCTTTCTGACTAAAGCTCGCGCGTAAAAAAGATTGGCGGAAGTTGCTGTCCCCCCAGGAAACACAAAATTCTTTAAAGCAGGGAGACTTTTCTCCAACTCGTCGATTTTTTTCTCTAGTCTATTAATCCTTGTTCTTGGAAAAATCAAAGGGGCCCCAGCTATAATGGCGGCCACATTAAATAAATTTTTCTGAACTTCCTTTATTTGCTTAAGCTCTGGATTTTGCGAGGAAATGATTCCCAAATAACTATTAACCTCATCAACCGCTCCGACTGCCTGAATTCTCAAAGAGTTTTTTGAAACCAGTTTTCTTTTTCCCAATAACGAGGTTTCTCCTTTGTCGCCTTTTTTTGTATAGATAGCCATGGGGTCCAATTTTACAACTCGCAGGTGGAAAACCCGCAATATTCACATTTAAAACATTTTCCCTCTTTCTTGAGCTCAAGGTCGCAATTCGGACATTTCATTTTTTTGGGATAGTTCCGCCTTCCCCCAAATTCAAAAACTTGATTCTCCTTGGTTTTGTCTCGATATACCGTCAGCCCCTTACACCCCAGCCTCCATGCCAGAATGTAGGCTTCTTTTATGTCCCTTGGGGAAGTATTAGTAGGCATGTTAATAGTTTTAGTGATCGCATTATCGGTGTATTCTTGAAATGCCGCCTGCATTTTGATGTGATCTCGCCAAGAAATATCGTGGGCGACTTTGAAGATGGCCTGTAAATCCTTGGGGATATCTTTTATTCCTTGGACACTACCATGATTTTCAATAATTTTTTGGGTAAGCCCGTCCGAATAGATTCCCCTTTCTTTAAGTTTTTCGATGAAAAATGGAATTACCGTTTTTAATCTGATCCCCTCCATTACTACCTGCTCATATGCAACGGCGAAATATGGTTCAATTCCGAATGAGGTATCACATATAACCGCGTTTGATGAACTGGGCGGGAAAGTCAAAAGAGCAACGTTCCTGGGTTTCCGTTTTGCCTTCGCCCAAATAGAATCTCCAACAAGAGGAAAGGGTCCTTTTTCTTCGGCTAGCCGACACGATTCATCGAAAGCGTTCTCATACATCGTTTTGGCTATTTTTCGTGCTAAAAGAAAGGCCCGAGGGCTATCATAAGGAATTTCCAGTCGGGCTAAAGCCTCTGCCCAGCCGACCGCCCCAATCCCTATCCTCCGATGATTCTTGACGGTCTTTCGGACTTCCATTACCGGAAACCAAGAGGCTTCAATTACATTATCCATAAGCCTGACCGCCACCCTGATAACATCAGACAATCTTTCAAAGTCAAACTCCCCTTCCCTGATAAAATGGCTGAAATTCAGGTATCCTAAATTACAGGATTCGAATGGATATAAAGGAACTTCTCCACAAGGATTGGTGGCCATTATTGGCCCCCGCTTTTTCAAAAGGGGATTTCCTAAAGCGGTGCCGCGGTTAATAGCAGAAAGATTGATTATGCCCGGATCGCCAGTTTGCCAAGCCATACTCGCCATTAACTCAAGGATTGATTTGGCATTTACGGTGTTCACTACTTCTCCAGTTCGCGGATTGATTAAATCCCAATTTTTACCAGCAATCGCCGCCCGCATAAAATCGTCAGTTATCCCAACTGAAATGTTTGTTTTGGAAAGATAACCGTCGTTTTGCTTAGCCGAAATGAAATTAAAAATATCGGGGTGATTAGCGTTTAAAATCGCCATATTGCCACTTTCGTATTTACCCTCTTGTTTAAAAAGCGATGTCATCAAATCAAACATCTCAATCATCTTGACTGGCCCGGCTGCTAAATTCGGGGTTCCTCCAACCGTATCTCCCTCCGGTCTAATGCGGCTAAAATTATAACCACAGCCTCCTCCGTGCTTTTTGATAAGAGTAGATTTATGAAGAATTTCAAAAATTTTATCGATATCGTCCTCCACCGGCCAGACAAAACAGTTCGCTAATTGTGAATAAAGCTTTCCGGCGTTGGCGAGGGTTCTGGACCCTGGCAAAAAGTCGAGGGAGATCATTATTTCCTTAAATTTTTGATACCACTTTTGTTGTTTGTTCTTTCCTTTTTCCACCGACGCCAAAAATTTAGCCACCCGATCTATCATGCCGCCAGGAGTTTCAACGATTTCCCCTTTTTCGTTTCTCTTGAGGTATCTTTGTTTGAGAATATACAGAGAGTTATAGGAGAGACCAATATCATCTTCTATCCCCAAGGCCCTTTTATCTTGGTTTAGATGTTTTTTGTTCTCTCTATAGACAATAAAAGCCTTGGCCGTTCTAGCATGACCATTTTCGATGAGGATTTTCTCTACAAGATTGCCTATTTCCGCAGTTGGGACAGCCTCACCGTTTTTAAACTTGACCTTTAGAATGTTAACAACTTGGTTTCCCAGAACAACCGAGAGGGTTCTGTCGGTTCCGCCCACATTCTGGGCCGCCATAAAAATCGAGTTAATAATCTTTTCGGGTTTGAATTCTTGGCTGCTTCCATCCTGTTTGATAACGGTTTTGATCATTTCTTCAGCATTCAGAATAACCGCAAGCATGGCATTTCTCACAGCCCTCTTCGAAAATTAACGCACTTGCTCCACAGGCCGGACATATATCTCCCGGTCCCTCGACTAAAGTCTCGTTAAACGCGGCCGAAGCCGCTGTGGGGTCATCAGAACCCGCCAATGCGGGCTGGTCTGCGGGGGCAGAACCGTTAGCCGCCATAACAGCTTCAGCCACGTTTAACGCGGCTTTAACCTGGTCATAGTTAACATCTGCTTTGTTTTCAATAATATGGTTCCCATTTCCATTTATCTTAAATCCGCAATGATAAGAAAGTGCGGCTGCGATAGCATCGGGCAAAGACCGAATCTTATTTGGTCCAAAACCGACTGACCGACGACCGCCGATACCGGAAAGCTGTTTGGCGATCTCGTAGGCTCTCTCTTTCGAAGTTAGGCTACCCTTAAGCCTTAACGAGGTCGAAATGGTCCGACCCAACGCCTCGGCCATGGCCGCCACATCGCTTCCAGCCTTTCCAACATTAATGAAAACTTCCAGCGGGTCTCCGTTTTGATCTTGGTTGATAGTGACAAAAGCAGTCCCGACAGGTGTGCCAAGACGATAAGTCGAGCCGGTTACTTTAAAAGGCCTTTCTCTCAGGGATCCGCCTCCTGCTGCTCGCTCTGAATCGCCATCTTTGACTCCCAAATTTAAGACTTGGCTTGTCCGACTACCATCACGAAAGATGGTTATCCCTTTGCATCCGGTTTCCCAAGCCAGCAGATAGGCTCTCTTGACATCATTGACTCCGGCTTCATGTCGAAGATTTATGGTTTTAGAAACGGCATTCTCGGTATATTTTTGAAAAACCGCCTGAACCCGGATATGCCATTTGGGGTCGATCTCGTGAGCTGTTATAAATATTCTTTTTATATCTTCAGGAATCTCTTTAATTTCTCTGACCGTCCCTTTTTCCATAACTTTCTTAATTAAATCTTCCGAGTCTAGCCCTTTTTCTTCTAAGATCTTTTGAAAATTGGGGTTGACAAAAGTTAATCGTCTATCGATGTGTTTATCGGACACGACATGTTGATAAACGACCGCAAAAATGGGTTCAATGCCACTGGATGAACCGGCTATAATAGAAATTGTTCCGGTCGGAGCAATGGTTGTCACGGTAGAATTTCTTCTAGGTAATTCATTTTTGTAAATAGATATTGGCCAAAGCGGAAATGGTCCGCGTTCTCTTGCTAGTTCCCGACTTGATTCGACAGCCGTTTCCTGGATTAACTTCATGATTTTTTCCGCCAAATCCATGGCTTTTTCTGAATCGTATGGAATTCCCAGTCTAATCAGCATATCGGCCCATCCGCCAACTCCGAGCCCAATTCTTCTGATAGCAAGAGTCATCTTTCTTATTTGTGGAAGGGTGTAAGGGTTAACTTCAATGACATCGTCAAGAAATCTAACCGCCAACTTTGTCACCTCTATAAGCCTTGCCCAATCAACACTTTTCTTTTCTCCCTCTTCTTTAACAAAATGGTTCAAAAAAATACTGCCTAAATTGCAGGAATCGAATGGGTAGAGTGGCTGTTCCCCGCATGGATTCGTGGACTCGATGGGTCCCAGAGAAGGAACGGGGTTGGCTGGGCTTTTATTTATCCTATCAATAAAGACTAGTCCAGGATCCCCTGTTTCCCAAGCCTGCTGACAAATTTTATCAAAAACCTCAACGGCGCTGGCTTTGCCAACTGCTTTGCCCGTTCTCGGATCAATCAGACTATATTCGCCACCCCTTTGATAGGCTTTCATAAAATTATCGGTTAAGGCAACCGAAATATTGAAATTGGTTATTCCGCCATCTCTTTTACAGCGAATAAAATCCAAAATATCCGGATGGTCAACCCTTAAAATTCCCATATTGGCTCCTCTTCTCTTTCCGCCCTGTTTAATTTCGTTGGTAGCGGCATCGAAAATCTTCATAAACGATACCGGCCCAGAGGCAGTACCTCTTGAAGTCTTGACCATCGAGCCCTTGGGCCTGAGGCGACTAAAGGAGAATCCTGTTCCCCCTCCTGTCTGGTGAATTAATGCCTGCCATTTAAGGGCATCAAATATTCCCACTAAAGAATCTTCTATAGGAAGAACAAAACAGGCGGAGTATTGGAGACCGTTTCTGGTACCTGCATTCATAAGGGTGGGAGAATTGGGAAGAAATTCACGAGAAACCATAAGTTGGTAAAACCTCTTGGCAATTTCAATGATGGATGTCTTTTTTGCCCCCCAGATGGCCTCGCTTGATGCCACTTCCCACGCAACCCGCCAACACATCTCTTCTGGAGTTTCTATAACTTTTCCACTCCTGTCCTTAAGAAGATATCTTTCTTGAAGAACTTTTAGGGCTTGGGGTGTCCAGTTTCCTTTGGGAGCCGAGTGATAAAGCGGAGGCCGTTTTCCAACCAACTTGTCTATTTGATCCCTGACTTGATTATAGTCTGAAAACTCTAATGACTCGAAAGATAATCCTTTGGAATTCGTCTTCACGACCCTGCCGTTTTTACGACCTCGGCGTTTTTTTGTTCGACTCGCTTGTATGATTGTATTAAGCATTTTCTATTGCTTTTTCAAAATCGGTCAGATCCTCGAATTGTAAATAAACGCTGGCAAAACGAAGCCAAGCTACCTTATCGATCTTTTTTAACTTCCTCAATACCGACTTTCCGATCATTTTGCTCGAAATTTCCTCCGATCCGTGTCTTAATATTTCTCTTTCAACTTCGTTGATAATTTCTTCTACTGAATCAAGCGACACCGGTCTTTTTTCAATCGCTCTAAGTATTCCCCTTCTTATCTTCTCGCGATCAAAGGGTTCTCTCCGCCCATCTTTTTTTATAATCCAGAGAACGGTCCCTTTTACCTTCTCGAATGTCGTAAACCTTCTATGACAGCTCTTACACTCCCGCCGCCTTCTTATCGCCTCGGCATCGTCAACTGTTCTAGACTCTAAAACTTCGGTTTTATTGCCGCCGCAAAATGGACATTTCATATGCTTTCTTTATTTCACGAATGTAAATAAAACTCACTATTGGTAGAGACAATCATGATATTCCAACACTAAATAGGTTGTGTCAACTGCAAATTAATAACTCAAAGAAGATCACTTCACGCGTACTGTGAGGCTAAAAGAAGAAATAAGAAAGCGGAATTTTTGTTTCGGGAAAATTTTCCTGAAGAATTTTTTAGGTCAATCGAAAGAGGTTTAAAAAAGACTTGGTCACTTTATTAGCCCAAAAAACCAACTTAATCCCCATTAAATGGATTTGCTGGAACTGGCATCCCAAAAGAATTGAGAGCGTCGCGACTTTTTTCATAAACATTTCGCGAGTACTCTTCTATTTTTATTATCTCCGGTCTAGCGTCCTCCGGGGCGATCTCTAATATGTTATTTATCACCTGCCGATGTTTAAGGCTGGCATTTGCGAGTTTTGACAGGAAATTTTTCGTGTCTAGTCCTTTTTGGCGATTTGACTCTTCCTTCTTTTGGGCGAGTTCCAAATACTTTTCGGCTTTTGTCAAAGTCGAAAAAGCAAGATCGGCTTTTCCTTTTTCAAAAAGAATTCTGGCCGACTCTAGACGTTTGTCACTAAAGAGAAGGTAGAGTTCTGCCTTCTTAGAATTACTCGTTGTCGCTAGAATCCAAAGTCTATCTCTGAGGGCTTTTATAAACCATAGGGGATGGTCTGGTAAAATTTTTCCCGGATACGGAAGTTCGTAATTAATTCTCATGTCGGATTCGGAAGCCGGAAGCACTTGAGAAGTAAAGGCTAAAAATGTATGCTGCGGAGCGGCCACCCTGAAAATTGAAATTAAAAGAATTGAAAAAGCAAGAAAAACTACTGATGAAACAGCCAGAATGCGACGTTCCATTGGGTAAAGATTATGATACCGCCAAAGTCCCTAGAAATCAAGCCTACCTAAATAGAATTATTGGCCATTCCCAAAGGACATGAAGAAATATAGAAGAGAAAACATTTCTCGTCCTCGCAAAAACAAAAGCCGATCCCATTCCAAAGAGAAAAATTAAAACAAGATAGGCGCCGGCGGCGCCCAATTCCATTTCCCAAACAAAAAAAGTAATCGGAATATGAATTAGGCTCCAACAAATACTGGTCAAAACATTAGCCAGCCACTCATTCCCCAACGCCCACCAAAGCCGGTTAAAAAGATATCCCCGGAAAGAAATCTCTTCTGAAAAAGCGGTGGCAAATGATATCCCTAAAGAAGCCAGTACGGATTTCTCTCCAAGATTGGCCGTAAAGTTTAAGCCGCCATATTTAACAAAATTAATAATTAACCCTTCGATAGTAAAAAGGGCTCCCAAACCTATTACGAAATAAATAGCCGGAAATAGCTTTTTTCCACTAATGCCAAGGGAAGATATCGTTTGATTCTCTTTTTTTAAAAAGAAAACAACTGGAGCTAGCCAAATAATGGGTTTAACGAAGAGTTCTTCAACCTCTTCTGGAAGTTTAAAAAGCAGGCGGTAAAGGCCCCAGACGACAAACAGGTAGGCTGCTAATATCGTTGCGTGTTTGAGGACAATCTCTTTCTTCATCTATTTCTTTATTTTGCACTCTGCAAATGCCAAATCTGTGGCGGTAATTATCATTGATAGTTTGTTTTCTGCCTCTTTGATCGTTATCATATTTTGTTGGTGAGGAAACCAGTGAAAAATTTGATTTCTGGCTTCTTTCCATGTTTGCCACAATTTGTCGGCCAACGCCGGACCCTGACAATATTCAACAATTTTGTCGTAAACACCTTCTTTGGCTCTTATTCTTTCTTCGAGGGACGGGTTTAGGGCCTTCCCTATCCTAAAATGTTTACTATTGTACTCATCTTCGGAGATAAATCCTAAGTCCAAAAAAAGCTTTTTT
Organism: uncultured Gammaproteobacteria bacterium; assembly: GCA_964395115.1. Classification (GTDB taxonomy): domain Bacteria; phylum Patescibacteriota; class Microgenomatia; order UBA8517; family UBA8517; genus CAYMZX01. The sequence goes on from CAYMZX010000013.1 coordinate 35,760, forward strand.
AAGAATCCTTCATACGCTTTTGCAGCAGGAAATACCACGAAGGAGTAATCACAGAACTTCCCCGACCAGTTAACGGACTTTCTGTTAAGAAATTGGGCCAAAAGAAAAAGTTTTTGCAGGTCTTCCCCAATATAATTCCACCAAGCCTTCTCTGGCAAGGAAAAGTCCATTGAGATTATTTTACTCCAATAGTAGCAGAAATCGTAACTTTCCCTCCCTCTTCGGCAGCAATCCCGACAAACCCCTCCGTTTCTCCCTTCTTGAATGTGCTCGTTAAGGAACCTTGTTTTTCGTACGAGCTCACTATTGTCCAGCTCCCATCTTCAAGCCCTTTCTTGTAAAATTCGGCCACTTTGGCAAAAGGGTCGCCTGTCTCCCAAACGACAGATAGTCCATCCCCATTTTCTCCTTTTGCCGAAAAAGAGCTTACTAGAGTTGCTCCCGGGTAAATCGGAAAATCTTTAGGGAACCCCTCGGGCAACTTCCCCCCTGATTCAAAGGAGATCTCTTGATTTTCATCCGTTACTGTCACTCTGTTTCCTTCTTGGCTTATTTCCACTTTCTGGCCAGTAATTTTCGCGATTAATCCTTCTCCTAATCTGCCGGCAATTTTTGGAGAGATAATTCTACCTAGCCCGTAGAGAACGCTTAAAACTAACAAAACGATAATTACTAACCAAAATTTGTTTGATTTCTCTCCGAGCCCTTCCTTCCCAGGCTCTTCTTTTTCCTTTGTTTTATGTTGGTTGGTTCGAATTTCTTTATTCCCCTCGTTTTCTTCCAACTTTTTTCACCCCCAAACTTTTTGCATACTATTATCCTCTTGGTTTTATGTCAAGTCATTTTTGGCTATAATTTAGGGCTAGTCAATGAAAAAATTTTTTCTAGGAATACTTAGGCGGCTCGCCAAATCTCTTAAAAAAGAATATACCCGAAAAAAAATTATCTTCTTTACAGTTTTGCTGACCTTTTTTTTCTGGCTTTTTTGGGGAGTACCGCTTCCCACCAATCTTTCGTCGGAAAAATACCCCGTCTCCACCAAGCTTTTTGACCGAAAAGGAAATCTTATTTATGAAATTTATTCCGAAAAAAGAAGAACGCCTATTAAGCTGGACGACCTTCCGAATTATGTCCGAGAGGCAACTATTTCTATCGAAGACAAAGATTTTTATCGGCACTACGGGTTTTCTTATACAGGAATTGCCAGAAGTATTTATAACATCCTGGTCAAACAAAAGCTGCAGGGCGGTTCGACACTAACCCAACAATTGGTCAAAAACGTTCTTTTGTCTCCGGAGCGAACAATTAAAAGAAAGGTCAGGGAATTTTTTCTGACTATGATCACTGAGGGAGTTTACACCAAAAATCAAATTTTGGAAATGTACCTTAATCAAATTCCTTACGGTTCGACTGCCTACGGTATTGAGGCGGCGGCGGAACTCTATTTTGGAAAAGCGGCCAAAGATTTAAACCTAGCCGAGGCTGCCCTTTTAGCCGGCCTGCCCCAAAGTCCTACTAAATATTCTCCTTTTGGGGCTCATCCCGAACTGGCCAAAATTAGGCAGGAAACCGTTTTGAGAAGGATGGTTGAAGACGGATATATCAGCCAGGAAGAAGCTGACAAAGCCAAAAAAGAAGAGCTTAAATACGCTGAAGTTCGGCCACCGAGAGCCCCTCATTTTGCTTTATGGATTAAAGAGCAACTGGCAGAAAAATATGGAGAAAAAATCGTGGAGCAGGGAGGCCTAAGAGTGACTACTACTTTAGATTTGGAACTTCAGGAGTATGCCCAAGAAGCAGTGGCAACCGAAGTGGCAAAGTTGAAAAAGCAAAAGGTTGGAAACGGGGCAGTAATTGTTACTCGACCCTCAACCGGAGAAATTTTAGCCATGGTCGGCTCCAAGAACTATTTTGCTACTGATGAGGATGGAAAATTTAATGTTGTTCTATTCGGTAAAAGACAACCTGGTTCATCGATTAAACCTCTTAATTATGCTTTAGCTATTAAAGACAGAAAAATAACGGCGGCGACTGCTTTCGCTGATGTACCAACCTGTTTTGAAGTCGCTGGCCAACCTGATTATTGTCCATCAAATTACGACAATACCTATCACGGCTTGGTTACCGCAAGGTTTGCTCTTGGAAATTCTTATAATATCCCTGCGGTCAAGGTGTTGGCACTCAATGGGGTTGAAAATTTCGTCAAGTTTGGCAAAGAAATGGGGCTATCCACCCTTTCGGATCCCTCTAATTATGGGCTTTCGCTTACTCTGGGGGGAGGAGAAGTAAAACCAATCGATATGGCCGTGGCTTTTGGGGTATTTGCCAACGAGGGTATTAAACAGCCCCTTATCTCGATAATTAAGGTTGAGGACTGGAAAGGCAAGATCTACGAACAAGTGGACTTGGATAAAATTGAGCTTTCGGGAGAAAGAGTGTTGGAGCCCGAGGTAACTTTTTTAATTTCCCACATACTCCTTGATAACAATGCCAGATCGCAAGCCTTTGGCGAAACCTCCTATTTGAATGTCCGGGGACATCCGGAGGTTTCGGTAAAGACTGGTACTACCAACGACAGGCGTGACAACTGGGCGGTCGGATATACAAAATATGCGGTGGTCGTTTCTTGGGTAGGCAATAATAACTATGAACCCATGAGCGGTGCAATTTCAGGAGTATCGGGGGCATCCCCTATCTGGAATAAAATTATGAAGAAAGTTCTAGACAAAGCCGAAGATAAGTTTTATTCCGAGAAAGACGGAGGGCATGCTTGGCCATCTCCTCCGGCAGGAATTGTTGGCAGTAACATCTGTGTCACCACCGGTATGCTTCCGCCTGGAGGAGAGGAAAATCCTGGTTGTCAGACTAGGTTCGAATATTTCTTGAAGGAAACCGTCCCTAAAAACCTTGAAATGGAATTTAGACAAGATATTCCCATCGACAAAACCAACGGACAAATGGCCGGCCCGCAAACGGCTCCTGAGTTTATTGAAATTCAAAATCGCCCTGTTTTTATTGACCCCTTAGGAGTCATTTATTGTTTGGACTGTCCAATCGCTTCAGCCGCGGCGACTGTCCGTTATCCGCCCCGCTAATCTTTAATTAAATCTGCTAAAATACCTTAATGGCGCGGGGAGCCAGAAAAAAACCAAATGTATACCTTGCCCTCCAAATAGCAAAGCGGCCTCTCTTTGTTCTTAGCAGGCTCCTCATCCTTGTTGGCAAACCGCTTTATTTTGTTCTTATTACCATTCTCTTTTTTGCTTATGTTCTAGGCCGCTCTAGCCGTCTTCTTTCTGAACGGTTGTTTAGATTAGTTAAAAAGACTTGGCAAAGAGAAAGAGCGAGATTTACAAAATTAACTCTTTTTAAGCTTCCGCTGTTGAAAATCATCCTCCCAAAACCAAAAATAAAAATTACTCGACGGGCTAAAATTATCTTTTTCTTTTTGGTGATTCTCTTACTGGGTTTTGCTTTTTGGTTTCCAATTCTTAAAGACCTCCCTTCGCCCAAAAATCTTTTAACCCGCGATCAGGAAGTCTCGACAAAAATCTACGATCGAAATGGTGTTCTTCTATATAAAATCTACAAAGAGAAAAATAGAACACCCGTCCCCTTAGAGAAGATCCCTCTTCAAGTAAGATTGGCCACATTAGCTGCAGAAGATGCGGAATTTTATAACCATCCCGGTTTTTCGATAAGGGGTATTATTAGGGCTATCATCAAAAATTTAAAAAGCGGCCAGGTCTCTGGCGGGTCTACCATCACTCAACAGTTAGTCAAGAACGCCCTCTTGTCGCCGGAAAAAACCTTAACCCGCAAGATAAGAGAGATCATTCTTTCGATTGGAACAGAACTTACTTTTTCCAAAGATCAAATTTTGGAAATGTACCTTAATGAGGTCTCGTATGGGGGGACCGCTTATGGGATTCAAGAAGCCTCAAGGCTCTATTTTGGCAAAGACGTTAACAATCTTTCGCTGGCAGAGGCGGCTTTGCTGGCTGGTTTACCTAAAAGTCCTACCAAGTATTCCCCTTTTGGGCCCAATCCTGAACTTTCTTTTTCCAGACAAAAAGAAGTCCTTTCTCTCATGCGTATAAATAAATACATTACTCCCCAGCAGGAAGAGGAGGCTGAAAACCAAAGATTGTCTTTTGCTCCCAATAAAATTGATATTAAAGCCCCTCATTTTGTTATGTATGTCAGACAAGTTTTGGTGGATAAGTATGGTGAAGAGGTCGTTGAAAAGGGTGGCCTCGAAGTTACTACTACCCTTGATTATTCAATACAAAAAATGGTCGAGTCGGTAGTAAAGACTGAAATAAACAAACTGTCCCGTTTGAATGTCAAAAATGGAGCAGCTTTGGTTTTGAACCCAAAAACCGGAGAGATTTTGGCCATGGTTGGATCGAAGGATTATTTCGACTTAAGTAATGATGGGAATGTAAACGTGACCGTTCGACCAAGACAGCCGGGTTCTTCAATCAAGGTCGTCAATTATTCATATGCTCTTTCTCATGACTATACCCCTGCCACAATTTTATCTGACACCCCGGTTACCTTTTCTATTCCAGGCCAACCCCCTTATTCCCCAAAAAACTATGACGGAAATTATCGTGGCAATATAAGTCTTAGAAGTGCTCTGGCAGAAAGCAGGAATATTCCCGCTGTCAAGGTCCTAGCTTCTTATGGTGTTGCCAAGATGGTTGAGCAGGGACAAAAAATGGGAATTACTACTTGGAATGACCCTGCTAGATTTGGTCTTTCTCTGACTTTGGGAGGAGGGGAAGTAAAATTGATTGATTTAGCGGCGGTTTATGCGACTATAGCCAACTACGGGAAAAAAGTTGAGTTATTTTCCATTCTCAAAGTTACAAACTATAAAGGAAAGATTCTTGAGGAGTATGAATGCAGGGAAAATAATTTATTAAAAACAACCGAGGCTTCCGAAGACAAATGCGGGAAACCAGAAGTTCTTGATCCAAGAGTTGCCTATCTTCTTATCGACATCCTAAAAGACAATTCTGCTCGCTCGCCTGCTTTTGGATCAAACTCTGCCCTGGTCATCCCCGGACATCCAGAGGTGGCCGTCAAGACAGGAACAAGTAACGACCTTAAAGATAATTTAACTTTCGGTTTCAACCAAAACTATCTGGTAGCTACTTGGGTTGGTAATAATGACTCTTCCCCTATGGCCAGGGTGGCCTCCGGCATCACTGGCGCTTCTCCGATCTGGAACAAAATTATGCGCTTTTTACTTGCAGAAGAACCTAGTCAGGAGTGGCCGATTCCTAATGGATTGGTTCAAACTCCAATTTGCAGCCTAACCGGAACTCTTCCTTGCGGAGGGTGCACTATTAAAATGGAATGGTTCCTAAAGGAAAAAGTTCCCACCAAAGCCTGCTCGCCAGAAACAATCCGGAGAATAAAAGAAACAAAAGAAAAGGATGGCCAAATTCTGGAGCCCGCCGCCTCCACCGAAAATCCTCTCCGTTTCCCGAGATCTTTCCCTTAATTGAAATTTCTATACCTTATAAACTAGAATCAATTTTTGGTTTCGAGATCGTAGAGCTGTTCGGCAATCTTTGGGATCACTTCATCGGCCTCTCCCTCTATGACGCCGTCTGACATGATCACCAAAACAAAAGGAGAGGGAGCAAACACTATTCCGGCATCATTAACTGTATGGATTTCCCGTCCATATTTATGGGCAACCTTTACCTCCTTAGGTATTCCGGCCACCAACCAATTCTCGTAAGCAGTATTGGTAAGATAGTCCAATATTTCTTCTTGTCCTTTCTTGGAAAGAATCTCTTGATTCCAAAGCTTCTTAAAAAAATTGCCAATATCTTCGGGGGTAGTCCTATTTTGATCAAGAGAAGTTTTCTCCATCCCTATTTCCGAAATCAACTTGTTTATCTTATCATCTCCAAGTAAACGCCTGACTATTCCAAAAGCGGTATTGTCGGATTCTTTTCCCATGTAGCGCGCCAGTTCCCGATATGTTACTACCGTTCCCGCTGGTCTTGAGGCCAAGATGCCAGCCCCAGGAACTTTATCGGTCTGTTTGAGGGTATATTTTGTTTCTAAATCAAGACGTCCTTTTTCTGCTTCCTTGTATAAGGTTGCCAAAACAGGAAGTTTGATTAGGGAAGCTGCCTGCATTGTCTCTCTCTCGTTAACTCCGTAAGAATATCCTTTTCTCAAATCGATAACCAAGAAGGCGTAAAGGCCAGAGCGATTTTTTGTCAACTCCTTAAATTTGTTTTTGGCCTCCTTAATTTTTTCCTGATCCTTGTCGCTCACGTTTTTATCACCGACAATAATTACTTCCTCCCCTAAAAAATCGGGGAGCGATATCCTCGGCAATCCTGGTAATTTCCAATTTCTGGCCGATACCGCCAACCCGGCCGCTATAATTATTGTTGTTAGGAAAACGAAGAGCGTCATCAGTCTTTCGCGTCTTCCCCAAGGTTTGATGGGCTCTTTTCTTTTTTTTCGATTTTCGGGTTTTAAGTCTTTAAATTTTCTTGGGTTTGGTTTTCTCTCGTCTAATTTTTGCAAATCTTCCTCGTCGTAGTCGTACCCTTCGTCTTCTGCGGGTCTATTAAAGATTGGCATAATGATATTTTACAATACCCGGAAATTATAACTAATAGATAAAATTTTCTTCGTGTTTAATTTGGGTCTGTGAAAAATTGGGAAGGTCGCTCTTTTATGAAGTGTTTATTTCCTCAAAAATTATTATTTTCTCCTTTTTTCCCAAACTTCACTATTGACTATATTGGCCGGTTTTTTCCCAGCCAAAGTATCAAGAATTGCCATTACCGCTTGTTCGCTCATCTTTTTTCTTGCATCTTCCGTCGCCGAGGCAATATGGGGAGTCGTTACAGTATTTGGCATCACTAAAATCTCTGGGTCAACGTTTGGCTCGTTTTCATAAACATCAAGGGCCACCCCAGCCAAGTGGCCGGATTTTAGAGCATCAACCAAGGCCCTTTCGTCAACAATTTGCCCCCTGGCAGTATTGATGAGAAAACTTCCTTTTTTCATTTTTGCTAATGTTTCTTTGTTAATCATATGCCGGGTTTCCTCGGTTAAAGGAACATGCAAAGAAACGAAATCGCTTTTGGCTAGCAAATCGTCCAGTGGAGCAAAAGTAACTCCCAACTCTTTTTCTGCTTCGGGGTCGGGGTTGTGTTTATTGTAAAGAACGGTCATATTGTAACCCTTAGCCCTTCTAGCTACCATTGAACCAATTCTCCCCAGCCCTATAATACCAAGGGTTTTGCCAATAATGCTTACCCCAACGAATATATCTGGTTCCCAGCCTCTAAAACCTCCCCGACGAGTTGCTTCGTCCGCTTCGACTACTCTTCTCGCCAGGGACAAAATTAAAGCCCAAGTGTGTTCCGCTACTGCTTCGTTAACTTCATCGGAGGGGGTATTGGTCAACACTATTCCCCTATCAGTAGCCGCTTTTACATCAATATTGTCAAAACCGACTGCATAGTTAGAAATTATTTTTAGTTGCGGTCCAGCGGCATCCATCAGATCTCCGTCAATCCTGTCGGTCAGTAAACAGAGCAATCCTTCAACCCCTTTTATTTTTTCCAATAACTCTTCCGGGAGTAAAGGCCGATTAAACTCAGAGATCTCTACTTCGTGTCCTGCTTGACTCAGCTTTTCTAAAAAGCCACCTGGTATTTTTCTAGTAACAAGAACTTTGGCCATTATAATTCTCCAACTTTACTGCCTGAACTTTTGTATCTATCTATCCATTCTTGCATTTCTTCTTCTTTTAATAGACCCTTTTGAGGGCCTACATAGCCAATAACCGACGCGGAATTAACCGTCCCCCAAACTAAAGCTTCCTCAAGCGACTTACCTTTAATAATAGCAGCTAGACAACCGGAGCCAAAGGCGTCACCGGCACCGGTTCTCTCATAAGCATCAATCGGAAGGACTTCTGCCCGGAAAAAACTCGCTTTGTTGACCACTCCCGAATCAAAAATATATGAACCATTACTTCCGTCGGTCACTATACAAATTTTTGGCCCCAGTTTTGAAAGAGCAATTAAAAGCTCTTTTTCCCGACCGGCGCTGTTCTTTAAGTTGGTTAAAAGCTCTGCTTCCTCTCTATTGACAAATATCAAATAGGTTAAGGAAAGAATATCTTTTAATCCTTCGTAACCGGCTTTTAGCTGCCAGCTTCCTGGATTAAAGGCCAATTTAACTGTCGGGTTCTTTAGAAGCCATTCTATTATATGGTTATAGAAAGGTCTATACGATTCCCCCATAGAAGTAAGATAAACCCAAGGGGTAACTGGCAATTGAACCGGAAATTCGTAGGAGCGGGGGGCATGATAACTAAAAATTGTTCTTTCCCCCCCATAATTGATAACCACAGAAAAATTAGAAGAGGAAGCCGGTTGTTGTATTACATAAGTCAAATCGATACCTTCCTTTTTTAATCCGTCAATGATCTGATTTCCTCCGGCATCATCTCCGAGTGTTAAAACAAGACCAGTCTTTATCCCCAATCTAGTTGTCCCCACGGCATTATTAGCGGCGTTGCCTCCGACCGAAAATTCGAGATTTCTGACCGGAATCTTCTCTCCATAGGAAAAAGAAATAAAGCATTTTTTGCTATTAACCTGGCAGAGAGCTTCACTTTCTGTAGGAATTAAAAAGACATCAATTGAAGCATCGCCGATAGATAATAATTCCAAATTATTCATCTTTCCATCTCCGGAGAATATTTCCCTTGCCTTGCTAGTGAAACCAGCTTAGCTCTTTTGTAAAAAACTCCTTGAGCCATCTTAACATTCTCTTCTTTTCCTCGCCAGCTCTCTAATGGCTCTAATTGGAGAGCGCGGGCGAATGAAAAGGAAAGTTCCCAGGGGGAATCGGATCTTAACTTATTTATTCTATCAAGATTAGCGGTCGCCTCCTCCGGACTCTGTCCCCCTGAAAGAAAAACGATGCCGGGGACTTCTGAAGGAACAGTCTTGCGCATCGTTCTCAAGGTGGCATGGGCCACTTCTAGAGAATCAGCCTTGACATTACTGTCTTTCCCAGGAAGGATCATGTTAGTTTTAAGCAGGAGTTTTTTAAGATCAATACCCGCCATCTTTAATTCTCTGAACAAATTCGAGAGAACTTCTCTGCTAACCTCTTCACAACGAGCAGTTGTATGATTGCCGTCCATTAATACTTCCGGTTCAACGATTGGGACTAAATCATATCCTTGAGATATTTCTGCGTATTTGACCATTCTTTCGATATTTTTCTCTAATGCTTCATTTGACGGGTATATAGACGAAATAACAAAGGGAGCTCGCCACTTAGTAAAGCCGACTCTCATTTCTTTATATTCTTTTAATCTTTCAGGCAATCCATCAAGTCCTCTGGCAATTTCCTCCGTATCATTTAAGGGCTCTCTTCCCTCGTCAACTTTTATTCCGGGAATAATTCCTCTCTCAGAAAGATATTCTGGGAAAGGAACCCCCTCGTCGGTTTTTTGTCTTACTGTTTCGTCAAACATAATTACCCCGCTTAAAAAATTTTCGATTCCTGGGGTAGTAAAAAGCATCTGGCGGTATTGACGGTTTAATTCGGGAGAGGAAACAAGCCCGACAGCCGCAAATCTTTTTTTGATAGTCCCGGTACTTTCGTCGGCGGCTAAAAGTCCTTTGTGGAGGGGAACTAATTTTTTAGCAATATCGCTTTTCACTTTCCTTTCTTTATAATAACTTTTTTGACAGCCTCTAATATACCCCCAGATTCCATTTTGTATTTTTCTAAAAGTTCATTAGCTAATCCTGATTCGCCGAAACAATCGGGCATTCCTACAAATTCTATTGGCACCGGGTAATTTCTAGCTAAAAGCTCCGAAACCGACCCCCCTAGTCCACCGGCTACCTGATGTTCTTCGGCAGTTACGATCGCTCCAGTAATCTTTGCCGCCCTAATTATTTCTCGTTCATCAAGTGGTTTTATCGTATGGGAATTAATAACCAAAACTTCGATTGCATTTTTTTCAAGCTCGCGGGCTGCCAAAAGCGCTTCGTAGACCAAGGGGCCACAGGCAATAATTGCCGCTTGGGGAAATTTCGACTCCCAAAGAATTTCTGCCCTGCCTATTTTAAAAGGGGTGGCCTCGGTTGTAAAAATCGGGATTTTCTCGCGGGCGAAGCGGATATAGGTAGGTTTTCCGTTTTTGGCTGCTTCGATTATTGCCTTTTTGGTTTCAATAGTATCCGCCGGGGCAACAACCACTATATTTGGCGTCACCCTCATCAAGGCGATATCTTCCAGCGCCTGGTGGGTAGCTCCGTCAGGACCGACCGAAATACCAGCGTGAGATCCCACAATTTTAACCGGGACATCGTTAAGGGCAATCGTCGTTCTTATCTGCTCCCAATTTCTACCTGGCGAAAAAACCGCATAAGAAGAAATAAAGGGAATTTTTCCATAAACTGCCATTCCGGCCGCAATCGTGGCTAATGCTTGTTCGGCCACTCCCGTTTCTATAAATCGTTCGGAAAATCTTTGTTTAAAAAGGGAACAACGGGTACTTTCAGCCACATCGGCACATAAAACCACAACGTTTTCATCCTTTTCCCCTGCCTCTACCAACCCTTCCCCATAGCCCTGTCGAGGGGTTTCCTTTTCAATATCTTTTTGAAAGATGTTTTTGGAAAGATATAATTTTTTGTTAATCATTTCTGTCCATTTCTTATTTTCCCTTTTAGTATTTTCAGTTCGTTTAAGGCTTTTCTAGCCTCCTCTTTTGTTGGAGCCTTGCCATGCCATTCGGGAAGATTTTCCATAAAAGAAACGCCCTTGCCCGGAATGGTGTGGGCAATAATGACAGTCGGGTTCTCATAGACGGCCCTGGCGTGTTCGACCGCATTAATAATCTCCTGAATGTTGTGACCGTCGATATCAAGTACGTGCCAATTAAATGATTTATATTTATCAACCAGAGGTTCTAACGGCATAACATCTTCTGTAAAACCGTCTATTTGGATATTGTTTCGATCAACAAAGACGGTTAAATTGGATAGGTTGTATTTGCCGGCGAACATCACCGCTTCCCAATGATTACCTTCGTCGTGTTCACCGTCGCTGGTTATACAAAAAACTCGAAAGCGGGCATTATCCATTCTGGCGGCGTAGGCAATCCCGGCTGCTTGGGCTAAACCGCACCCTAAAGGACCCGAAGTAGTCTCTACCCCCGGTAGCCTTAGTCTTTCAGGATGACCTTGGAGAGGGCTACCGAGACTCCGCAACTTCCACAACCATTCTCTAGGAAAATATCCAGCGTGAGCCATCGCGGCATACCTAGCGGGACAAATATGGCCATTGGAAAGAATTAATCGATCTCGCTCCGGCCAATCTGGTTTTTTTGGGTCGTGATTCAAAATTGAAAAATATAGTGCCGTAAAGACTTCGGCCATCCCTAAAGAACCGGCGGAATGACCAGATTTCGCCTTTTGGAGCATTCTTATGATATCGGAGCGAATTTCATTGGCTTTCTTTTCAAGCTCCGCTAGGGACAGGGTAGACATAAAAACTTAAATCTGAAATGGTTTCTCTTCCTTATGAGTATCACTTCTCTCTCTTAATACTTCTTCTAAATGCAGAATGGCTTTATATGCCTCTTCTGGCGTCTTGACAACCTTATAAACTTTAAGTTCTTCCGGTCTAATCCTCATGTTTTCCACGAAAGTTTTGATAATGTTATTCCAAAAGTCTCCGTAAAGAAGTAGGGGCTTATGATGGCCAAAATAGAGACGGGCCAAACCCCAGGCCATTCCAAATTCGCTGATGGTTCCCGTTCCCCCTCGAAAGATAACGTAAGCATCTCCCAATTCCAAAAGCTTTAGGGTCCTCTCTAAATAGTTTTTGGTCTTGATTTCGATATCGAACGGGTTATCCAAATCCCTTCCTTCAAAATTAGTTATATTTTTGGGGTAAAAAGTAATCCCCACCGCCGTCCCCTTAGCTGCCTTCGCTCCCTCTGAAACCGCCCGCATTGTCCCGGGTCCCCCACCATTGATAGCAACAAAGCCCTTCCCGGTCAAATATTTAGATACCTCAAAAGCCTCCTGGTACAGCGGGTCATTGGGGGCAGCGTCGGCAAACCCAAAATAGGAAATTTGCCTTATCTTTCTTTTTAGAAAATCTTTTTCAACCATAAGTTGCCTTGACAAACATTTCTAAATTATCTTCAATATCACCCTCAAAAATCCTTCTTCCGATAGCTACTTCGTCGGCGCCGGCGGTTACTACCTTTTTTATATTATCCTCCTTTATTCCGCCGTCGACGCAGATTCTGAAAGGGGTATCGTCTCTTGCTCTTATCTCATCAAGTTTTTTTATTTTATCAATTACTCGATCGTCCCACTTCTGTCCTCCAAAGCCCGCCTTGACGCTCATCAACAAAACCACGTCCAAACTACTAAGCGCTGCTGGATCAAGCTTTTCCAATGCCGTATCGATATCAACTGCCAGACCAACGGAAATTCCCACCTCCTGAGCCTTACCGACAAAAGCCAGCTGGTTTTCCATCAGTTCGATTTGACCAATAATCCTTGAGGCTCCCCCGCGGACCGTCCTTTCAACCCAGTCGATCGGCTCTTTGGTCATCAGATGGAAATCCAGATCCAAGTCAGTCTCGATTTTTTCTAGAGCCACGGGGTCGAGGGTTCTATTAGCGGCAAAAACTCCATCCAAGATATCTATCTGGACTCTTTTAACCAAGTTTTCGACTAAGGCTATTTTTTCTTCGATCTCTCTGATATCCGTTGTCAAGATTGTGGGTATTATTTCGACCATGAAAGAGTAATCGAATCGGTCGGTGCCCGATTCACGCCCTCGGATAAAGTTCTACCAACGCGAATTACTTGCTCGATAAGTCTATTGGCATAACCCCACTCATTATCATACCAAGCAAAAACCTTAACTAGATTTCCTCCTATCACTTGGGTCAAGGATAAGTCAACTATTGCCGATTCGCTACGTCCAATAATATCTGATGAAACTAGCGGTTCTTCAGAAACGGCGAGGATTCCTTTATAGAGCGGGTTGTTGGCCGCCTCTTTGAAGACCTGATTTACCTCTTCAATGGTTGTATCTTTCTTCAACACCACTGCCATATCGATGATAGAGCCTGTTATAACAGGCACTCTAAGCGCCCGACCATCAAACAAACCTTTAAGGTCGGGAATTGTTTCCGTTGTAGAAATTGCCGCTCCGGTAGTAGTGGGGACAATATTCTGGGCTGCGGCTCGAGCCCGTCTGAGATCTTGATGTGAATTGTCTTGAAGATTCTGGTCGTCGGTATAACCATGAGCGGTAGTCATCGCCGCTTTTTCTATCCCGAATTTTGAATGTAAAACTGTTACTAAAGGGGCGGCACAATTGGTTGTACAGGATGAATTCGATAAAATTTCTGCTTCTCCCTTGTATTCATTAACCCCCAAGATAAAAGTACCAACGTTTCCTCCTTTTACGGGAGCGGAGATTACAACTCTTTTAGCCCCCCCCAGGCCATGTTTCTTGGCATCCTCTTCGGTGGTAAACCTTCCGGTTGACTCTATAACCACTTCGACTTGAAATTTCGACCAAGGAATTTTGGCAGGGTCTTTTTGGGCCAAAATGGGAATTCTTTTGCCATCAACCAATAAGTTTCCTATTTGGGGATCGTCATCAGTCGCCTCCTTGGCCTTCTTTATTTCCTCCGCCCTGACCTCTTTCTCAAACTTCCGATAAACGGTGTCGTAGTTGACCAGATGGGCCCAACCGGCTGTATCCATGCTTCCCGAAGTATTGATGGCAGTAAATTCCAATTCACCGGCATGCTTGAGAAGTCCAATTCTAAAAGCAATCCTTCCGATCCGTCCAAAACCATTGATTCCTACTTTAACCATAGCCACAATTTAGTTTAACAGGGCTTCAATTCCCGGTAAAGTACGCCTTGATAAAAATTCGAGCATAGCTCCACCACCCGCCGATATCCAATCAAATTTATCTTCTAATCCCAGAATTTTGATTGCCCTTTCCGTTTCGCCCCCTCCGGCAACCTTAAAGGCAGCTGAGTTAGCCACTGCTTCAAAGACTCTTTTCGTTCCCAGTCTATGTCCTTCCTCTTCAAACTTACCGACGGGGCCAGCTAGAAGGATAGTTCCCGCCCGGAAGCAATCGGTTACTATTTTTTCGATTGAATTAATAGTGATATCTTCTTTATCCGGTAATAAATTAGCTATGCTTATTTTAGAATCGTCTGTCTCTTCTCTAAATTTCGGGAGGGCGCCGGTGAGATATATTTTATCGGCCAATGTACTCAAGCCGTCAAGGTACGCGAGTTTATCCTCCTTGGCGCCGCCGATAATAACCAATACCGGTCTTTTCGGACTTTCAATAATTTTTTTCAGGTTTTCGACTTCCTGGCTAAAATGCAATCCGGCGGCCCGCGGTAAAAACCTAGGGATTCCGACAATAGAGGCGTGAGGACGATGACTGGCCGCAAAAGCTTCGTTCACATATAATTTGGCTAAAAGAGATAGTGATTTGGCAAAATCAAGGTCATTTTTTTCCTCTCGAGGGTCAAATCTTAAGTTTTCCAGCATCATTATTTCGCCATTCTTTAGTTTCTCTGCTTCTTTTCTTGCTTCCTCTCCGACAATATCCGCCACGAATTTTATTTTTGTCGATAAAAGCCCCGCCAGTCTTTCGGAAACCGCGGCCAAAGAAAATTCCGCCGAAGGTCTACCCTGTGGCCTTCCTTTGTGGCCAATGATAACTACACTGGCCCCTCTCTCGAGAAGAAGTTTAAGAGTGGGCCGTAAAAGCTCCAAGCGAGATTCATCTTTGTCAACGTCCAAATCTCCCCTCAGAAGCACTCTTATACCCAAATCGCGGGGAATTGATGGTAGTTCCATGATCTAATTATTGGCTTCTTGTTTTTTTATCTGGAACAACCTTCTTTTGTATTTTTCTTTTCTGGCAAAAGGGGTTGCCAAAAAGACTTTTATCATCTCTTTAGCCTCCTTGTCTTTGGTATAATCAGCGGCCAAGACCAAAACATTCATGTCATCATCGTTTCTACCTGCTTTTACTTGTTCTTTAGATTTTCCAATCGAGGCTCGGACCCCATCTATTTTATTAACGGAAATGTCGGCCCCCACTCCGCTTCCGCAAGAAAGTATTCCTCGGGCATTTTTTTCCTTGCTGACAATTGAACCGACCTTTTCGGCATACAAAGGATAGTCGTCGTTAGGATCGAATTTGTAAGCTCCTAAGTCTTGCCATTCTTTTCCCCACTTTGTCAGCCAAGTCTTAATCTTTTCCTTCAAAGTGAAGCCACGATGATCAGCGCCTAAGTAAATTTTCATTTTTTTATCCTCCTAGGCAGTAAAACCCTCGGTTAAATCCTCTATTTCTCGACGAGGATCCTCCGCCTTCACCACGTCAGTGGCCACCGCCACGCCGACTGCTCCCAACTCCAAACTCCTTTTAACATCATCCCTAGAATTGATTCCTGCCCCAACAATAAGAGGAACTCCTGCTTCTTTGGCTAAGACTGACGCCTTGGCGATTACTCCCGGCTCGGCTTCAGCTACGGATACTTCGGTACTACCAATCAACTCGGGAGGCTCGTAGGCAGCAAAAGTGGGTTTAAGTTCCAAAACTCTTTTCAGCTCGTCCATATCCCCGGCAAAAATCATTGTTTTCAGATCCACTTCCCGGCAACGCAGGGTGGCTTTGATTAATTGCCCCCAGTCGTCAAATTTGCGCTCGGAGTGGTTTAGAAACACCCCACGGATACCAATTCTAACGGCTTCCTCGGGAAGGGTCGACCCCGTATGGGGACCATAGGAAACCGGATCGATATGTTGTATCCAGACCTCAAGACGCGTCGAGTTGACCACCAACTCGGCATCGATTATCTGAACAACGGGAATTATTTTGACTTGGGTAGCGTGGGATACTTCCTCCAAAATCCTGGTTAAAGCCACTGCTTTGTGTCCACTTCCTTGTTCGTAAGTCTTAAAATTTACAAAAATCATTCTTGGATACCGAGTACGGCGTTTATTTTTCCTTTGTCAAAACCGACAATTTTTTCTTTCGTTCCATCGTCTTTGGTAACAACCGTAAAGGGTACCCCCAGAAAACCGCCCGAATTTTCCATCATCTCATCTCTGGCGGCTTCGTCTTGATCGACTAATTTTTCAATGTAAGTAATATTTCTAGCCGTCAAATAGTCCTTGAGCATCTTGCAATAAGGACAGGTGGTTGTCGAATAAATGATTATTTGCGACATTTTACCTCACCTCCAATTGTCCTTTCATTCCCATTTCTTCATGATTTCCTAAACTACAGTATATCTCATAAATCCCAGTCGCTGGAGCGGTAAATTCCAAAATATCCTCTTCGCCCGGTCCTATGGTTTTGCTGGTAACATTAACTCCATCAATAACCAAATTGTGAAGAGAAAATCCTTGATTTTTGAAAATTATTTTTACTTTCTGACCTGAGGAAACGGTTAAGGCGGCCGGTTCGAATGAGTACTCTTTCCCGATAATTGTTATCAATTGGACGCTTTCATCGCTTGAGGGTCGGGGCGTTGATTCTTCCTTTTTATTGGAAGTTTTAGGGAGACCTTGCGTTGTCGAAAGAAGATAAATAACCGCCAAGATAAATCCAATAATGACTCCCAAAACTAACCATATCTTTTTATCCGCCATAAATTTCAAATAAGATTCTTCGGGGTTAATACCGATCCTTTTTTAATTTACCACAAAACGAAGATTAGAAGGAGCCCTCTAGAATGTGCGTTTCCGGCTTTCCGTCATTTATTTTTTCTAGGGTAATAACTACTTTCTTGTAATCTGAATAATCTTTATTTGACTCAAATTCAAGTAGATACCCGCCTTTGGCAATCCTCATCTTTCCGGTTGAAACATATGCAAAATTAGCATCCCCCTCATTTCCCCTCACCAACCAGCCTTCATAATAACCGTCTACTTCTGGATCAGTCAAGTCGGCCAAAACCGCGTGACTGAAACGGCCCGATTGATACTTTCTGGTGGCAATACCGCTTCCTGTTCCGCCCGAAACGTCGTTCAATTCGGCTTTTTCAACATCTTCAGGAATCTCAAAATTGAATGTTTTTTCAATTTTTTCTTCAACTGACGGAGTCGCCAATGGAAGAGGTTTGGGGGTCCTGGTCCGCCTGATTGCAACAATGGCGCCGGCCAAAACTGCCAAAATTATAAGTCCAATTACTATATCCCGACCTTTCATACCCGAAAAGTATCACGACCCTATCATTTTGTCAAACTTCCACATAATAATTCCCGCACATTCCCCGCAAAATTACCGCATGCCTTTTCAGGAAAGTTTTGCATATACTCCGAAAAGCGCCAAAACCGCGGCCACCAAAAGCCATTGAGTCGAAGCTAACCAAATATCGTATCCTAGATAACCGATGCCGGAAAGGATCACGGCAGTAATCGAAAGTGCCATTAATAATTTTGACAACTTGTTAAGATCGTTCTTCTTCATTCATCTCACCCCCTCTTTTTTTATTCTAACATAGCCCTTGACATTAGATTCCAAAAAAGCATAATGAGTTTGCGAGACTGTGTTTAAGGAAGAAGGTGGAATTCCTTCGCTGTGCCGCAACCGTAATTACCCACAAAATGGGGTAAAGCCGGAAAACTAACAGCCTCGAAGTATTCCGAGCAGGAAAAATGTCAATTGAGCAAAATTTAGAGACTGCTGTTAGTTTTATTCAAACTTGGAGAGAAAAACCGGGTCGAATTCTCACGGAACTTATTTCCCTTCATAATGAAACGAACAGGAAGCCGGACCGCTATCTATTAGAGATTATAAACGGCGAATTGATAGACCCCCTGACCCGAAGGCCGGTCAAGGAATTTATCGATACAACCTCTTATTTGGGTAAAATTGAAGCCGATATCGCCGTCGAGTTGGGAAAGCGGGGCGAAAAAAACGAAGGCGAACTGGCCGTCTGGATAACTCCTCCCTACCCCGGTATCTATCCTTCCTCAAAAATTATCATCCACAGACTGGTTTTTACCGGGGAAGGTAGAAAAGTCTGGGATAGCGTGGCAGTTCTTTTTGAAGCCGAGGAAAAAGAAATATTAAACCTAATCCCAGATCCAAAAATAAAAACCCTTGAAGACTTAAGGAAAAAATTATTTGTATTTAAGAATGGCGAGGAAGCTCTCTTTAAAATTCAGTCGAAACTGGAAACATGTCTGACCCGGTGCTCAAGTGAAGAAGAAGAACTATTTCTTCGGGCAAAATACTTTAGACAAATGATAATGAGCAACGTCTCTCCTTTCTTAATCGCCAAAGCAATGGGAAAGGTTGGTTTTTTGGGAGTACACGCTATCAGCTGCGGCCCAACATTCTCGCAGTTATTTACTCCAGTCTCTATTACTGAGGGGAAATTTGTGGTCAAGTGCGGGAATTGCGGGGCGCCTATAAACGCCGTTATTTCGAAAGGCTATCTCTGTCCAAATTGTGGTGGAATTTATGAGGGTTGCTAGTGTTTTGAGCGTAGGGCGTAAGATGATATAATTTCGTTATATTCCGGTGTAGCTCAGCGGTAGAGCGGGTCCCTGTTAAGGACAAGGTCGGAGGTTCGAATCCTCCCGCCGGAGCCAGGCTTGACGAGAGGCGTAAAAAGCTATCTTGTCAAAGGGATTTATCCAGTCGTATTGGGCTTTTTTGCCTTCAAGCCGTAAGTTCTGAAGTACCATCTTCAAAAGTAGCCGTTTTTCGTGGACTTCAGAACTTTCAAACAGTTTGCCTGCGTTAGAAGCCAGTTTTAGCAGGTATTCTGAGGTCAAATAGTATTCCTCATCGGCATAGTTTAGTTTGCCGATTTTCTTTGTAATTTCTTTCTGTTTTGCCCGATACTCTTTTCGTTTTTCTTCATACTTGTCCTTAGTAATACTACCGAGCAGATAGTCATCATAGGCTTTCTCAATGCCTGTCTCATATTTTTGATGTTCAGTCTGATAGCGGTTTAGCAAGTCGTGGTAAAAATCTGATTTGTGTTTATGGTTGGTCTGTAGTGCTTCAATAATGTCGTCTACGGCTTCTTGTGGCATTTGTAGCTTATCAAAGACGGCTGAAAACTGCTTAGTCAGGTCGTCCTCTGTCAGCCATTCAGCCCCGTGCTTGCCGTTGTATTGAGTGCAATGGTAATAGTGATAGGTCTTACCGCTTTTCTTAATTTTCCTTTCAGGGGTTATCAGACAACCACAATCGGCACATTTGATTAAACCTCGGTATAAGAAGGGTAAACCAGCGTATTTGAAGTGTTTTTTATGGTGTCCTGCTTTAATCTCTTGGACTTT
>CAYMZX010000014.1:0-45573 GCA_964395115.1 uncultured Gammaproteobacteria bacterium
GCTTTTTAAGATATCCCTCCGCCCCCTTTTTAATAGCCCGCCAAACGTTTTGAGCCTTTTCTTCTCCCTTATCTTCTTTAATAGTTCGTTGCCACAACCAAAGGGCGTACAATAAGCTCATCCCGGCAACCCCGACTACTCCCCAAAGAAAAGATTGTTCTAGCAAACTTAAATCGGCCATTATTAAAAACAAATCGACTCGTTTGTCGAGTCCTTTCCGTATTTTAAAAAAGGATTATTAAGAATTCAACTGTTAAAATTAGATATCCAACGTTGCCATCTTGGCGTGTGTTTGAATGAATTTCTTTCTCGGAGAAACCTCCTCGCCCATAAGCATGGTGAACATTCTGTCCGCTTCTTCGGCGTCCTCAATCGAGACTTTCTTCAGGATTCTTTCAGCCGGATCCATCGTAGTTTCCCAGAGCTGACTGGGGTTCATTTCTCCCAAGCCTTTGTATCGTTGAATTACAACCTTGCCATCACCTAGTTTTTTGATAAGTTCTTCTTTTTCGGCATCGTTGTGGGCATAAGCGACCTCTTTTCCAGAAGCGACTCTAAACAAAGGAGGAACGGCGATATAGAGATAACCGCGAGTGATGACCTCGGGCATGTGGCGATAGAAAAAGGTTAAAAGAAGAGTTTTTATATGTTCGCCATCGACATCGGCGTCGGTCATTATGATTATTCGGTGATAACGGATTTTATCGTAATTCAAGGAATCTCCAATTCCCGCTCCCAGAGCCACGATTAGATCTTTAATTTCTTCAAATTTAATGATTTTGTCCAGATGAGCCCTTTCGGTGTTAAGAATTTTTCCACCTATGGGAAGAATCGCTTGGAATCTTCGATCTCTTCCTTGTTTGGCACTTCCGCCGGCACTGTCACCTTCGACAATATAGAGCTCCGATATGGCCGGATCTTTAGTTTGGCAGTCGGCCAATTTTCCTGGAAGAGCAGCTCCTTCAAGCGCCCCCTTTCTCAAAACAGCTTCTTTGGCGGCCCGGGCAGCCAATCTGGCCTTAGCCGAAAGCAAAATTTTTTCCAGTATTTTTTTGGCTTCGGCCGGATGTTCTTCAAAATAAGTAGTTAGACCTTCCTTGACCATAGAGGCGACAAATCCTTGAACTTCAGGATTATTAAGCTTCGCTTTAGTTTGAGATTCGAACTGGAGGGCTTCGGAAGGCATTTTGATATAGATTACCGCCGTCAATCCCTCCTTTGTATCATCTCCGGTCAAAAAATTTTTTTCTTCTTTTCCTTCGCCATTGCCATTGAGGCGTTTGGCATAATCGGAAATTGCCCTTGTCAGGGCAATACGAAAACCAGTTACATGTGTTCCCCCATCAACGGTATAAATACCGTTGACAAAGCCCTTGATGTTTTCGGTAAATGAGTCGCTATACTGAAGAGCCACCTCCCCGCTCAAATAACCTTCTTCCTTGGAGATATAAATCGTATCTGAAAGAACGTTTTTCCCCCGATTGGAATGACTCACTAGGGATTTTATTCCCCCTTCGAAGTAAAAGTGGGCCTCATCCTGGTCTCTTTCATCGAAAAAATGGAAGGAAAGTCCAGCTACTAAATAGGCCCGGTCTTTGAGAAGGGCTTTAACCCTGCTCTTTTCAAAAGCGATATTCCCAAAAATTTCTTTATCTGGATAAAAAGTAGTGATTGTTCCTGATTGATTGCTCCCTATTTTTATTCCCCACTCTTTGGGGAACCACTCGTCGACTTGCTTTTGGGTGGCCAAAGCAACCGACTTAAGCGGTTTCCCTCTCTTGTACTCTTGATAATAGGCTTTATTATCTCTAAGCACCACAACTCGAAAATACGAAGAGAGGGCATTAACCATTGAGGCGCCAACTCCGTGGAGCCCGCCCGAGATTTTATACGCCCCGCCTCCAAACTTTCCTCCAGCATGGAGTTTTGTCATTGTTAGCTCGAGCGCGGAAATACCGGACTTGTGCTTATCCACCGGGATTCCCCGGCCGTCGTCTCTGACGGTAGCAGAACCGTCCTTAGAGAGAACAACCCAAATATTCTTGGCCACTCCGGCAAAAGACTCGTCAACCGAGTTGTCACAAATCTCTCTTAAACACTCGTGAAGACCGCGGCTGTCGGTAGAACCGACATACATTCCCGGCCTTTTACGAACCGGCTCCAATCCTTCGAGGACTTGAATCTGCTTGGCGGTGTAAGTATTTTTGTTCATAAAAATAGGGCAGCGACTCTTTTTTGGATAATTAATTATATCTCGGAAAAAATCTTATGAAAAGACCCAAAAAAGCCAATTTTATGGTATAAACTAATCTAACGACAATGTTAAATTTGTCAATTGTAAAAACACATTGCCATTCGCTTTTATTCTCATAAAAGTTTCTTGGACTTTCTTCAAATATTCGGCGATTTTCTGATGATCGCTTTTATTCGAGACTAAAAGACGGTGAAGTCCAAAAATGAGGTTTTCCAAAAACATAAGAGCCTCTTCCCTTCCCTTCAGGTTTTCCATTTCTAAGAGCCTCTCAACGGCGTCTTTATTTAGAAACTCCAAAAAGAGTTCTTCATCTGTTGTTTCGGAACTAGAGGAGATTTTAATAATTTGGCAACGAGAGACGATGGTCGGAAGCATTTTATGGACGTTGGAAGCAGTCAAAACGAAAAAAAGATTGTCTTGAGGTTCTTCAAGGTTCTTTAAAAAGGCATTCAGAGCCTCATCGGTTGCCTCGTCGGCGTTTTTTATAAAAATTGCAGTTGGGGAAGATAAAGAAAGAGTAATAAAACGGTTGAGATTTCGGACATCCTCTATTTTAGCAACGGGAAACTCGAAAATTTCAAGGCCAAGTTTTTTGGCAATTTCGTTAGCCTTTTTTTCAAGCGCTTCCTTATCAGTTCCGATGATCAAATAAGCATGCATAGCGTAAGTTAGTATCAATAGAAACTAATCTGCTGTCAAGGCACAACTCAGAGACTTGATGAGAACAAACTAATAAGTCATAATGAAAAGTAAGAATTTTTATGCCCACTGCCACACCAGCCGCTCTTCTTCAGAGTAAAAACGGAGAAGGTGCCAATACCCTTGCCGATATACTTGTTGCCCAGGGATCTTTGGATGTCACTCGGGCAGAGCAAGTCAAGATGGCCGAGGTTCAAACAGGTAAGCCCCAGGAGGAAATTTTGTCCACTCAAAATCTGGTCTCGGAGGAAGAATTAACGCGAGCCAAAGCAACTCTTTATAATATTCCCTATCTTGATTTGGGAACGACCGCTGTTGCTCCCGAAGCTTTAACACTTTTACCCCAGGAAGTGGCTGAGCGGTTCAAAATTTATCCGGTTGCCGTTGATAGGCAATCAAAAACTCTAATTATCGCCATGGCCGACCCACTAGATTTAACGGCTATCGAGTTTGTAGAACAAAAAACTGGCCTACGGGTAAAACCGCAAGCGGCGGCTCCCTCAAAAATCGAAGAGTTTATCAAGACTCGATATACAACCACTCTTTCCCGCGAAGTTACTGAAGCTCTCAAGGACGTTTCGGAAGAGCAGGAAAAAGCCAAGACAGTAGAGCTAACAAAAGGTGGTTTTATCAGGCAGGAAAAAATTGCCGAGGTTGTTAGTCATATTTTGGATTTCGCGATGCGCTCCCGGGCATCCGATATTCACATTGAACCGCAGGAAAAGTCCACGCGCGTTCGCTATCGAATTGACGGAATTTTGCAGGAAAAACTAACTATACCAAAGGAACTCCACGACTCATTAGTTTCCAGAATTAAAATTCTTTCCGGAATGAAAATTGACGAAAAAAGAATCCCTCAAGACGGCCGTTTCAATTTTAGGGCCAGCGATAACGAGGTTGACCTTAGGGTTTCGTCCCTTCCCACTTCTTGGGGAGAAAAAATTGTTATGAGGCTACTTAAGAAATCTGGCGGTGTCCCCGATCTTCCGGAATTAGGTCTCAGGGGCCGAGGTTTAAAGAATTTGGAGGATGCTATTTTGAGACCTCACGGGATTATTATTATTTGCGGGCCGACGGGATCTGGAAAGACTACTACCCTTTATTCAATTATTTCTAAAATCAATACTTCGAAGGTTAATATTGTTACCTTAGAAGATCCAATTGAATATAAAATTGCCGGTGTAAACCAGGTCCAGGTTAATCCGGCGGCTGGTTTGACCTTTGCCTCAGGACTGCGAGCATTTCTAAGACAAGACCCAAATATTATCTTGGTGGGTGAAATCCGTGATCGGGAAACAGCCGATTTAGCTATCCAAGCATCCCTAACCGGACACTTAGTTTTTTCAACTCTTCATACTAATGATGCCTCGGGGGCACTCCCCAGGCTTTTGGATATGGGCGCCGAGCCTTATTTGCTTGCTTCTTCAATGACGGCCATTGTTGGTCAAAGAGTAGCCAGAAGGATTCACGATGAATGCAGAGTTGCTTACGATCCCGATCCTAAAATAATCGAAGATATGAAAACTGTTTTAGGGCCTCTTTGGCCGAAAGATTATAACGGCAAGTTGTATAAAGGAAAAGGAGATCCTGAATGTGCCGAGACAGGATATTTCGGAAGAATCGGGATTTTTGAGGTCTTGCCCGTGACTGAAAAAATTAGTAGCCTGATATTGCAAAGAGCGGCCACCCAGGAAATTGAAAAAGTTGCTCGAGAAGAAGGAATGATTACTCTTAAGCAAGACGGTTATCTTAAGGTCTTAGAGGGAATTACTACCATCGATGAGATATTGAGGGTGGCTCAAGAATAAAAATATGAATATCAAAGAGTTGTTGCAGCTAGCGATTGACCAAAATGCCTCGGATCTCCATATAATAGCCGGGATTGCTCCAACCCTGCGGGTGGACGGGCAACTCTTCCAGGTCCCAAATGCCGGAATTTTGACCCCGGATGTGGTCGCGAACCTGCTAAAGGAAATCTTAACCAGTGAGCAACTAGAGAGGTTAACCGTCAATAAGGAAATTGATTTTTCTCTGGCCTTTTCGGAAAAAGGCCGCTTTCGAGTTAACGCCTATACCCAAAAGGGAAGCTTGGCGGCGGCATTTAGAAGGATTCCCTTAATTATTCCCACCATCGATTCTCTGGGCCTTCCGAAGATTCTTCACTCCTTTACTAATTTAAGACAAGGGTTTGTTTTAGTCACCGGCCCGACCGGTCACGGAAAATCTACTACTTTGGCGGCAATGATCAACGAGATTAATCAGAACCGCGCCTGCCATATCGTTACTATCGAAGACCCGGTGGAATTTGTTTTTAGACCAAATAAAGCCATTATTTCCCAAAGAGAGATGAGGGCCGATACTCATTCTTGGCAGGTTGCTCTTCGAAGTGTTCTCCGAGAAGACCCGGATGTGGTTTTGGTTGGAGAAATGCGGGATTACGAAACCATCGCTTCTGCCTTGACCGTAGCCGAGACAGGACATCTCGTCTTTGCTACTCTTCATACTAATTCGGCAGCTCAGACGATAGATCGAATTGTCGACGTGTTTCCTGAAGAGCAACAGTCTCAAGTGAGATTGCAGTTGTCAAATGTTATTGAAGCAGTATTTTCTCAAAGATTGGTTCAGTCGATTTCTGGTGGTCGGGTGGTGGCCTATGAAGTTCTTCTGGGATCGACAGCTATTCGTACTGCTATTCGAGAGGGAAAGACCCATCAAATCGATAGCATACTCCAAACATCAAAAGAGGTTGGGATGAACACTTTGGAAACTTCTCTTGCCTACTTAGTACGGGAAGGACGTATTACTCTCGAAGTTGCCCAATCGTGGTCTCTGAGACCGGACGAACTTACCCGACTGGTTCGCTCCCCGACTCCGCCTAAGCGGTAAGGGGGTTTGTTAAAAAAAGTAATGAAACGATTTATCTATAAAGCTAAAGACAATTCTGGACAGTTAATCTCCGGAGAGGTGGAAGCTTCTACCCTTCAAGTGGCGGCCAGGCTAGTTAGACAGAAAGGACTTTTTGTTATTAGCATCAAACCTGCTGGGGAGAGTCTGGGGGCCATTATCAGAAGATTTCGAGAAAGGATCACCTTGGGCGATGTCGCCACCTTTACTCGGCAACTGGCGACTATGGTTAACGCTGGTTTGCCCATTACAGAAGCCCTCCTCATTCTTCGTTCTCAATCGAAGGGGGCAATGCAGAAAGTAGTCGCCCAACTTTTGACGGACGTTGAAGGAGGAGAGTCCCTTTCTAATGCGCTTTCCAAACACCCTAAGGTTTTTAATGCCACCTATGTGGCTCTTATCAAATCTGGAGAGGTGGGTGGAGTAATGGATGAAGTTTTAGTTCGTTTGGCTGACAATCTCGAAAAACAGCAAGAATTCAGAGGTAAAGTTAAAGGAGCGCTTATCTATCCCGTTATTATCGTTATCGGAATGATAGCAGTGGCTTTTATAATGATGATCTTTGTTATTCCTCGTTTAACCTCTCTTTATGGAGACTTTAATGCTAAATTGCCAGCGGCGACCAGAGTTTTAATTGGAATATCCAGCTTCTTACTTAAAACTTGGCCGTTAATGTTGGTTTTTTTGATAATCGGAATTTACATTTTTCAAGCCTACCGCAAGACTGCCCCTGGACGTAAGAAAACCGATGAGCTTTTTTTTAAAATTCCCATAATTGGCGATTTACAGAGGCAGGTTATTCTAACTGAACTTACGAGAACCCTGAGTTTAATGGTAGGGGCGGGAGTATCCATACTTGAGGGGCTAAATATAACGGCTGGAGTCGTTGGTAATACCGTTATTTCAGACGCTCTCCGGGATGCGGCCAAGCAGGTCGAAAAAGGTTTTCCTATCGCTTATTCTTTTTCAAAACACCCCGAGGCTTTTCCGTTTATCTTATCCCAAATGGTGGCAGTCGGCGAGGAAACTGGAAGAATGGAAGAGGTGCTTCAGAAAGTCAGCCATGTCTTCGAGGTTGAAAGTGACCAAAGAGTCAAAGGTTTGACCGCCGCCGTTGAACCACTAGTCATGATTCTTTTAGGTCTTGGCGTTGGCTTTTTGGTCATTGCTATCATTCTGCCGATTTACAATTTAACATCCCAGTTTTAAATTCCAAGTCCTTGACACTAATAAATAGATGATTAATACTGGAAAAAGAGAAATAGCGAAGGGGGGTGAAAATAATAGATGACTGCCCGAAAATTTAGTTTAGGCTTTACCCTTGTAGAGCTTCTTATTGTTATTGCCCTTTTGGGAGTCTTAGCAGCAGCAGTTTTGGCGGCCATAAACCCGCTTGAGCAGGCAAACCGGGCCAGGGATACTAGGATGAGATCAGATGCCAGCCAGTTATTGGCTGCCATCGATAGATATTTCGTTGCTAGAGACCAGTTTCCTTGGGTAACCAGCGGCGATGTTGCCAATAACGACAGTGCCTATGGGTTTATTAACGCTAAAGATGACGGGGTTGGGATTTGTTCTACGGCTAATGGCTGCAGCGATGATGGAAATCTGATCACTAACAACGAGCTTAAGACGGAATTTAGAAATAGAGACTTTATCAAAGCTGCCGATTCAGACTTTGCGAACCTTTTGTACATTGCCAAAGGCACCGGAGCATCGAGTCCAGTCTACGCCTGTTTTATTCCGGCGTCTAAGAGTGAAAGAGCAAAAGCAACAAGGACAATATCTCTGGGAAGTCCGACTCTTGGGACCGTGACAGACTGTGCGACCAGAACATACGACTCTTTGGGTAATTCCTGTTTGTCCTGTTTGCCGCAATAAAGCTAAATAGGTTTAGTGGATATTTTAGTATTAGCAATCTTAGGATTGATGGGGGGTTCCTTTCTTGGAGTCGTTACTTGGCGATTGCCAAAAAAGGAGTCTTACATAGGAGGTCGTTCCAAGTGTCCATCTTGCCGCCGAGAGATTTACTGGTATGACAATATTCCTCTTTTATCGTTTGTTTTTCTCGGGGGCAAGTGTCGATTTTGCAAAAAAACAATTTCTTGGAGGTACCCTTTAATAGAGGCAGTAACCGCCTGTCTTTTTGTGGTGTTTGGACAGGTGCTGAAGACTTGCCAAATAGAGACGGTTTGTAACTGGAAGAACGCTCTTGGGTTTTTTTCCTTCCCTTTTCTTATGGCTATCATCCTTCTGACGGTGGCGATTCTGGTGATAGATTTAGAAAAAGGAATTATTCCCGACGAATTGATATTTTTCGGATTTATCCTGACTTTATTAGCCTTAGTTTTTGGGAAACAGACTAATTTTTATGCCCATCTTTTTGCCGGTTTCCTGTCCGCCCTAGTCCTCCTCTGCATTCACTTAATTACTAAAGGAAAAGGTATGGGTCTAGGGGATGTTAAATACGCAATTTTCGGGGGGACACTCTTGGGCTACCCTGCGTCGATAATCTGGCTTTTCTTGGCTTTCTTGACAGGAGGAGCAGCCTCGATCATACTGATTTTGACCGGCAGAAAGGATATTAAGTCGCGGATAGCATTCGGACCGTTTTTGGCCATGTCTTTTTTACTCACTCTTTTGACAGGAGGGAAACTTTTAGAATGGTTTCTTGGAATATGAATATAAAAAGCCGGAGATTAAGGGCGGCAACCTTGACTGAATTGTTAGTGGTGGTGGCTATTATTGCCTTTTTGGCGCTTTTGGCCTTTTGGGCTTATAGAACACAAATTTTTAAAGGCTTCGATTCACGAAGGAAAACAGATATTTATCAGATCAAAGTCGCCGTTGAGGAATATGAAAAAGATCATGATTGCTACCCGCTTGCCCAGCTGGTTGTTTGCGACCCAGGCACGGGCCTCCAACCGTATCTACCGAAGATTCCTTGCGACCCGAGGACCAAAGCCTCATATTATTACGAGCCGGAAGATTCAGCTTGTCCAAAATGGTTTAGAATTTACGCCTCCTTAGAAAATCTAAAAGACAAAGAGTGTATAGGACAGATAGGACCAAATGGAGCTTTTTGCTACTATTCCGGAAGCGCAAACGCTCCCAAGCCCAGTTTTCAGTCTGGGGTTTCCTTTTATGGATGCAAAAATGGTGTATGCGTGCCTATACAATGGGACCCGGGTCGTCCCGGACCAGAGTGCGACCCGAATTATAGAAGTTCTTCTTGCTACGGACTTTGTGGCGATCCGAGAGTAGAATGTCTCCCTTGGCGGTAGAAAATGAAATTTTTTACAAAGAAAGAATTACTATCTGTTCTTTTGATTTTCAGCGGTATTATTTTGATTTCCCTCAATAACTTTAGAATTAGCCTAAGACGTGCCCGGGATGTCCAAAGAAAAAATGACTTGAGAATTGTTGCCGACGGCTTGGTTAAATACGCAAGCGATTTTGCCTCCTTCCCAGTTTCTCAAGAAGGAAAAATCGTTGCCTGTAGAGGTCCGGAAACAAAAATTGACAAAAAAGGAAACATTTCCGGTCTTGTTTTTTGCGAATGGGGAAAAGATTCCTTAAGAGACATTTTTGATCCCGATTATCCTGCTTATATAGAGGTTTTACCGAAAGACCCCTTAAGCGAAAAGGGGTATCAATACTTGTATTTTTCTGACGGTGAAAGATTTCAAATATACGCCTCTTTGGAAGGAACCGACGAGGCAGAATATGATTCGAAAATCGTAGCCAGGAACCTAAAGTGTGGCGTCGGAATTTGCAATTTTGGTCTTAGTTACGGATCGGTGCCTCTTGATAAATCCCTCGAAGAGTATAAGAATGAATTAATGGATAGAAATTAAGGCCGAAATGGTAAAAAACAAATCCCACCCAAATAACAAAAGTTTAATCGGAGCATTTGAGCAAGGATTTACCTTAGTTGAACTATTAGTGGTGATGGTGATAATCGCCATTTTGGCTACTTTGATCGTTGGAGGTTTCCGTTCGTCACAAATGAGGGGCCGAGACGCCCAAAGAAAGCAAGATTTGAGACAAATAGCCAATGCTTTGGAAATGTTTTACGCCGATTATGGCCGTTACCCTCCGGCTTCGGGGACTCAAATTGCTGCCTGCTCATACAATCCCGGAACCGGAGTCGGTGCAAGCTGTTCTTGGGGATCCGGGACGATGAGCGATTCGAAAACCACATATATGAGGACGGTTTCCAAAGATCCGGTAAGTGCCCAGAATTATGTCTACCGCGTTTCTTCGGACGGCAAACAGTTTCAACTCTTTGCCCGACTGGAAAACACGGAAGACAAAAATTGTATCAACAGCAATTGTGTAAATCCGGGCATAACTGTTACCTGTGGGGGGACTTATATTTGTAATTTTGCCGTAACCAGCCCCAATACGGCGGCGACGGATACATTGCCATAATTTTTTGTATAATAATAAATGATTTAACTGCCTTGAAAAATTCAAAATTCAAAATTCAAAATTTAACCTTAAAGTCCGGGTTTACTTTGATCGAGCTTCTAGTAACAATTTCCATAATTGCCATTCTCGCCACTGTTCTCTTGGCAAATTTTAATGCCGCTCGGGAACGCAGCCGCGATGCTCAAAGAAAAGGAGATTTAAGAAATATAGCCACCGCCCTCCGAATTTATTACAATGACTACGGTGCCTATCCTGCCAGTGGAAGCGGTGCCAATACGGGTAAAATTATTGCCTGTGGACAATCAAATCCGCCGGGGCCGTTTACCTGCGAATACGGCTCGTTGTGGAGAATTGACGGTAAAACGCTAATGAGCACCCTGCCTAAAGATCCCCTACCCGGCCAAGCATATTCCTACGTTCAGGTAGATTTGGACAACTATACCCTTAGCGCTTGTTTGGAAAATGCCAGCGATAAAGACGGACAGGCCGAAAGTGGAATCGATTGCGCCAGTAATTGGATGTACCAGATCCGGCCTTAGAGAAAATAACTAAAATCTAAATGTCGAAAATAAAAAATCACCTTAACGGCTTTACTCTTGTCGAGCTCTTGGTAGTTATTTCAATCATAGGGGTATTAGCCGGCATAGTTTTAGTTTCTTATACTTCAAGCCAGAAACAAGCTAGAGATACCCAGAGAAAATCAGATATAAAACAATATCAATTGGCGTTGGAAGGTTTTGCCAATAAATATGGCGGACTATATCCGCAAAGAAATATAACCGTATCAGCCGACACGACTCTTTGTTTAGATTTAAGCCTGACCGCCTGCCCCTCCGATCCCAGAGAAGCGAGGGATGCCACTTTTGACTACAAATATCAATCAGACGGAACGGCTTCGGACGGATCGCCGATGGCTACTAAATATGTATTGTGGGGCAAAATTGAGAATGTGAGCACGACCACCTATTGGGTAGTTTGCAGCAATGGCAAATCGGGCCAAATGACAACCGGTATTCCCCCATCAGGAGGATCTTGTCCTCTATGATAGTCAAAGGCAGACAGTCGAAGGTTAAAAATTTGGGATTTACCCTAGTAGAACTTTTAGTCGTAATTTCTATAATTGGTATCCTTATTGCCCTTTCGATTTTTGGGATACAAGGGGCTAGAGAATCTTCAAGAGATGCCAGACGAAAAACGGATTTGGAACTTATTCGTTCGGGCCTAGAAATCTATAAGTCGGATTGTGGTAACTACCCAGTTGGAACTTATACAACCAATTGGCCGTCGCAAATTGTCGGCGACGGGACTCCTGCCAGTTGTGCGGTGACCAATGTTTATTTTTCGCCACCGACCGATCCAACATCACCAAATCGTTATTATCGTTATTATTCCGATGGAGTAACATACGAATTGTGTTCTTCTTTAGAGCAAGGTTCGGGGAGTCAAAGTTGTGGAGGATCGACCTCTTGCGGAACAACCTGTAATTACAAAGTGACAAATCCATGAAATGGGCAAAAAGGGGCTACACTCTTATTGAGGTCCTCGTCGGCATTACGATTATCGGTCTCATTTTTGCAGTTGGTTATGTAAACTTCAGGGATTTCTCCCGTCGGCAGGCAATTAATGGTCAGGCAAGGGCGCTGAAAGGTGACCTTAGGTTAGCTCAGGAGAAATCGCTGTCTGGCGTTAAACCTGCCGATTCTCGTTGTGACCCGCCAAACAAACTAAACGGTTATAATTTCAGGGTCGTCAATGCCTTAAATTATGTGGTTGAAGCAAACTGCACCGGAGGAAATGTATTGGTTAAATCGGTTAATCTGCCTTCCGACGTAACCATTTCAATTCCTTCGCCCAATCCAATTTCGTTTAAAATATTAGGGCAAGGGACGAATATTGTCGACCAGTCTACAATCAATCTTACCCAAGCAGTAACAGGTTATGTAAGAACAGTGACAGTGACAAAGGGAGGAGAAATCAAATGAGAGGAGAAGAATGTGGCCAGTCGCTTTTTGAAATTATGCTCGCCTTAGCTATTAGCACTTTGATTGTGATTGCCTTGGTGGCTTTAACTTCAAATGCAATAAGAAATAGCACGTTTTCTAAAAATAAATCTTTAGCAACTCGCTATTCACAGGAGGCAACCGAATGGTTGAGAGGAGAGAGAGACGCCGACTTTGATGCCTTCAAGATTCGGGCATTAACTCCTCTTTACTGTTTACCCTCGCTTTCTTGGGCTGAAGCATCGATTGGGGCGTGCGCAGCAGGGCAAGAAATTTCGGGAACAATTTTCAAACGGGAGATCTCCTTCTCAATCTCAAGTATTGGTGGAAAAACTATTATTCAGGCGGCAATAAATGTCCACTGGACTGATAGTCAAGGATTGCATGAAGTCCGCTCGGTAACCAATTTTTCGGATTGGAGGGAAACAGAATGAGAAATTCAAAATTGGGAGTTTCACTGATTGAAATTATCATTGTTGTGGCGATTTTTTCCGTCTTGGGCGTTCTTGTTTCAAGAGTTATCCTTACCACCCTTCGAGGCTCTAACAGAAGCGAATCCTTAGTTAGAGTCAGAGAAAATCTTGATTACGCGCTGGCCGTTATTGAGAGACAGATTAGAAACGCCGATGGCGTAAGCCCCTGTCCGAATCCGGATTCTCTAAGAATCGACTATAAAAGCAGCCAAGGGATAAGTACTTACTTTGCTTGCATGAATATTGGATCGGTGGGCTATATTGCTTCGGGGAGCGCCAGGCTTACCAGCGACGAAATAAACATTTTTTCTTGTTCTTTTGTTTGTTCGCCTGCTTCAGGTAAAGTTCCTCCCTCGGTATCTGTTAACTTGGAGGCAAGAGATATTAACGCCACCGGCATAGAAGCCGCGAGAGTAACTGTGGCAACTAAGATTTTTTTAAGGACTTACTAAAATTGACCTTTTATTCCGAGACAGATAATTGACCTGGTGTTGATTGGTTGTTACACTGAATTATATATGACTTTCCTGCCGAAAAGAGAATCTGGACAGGCACTTCTTTTGGTGCTTCTTTCAATGGCGGTGGTTTTGACGATTATTCTTTCTATTCTCTCGCGAACCGTTACCGATGTAGCCGTAACTTCTAGAGGAGAAGAGGCCCTTCGGGCTTTTTCCGCCGCCGAGGCGGGGGTGGAACAAGCAATTGTGGCTGGATCAAGTATTGGCCAAACCCAAATCGGTGATGCCAGCTTTTCGGCAACTGTCAGCGATTATTCTGCGGTTGATATCGGCTTTAACTATCCCGTGCCCGTTGCCGCCGGCGAGTCGGCTATTTTTTGGTTTGTCTCTCACGACAAGACAACGGGTGATTTTGTCTGCGATGCTC
Organism: uncultured Gammaproteobacteria bacterium; assembly: GCA_964395115.1. Classification (GTDB taxonomy): domain Bacteria; phylum Patescibacteriota; class Microgenomatia; order UBA8517; family UBA8517; genus CAYMZX01. Next base: position 13,650 of record CAYMZX010000014.1, read on the forward strand.
AAAATCGGTGCTTTACCGGCAACAGTTTTATAATCTGTTGGGGAAACCCGGGTACGGCCGCGAACGGAAGTACGACTCCGGCGATTGAAATAAGTACTTTCTACGCCGCAACCCCCGGCGACTATTCAACAATTAGGGTCGCCAGAGCAACAGCTGATCCCAATTCGGTTCGCCGGGCCTCGAATAATTTTGCTGCTCCAGCCGATGGCACTTGTACTATAGCTGGGGAAAGATATCAATTCACGGCAGGAGTGGGCCTAAGAACATTGGGCGTTCCGGCTGGGTCTTACAATAGTCCAAACGGGCTTTTGTATGCTAAGGTCAGGTTTTTTTACAACACCGACGTTTCACATAAAGTAGGGATAGTGGTAGCTCATGCTGAAGAGAGACTACCCGCCCAAGGATTAAAAATCGAATCCACAGGTGTTTCCGGGGAAGCAAACAGAAAAATAGAGGTGTTTCGGGGGTTTGGTGAACAACCTCCCATTTTTGATTCCGCCGTTTTTAGTCCTGGAGGTCTAACAAAATGATAGGTATCGATATCGGCTCGAAAACGATAAAAATGGTCGAGATTGTAAAAGAAGGAGAATCGTATAAACTCCGGGGATCGGGTATTGTCGGTTATCAAGGAGCGACTCCCGAACACGCTAAAGACGAAAAAGAACTTTTAGCCCTAGCCGATATTATTAGAAAACTTCATCGTGAAGCCAATATTTCTTCAAAAGAAGCAGCCGTTTCCTTACCAGAGCCAAGCGTTTATACGAGGACGATTAAATTCCCGCCGTTAACCGATCAAGAAATTGCTTCGGCGGTTAAATGGGAGGCGGAACAATACATTCCAATACCGGTGAATGAAGCTATTATTCAGCACTCCATCATTGAGAGAAAGGAAAATGTTTCACCACCGGAGGTGGCCGTTTTGCTGGTAGCGGCGCCGAGAAACATCGTTGAAGCGTACGTAAGGGCTGTTCAAATGGCCGGGCTAACGGTTGCGGCAGTTGAAACGGAACTTATAGCCTTGGCCAGAGCCCTTTCGCCCGATGGTCAGACAATCATGCTGGTTGATTTTGGTGCCAGATCAACAGATATTGCCATTGTAAAAAACGGACAGCTTTCTTTCACCAGAACAATTCCGACTGCCGGAGAGGCATTCACAAGGGCGGTGTCGCAAAGTTTGGGGGTGGAGCTTTCCCAGGCTGAAGAATATAAAAGGACCTACGGTATGTCGCCCTCTCAGCTAGAAGGGAAAATTAAAGGAGCGCTTGATCCAGTTTTTAGAATGGTTGTTGATGAAATGAAGAAGGCTATCCATTTTTATCAGTCAGAAGAAAAAGGAGAAGCACCCAAGTCTGTGATTTTGGCCGGAGGTACAGCTGGAATGCCCGAAGCTATTTCGGTGCTGACTAAGCTGATGGGAATAGAAGTTGTTATTGGCAACCCCTTCATTAAAATAGGGGTTGATCCGACGGTTCTCAAGCAATTGATTCCTTACGCGCCGCTATATTCCATAGCTGTTGGTTTGGCTATGCGAGGAGAGTAAAAATGGCCATTAACCTCTTACCAGGCGATTTGTCTCCCCGAGGACCGGTTGTAAGAATATCCAATTTTATAAGGAGTCTAGCCGTTATCTCATTTTCCATTCTTATTCTTGTTGCTTTGGGGATAGGAGCATTGTTTGTTTTAAATACAATCCAGATCAAGAGTGTAACTTCTCAAAACGAAGAACTTAAAAATTCAATCAGATCTTTGGAAAAAACAGAACAAGGGGTAGTTTTGATTAAAGACAGGCTGACAAAGGCGAAAATGGTTTTAGCACAGGAATCTGGAAAAGAGGAGGTAGAAGGATTGGCGAAACTCTATTCGTCAATTGAGGGAATTGGCGAAATGGCAGAGGCGATAGTCTCCAGAAATGCTGCCGAAGTTACTTTTATTGCCCCCTCCTCCTTGGTTCTTAGCCAACTGATGGGGACAATTATCACCCAGGATTCCTTTAAAAATATCGAATTGATGTCATTTACTTTTAATCCTAATGCCGGCTACGTGCTTAGTTTTATATTAAAAACGATATGAAAAAAAGTTTAGTTAAACCAAATATTAAGAGCTTGGGGATACCGTTTTTATATCTGATTTTTTCAATAATGTTTTTAATAGTATTTTTTAAGATTGGGTTGTCGCAAATAAATAACCAAAGAAAAATTCTGGCGGATGAGCAGTCCTCTAACAAAATTCTCCAACAAAAAGAATTTCTCTTGCGCAATTTTCAGACCGGCATTGAAGAATTCGTCGATGCGTCTGCTAATGCCATTCCCGAAAAGAACCCGGTTTTGGTAATGGTTTCCCAACTTAAAAATCTCTCCGCAATTCAGGGGGTAACTTTGACGAGTTTTAAGGTTGGTACCGAGTCGCAACACGAAGGAATTTCTGCTGTCGAACTTAGCGTAGGGGTAGAGGGTACGCCGTCGACTCTCTTTAATTTCTTGCAAACTCTTTCCCAAGTTTCTCCTATTTCGTTGATTGACAAAGTCAAAATAAACACCGTTGCCGGTGCCGCAACCGGAAACATATCCATTAAAGTTTTTTTCGCCCCCTTTCCCCAGAGATTGCCGGCCCTGACAGAACCAATTGTTGAATTTTCCGATCAAGAAAATAAATTACTTGAGGAACTTTCCAGCTTATCTCCGCCCCTTTTTTCTAATCTTAATCCCCAATCGCCGGCGGCTAGAGAAGACCCATTTCAGTGAAGATTAGGCAAGCGGTTCAACCGAAAGGGTGACACCCTTTTTTTCCAAGGTTGCTCTTACTTTGAGTAAATTCCTGATGGCTTTGATAGTCTTACCTTGTTTGCCGATTATTAAACCGATATCATTTTGGGGAACTAAAATTATGTAGTGGATAAGCCCATTTTCTGAACGTTCTTCGATTCTAAAGTCTTTCCCATAAATACCATTTAAAATATACTCAAGTAGTTCTTTCATTTTTCTAATAATTTTCTGACGGCAGTACTGATTTTAGCACCTTTTTCTCGCCATATTTTAAGTTTTTCTTGATCAATCGAAATTTTGTTTTTGGGAGGTTGCCAGTATCCAAGGGTGTCTAGGGATGGCGCTGAAAGTTTTTTCTTCGAATCTGTAACCACAATTCGAAAAAAAGATTTTGCTTTTCTGGGTAGCGGCTTTAATCTAATGGTAAGCATGGGCAAATTTTATCAGTCTGCAAGATTAGTTACAAGAATTTTTTTAAAGAAGCCTTGGCCGCTTCCTGCTCGGCACGGTTTTTACTGCTGCCCGTACCCCGTCCGTAAGCGATGTTGCCGATAACCACCTCGACTAGAAATTGCTTATGGTGATCAGGGCCCGTTTCTTGAATGACCTTATATTTTGGGGCAGGAAGATCTTTGGACTGGGCTAGTTCTTGAAGTCTACTTTTGGCATCCTTGAGAGGTTGGAGAACTTTTTTGGGTATTTCGGCGATAATATTTTCCCTTACAAATTCCTTTGTTTTATCGATTCCCTGATCGAGAAATAAAGCGCCGATAATTGCCTCTACCGTATCAGCCAGGAGGGAAGGATTATTTCTACCTCCCCCCTCCTCTTCCCCTTTTGAGAGAAAGAGGGCTTTTCCAATAGATAGTTTTTCGGCAACCCTCGAAAGATTTTCGGTGTTGACAAGATTTGCCCTAAGGGCGGTCAAATACCCCTCCTTTTTTTCTGGAAACCTTTGATAAAGTTCCTCCGAAACGATAAATTCCAGAATCGCATCTCCCAAGAATTCTAGCCTTTCATTAGTATTGCGCACACCGGGATGCTCATTTACCCACGACTTGTGCGTTAGAGCCAAAATTAACAGGTCCTTATTCTTAAAGACCTGCTTTAGGGAATTGATATCGGTCATATTTCGGCGTGGGTTCCAAGGGCTTCAAGCAGATCAGAAACAGTTTCGATTTCTGCTAAATTCAGTTTGGCCGTGTCGTAACCCAAGTTTGAAAGGGAATGGACAAAATCCGAAAGTTCCAACGCGTTCATATGTAAATCTTCCGAGAAGTTATCGTCATCCCCTATGTCTTCTTCTTCAACGCCGATAGTCTCGGCTAGCTTTCTAATAATCGCTGACCTTTTATTTTTTTCCTCCATGTTTTTTAGCGACCTCTTTGTATATTGTACCCAGAACGCCATTAACAAAGGAAGGAGAAGATTCTGCCCCAAATTCTTTTGCCAGCTCTACCGCTTCATCGATGACCACCTTGGGAGGGACTTCGTGATTTTTAAGCTCGTAAACTGCCAGCCTTAGAATTGCCAAATCAATTTTATTCAGCTTCTCAATGGGCCAGGCCGGAGCCGCTTGGAAAATCTCGGCATCTAACTCATCTTTTTTGGCCAAGACTTTTTCTGCTAAATCGTTATGTTTTGATTGGGAAGTGAAGCTTTCGGCAAAGAGACTTTGGACAGCTTCGCGGCGGCGGATATGTCTTGGGTCGTGAGCAGTTTTCATTATCCTTTAGGACCGTAGGTTCCACAATAAGAACAAGCCCGATGGGGAAGCCTTAATTTGCCGCAACTCTTGCATTTAGACAAAGCGACGATTTTGGCGGCCATAGTCTTGAAACGCCTTTTGCCGGTTCGACTTCTGGTATGTTTTTTCTTAGGAAGAGGGGGCATACTGGGTAATTTTATATGAAGCTTAAGCTATTGGCAATAATTTATTTAGAAAAGACAACGGGAGAAAAGCTGGGCAGGAGGCACCACCAAAAGTGCAAGTGCAAGGTGTCTCCTGCCATGTGTGTTCAGGTTCACAGACCTAGATCTCGGGCCGCCCGGAATGCTTCCGCCTCAAGGTCGGTGATGTTCCAGGTGCCCAGAACGGCATAGACATTCCCAACGACATGCCTCAACAGGTAAGGGTCAAGGTTGGGTTGGATCATCTCCTCCCAACGTGACACTTCAAAGAGGAGAATTACCCCCTCTGGGTTCTTCTGGCGAAGGATTCCAGGAACTGACGGCGTGGGCGTTTGAGCCTCCTTGAAAACGGATTCAGATAACCAACTCCAACTAGGGAACCGTATTGGTTCGAAGGTGTTTTCAGGAAAATGCAGAGACCACAAAGGTCTCCATGAGTTTCCTCCATAAAAAGTCACTTCGCCCGTGTCCACCGTCAGCCTAACACAGGTTTGGAGACCCTTTTGGCTTATCTCGTATGAGGCAATCGCGAGTCTGGGAAGTCTCTGTTTGTTGAGCCCCCCGGCTTGGATAGCCGTTCTGATGTTGATGAGGGAAGGTTTCTCCGTGCCGCTTTTGAAATGCGCAGAATCCGCTTCTCCTCTTCGCTCCGTAGCTCGGGCGCAATTAGTCTGGCTTTCTCGGCAATCTCCTCCAGCGTTCCCAGTTGGGGCAGAAACTGTCTTGCCGCAATACTGACGGCTTGGTTCAAAAGATCAGTTGTGGACATGACGCCCTCCTATTTGGACTTCTCTCCCGTTGTAAAGGTTCGGCCCTTTCGGCCAGTAAAGTATTATAGCATATAACTCTTTTTAAGCAAATAATATGGGATATTTTAAATGGTGGGCTCGGGCAAGAATAATTAATTTGCTATAAGCTGTCTGTCACGAAGGAATGAATGCAGAGCCTTAAATTTATCTGGTTTATTGAATGCTTCTTCGGCAATAAGTTTTGAAGAGCGAATAAGATCGACATCTTGCCAATTAGCGATTTTAAGTTCTGGGAAACCATGCTGTTTGGTGCCGAAAATTTCGCCAGGCCCCCTTAATTTCAGGTCAAGTTCGGCAAGCTCGAACCCGGATAGGTTTTCAGTTAGCGCTTTCAACCGACTTAAAACTCTCAAAGATTTTGTTTCGGAAAACAAGAGGCAGTACGATTTTATTTTACCTCGACCAACCCTACCCCTCAGCTGGTGAAGCTGGGAAAGACCGAATCTCTCCGCCGCCTCAATAACCATAACTACCGCTTTGGGGATGTCGATTCCGACTTCGACCACCGGCGTTGAAACTAAAATATCGATTTCTCCTCGACGAAATTCATCAATAACTCTCCCCTTTTCTTTTGCCGGTAATCTTCCGTGTAATAGCCCTAATTTTATTTTCCTGAATATCTGTTTAAGATCTTCGTATTCTTTAGTTACCGCCCTTACTGATTTCATTGTTTCGATTAAAGATTCTTCGATAAGGGGGCAAATAAAAAACGCTTGGATTTTTTCTCTTTTTATTTTTTCTTCTATCCACCTATAAGCCCCCTCTCGTTTGTGCGGCGGAATAATCCAAGTGGTTATTTTTTGTCTGCCTTGAGGAAGTTCTTCTAAAATAGAAAGATCAAGGTCTCCATAAAAAGTCAAAGCGACAGTTCTGGGAATAGGGGTGGCAGTCATTGTCAGAACATGGGGGGCGATAGTTTCTTTTCCGACTTTCTTTACTAAGTGCGCTCTTTGCTCAACCCCGAAGCGATGTTGCTCGTCAATAACAACCAGAGCAACTTTGTCGAAATCTATTTTTCGGTGAATTAAAGCATGTGTACCGACGAAAATATCGTTTCGGCCTATCTCTTTTTTAGTAACCTCCGAAGTTAATAGGGATATCCTGGCTTTGTATCTTGAAAATAACCGGTTGAGTGTTTGAAAGTGTTGTTGGGCGAGAATTTGAGTCGGTGCCATAAAGACGCTTTGACAGCCGTTTATAAAAGAAGCAAAAGAGGCAATAGCCGCCACGACGGTTTTACCACTACCGACGTCTCCTTCGAGTAATCGGTTCATGGGGATATTTTTTGAAATATCCGAAAGTATTTCATTGACCGATCGTTGTTGAGATTTAGTCAGTTCAAACGGCAAGGAAGCGATAAATTGGTCGATTAACTGATTGTCAATTTTCAAGGCGAAAGCGGCCCGGTGGCTATTCCATTCCAATCTTCGTTTTTGATTCTTAAGGTGTAAAAATAAAAACTCGTCGAAAGCCAATCTTCTTCTTCCTTGCTCTGCGCTATTCAGGTCATCAGGAAAATGAACCGCCCTTAGTGATTGATAAAGATCAGGAAGGTTCAATTCTTTTAATGTCTCTACGGGCAAAAACTCTTTGATTGAATTTCCAACTTTGTCAAAGGCTTCATTCATCCTCCCTCTAATCCACTTAGACGAGACACCGAATGTTTCCGGGTAAATTGGAATGATTCGGCCGGTATGAACAGGTTTTTGTTTCTGGCGCAATATTTCGAACTCGGGAGAAACTAAAGCAATTTTTTTACCAAACCAGTCAACTTTACCGGCCAAGGAAACGTTTACACCCGGATACAAAATTTTGATTAGATATGGCTGATTAAACCAGACAGCTAGAACCTTGCCACTTTCGTCTTCAACCTCGGCAATCTGAATTTTTTTGCCGCCTCTAGTGTACTGATTTTTTATGGAAAGCACCTTCCCCTTTACTGTTAGGGCTTCGCCGGGTTGAACGGAACCAATGGAAGATGTTAGAGAAAAATCGAGGTAACGATGGGGAGCGTGGAGAAGTAGATCTTCAATGGTAATTATCCCAAGCTTTTCTAAACGACGTTGGTAAATAGGGCCGACCAAATTTAGTTTGCCAATGGAGGAAGAGAGGTTCATCTCATTGGAAGGCAGTCAAAAAAGGCAGAAATGATGTCAATAACAAACCTAATGTGGCAACAATAACGATAACGATAAAAAGTTTACGTTGTCTTTTTTTCAATAACATATTATTTTCAAACGGCTGTACCAAATATTTTCTTTCCAACCTTGATTTTACTTCCGGGAACAACTTGAAAGTTGGGGTTGGTAATTTTTTCGCCATCAACATCTACCCCGCCTTGTTGAATAATACGTTTCGCTTCCGAGAGGCTTCCCAGGGTTGTAAATGGGGCGATCGTTTCAGCCAAGTTTTTTCCAATCGGCATTTCGATCGGGTAATCAGGATTTCTCTCTTGAAATGTTTTTTCAAATTCTCGCTGGGCTGTCTCAGCAGCTTGACCACCCCACAATAAGTTAACAATTTCAAAAGCGAGTCTTTTCTTTTCTTTAATCGGGTTTTTTCTTACCTTTTCTTCGATACCTCTGAGAGGAAGTTCCGTAAAAAGCTCAAACGACAGCGGAATTACTTCGTCCGCGAGAGCCATAATACCGGCGTAAAAATTGGAAGGCGTTGAATTCAGAAAAAGAGCATTCCCTTCTGTCTTGCCGACTTTTTTCCCCTCTTTGTCTATTAAAAGCTTGGTAGCCAGAACATACTTTTCTTTATTTTTCATTGCTTTCATTAGACTTCTTCCGGCTAGCATATTGAATATCTGATCTGAACCTCCTATTTCCAAATCAACGTCCATTATGACGCTGTCGAGACCTTGGGCTATTGGGTAAAGAAACTCATGAAGATAAATTGGTTTGTTATCTTTCAGGCGCTTTTGGAACATATCTCTTTCAATCATCTGCTGAACGGTAAAATTAGCCGCAATCCCTATAAGTTCTTTGAAACCCACATTGTCTAGCCAGGTAGAGTTGAAGAGAAATTTGGCCGGATTAGGACCTTTGAAATCGAGTATCTTAGCAACTTGAGTTTTCCAGGATTCGGTATTTCTCAGGACCTCCTCTCTGGTAAGCTGTTTTCTAGGTGCGAATCTGTCGGTCGGGTCGCCAATCATGCCGGTAAAATCACCGACCAAAAATATAATTTTATGCCCCAGTTTTTGGAATTGTCTCAGTTTCATTAGGCCGACCAGATTTCCTAAATGCAAACTTGGCATTGAGGGGTCAAAACCTTGATAAAGAGAGATCTTTTTTCTCAGCATTAGGCGATGCAAACTTTCCTTTGACGGAAAAATTTGCTCCACTCCCCTTGTTAGTACTTCATTTATATCCACTGATACCTATTCTACGCTTAAATCTGCTACAATGACAAGTAAAAGTAAATATGTGGAAGGAAAGAATGTATTTTAGGAGATTGGGTGTTAGAGACTATCGAAACCGGGTCGATAAAGTCCGCTTGATAGCTAATCTAACTAAACTGGCCTTTTTGGCCATTATCGGATTTTTCCTTTTATCTTTCATGGTAATTTCGCTTTTTGCTTTTAATCTTCCCTCTCCAGACAAGATTGTTCGGAGAGAAGGATACGCTAGTAAAATCCTGGATAGGAACGGAAAAGTTCTTTACGCTATCTTTACCCAAGAAAGAAGAACCCCGGTAGAACTTAACGACATTCCCCTTTATTTGAGACAGGCGACAATAGCGATTGAGGATAAAAATTTTTACAAACATCAAGGATTTGATCCCACCGGCATCTTTAGGGCAATGTTCAACATTGTTCTCAAGGGAAAACTCCAAGGTGGCTCAACATTGACCCAGCAGTTGGTCAAAAATGTTCTCCTTACTCCCGAAAGAACACTTTTCAGAAAGATAAAGGAATTTATTTTGGCGATTCAGATTGAAAGGAAATACTCAAAAGACGATATTCTAAAGATGTACCTTAACGAAGCTCCCTACGGCGGGACAGCTTGGGGAGTAGAGGTAGCGGCCGAAATTTATTTTGGCAAAAAGGTCAAAGATCTAAATTTGGTGGAGTGCGCGATTTTGGCAGGATTCCCGCAAAAGCCTTCAAGTTATTCTCCCTATTCCGAAACCCCTAAAGCTTATATCAAACGGACGGAACAAGTATTAAGAAGAATGAGAGAGGATGGGTATATTACCAAAGAACAAGAGGAAGAAGCGAAGGCCCAGATTGATGATATTCAGTTTCAACCGCGGGGGGCCTCTTTCAAAGCCCCCCATTTTGTTCAGTACGTGAAGAAAATTCTTGAAGAGCGGTATGGAGAAAGAATAGTTGAACAGGGCGGTCTTAAAATTACCACTACCTTAGACTTAGAGTTACAAGAGAAGGCCGAAAAAATAGTGGCCGAGGAGATTGCCAAAGTGGAAAAACAAAGAATTACCAACGGTGCGGCGGTTGTTATCAACCCGGAAACAGGCGAGATTCTGGCGATGGTGGGATCAAAAAATTTTAACGACCCCAATTATGACGGCCAGTTCAATGTTGTTACCCAAGGATTAAGACAGCCCGGTTCGGCAATAAAACCGTTCACTTACGTGACCGCATTCAAAAAGGGATACACCGCGGCAACGATGATTATGGATGTACCGACTACCTTCCCCGGTGGAATAAATCAGCCCGACTATAAGCCGGAAAATTATGACGGCAAATATCGCGGTCCTCTCCAAATCCGATATGCTCTTGGAAATTCAATTAATGTTGTCGCTGTTAAAACTTTGGCCCTGGTTGGAATAAAAAATACATTGGAAACGGCTTATGATCTGGGAATTTCTACCTTGAAACCGGACCAAGATACATTAGATAAAGTTGGCCTCTCATTGACTTTGGGGGGAGGGGAAGTGCGACTATTAGAACTCACCAGCGCCTATTCCGCTTTCGTAAATAAAGGATACCGGGTAAATCCAGTGGCAATTCTCAAAATTGAGGACAGTAAAGGCAAGGTTCTGGAGGAGATTAAACCCGAAAAAAGCAAACGGGTTCTTTCCGAGGAGCAGGCTTTTTTGATTGCCGATATCCTATCAGATAACAATGCTCGATCAGCGATTTTTGGGCCGAACTCACTTCTTAACATCCCTGGCCGAAAAGTGATGGTTAAGACGGGTACGACCAACGATAAGAGGGATAATTGGGCAATTGGCGGAAACAGGTTGGTAATGGTGGGGAGTTGGGTTGGAAACAATGATTACAGTCCAATGCTGTCTGTTGCCTCGGGAGTCTCGGGAGCAACCCCAATCTGGAGAAGAATCGTTATGGAATCACTGGCTGGTAAGCCCAACGTAGATTTTGAAATACCGTCTGGTATTGTTACCGCCTCTGTAGACTCCGTGTCTGGCTACCGCGCCCACGACGGTTTTCCGTCGCGGACCGAATATTTTATTCGGGGGACCGAACCTGGTGAAGATACCGTTCATGTCAAACTTAAAATCTGTAAAACAGAGGGTAAATTGGCAACTCCATCCGATATTGCCTCGGGAAATTATGAAGAAAAGGAATTTTTTGTTTTTAAAGAAAAAGATCCCACTGCCGGAGCAGGAGGAGAAAACCGATGGCAAAAAGGAATCGACGAATGGATTGCAACCCAATCTGATGCAAGATTTCGCCCCCCAAATGACTATTGTGGGACAAATAACCCGGTTCACGTTGAGTTTATAAACCCAACGGATCGAGCAACTACCCCAAATAATTTCACCGTTAAAATTACTGCGGAATCGACGGCAACAATTGTTCAAATTGAGCTGGAAATTGATGGAATAAAGGTTAGAACATTTACCGGTCCTCCTTTTACTCACGAAGTCAGTTTATCCGATGGTGTTCACACGCTTAGAGCTAAAGCCAAAGACGCTAATGGGAAAGAATCAGATCGATCTATTAAAATTGGTGTTAACGTCCCCTGGGATTGGATAGCCCCTTCCCCCATTCCTTAGGACTATCTGTGATATAATCATCATTCCAAAAGGTGAAAAAAATATGGCGAGTATTGAACGAACCGAAAGACAGCCAAACATTCTTCTTATTAAGTTGAATGGAGCCAAAATTGGCGAAATAAGGCCGACTATTATTCAAGAACACGAGGGTGAAGTTTCCTCGTTTATATCGGCAGAAATCCAAAAGCTAAAAAGAAGAGAAGAGAAAACCCAACGGAGGATACAAAAGTTTTCTCGGACCAAAAGCCATCATCGGTTAAGGGGATTTAGGGAAATATCTCAAGTTTTATCTTGTTTAAGTGATGATCTTTCAAAAACAAAAGACGCGCTTAAGGTTCTGGAGGGGAAAGAAATGAGGCCACTAAGATTAATTATTAAGGGCGGAAAGATAGAAAGCTACGAATATACCGAATTTGATCGAGCCGAAGAAAAAAACTGGTGGACTTTTGTATTCAGGAGGAATCTTTTGGTTCCCGTTGCTGAAATTGCTGAAAAGTATCCCGATTCTCTTCAGTGGTTTATCGAAGCTTTTGAAATCAGGTCACTAATGAAAAAGGCTGGCTCCTCCCTGGAGAAAGAAGAGGTTAGAAAAAGGTTTGACGATTATCGACGTAGATATCGCGAAATCCCAATAGAGCAAGCGGATGCAATGACCTCCATAATGAGAGAAATTAGCGAATCAGTTTAATCCTTTAAATCACCGCCGAAATTTCTATTCAGCTTTCGCAAAATTTTGTTTCTTATTTTCCCGACTTCTTTATCGGTAAGCGTTTTGGTGGGGTGCTGATACCAAATTCGAAAAGTAAAAGCCCGATCATAAATGTCTACCATTTCAACATTATTAACCAGTTTGCTGATAGATTTGATGGAAGAAATAACCTCGCCGATTTTTGTTTTTTCGGGAAAAGTAAGCGTTAAATCTTCTATTTGAGGAGGATATTTTGGCAGGGGTATAAATGTCCTAGCTTGTGAGAGCTTTCTTAAATCTTCGACCGAGAATTCGTAGTAAATATACCTTTCGTTTAAGATACCCAGAGCGCCTACTTGCCTGTCGCCTGACAGAATCGCTAGGCTTCTGGACGGTAGAAAATGAGGCAATTCTTGCGCCACAAAGCGGGCGTTAACGTTAATTTCCTCCAGAAAAGATTCGACGATCCCGCGGGCTTTTCTGAAATCTGTAGACGAGAATATACCTCCGAGCATCATTTTTTCTTCGGGTAGCATTCCTTTTCGCGGAAGGTATATGTTGGCCATTTCGAAAAGATGAAATTCCTCTTTTTCTGCGACGTTTGCGTTGGCAGCCTCTACCAAAGAGGGACGAAGAGAAGTCCTCAAATATTCTGATTCCAGACCTAGCGGATTTTTTAGTTTTAAGGCATTTCTTTCAACAAAGTCTCTAGAGACTAGAGACAGAGTGTAAACTTCCACTCCGCCGAATCCTTTAATGATATTTTTTAGCTTTATTTCAAACGGAAATGGAGAATCCGAGAGCGGTTCGGGAAGAGGCCCTTCCATAAGGGTGTTTGGCAGACGGTGGTAACCATAAATTCTGGCGACTTCTTCGACTATATCCTCGGGGATAGCGGTATCCCCGGCCCTGAAAGAGGGAACGTTTATCGTCAAAATTTTTCTGTTCCACGAAGTCGTGAATCCCAAAGATCCAAGAATTTTAGTAATCTGTTTTTTTTCAATTTGAATTCCCAACCTTGATCTAATGAAACCAAGGTCCACTTGAATCTCGGCGGTTTTGTACGGGAGAGGATAAATATCAAGAATTTCTTCTTCAGGGGAGCCGTTTGTCAGTTCTTTGAAAAGGTCGATACCCCGGGCGATGCCCAACGAAACCTGCTCTGGATCAAGTCCTTTTTCAAAAAGGAGGGCTGCTTCAGTTCTCTGGTTCAAAATCATCGAAGTTCGCCTTATGTTTTTTGGGTTATAGGTTTGGACAAAAAGAAGCACATTCTTGGTGCTGTCATCGACGGCGCTATTTTCGCCCCCCATAATGCCTGCCAAATCAATTAGCCTCCTGTCGCCGTCTTCAATAACTATATCCCCGCCCGGTAGAATATGTATTTTTCCGTCCAAAGTAGTTAGACGTTCCCCTTTTTTGCTTTCTCTAAGTTTCATATAATGACCTCCAATTTTGTCGTAATCAAAAGTATGAACAGGTTGTCCTAGTTCATGCATAATGTAGTTGGAAATATCAACAACATTATTGATTGGCCTTACCCCGACTTTGGTAAGTCTGTTGATCAGCCATTCCGGCGATCGTTGGAGTTTGACGTCTTTGACCAGTACCGCTGAAAACCGAAAGCAAAGACGGGTATCGACCTCCGCTTTTAGATACGAAACTCGGGGTCTAAAGAGTAGGGAACCAGTTTCTGGAGGTCTTAAGCGCGCATCAATCCCAAACTGATTTAAAATTGCCGCCGCTTCACGGGCTATTCCCCAAACCGAAGCGGCATCAATCCTGTTGGTAGTAACTTCGATCGAATAAACTCCGTTTTCTAACTTTTCGACCGATGGTCCGCACAAAGAGAGACACTCGGCTATCTGCCTAGCCGTTGCCTGCGTTTTTAAAAAGTCTCTTAACCAAATATCGGGGATTAGGATATTCATATATTAGAACTGTCTAAGAAAGGAAAGTTGCGGACTGTACAAAAGTCTTATATCAGGAATAGATAACCCGGTTTTCATCAAATAGGTGCGCTCTACTCCCCAACCGAATGCAAAACCGGAATATATTTTTGGGTTTATCCCACCATTTTTGAGAACCTTTGGGTGAACCATGCCTGCTCCTCCTAATTCCAACCAGCCCGACTTACACAGCTTGCAACCTAGACCTTTACAGACGCCGCAGGAGACATCAACCTCAAAAGACGGCTCCGTGAATTGGAAATGGAAAGGTCTTAATCTTGTTTTTCGTTCTTTCCCAAAAAAATTTCTGACAAAATAATCCAAAGTGCCCTTAAGATGAACAATCGAAATATCCTTATCAACTACCAATCCCTCAAACTGATGGAACATAGGTACATGCGAAGCGTCGAGTTGGCGACGATAACACTTGCCGACGTTTATCATCCTTATCACGATATTCTTATCCGGGTGCTTATTTTTGGCTACACGTTCCATTTCCCTGACTTGGCCAGACGATGTATGGGGGGTTAACACCATTTGACCATGTTTTGGGTGCGGTGGTCCCTCTACAAAAAAGGTTTCCCACTCGTCCCGAGCAGGGTGACCCTCTGGCATATTTAGAGACTCAAAAGCATACCAATCCCATTCGACCTCCGGATAACGAACCTTCACAAAACCTATTTGTTCAAAAATTCTGGAAATTTCCTCAATTGCCTGGGTTACCAAATGGAGGTGACCGACCGCCGGTTTTATTCCGGGAATGGTTGGGTCAAACCATTCTCTGGCAATTTGCTTAAGAGAGATTTTCTGTTCGGCCAAAAGCTTCGAAATCGAGCTTTTGGATTCATTAATAAGAAGACCGATCTCTTTTCTTTCTTCAAGAGGGACATCTTTTATTTTTTTTATCAATTTGTTAAGCTTCCCATTTCTTCCTAGATAGAGAATTTTGAGATCTTCGAGTTCAGCATAACTTTTGGCTTCCATTATCTGCGCCAAGGCTTCATTTTTAATGTTTAAAATTTCTTCTTTCATTCGAATAAAAACGGATGCTATAAAAAAAGCTCTCTTGTGGAGAGCCTTTCTATCTTAGTCTCTCCACCACTTAAATCTTAAAGAAAAAGTTAGTGGAGAAAAAGAATTTCATTTTACTTCGGAAACAATTTTTTTGAATGTTTTAGGGTCGGAAACGGCAATTTCCGATAAAATTTTCCTGTCGAGAGAGATATTGGCTTTTTTCAAACCAGCCATAAAGCGGGAATACGAAAGCCCCCCTTCTCTAACGGCGGCATTGAGTCGGGTGATCCAAAGAGATCTAAGATTCCTTTTTTTGAGTTTTCTACCTCGGTAAGCATATTCTCCGGCATGGAGAATCGCCTCGTGAGCAACTTTGACTCGCCGTCTTGATGCCTGTTTAAATCTGGCCGCATTTTTAAGAAGCCGCCGATGTTTTTTTGCTGCCGGCGATTTGACTCTAGCCATTTATTTTCCCACAACCTTTCTTATTTTTTTGGCAAAGGCACCTTTTAAAAGACGCTTTTGTTTCAATCTTCTAATTCTTCTCTTAGATTTTGACGCTTTTAAATGCCGCCTAAAAGCCCTACCTCTAAGGACTTTTCCCTTTTCAGTAACCTTAAATCTTCGAACGATGGATTTGCGAATTTTGACCTTAGGCATTCTTTTTCCCCGAGATCGGTGATATTATCATTACCAAATTTCTTCCCAAAAACTTTGGTTCCATATCCATGGACACATTATCTGTTCCAAGCTCTGAAACAATTCTTTTCAAAAGATTATAACCAAAATCCTTTTTAGACTCCTGCGGCTTTCTAAAAACTATTACTATTCTTACTTTATTTTTTTCAGCCAAAAACTCTTTTGTTCGAGCCAACCGCGTATTAAAATCTTTTTCGGCAATAAAAGGAGAAAATCTGATCTCCTTTATTTCCCCACCCTTTATCCCTCGCTGTTCTCTTCTTGCTTTTTTCTCCTCTTGGTACTTAAATTTTCCGTAGTCAACAATTTTGGCAACGGGAGGTTTAGCTAAGGGTGCAACTTCGACCAAGGAGAGATTTTTTTCATGAGCTTTCTTAATTGCCTCCGAGGTCTTCATTATCCCAATTTGGATTCCATCTGCACCAATTACTCTCACCTCCGGGGCACGGATGTCATAATCTACTTTCCAATATAAACCGCCGCTTTTCAACTCTTGAGGCTAATTGTACGATATCTAAAGCTGGTATTCAAGAAGGAATCAACCAAGAGTTTTTTCATTAATTTCCTTTTTAAGGGCAAGGATGAAATCGTCGATTTTCAATAAGCCGTAATCCTTGCCTTTTCTGTCCCTTTTCGATACCGTACCATCCTTTTCTTCCTTGTCGCCGACAACCAGCATGTAGGGAGTTTTTGCCAACTGGGCATCTCTGATTTTAGCTTGGAGGGTCTCTCTTCGATCGTCCGTTACGGCCCTAATTTCTTGATTTATTAAATTGTTGGTTATATTCTGGGCGTATTCGAGATTCCTTTCGGTTATAGGAAGAACCGCCACTTGAATAGGAGAAAGCCAGACTGGGAAATTACCGGCGTAATGTTCAATAAGCAGGCCCACCCAGCGTTCTATCGAGCCTAACGGGGCCCGGTGTATTAAGACGGGGCGAGCCGGTTTTCCCTTTTTGTCTATATACTCAAGCTGAAATCTTTCGGGAAGCATAAAATCTACCTGTATGGTTCCACACTGCCATTCCCGATCGAGAGCATCTTTGACCATTACGTCGAGCTTTGGTCCATAGAAAGCCGCTTCCCCCTCGACCTTCTGATAGCTAAGATTTAATTTTCTGACGGCGGCTTCTATTTTTTCCTCCGCCTGATACCATACCTTATCACTGCCCAAGTATTTGTCTTTGTTTTTGGGATCGCGGAGCGAAAGCCTGAAGTAATAGTTTTTTATTCCGAAAACCCTCAAGAGATAAATGATGTAATCCAAAACCCCGATAAATTCGTCGATGACTTGATCTTCCCGACAGAAAATATGCGAGTCGTCTTGGGTGATATAACGAACTCTTACCATTCCAGATAATTCGCCCGTTTTTTCATAGCGATAGACGGTGGCATTTTCGGCAATTCGAACAGGTAAATCTCGATAACTATGAAGAGCGCTCTTATATACCATCATATGCATCGGGCAATTCATGGGTTTAACCAAATAGTCTTCTTTGTCAATTTTCATCGGGGCGTACATTTTGTCTTTATATAAATCCCAATGGCCAGATGTTACCCACAGCGACTTTCTGCCAATGTGGGGCGAATAGACGTGTTGGTATCCGCGCTTAATCTGTTCTTGAACGATAAACTTTTCTATCTCCCGTCTGATGGTGGCCCCTTTCGGGGTCCAGATAAGAAGACCGGGTCCAACTTCGTCGGGAATAATGAAAAAACCAAGTTCCTTACCAAGCTTCCGATGATCGCGCTTTTTTGCCTCTGCTAATCTAAACAAATAATCATCCAATTTTTTTTTGGAAGGGAAAACAGTTCCGTATATCCTGGTCAGCATCGGGTTCTTCTCGTTGCCACGCCAGTAGGCGCCGGCGATAGACAAAAGTTTAAAATATTTAATCTTCTGGGAAGGTTTATCAATATGACCGCCCCTGCATAGATCAATAAACTTTCCGGATTCATATAAAGTTATTTTTTCTCCGCTTTTTTCGATTTCCTCGATAAGTTCAATTTTAAAATGGTTGTCTTTAAACATTTTTTTTGCCTCTACTGTGGAAACTTCAATTTTTTCAAAACCATTCCAAGTTTTTACAATCTGTTTCATTTTCGCCTCAATCTTAGGTAAATCCTCCTCAGAGATTTTCAAATCGGCAAAATCGTAATAAAAACCATTTTCAATGGGAGGGCCTAAAGTAGGTTTTGCTTCCGGCCATAAAGAAGTTACCGCCGCCGCCAGAAGATGCGAGGTGGAATGTCTAAGATTATCGAGTTTATCCATCAAAATAGATTGTAACGCATTTGAAGGAAAAATTTAAGGATAGGTTAGGTTCTGCCAAAAGCTTTGCGAAGTTCTACCTTAGCTTGCTCGAGAATTATCTTTCTTTCGGGAGGCAAATTTTTACCGGCTCGATTAATATAAAAATTGAGCATGCTCATGGCCGATTGAAAGGGGGTTGCCGCCTTTCTTCTCAAACTTTCTTCGGCACTTTTCTTAAGAGAAAGAGCAATCTTTTTGGGGTCATTCCAGGTAAAAACCCCTTTTTCTAAATCCAAAGCAATCGAGTGCTTGGTTACCTCCTCTGACCAATACTTTTTACCTGCCATAAGCCATTATACCTCGGGGAGAAGCTAACTTAGAAAGTAATTTCCTCTCGGTCTTTATGGGGTTTAGCAAAACAGAGGCGATATTTGCACCAATCGCAATTTGGATTTTCCTTAGGAACAGGGCCTGCTAAAAGATTCGAGACTTCCGATATAAAAGCGTAAAAGCGCTCTATATCTTCTTCAATTTCGAAAAACTAGGGTCTTGCCTTAAAAACGACATTTTCTTCCGGAAAACTGATTTCTTCGGGGTTGATCGTAACCACGCCCATCTTGCTGATTTTCTTGGGTGATCCAAATGCTGGGTTTTCCAAAGCAAATTTATAGGCGTGGAGTTGGGGGAAGAATTTCTGAATTTTATCTTCTGTTGGGTCGGTTATTTTAAAATCGATTACGGCTAGGGACCCGTCATCAAGTTCGGAGGCAATGTCGAACCTACCTGAAATAAAACAGGAATTATCGGGCGGAATTGGCTTAGATTTTAGAAATCCTTCTTTAACTTCTATCTTCCCGGCTGGAAGTGAGGAATTAATCTTCTTAAGCTCCTGCCCGATAATGGCATTCTGAAGAAGAGTATTCATTTTAGAAAAAACTCCGGGCATGCCGATAGAAGGAAGGCTGATTCCCTTTTTAACCTTGAGGTAGTAGCAGTGTTTGCAGTCCTCGTATAAATACTTAAAATCAGAAGGCGAAAGTTTAAACATAGCCTATCTTACCCTTTTTCTCATTATTATGCCAGTTTTTCTATGGTATATAGGGGCAAGGACGAAAAATATATCTAGATAAATTACTGACAATCGGTGTCACAAGCAATCCCGTCGCCATCGGCGTCGCGAGCCTTGCAACCACAGATGTTAAGCTGGTATTGTGCCTCGGCGCAAGAAGACATTTGGGAACAGGTTTTTCTGCAGTCGCAGACATAAGACCCACCTGTTGACGGGGAGGTTGTGGATGATGGTTTAATCGTAGGTTTGGTGCAAGTATCTCCCCAAAGACCCAAGCCCTTTTCCCGCCCGGCTCTTTCCGCCTCCTTAAACCTCTCTTGATATTTGATGTCCGGCGGGTAAGAAGAAGCTTTAGCAAAACCGTCCAGAACCAAGGCTTCATTCACAAGAACGTCGCCAACCCAGACATACCTTAGCAATCTATGGTATTTATCGGTTTCGGAGACATCTTTTTCCAGTAATACCTCTTTATTTAGTATCATCTCTTCCAATTTATTAGTAGCTTCTTGAGCATAGCACTCTCCCCCTTTTGAAGTTTCGGGGGCATCGATTCCGATAAGTCTAACAATTTTTTCCCCTTCAATTTTGAAAGTATCACCATCTATTACATTTAATACTTTTGTTTTTGTTTGATTGTTAGCGCTGGTTGGAACGGAATCGTATGTAGGAGCTTCTGTGCCCAATTGAGCTGGTAACTGCGAAAAAATCGTTGTTTGGTTGTGATGGGGGGACGAAATAGAAATTAATCGAAAAACGACTAAAGCGAGTATCCCGAAAGCCGCAATAATTATTTTTTTACTGACGAACATTCTATTCTCTAATAAGCAGTGATAGCGACTCCAAAAGTATTTTGGGCGTAAACACAACCCCAAACAAATTCCCCGCCCTTTAAAAGAGATTTATGACCTAGAGTGGCTTCCCATCCGTTTACCGCCTCTTGGGGAGTTTCGTAGCCGGCGATTAAAAACTCGGACAAATTATATTTTTCAAAAATCCATTTTAGATCTGGCCTTCTTGTCGGCAGGTTTGCAAATCCCTCATGTCCGTCAAGTTTCCCTAATTCTAAAAGCTCGTTAAGACGAATTGACGCAATGGTGCAAAGTTCGGGTTTGTTATTTAAGGGCCCGACACCGTTCTCAATTCTTCTTTTATTGATTGCTTCCCAGAGCTCGGGTCCTCCCCAACCCGTTTTTTTGGCGGAAGGTCTATCGGGCTGTTGGGAGGGGGTCAATGTTGAAGTTGGTGTTGGTATAGAAGATGGGGAAGAAAAGACAGAAACTTGCTCCCTTCCAATCTTAATTCCCTTTTCCAATCCTACAAAACGGCCGTAGAGAAATACGACGAAAATTATAAGGAAGATTCCAATGAACCTTACAAGTTTATTTACTTTATCTGCTTTTCCGCTGTTTTCATATTTTGAGCGGGCTAAACGTTCTGATTTACGCGGATGAGTTTTTTTATAGAATGGCGATGGTACCCTAACCATATAGGTTTATTTTACCGTTCGTTAGATCTCCCCTAAATTTCATAAAACCACTCCCAGCCAGGATCAAAAACTTCCTTGATATTGCTTCTATACATTTTATAGACTCCATCTTCCAGAACTGTTTGCCACGTTCCTTCATAATAATGATAATTTATTTCTTCATTGACCCAGTTTTTAGTCATAAACTTTACAAAAACGATATTTTTTCTTTCGTTTACCATTCTCGTGCCCATAATTTCGACATCCAAAATGTCCGTAAATCTATTGGTCCACTCTTCAAAATTAGTCTTTTGTAAATAAGCTTTTGAAAGAAGATTGAAGCCGTCTTCCATTTTCCTTGCCTTCAAATAAGTGTAAAAGGCTATTACCGCCCCTTCCGGGGTGGTTGGATCCACTGTTATTTTTTCAATGTCTTTGTCGGTAAAGCCGGGCAAAAAAAAATTAATTTGGTTAGCAGTAATAAAAAGAGATAGACCCGCGAGCCCCATTGTGTTTACCCCGACTACTTTCCCGCACTTGTCGGTTAAAGGGCCGCCGCTCATTCCCTCAACCAAATCAATATCTGTCTGGATGTAGTTGGTGGAACTTCCCCTCGTATACCTGAAGCCGGCAAATTCCCCCTTTTGAATAGTGACTCCTCCCTTGAGGTCTGTTCCCAACGCGTAACCTGCTGCTATCAGGGGCTCCCTTTCAGAGATTTCCACAGGATCCATTAAAGGAAGAACTTTGTCGGGATAATTCTCTCTAGTATAGAGAATCGCCAGATCGCTATTTTTATCACCAACAACTTTTTCCGGAGAGATGAAGCTTCCGTCTGAAAAAATGATCTTAGGATAAGGTTCTCCTTCGATTACATGGAAGTTGGTGACTACTTGATTTTCGGAAATAAAAAAGCCCGAACCTTCACCATATCCTCCGATTATTCTGACCACAGAGTTATTAAGTACTTTGTTGAGTCCATAGCCGCATAAAAATTTTGAGTAGTGGCCGTAATTACTGGACAAATAGTCTGAAATTACTAATAAAGAGAAAAATATATATAGTAGAAGTGCAAAAGTAGTTACTGTTTTAAAAAGGTTTCTGAAACTTCGGAATGGCCAAATCAGGGCTTTAATTAGTAGTTTTAGGACGTAGTACAAGGAGTATGTCACCAGCTTGATCGGAAACAGATATAAAGGAAAAATAAGGCGGCCGATGTAGGCTTTGATCCGGTGAAATAAATTAGAAAGCTTCTTTCTAACCCGACCTTTATATAGAATTAGCAGATCGTATAGCCAGTCCACTTTAGTCTATTTTAACCCTATTTTACTGTAATCTGGACAATGTGCGCTTTCGCCGAGAGGAGTATTTTCGTAAAGAGCGGTAGGAAAATGTTTTTTGGCGCAAAAAAGGGTAACTATTTCTTTTCCATCTTTATCTCCGAATTTAAGTTCCAGATTCTGGCAATTACCGCATAGGCCCTCAAGAGCTCTTAGTCTATTAACATTATCAAGGGCAGCTTCGGAATGAATTCTATGGTGAGGTTTGCCATATCGACCGAGTAAACCACGGACTACCTCTTTGGCTCGTTTAATTCTTTGTTCGGTTTCCATAGTTATTGCTTACCAGGACATTTTTAACCTAAAAAATATGTTAGAATAAAGGCAGTTCAGCTCTGATTGTATTACAAATAACACATTTGACCAAAAAATTAATATCTAATCCCTGCCCCACCTGCGGTAAAGAAAGAGTTACCGTCAAAACTTATCAAGAATATATCGGGAACTCTTTGGTGGAAGTAACAATAACTTCTTGTCCGGATCCCAAATGTCAACAAGCTAGAAACAGACAGTTGGCCAAAGAGAAAAAATTTAGGGCAGAAATGAAAAGGGCGAGCGAAAGAAGGATTCAAGAGAGAAAAGAAAGAAAGGCCAACGAAAGCTATTAAGAATTCCCAATCTGGTGGACCCGGGGGGAATTGAACCCCCTACTCTTCCATGCCATGGAAGCGTGTTGCCGGTATACCACGGGCCCAAAAGTGGACGGTAAGGGATTCGAACCCCTGACCTTTCGCACGTCAAGCGAACGCTCTGACCAGCTGAGCTAACCGTCCACAGGACCTATTATACAACAGATTATCCGGTTGTTTCTATCAGCCCCGTCGCTCCTTGCCCTTTCCAGACCCCTCCTGCATTTTTCTTATACGTTCTTTTTCTTCGACCTCTTTATTTATCAGAATTTCTCGTTTCAGCGCCTCGATTGCCACCAGCTCATCGTTTGTTTGGGAAATAATTTCTGTATCCATATTTGATAACTAGACGCAACAAAGCCCGGTGCAGACATATTGGCCGCAACCTGGACAAGAGGGAGCAATCTCTCCCGTTGGTTTTACAAGGCGTCTAAGATCGTCTTTAGGGAGGTTAACAGTCGGTTCGTAAACCATACCGGTTTCTCGATCGACAAGGTAGACCTTTCCGGTTTGCGTATTTGTTGTCTTTGTAAGTCGTTCTTTATGCATTTTTTCACCTCCAATCCAATTAAAAAACCTCTCTGGTGAGAGGTTTGTTTTTTGGGTATTTACTAAAAATTATCGGTGTAATATCTTCCTCTCACCATTTAGCCCGTCCTTAATAAAAAGGACGCCGCAAAAAATGATGAGAAAAAGATTATTCATAGGTAAATATTTTATGTTAACCGGCAGAGCGCTGTAAATAATGGTCTGGCGCGAGTAGGAATTTGCTTCCGTGCTTTTTATAGACTCCCCAGAAATTTTTCTTTTCCGCTCGTTTATTAGTAGCCCGTAACCATATAGAGGCTTCTTCTATTTTTTTTCTGAAGGATCTGATAAATTCCAAAAGTTTTTCAAAAAAGATAAGATGATAGACACCCGGATTGACAGGAGCTTCAAAAGAAGCGGTTTTAACTTCTTGACCAAGACCCTGAGTAGTTTTGGCAAGTTGATAAACCTCTTGGATTAATGCGTGAAGTCGCAATTTTAATTCCTCTCCCTTTTCCTCGATTCTTCGTTTTTCTTCTTCGCGAAGTTTTTTCTCCAGCTCCAGTTTGGCACGCAGTTGTTGAGTTTCGGCCTCCTTTCCAGAAAGAACTTCCTCTATTTCCAAAAACCTTCCTGGGGTTAATTCACCCGAATACTTTTTTTGTGGCTCAGTTCCTGAAAGTTGTCTTAGTAAGTTTTCGGCAGAATCTTCAATAAGATCGTTCTTGAGAGACCTGCCGGCGAATGCCCCCATATCCTTTAATGACTCTAAGACATTCTTTTGGGAAATTTGCCTTTGGTTTTTATTTCTTCGTCCAAAATCCATATATTGTTAGCCCAAATCTTACAGCAGGCTGGAAAGTGAGTCAAGCGCGGCTCGTCTGGCCAAAATCGCCTTTATAAGTTGTCGTTGGCTAGGAGAATTCAATTTTTCGGCGGTTTTGGGATCGGCCCCGGCAGCCTGAATGGCGGAATCGATTTCGCTTTCGTTGATGTCAATATTTTCGACTTCGACTATTTTGTTGAGAATTAAATTCAAAGCAATTGCATTTTTAGCTTGGATTTCATAATCCCGTCTTAAATCTTCGGCTGTTTTTCCTATTGAACCGAGATACGATTCCAGGGTCAAGCCTAATTTTTCAATTTTTTCGAGTAAGCTTGCAAGTCTGGAATTTACCTCTTCATCTATCAGTATTTTAGGTACAGAAACTTTAACGGTATCAAGAAGGATTTTAATAACCTCCTGTTCTTTTTCTTCGCGAGGAAGCGATTGACCACGGGCATCTTCTTTTTTATCCGGAGTCCATATGGCCCTGGCTCTTGAGGCTCCGGAAATTGCCTTTTTATAATCTCCAAGATCGATATCGGGAAGAGTACAAGTTGTGGCCCGAACCTGCCAGTCTTCACCATCCTTGGCCGAAATAAGCTCAAACCGCGGATAAATAGCTAATTTGAGTTTTTCTTCGGTTATGGCTTTAACCAAGGCTCTGGGCAAAAGATTCTTTAGAGCATGATTAATAATCGTTGATTGAGAAACTTTTTTCTCAACCTCTTTGAGGGGAGCCTTTCCTTTTCTGAACCCGGCGACCTCAACACTTTTCCCGAGCTCTTTAAGAGCGGCATCCTTGGCTTTCTTGATGGCCCGGTTAGGGATATTAAAAGTGATCTGAATTGTGCCATCATCTGCCCTGGCCAGGGTGTAACTAACATTCGAAGTGTCTTTTGGCATACTAAAACCCGCTCTCGCGGATTTTCAAATTATATCACTAATTGCCGCCCTTGTGTTGGGTCCTGAATAGAGAAGGCTTAATTTTAGCAGAGTAACCCCTTGGCGAGAATTTCGAAGCTTTGAAGAAATCGGGGGTGCGGAAACCCAGTTTTGCCTGGCACCTTTTTTTAATATACGTTTTCATAGCTAAATTTTAAATTGTCAATTGAAAAAAGTAAATTTTCCTATATAATTTAATTACCTATAATATAAATTAGGTTTAGAAAGGAGGAATTTTTTTGGCCGCCAAGTTGTTTGTAGGAAATCTTGAGTACTCCGTAACCTCAGACGAATTACGAGACCTTTTTTCCCAAGCCGGTTCAGTAATTGACGCGGTTGTAATTACCGATAAGATGTCTGGAAGAAGCCGGGGATTCGGTTTCGTCGAAATGAGTTCCGATGATGAGGCTAAAACCGCCATCGAAAAGTTAAACGGAGCTGATCTTAAGGGAAGAAAAATAAACGTAAACGAAGCCAGACCTCAAGTCCCTCGTTAACCATTTTTCAAACCTTTAGCCTAAACCTGCGAGAGGAGGATTGGGTGTGTTATCGATCCGAATGAATTTTTATTCGGAGGCCAGTTTGTGGAGAAACCAAGAGACAAATGAAAGTACTATCGAGGCAATAAGGGCGGTGACAAAAGAAGATATTTCAAAACCGGGTACGAGGCGGGCAGTTAGCCACAAGAGACAAACATTTATCAAAAAAGCGGTTACTCCAAAAGTCAAGATAGATACCGGCAGAGCGATCAATTGAAGAACGGGTTTGATAAAAGTATTGACGGTCCCGATTACTACCGCCGCTACCACTGCCGCCCAGATATCGGTTAAAACAAAACCGGGAACTAAATATTCAACCACCAGAAGGGCAAAAACATTTATCGCCAACCTAACAATTAATCTCATTAATTCATAATTGCCTAAACAATCGGTCTTTGTCAAGCCTTACCTAAGAAATTTTTTAAAGAAGATGACATCTCTAGCTACTACTCTATTCCATGCGGTTTTAAGATCATGATCTGCTTCTGGATAGACAAAGTATTGTACGGAAATTCCTTGTTTATCAAGGGAATGGTAAAGTTCGTCCGACCATTTTTTAGGAACGACATCGTCGTTTGTTCCCTGCTGAAGCTGGATGGGTGCCGTGATCCTGTCGTAATAAAGATCTATTGCATAAAGGTCAGGGTCATAGACCTGTTCAAACTTGGCCAGCTCCTGCCTTATAAACTTTCCCCTATCCTCCGATTCATCAGTGTAGTAAAGAACCGAGTAAGGGAAGGGTTTGGAAACCGGGGCCCATAAGGAAGTTGGTATAGGAATTCCTAATATTTCCAATACCGTAATTGCGATTTGACCGCCATTAGAATATCCCCAAATGAAGATGTTTTTACCATCCCACATCGGAAAAGCATCGAGCGATTTTACTAGAATTAAACCGGTGGTATAGGTCTGAAAGCGGGCTTCGAATATATTTTCAGTTTGAGAATCGGAATCTCCGTAACCCAGGAAATCGGGGGCGATGGTGATAAAACCGTTTTCGGCAAAGTACTTGGCCGCCCGGCCAGTTCCCATGCCGGGTTTGTAAATCTGTTGATCCACATATCCCCGGAACATTACAATAACTGGAAACGGACCTTGGCCTTTGGGGATATTCAAAATCCCGGTCACTTTCTTTTTTGGGCCAGCCTTCAGGGTCGGATCCAAATAAATTCTAAAGGAATGGGTCGTAAAACTTTTCTCGTCATTCAAAATTTCCCCAATTTCTATTTTTTCACTTGGTATCTGGGTAGCAATCAAGTTTTCGAAGGAGTAATTGTTCAGTGGCCGAGGAAGAACCTTTTCGGTGATTTGTTGAATTTTGTCGTTTTTATGTTTAAAAAAATCCCTGCCGAACCAACCCGCTATTAAGGAGATAGCCGAGATTAAAACAACAAAAAGGATTTTTTTCATTTAAGAATGACGGTGGCACTGAAAATTCCGTAGAAAATGAAAGCGCATAGAACAACAAAAATTCTGAAAAAAGAAGGCCTTAATGGTTTTACCAAGCTTGAATTGTTCAAATAAATTATCAGTCCGCTGTAAACGAACATCGTTAAGGCGTTTAAAAATGCCCCAATTACGACTAAAGTCAGCGGTTCGGTAAAACCGAGAGAAAAGATGATGATGCCGGCAATAATCTGCGCCCATAAGAATAGATAATAAAAAAGGCGCAATTTCTCGATTTTAAAGCGATTAGGAGAAAGAATTACCAGGTTTTCCGACATAATTCTACTAGTGGCATCGAAAACAGAAAATTGAGTAGAAAAAAGCATTGCCGAAGCCAATAAAAGAAACAAACTTCCCACAATGGGAACAGATTTCTGGGCAATGACACCTGCCTCGACTATCAGAAACATGATTCCCCGACTTTCTTCTGCACTTCTGAAAACCGTAGCGTAAGCAAGAAGGCTAAGCACGATCATCGAAAGAGCACCGGTTGTCCAGAATACTAAAAGATGCTCAATATTTATTCTTTTCCACCAAGTTTTAAAATGTCTTAAATTTATAGAATTCAGGTCAAACGTCTTTCCTTCTAGGCTGATTTTTTCCTCTTGTCCAGTTAAAATACTAGTAATCCTTCCCGAATATTTGCCCATACCATAACCCTTTTCTTTAATGTAGTATCCTTGGGCCAAGTTTAAATTGCCGCCGGCACCAGCGTAGGCAAAGGCTCCCAAAAAAGTGGCTAGAGAAATTCCCGCTGGCAGAAACCAAAAGCCAGCCCCTTTTCCTATTAGACCTTGGGCAAGGGCTTGCCAACCTTGCGGCCCCGAAAAAATTATGGCTAAAACAAAAATAAATGGGACGCCTATTAAAATAAGCGTTTTTTGGAAAACTTCTTGAGTTTTGTACACAATCGGGCCAAGTGTCAACGCAAGCCCAATTAATACCAGAAGTACAATTGGAATTAAGGAAGAATAGCCGATTTCTAAAACATGCGCCAAAATTGTTGCCGAAGAGGCAATAATCCCTGGCCACATCCAAGGAATAAGGGTTGAAAGAATAAACCATACAGGGGCAATTTCCTTAAGTTTTCTGGCCAATCCAACGAAGACGCTCTCTCCGGTAGCCAAAACATAACGCTCAATCTCCATATTTATGAAAAACTGAAAAGTTATTCCCAAAAGTGCCCCCCATATTATTCCCAAACCATAATTTGCCGAAAGATAGGGCCAAAGTATTAGTTCCCCGCTTCCCAACCCCAAGCCCAAAAGAATAAAACTAGGGCCAATAAGCTTTCTTAATGGGAGCGGAGGAGGGAATTCTTTTTTTTCAAGTTCCTTAAGATTCATCTTTTTAAGTTTAAGATTTGGAAATCTTTTTAGCAAGGGAGGGCTCCTGACATCCGCTACGCGGAATCTGCGTACTATTTGAAATAGATAGATGTACTTGATTTCGGGTTTTATTCGGGTATATTTAAGGGAGAAGAGACAGATGATCGAAAAAATTTCTACCCCCGTTTCGGTAAGTTTAAACTTCGACCATAAAAAAAGAAGGGTTTACCCCAAATTTTTGATATGGGAGGGAAAAATCTATTCAGTTGAAAAAATCGGATTACATCATACTTATCGAGTTGGCCGGACTTTATTCCATGTTTTCTCGGTTGCTTCCAAGAGTTTGTTTTTTAGATTGGTTTTAAACACGGAGACGCTCCACTGGCGACTGGAGGAGATTTCAGATGGTCTACCCGAGTGATATTAAGTTTAATCCTAATCCTTCAACAATTATGCACATAGACCTTAATTCTTGCTTTGCTACTATCGAACAGCAGGCCAACCCTCATCTGCGGGGAAAACCGGTAGCCGTGGCCGCTTACAGCACACCTTCGGGTTGTATTATTGCTCCTTCGATCGAAGCCAAAAAATATGGAATAAAAGTAGGAATGAGGGTTAAAGAGGGAAAACTCCTTTGTCCTTCTCTACTAATTCTATCACCTGACCCCTGGAAATACCGAAATGTTCATCTCTCCCTGCGAAAAATGTTATCTGACTATACCGACAAAGTTACTCCTAAAAGCATAGATGAATTTGTTCTTGTTCTTGAAAACTACCCCGCCTCCCGAAAAGGAATGTTTGAGGTTGGCCGCGAGATAAAACAACGAATTAAAAAAGAAATTGGGGAATGGATAAGGGTATCGATTGGGATAGCGCCTAATAGATTTTTGGCAAAAACCGCCTCTTCTCTTCATAAGCCAGATGGACTCGATGAGATAAATGAAAATAATTTTTTGGAAATTTACAGAGGTCTTTCTCTGGTAGATTTATGCGGCATAAAGCTACGAAATGCGGCCCGACTCAATAATTTGGGTATATTTAATGTTTTAGATTTTTATAATGCCCCTTTTTGGAAGTTGAAGGCGGCTTTTAAGTCGGTTCTGGGCTATTATTGGTATTTGAGACTTCGGGGATTGGAAATAGACGATGTTGAACTTGGACGGCATTCTTACGGGAACTCATTCACTTTACCCAAGCCCCTAACTAGAATTGAAGAGCTTTCTCCGATTCTGGTCAAGCTGGTTTCTAAAATGAGTGCCCGCTTGAGACGGGCCGGATACAAAGCCAGAGGAATTCATCTGGCGGTATGGTTTTATGATTGGTCTTTTTGGCACAAGGGAGTAGCTTTTCAGAGAGAATTGTTTGACCCCCGAGAGATTTACAAAGAAGCTTTTAACATTTTAAGTCGTTGTCCATATCGGAAACCGGTTCGCCAGCTGGCGGTTTCCGCATTCAGACTGTTAAAGAAAACAAATTCTCAATTGGAACTGTTTGAACGTACAGAAGAAAAGGAAAGATTGGTTGACTCGATTGATGAAATAAACGAGCGTTGGGGAGATTTTGTAATCGCGCCGGCTAAGATAATAGGAGCGAAAGACGCAATTGTCGACAGAATCGCCTTTGGCGGAGTCAAAGAGCTCGAAGAATTTACCTTATTATCACCAAACGCCAAAAAGAGAGAAGTACGTTCTCGCGGAGCCATTAAGGGGAATTGAGCTCATCTTCGATATCCGTAAGTTCTGCGTCTAGGTTGGTTAAATCGGTTTCTTCAAGGTCTTTTTCAATTGCCGAGGTGTCATCGGATTCGGATTGGTTGTATAGTTTCGTTATATCCGCTGGTGTAACCAAAGGAGCCCCTTCTTTTAATAGAAAATACCAAATCCCCCCCAAAATTAACGAGGCTGCCAAAAGTATTAATAAAAAGTTTTTAGAGTTTATTTTAATCATGGCGATGTGTTTGTCCGCCCCGCCCTTAGACCCTTGATTTCTCCGATGACCTGAACGAGTATTTTGTGAACTTGGATCAATTGTTGTTTGATATTATGAACTGTTTCAATAATAGTTTTAAAGTTTTCTTTCAAATTATCGCTGCCGATGAGTTTGTCGAAATCATCCCTCGTTATTTGTATATCTGACTTTGCGCTTTCTAATAAATTCTTGGCATTGAAAAGATCGGCCTCTACCTTGGTGGTGTCGAGATCTTGTTCAGAGGACTTTATTTTGGTTAATCTGGATTCTATCCTCAAAATTAGCCTTTCCAATCTTTCGACAGCGGCCTCCAATCTTCTAATCATTCTACTGAAGTACTGTTTTATTCTTCCTTGTTTTATTTTGGACAACCTTTCTGAATGGGTGGCAATATTTTGTTGTATTCTTTGTCTCAACTCTTCTCTTATCGTTACTCTATTTTCGCTTCTTTGAGGCGGGAAAATTGCGGTTCTAACATAATTAGGTGGGTTACTAGTGAAAAGGAAACTGACAATAAAAACTGGGGCGATAAGAAATCCTTTCATATTACCTGCTTTCCTCGCCCAATACCGATGGTTCAGCTATTGAAGCTACCTCCTTCGGTCTATTAGAGACAATCAAGCTTAGAACCAAAGCAAACACAATGATCGGCAAAAGCAACAAGAAAAAGCGATAATTAGCGCTCATTCTATTTTTGTGTATGTGGATTCGATCAACGAACATTTGGCGCTTCTAAGTAAAGGTTATGAGATTCATAAAGACAAGTCAAGTCCATCAAAGGCGATGTTAAACATCCGGCCGCCTTTTCGGCGGACAAAAAACTGCAAATTTTCGTATGTGTCGGTCTTGTGGCCAATATTGGTGAAAAAGACCTTTTTCGTCTGGATTTGATTGCCCAGTTTTATTCCTTCTTCAATAGTTTCATGGCCTTTTGCTTGACCTAGGCGGTTTTTACTGGAACCGTCGATTATTAAAATTTCCAGACTACCAATGTGTTTGATAGTCGTTGGTGAGATTCTTCTGAACTCCGGAGCGTAAAAAATAGGGTCCGGGGCGCTGATTTTTATTCCGTAAGCCTCAATATTTCCGTGTTCAACCGGAATTAAGCTACAAGAAGATATGTTGTCTCCCAGCTCGATTTTTTTATATGGCTCAAGTTCTTTTATATGGAAGCAGTCTAGCGACTGGGACATTCTTCGGCGAATTTGTTGCAGTATGCCGGCGGTTGTAATCAGGGTTATTTTTTGGGGAAGATTATAAATATGGCACAAATCATAAAGTCCCAGGATATGATCATCGTGGGAATGGGTAATAATTATGTGAGTTAATTTAGAAGAATTGATTTTATATTTAAGAAACGATTGATATATATCAATCGGAGCATCGAGAAGAATAGAGCTGTTGACAAGCAGACTTGGCCTTGATCGTTTGTCCCTTTTGTCTTGAGAGGTACAGATGGAACATTGACAACCCAACCGTGGTATAGGCCAGCCAGAAGAGGTTCCCAGAAATAATAAATTCATTGTGCTCTGTATATATTCAAATTCGAACGTATTTCAAAGCGGAGCGGCTGCCGCCCGCTACAGACAGCCGCACCATTTCTAGCTCGTCCTGATGGCATCGCAAAAAAAGTCGGCTCGAACATTACCTCTAGGCAGAAATAAAAAGGCAAAAATTTTAAATATGTTTTCAGTATAGCAAATTATGATATTCTTAAGCATTATTGAATTGACGCTATGAAAGTTTATAATCCATACAGATTAAAAT
>CAYMZX010000015.1:0-8419 GCA_964395115.1 uncultured Gammaproteobacteria bacterium
CTGCACGGGATTTTTAGACAGCAAAAGGCATATAATTGTCGCCGAGCCTGTAAATTATTGAATGCCCGGCTTATAAAAGGTAAGATGGTATTTGATGAAAATTATCAAGCGGCTTGTCCATCTTCTGCTTCCGCACGAATCAAATAACCAAAAAGCCAAGCTTCTCCATAATTCCAGCCTTTCCCTCTTGATACTGGTTTTTGTCGGATTCCAGCTTCTTTTGGACGCGATTCCGAGAGTCGCTCCTAGGATTTTAGGATACGCGGCCAATATCTCTGCCGATGAAGTGATAAATCTGACTAACGAAAAAAGAATCCAGAACGGCCTTGCTCCCCTTAAACAAAATTCGACGCTGTCGGCCGCCGCCCAAGCAAAAGGAATAGACATGCTCAATAAAAATTATTGGGCCCACACGGCCCCGGATGGAACCCAGCCCTGGAAATTTTTTGTTGATTTTGGCTATAAGTATCGCTACGCCGGAGAAAATTTGGCCAGAGATTTCAGCAATGCTTCATCGGCGGTCGACGCTTGGATGGCCTCTCCCTCGCACCGAAGCAATATCCTTTCTTCAAAATATAAGGAAATCGGAATCGGCATTGTCGAGGGTGATATGGACGGAGTCGAGACCACCATCATTGTTCAATTTTTTGGCACTCCGCTGGTTGACACCTTGCCCATCGCGCCGGTCGCCCAAACGAATGTTTCAACCCCCACCCCAATGCCGCAACCGTTGGTTTTGGCCACTCCCGTTCCGACGGTCCAGCCCTCTCCTACTCCTACGGCATTGACAATTATGACGCCCGCCCCCCAAAAGGTTCTTATTTCTCCGTTCATTACCACCAAAGATTTTTCTCTGGCGGTTGTCGGCTTGCTTATACTAGTATTGATTATTGACGGTTTAATTACTAATCGGCGCCGAATTGTGAGAATCGGGGGAAGAACTTTTGCCCACTTAGCCTTTCTGGGGATGATATTGGCGATTATTTTGATTTTGCGAGCCGGGAGGATAATGTAGAGAGAATGAAAAATTTTGGCAAACATCTTTCTCATTACTTGCCTTTGTTGGGTATTTTTTCATTAGGGGTGGCGGGATTTGTTTTCTTTGACTATGATAGGTTTTTTCAAATGGCATTGGCGGTTGCCGTCGCCGCCTCGTATGTTGTTTGGGGACTAATTCATCATTATTTGCATAGAGATTTACATTTGTCGGTTGTTATCGAATATCTGATCATCGCCTGTCTAGGGGTGGTTATTGTTTTTTCTTTAATTTACCGCTAAAAACTTCAAAACAAAGCAGTTAAAGAGTATAATTTAAGGCTATGAACACCCATAATTATAAATTTGTGAGCCCTACCAAGGGAGAGCTTTCTGTCGTCCAATTAGTCTCCGAGATCGAAAATTTTGTTAATGAAGAACCCTCCAGTTTTTATAGGCTGGTTATCGGAAGCGATTCCCAAACAAGAGCCGTTAATGGAAAAACGGAAATTGATTTCGTAACGGCGGTGGTTGTCCACAGGCGCGGCCGGGGAGGCAGATATTTTTGGAAAAAAGAAAAGAAATACATAAAAGCTCCCATTTTGAGGGATAAGATTTATACAGAAACGGCGATGAGCCTTGAAGTAGCTGAAGAATTAGTTCCCGAACTTCGGAAGAGAATCTCTCCGGCAAAGTACGATTTGGAAATTCACATTGATGTCGGATCATTAGGGCCGACACGGGAAATGATTAGGGAAGTGGTCGGGATGGTTAGCGGGAACGGCTATGTGGCAAAAACAAAACCCGAGTCTTGGGGGGCCTCAAGCGTGGCTGATAAACACACTTAAGTAGCTTCAATCACCGTCTATTAGCTCCTCCTAGGGGCGTTCTTGATTAAAATCCAAGTTCTGATTAAAGCGCGATTTATGGGATGAGGAATTATATATAGTTAAAGCCTCCAAGTCGATCTATGGGATATAAATCTTGAAAAATTTGAAGGATTATGATATCCTATAGGCTCTGTTTGAAAAATAATATGAAGGGAGTAATTTTAGCGGGAGGGTTGGCCACCAGGCTATATCCTTTGACCCACGCAACTAATAAACACCTGCTTCCGGTTTACGACAAACCGATGATCTTCTATCCCATCGAAACACTCTTGAAGGCCGGGATAGAGGAGATCTTGGTAGTGACCGGAGGTCCGCATGCCGGCGATTTTATCAGGGTTCTTAAAGACGGAAAATATCTTGGGATAAAACATCTCGAGTATACTTATCAGGAAAAACCGGATGGCGGAATTGCCGACGCGCTTGCCTTGGCTGAAGATTTTGCCGATGGAGGATCTGTCGTCGTTATTCTTGGCGACAATACTACCGATGCCGATATCAAATCCCAGGTAAAAAATTTTAAAGATGGAGCAATGATTTTCTTGAAGAAAGTTGCCGACCCCGAACGCTACGGAGTACCCGAATTTAGTAAAAACGGCAAAAAAATTCTCAAAATTGAGGAAAAACCAAAAACACCAAAGAGTGATTACGCCGTAACCGGCCTTTATCTCTACGATAATGATGTTTTTAAAATTATAAAAACTCTAAAGCCTTCTGCGAGGGGACAATTGGAGATAACTGACGTAAACAATATCTACTTGAAAAAAGATAAATTAAAATGGGCCGAGATCGAAGGATTCTGGACTGATGCGGGAACGCCAGCTTCATTATTTAAGGCGAATCTTTATTGGGCGGTCAAAAAAGGGGTAAACTTGCTTTAATGAAGCTTCTTGTAACCGGCGGGGCCGGCTTTATCGGCTCCAATTTCATAAGGTACTGGCTGTCTAAATACCCGAAAGACAAAATTATCAATTTGGACAAACTGACTTACGCAGGTCACCTTTCCTCCACCAAAGATTTTGAGAAAAATAAAAATTATAGATTTATAAAAGGCGATATTTGTGACCATAAAACGGTTGCCAAAGCCATGAGCGGGGTCGACTTAGTTGTCCATTTTGCCGCCGAAAGCCACGTGGACCGGTCTATTGTTGGCCCGAGCGTATTTATGATGACCAATATAATTGGGACCCAAGTTCTTTTAGACGCTGCCCTAAAAAACAAAGTCAAAAGATTTCATCATATTTCGACCGACGAAGTGTTTGGAGCCCTTCCTCTCAACAGCAAAGAAAAATTTGACGAAAAAACAGCCTACAACCCCCGAAGCCCGTATTCAGCCTCAAAAGCCGCTTCGGATTATTTGGTTAGGGCTTACCACAAAACCTACGGTTTGCCGATAACAATAACCAATTGCTCAAACAACTTTGGCCCTTATCAGGATCCGGAAAAATTTATTTCCAGAGTAATCACCAACCTTATCGACGGTCAAAAAGCGCCTATTTACGGGGACGGCAAATATATGCGGGACTGGCTCTATGTAGAGGATCATTGTCGAGCGGTGGAGCTGGTAATTAAGAAGGGAAAAATTGGAGAAACTTATCTAATCGGCGGATTGACAAAGGATATTTCCAATTTGGAGGTAGCCAAAAAGATTCTCAAGATTTTTGGTAAAGGCGATAACTTTATTAAGTTTGTCAAAGACCGCCCGGGTCACGATCGGCGCTACGCGATTAACTGGGGTAAAATCAGAAGAGAATTGGGGTGGAAACCAAAATATGATTTTGACACTTCGCTGGCAAAAACGATAAATTGGTATAAGGAAAATGAATGGTGGTGGAGACCGATAAAAAGGAAAGCGGAAAAGTTATATGAAAAGACGGGGCAAAGATAAACCTAATTATTCTCTGCATATAATCAAGAAAACTTCAATCGCCGGCTTATTTGTAATTGAACGCCCGATCTTTAAGGACAAGCGGGGTTTTTTCAAAGAGATATTCCGCCAAGATGAACTCAAAAAAGCAACCGGAGTTAATTTTTGTCCCAAACAATGGAACCATTCTTACTCCAAGCCGAGAGTTATCAGAGCTCTTCATGCCGAGAATTGGAATAAAGTTGTTTATCCTATCACCGGAAAAATGTTTACTGCTGTTGTAGATATTCGTCCTAATTCAAAAACCTTCGGAAAATATGAAACTTTTACTTTTGATGGGAAAGACTATAAAGCTCTTTTTATTTCCAAGGGGTTAGCCAATTCGATTTGCGTTAACGGCAGAACCCCCGTCCACTATTTATATCTCGTTGACGCCTATTATTCGGGGAAAGACACAAGAGCGGTGGCATGGAACGATCCGGATATAAATATTAGATGGCCGATTAAAAATCCGATAATTTCAGAGAGGGATAAAAACAATCCCAGGTTAAGGGACCTTTATCCGGAAAAATTTAAATAATGCAAGGAAAAATATTGGTCTTTGGGGCCGACGGTTTAGTGGGCTCTCGCTTTACTGATCTTTACCATAAAGAAACCCCCTTTGTCACCCCCTCCATCAGCGAACTTGATATTAGCAATACAAAATCAATTGAAGATTTTTTTGCCGAAAACGAGAAGGAGTTTCAGGCGGTGATTAATTTTGCCGCCTTTACCAACGTGGACGAAGCGGAAAAAGAGAGAAACAATAAAAAAGGGCCGGTTTGGAAAGTTAATGCAGATGGCCCGAAAAATATTGCCGAAGCTTGCAGGAAGTTTTCCAAATACTTTATTCAGACTTCTACCGATTTTGTCTTTCCGGGAATCAAAAATAATCCGGGTCCTTATGCCGAAGATGCTGAAACACCGGACTCTCCCGACAGCATCAGCTGGTATGGCTGGACCAAACTTGAAGGAGAAAGGGCGGTTCTTAAAACCTATGATAATTCGGCGATAGTAAGAATTTCCTATCCTTTCCGGGCTCATTATCCGGGAAAGATTGATTTTGCTAGGAATATATTAATGCTCTATGACGAAGGCAAGTTATACCCGATGTTTTCCGACCAAAAGATAACCCCCTCTTTTATTGATGAAATTGCCAAAGCTCTGTATCTTTTGCTGGAGGAGAAAAAGACGGGCATTTTCCACATCGCCAGTAGGACCGTTACTACCCCGTTCGAATTCGCCTCTTATCTATTAGAAAAGACGAGGGGGGCGAAGAGGGCGGTAAAAAAAGGTTCCTTGCGTGAATTTATGAAGGTCGCCGGTCGAACTCCCCGGCCTCTTTTTGGGGGATTGAAAACAGAAAAAACCCAGGAGAAATTAGGGATTACTTTTATGACCTGGAAAGAGGCAATAGACGAATTCGTCAGGCAGTTATAATAAATCGGGCCGAATCTTCTTAGTAATTCTTTCCGCTTCTTTTTTTCTCCATTTTTCAATTTCTTGATGATTTCCCGAAAGAAGAACTGCCGGAACTTTCCAGCCTCGGAAATTTTCGGGCCTAGTATATTGAGGGTACTCCAGAAATTTTCCGGCTTTTGAATTTTCAATTTTCAGTTTTGAAAACGATTCAATATCGGTGGCCTCGGATTTTTTGAGAACGCCGGGAATAAGCCGAACAACGGCATCGGTAATGACAATTGCCGGAATTTCACCGCCCGTTAAGACATAGTCTCCGATTGAAATAACCTCGTCCGCCAAATATTGGTGGACCCGATGGTCAACCCCCTCGTAATGGCCGGCAATCAAAATCAGGTGTTTTTCTTTGCTCAAATCTCCGGCCTTTTTCTGGTTAAATGTTGTTCCCCTTGCGTCCAAAAGAATTACTTTCGAGTCTTGAGTTTTTAGTTTGTTTAAGGCGGAATCTATAATATCAACCCTGATTATCATTCCTGCCCCGCTACCGTAAGGCTTATCGTCGACTATCTTTCTTGCCCCCTCGCCCCAATTTCTTAAATTATGGATGTTTATTTCGACTAGACCTTTTTCCTGCGCCCTTTTGATAATTGATTCACTGAAAGGGCCGGAAAACATTTCAGGAAAAAGAGTCAGAATATCTATTTTCATAATTGTATTTTAGCAATTAAACCTGATAAAGTTAATTTAATATGGCTAAAGTTGTTATTGTTATTCCCACCTACAACGAACGAGATAATACCGAGAAGATGATTGAAGTTTTGGCCGAGGAGCTTCCCAAAATCAAAAACCACGAAATGCATGTTTTGTATGTCGACGATACTTCGCCAGATAAGACTTATGAGGTAGTGAGGGAAAAAGCCAAGAAATATCCATGGCTGCACCTTCTTTTGAATGCCGAGAAAAAAGGATTGGGAGCAGCTTACGCCAAAGGCTTTAAATTCGCCATCAATGAATTGAAAGCGGATTATGTAATGGAGTTTGACGCTGATTTTCAACACCGGCCGGACGAGATTAAAAAATTGATTGCCAAGATTGACGAAGGTTATGAATACATCATCGGTTCACGGTACATCCCCGGCGGTTCAATACCGGCGGAATGGGGATTCAAAAGAAAATTTTTAAGCGTTGTCGGAAATCTTGTGGCCAGATTTGGTCTGCTTTTATTTAAAGTGCACGACCTGACCACCGGATTTAAACTTACCAAATCCGATATTTTGCAAAAGATTGACCTAGACCATCTTTATTCGAACAGTTTCGCATATAAGATCCAGATTCTCGGACAGGCAATACAAGGAGGGGCGAAATGGGTGGAAGTGCCTATCAATTTTATGACCAGGACGAAGGGCGAGAGCAAGATTATCAAAAACGAAATAATGGAGAGTCTTAAAGTAATTTTTCTGGTCCAGCTTCATAATCCTAAGATGCGCCGATTTTTTAAATTCGGAACGGTCGGATTTATCGGCTATCTGGTAAATGCTTCGGCCCTGGCTCTTTTTACCCGCCTGAAATTTCCCGGACCGGCGGCTTGGGGTTTATCAGTTGAATTGGCTATAATAAGCAATTTCACTTTGAATAACATCTGGACCTTTAAAGAGCAAAAAATAACCGGACTCAAAAATATCGTTTTAAAGTTCTTACAGTTTAACTTAACGAGTGCGGGGGCCCTTATTATTCAGACAGTAGCCGGAAGTATTTCCGACATTGTCTTTGGCGTACACGCCCGCCAGCTGGTCCTGCCTTTTATAATTGTCTTTATGGTCCTGCCCTACAATTACCTGATGTACACCCTTGTTATTTGGAGAAAAAAGACCACTCCTAATGCCGGCGCATGAAAGAAAATTTGTCCCCGGCGGAAAAAGAAGAACGCTTTAATCGGTGGCTTATTTCCGAATACTTAAAGTACGGTTCGGTTGACGAAGTTTACAAAGCCCACGATTACAACATTCCGATTTCTTATGCCGGCTACCAGAGATTGTTGGACAAATGGGGGATTGTTAAGGCCGCCGGTCCCAATACCCGCCTGACTGAAGCCTTGATTTTTTTGGAGGAGCTTTCCTTAGAAAAAATTCCCCTGGAGAGACTTTATAGAAAAATGCCCTTAAGCTTTAAGGCTTCGATAACAACAATGCATCGAATTCTAAACAGTATCAGAAGCGAAACAATTAGAAGGGTCGGAACGGCTCTTGTCATTACCCAAGTTGAAAACAAAAATCTAGTCTTAATAGGCAATGATGTTTCTCCCATTGTCAGGACAAATGTCGGCAAACCTTTTGGGTCCCTAACCCTGCCGATGGGTTATTCGAGAAGGACCGAAAGTCGAGAGACTTCGATTTTAAGGGTCCTTCAGCAGGAGGTTTTCACTTTTCCCACCATTGAGAGAATAGACACCCCCAAAAGAATAATTCCTCCTTCTCCTAGGCCGTTTATGTATCTTGATATTGCCGATGTCAGGGTTGCCGTATATCATTTAACCTTGCCGCCGGAACTGTCAAAACCTGACAGCTTTACCAGTTTTAAAATAAAGAACCATCGTTTTATTCATTTAGGAGAAATGCTTGAGAGAAAACTTAATTTCAGAGCCGGCATTGTCGAAATAGCCGCCGGCTATCGAAACTATTTAGAGCGGGGAAACCTTTTCTCTTTTCCTATATTTCAGAGAGCCTTTTTGAACCGGGAGTTGGCTAAAACGGCTATCGCTCTCGTTCGCGAATAATCGAACTTTCTTTAAGAAGAGGCCTGAATTTATATCCGTATATAATCATTCCTCTTTCTCCGTCTTCACGGAGCTTCCTTGTCACCATTTCCACCTTCATCCCTATTTGGATTGGCTTCTCCGGGTCAAGATCGGTTAGTTGGGCCGTGACCATCGGTCCTTCCTCCAATTTGATTAAAGCCACCACGTAAGGGGCATTGGCTTCATGTCCTGCCGGAGCTTCATGGACAGTGGTGTAGGAATAAATTTCGCCACGGCCGCTGAATTGGTGAATCGTTTTGGCCTCATGCCCGCAGTCTGGACAAATATCTCTTGGCGGAAATATTTTAGTATCGCAATGCTCGCAAACTTCACCCACCAACGAATATCGCTGTTTCCTTAACCGCCAATGACGGCTGATTTCCATTGTGTTAATTATTGTATCGAAGCCAAACTTTCAAAGACTATCAGATTTTAAAG
>CAYMZX010000016.1:0-27322 GCA_964395115.1 uncultured Gammaproteobacteria bacterium
GGCTTATAGATGGAGATGCCGAAGCGCTTGGGCTTAGAGAGGCACTGGGAGAAATGGATGGAGACGCCGAAGCCGAAGGAGAAAGGGAAGCGCTGGGACTAATACTTGGAGAAACGGAAGGACTCGGACTCAAAGAGGCACTGGGACTTATGGACGGACTGACACTTGGCGACGGACTAATTGAAGCCGAAGGACTGACGGAAGGTGAAGCCGAAGCCGATGGACTAACACTGGCACTTGGGGAAATGCTTGGGCTGACACTTGCCGAGGGCGACAAACTGGCACTAGGGCTTATAGATGGAGATGCCGAAGCGCTTGGGCTTAGAGAGGCACTGGGAGAAATGGATGGAGACGCCGAAGCCGAAGGTGAAAGAGAGGCAGAAGGAGATAATGATGGACTAGCTGAGGCACTGGGAGACAAAGAGGCAGACGGACTCAAACTGGCGGATGCCGAAGCCGACGGAGAAAGACTGGCTGAAGGGCTTATTGAAGGAGACACCGAGGCGCTAGGAGATAAAGAGGCCGACGGGCTTAAAGAAGGACTTGGACTGGCAGATGGACTTAAAGAAGCAGAAGGTGATAAAGAACGGCTTGCAGATGCGCTTGGCGAAAGTGAAGCCGAAGGAGATAATGATGGACTAGCTGAGGCACTGGGAGACAAAGAGGCAGACGGACTCAAACTGGCAGAGGCAGAGGCACTCGGACTTAAACTGGCTGATGGACTTAAGCTTCTAGATGCCGAAGCCGATGGAGACAACGAAGGACTAGGGGAAGCCGATGGTGATAGACTGGCACTCGGACTTCCGATTGCCCCGAAATTTATATTAAAAGTAGAGCCCGGATTGCGGAGGGTGATATTTAGAGCCATTAGTTATCCCCCTTTCTTAAATGAGGCCTAAATAAATTTAAAGGGACCGATGGTGATAAATATGCACAATTCGAAGTAGTTGGCGATATTAAAACTGGTGGCAATAATAAGGCTGATGCCGAAATGACGACACCTCCTTTAATAGAATTACAATAAAATTGTCCCAAATTCGGTACTTCGAAATAGTCTGACTCCATAGATTAATTGGAAATTCGGCCGCCATAGCAAATTAAGGAGAAATTCAAAACGAAGGCAAAAAAGACAGGATTGTATTCCATAAAAATTGACTTGTATGTCAGAAAAAACTTGGACTTGTATGTCCAAATGTCTCTACTAAGATACTCACACCATAATAGACTTGTTTTAAATATTACCGCAAGGGGAAAAATTGGAGAATGGCTACCTTGTCGGTCACTTTTTGGGTGGCTAGAACTATCTTGATACCGGAAACATTATTACAATAGCGTTTAACTTAAAAAGTGCTTGTCTAAAAAGTTCAATTCTTAATTTAGCCTCTCTTAACTTAGCTTCCTGTACCATCATCGCTCCTTCCTGTTCGTGTTGCGTCTTGCCTTGCTTGGGCATAAACATTGATAGTATTGTCATACCAAACCGCCGAATAAGTGCCGCCAGCGGAAGTTGTCGTCGAGGCAACCTTTTCGTCAGTATCGGTTCGGTGAATTTCAACCGTTATCCCCGAACCATCCCCCGAATAACCGCTAACCGTTCCTGAAATAGTGAAGGTGTTGGTGTGATAGGTCAGCCAAATATCAACGCCGAAAAAGCCCGTCGCGCCAGCCCCATACGACCACCACCATCGGCGGGTTGCTTCTGGGTCAAGACGATCGGAATCGGGGTCGTTGGCCCATCGATAAACATAATCGTTGACATTGCCGTAGTGAAGGTGAAGCCCCTGCTCGGCGTCGGTGTGGCCAATAAGCGACAAAACAGTCGCCCACTGCCCCGATGAGTTGGTTTTCTCCATCAAAAGCAACCCGCCCTGAAAAGTCCCCGTTGAGTTTGGAAACTGTCTTACCTCCGCCCCCATTGAATTTAGGAAGTAGTTTGTTTCGGGAATGGTTACCGCCAGAGCGGTGCTTTTTTCATTCGTGGCCGCGGCGGTGGCGAAGTTGAGGCTCGTTCTCCATTTAACTGTATGGTTGGCTGCCCCATATCCGCCAGTGGGTTTGGCCGAAGCGTAGGTCAGCATAAAATAGCCAGTCAAAGAAAGCCCAAAGTCGCTGCTGTCGGTGCGGTAAACGTCAAAAGTAACGGTGTTTTTGCCCCTCGCCAAAGTAAAAGCCCCGTCGTTTCTAACCATCGCCCCGTTGCTGCCGCACAAGACAGCTGCCCCGTCGGTATAGGTTACGAAACTGCCCGTGCCGACCCGCATATTAAGTCCGCCAACCGCCGCCGCCTGTTCCCAAAAAGCAAAGAAGGCAATCCTTTTACTGGTAATCGTCGCTGGTTCTTCTATCCACAAGTCGGCACTCAACCTTTGAAAGTCGGTTGAAGTTGTCCCACCCATCATCACCCCATTTACGGGAAGCAAAACGCTGTTGTAGCAACCCGTGCTTGCCGAAGCGTTAAACTCGTAAGTTACCACCAAATAGCATTGCGGGTGGTTAAACCTTGATATCGAACCCCAGATGTAAAATCCGTGGCTGGTGCTGGTGTTCATACCGATGCCAGCCTCCGAACCGCCAGAGTCGTAATACTTGAGCAGATATAAAAACTTACACCAATAGTCGGAAGTCGCCCCCATCTCTATGGTTGAAGAAGTCATCTCTGTATAGGTGTCTATCTGCATTGAGACCGTCGAGTCCGTGGCAGAAGCCGTCTGGTTTATGTTCCCCTGGGCGATGATAAACATACTTCGGATAGTCTTGCTACTTTCCGGAAGTTCGGTGTCTAGGGCGGGAATGGTATCGTTGGGGCTACCGGGCTTTGAGCTCGCTATTGTTCCCACGGGAGCATTGAGAGGAAGATAGACCGTCTTTATCTGGGTGGTCTGGGTGTCGTCATACTCGTAAGTAATATAGAGGGTGACTGTTACATCCCCGGCGGCAATCGTGGTGGCGGTAAAATCCACCAAAACCCAAATAGCCACCGTCTTGCTTGTTCCAGAAGTCCAGTTGGTAACAAAGTGGTTGGTAGCGTCGGCGTAGAAAAAGAGTTGTTGGTTTTCTCCCGAACCAGTCACGAGGTTGGCATTGGTGTAAGAGGTTGCGGTCGCCCCGCCAACCGAGACGTCAATCCTCCTGCTGGAATAGTTGCCAGTGGTCATATTCGCCAGCTCCTTGACCGAAGCCTCAACCCTGACGCTTTTGAAGGTTACCGTTCCCGAAAATTCGGGGATATAGGCGGTAATCGTTGTCATTGCCGTTAGGGTGTTGTCGGGCAACGAAGCCAACACTGGAACGGCGTATTCGATTGTTTTTAAGCGTGTTGCCATCTAAGTTATCTCTTTAGTG
This sequence comes from uncultured Gammaproteobacteria bacterium, assembly GCA_964395115.1. Taxonomy (GTDB): domain Bacteria; phylum Patescibacteriota; class Microgenomatia; order UBA8517; family UBA8517; genus CAYMZX01. Next base: position 3,343 of record CAYMZX010000016.1, read on the forward strand.
AGTGAGAAAAGTTCAAAACCCCTCATAAAAAATTTGTATGAATTTCGAAAAAGTAGTATTTCCCGCGTTGTTGATAGAGTCAAGGCCCAAAAGGTTTAAAATTACAACCGATTTATTGAGACAATTGTGCTTTTCAAATACTTGATGTTGCTGATGTGGTAAATGGTGGTACATTGGCGAATTCCACTTTATCGCTTAATCCGACGGTGAATGAATGTTTTTGATATTAGTTGTCCCGTCCAAGTTAAGTAGTGGTTTAAACCGCTCTCCTTTTCTAGATTTAATAATATCACAATTATCAAATTGTTTTTTTCCTGTTGAGCACCCTAAACATATAGGGATTATTCAAGTTAAAAAAGATTTTTAATCAAGTCTTTGGTTTTCCCCCAGCCGGGGATTTCGTCATCGGTCTCCTGCCAATTGATTAATAGTTTTTGATTTCGGAATTGGCTTTTCTTCCATCTGGCGCCGGTGGCATTTGCCCCGTGTTTTATGTCGATATTGGGAAATTCCGATTTCCAGGTTCCTAACTTGAAGGTATTTTTCCACTTAATTCGGCCGTGAGTCATCGGTTCAAAGCCCATCTTCCGGCTGAAGCCTTCTTTTTCGATTCTTTCATAGCGCTCCTTAAAATGGGTGTAAAGCGCCTTGCGGTAACCGCAAAGGCCTGACAACTGATTGACATCATAATGTAGGGCGTGGCCGTCGGTCGTTCTTAACCACCAGACGTTTTGGTTGTAGTAAAAAGTGTCGGGATCCGGAGGGGTGAAGTCAAAATGCGACGGATGGTACAAAACATCATGTTCGCAGAAAAAAATTATTTTAGCGGTGCTGTGTTCAAGGGCGGCCATAATTTGCTTGAACATTGCCGGATAACCCGGCTTCAAAGAAGGGAAATAGATATTTTTATTGCCAAAATCGATTTTTTTCAAAGTGGCACTGACGATGGGAATTTTTCTTTCCCGGCTAATTTTTAAAAGTTGCTCTCTCACTGGGAGAGCGATTTTTTCATCCAATCGGCAATCAGAATAATAGATAATGCCTTTTTCTGAAGATAGATATTTTAGCTTGCTGTAGAAACCTTCCCAGCCAGGAATTTCGTCGGCCTTTCCTTCAGTCCAACCTTGAGTATATTTTTTATCCTGAAATTCTTCTTTGGTCCATCTGTTCTTTGAAATATTACGGTCATGTCTAATGTCAATATTGGGAAACATCGATTGCCATGATTCTGTTGGATATTCGTCAACCCCTCGGGGTTTACTATGCATTCCCGGCTCAAAGCCCATATAGCGGCTAACCCCGTCGTTGACCAGCGGTTGGCCGGCTGCAAGAATCTCTTTGCGTCTTTGCTCGACGATCTCGATTCTTTTTCGGTAATGACGGATGAGAAAGTCACGATAACCGCAAAGTCCCGAAAGTTGTTTTAAGTTATCAACTTTCAAGGCATGGCCGTCGGACCAGCGAACTTTCCAAACATTAACATTGTAATAGTACGCCTCGCGTTTTGGTGGGACAAAATCAAAATGGGAAGGATGGTATAAAACATCGGCTTCGCAGAAAAAAATTATCTCGGCAGTACTGGCTTCTAGGGCCGCCAAAATCTGTTTAAATTGGGCATAAGGGCCGCGTTTTAATTCAGGAAAGTAAAGATTGTTAATGCCAAAATCAAGTTTCCATTTCAGAGCCGAAGTAACAATGGGAATATTTTGTTCCTTACTAATTTTGATTAACTGTTCCTGTACCGGCTTGGTTATCGCCTCGTCAGCTTCGTTGTCGGTATAGTAAATAATGCCTTTGCTTGGTTTCTCGGGCGGCGGCTCGATTTCGCCTTCTGAAGTTGGTTTTCGGTTTTGAAAAACAAAGGTGTTGGCCTTGAGGCGAGCAAGATCTTCCTCGGCCCAACCTTTAACAGGCCAGAATTTTTCCACCAGCCAAGAGAGGGGTCGCACTTGCTTGGGCCATTTGTTGTTGAAAAAAAGATCGCGGGCGTAATTTTTGGCCTTTTCCTGATCTCTGGCGGAGATGGGATAAGGAAAACCAAAATCGCCGCCTTGGGTTCTAAACATATGAGCGTACCATGTTTTTTTGTTGACCATGACCGCCCCTCCCGAAAGCCAGGTTTTGACGGCAACCTCAATTCCCTGAGAGCCCCAGCTGCCGAAATTTTCGTCGCAGACATTCAGTTCCCAGTATTTTTCGCGGGTCAGCATCCAACATGAGCCCTGAAGGGACATCGTGGGTGTTATATCACCCTGCCCTTCCGGTCGTTTGGCGAACTCGCCGAAATATTGAAAATGGGGGGTTGAGTCAAAGCAATAAGAAACGCTGTTCGGACTGCGTTTAGCTTGCCAGACGATATCCCGAACTGTCGGCTTGCCGCAGATTTGGCAAGGACCCGAGGGGCCTTGATAGCGTCTATGACCATCAGGACAGAGCCAATCAAAAGCGTGAAGATTTTTCATTACCGGAACCATTGTCCAGTCGTCGCGCATTTCTGCCATCATCTTGATATCGAATCCTTTATCGAAGGCGCAATGGGCATCGCACTTCATCAAGTATTTTGCTTTCGAAAGTCTAGCCGCCTCATTGGTTGCGGCTCTTTGCCCAATCGATTCGCTATGATAAATCAGCGTAACGCGAGGATCGGGGGGTAGGGGAGGATCTGGTTTGTAGCCATCCAGAACAGTAATTACTTCGGTTTTCCCCTCAATATTTTCGAGAATATTTTCAATGGTTTTTCCCAAAAATATTTCGTTTCGGGCAGGTATCAGAATACTCAAATCGTAACTAGCCATAAAAGACTAAATACATTTAACCTAAATGAAGCCAGAAATCAACCGAGAAATAAACGGAGAGATTTTACCATCCAGATCGGATAATATCGCAAATTCTACCAACATCCTCAACGGTTAAATGGAAGTGCTTGGGAAGGACAAGGTATTTGTCTTCGAGGGCATCCATATTCGGACAATCATCAACTCTTCCGCCAAAAATCGAATAGCGATCATTTCTGTAGTGAACAGGGTCTGACTCTATTCCATGTTGGAGAAGCTTGGCTCTTAAGCTATCCCGATGTTCAACAATAACGGTTGCTAGCCAACAGGAAGATTGATGAATTTTGTCATCTCCGATGAAATAAATTCCCGGGATACCTTTTAATCCTTTCCGATAGGCTTCGAAAAGTTCGCGATGATGAGCAAGCGTCTGATCGATTATTTTAAGCGCCTCAATACCCATGGCGGCGGCAATGTCGGTCATTTGATATTTCCAGCCCAATTCCCAGATATCACCGGCCCAAATTCCCTGGTGAAGACTTTCTTGTTTGGCCTTTCTATCAATCCCAAACCATCTAATCCGTTTAGCCTTATCTTCAAGTTGGGGGTTTTTGATTGTTAACATACCGGAATCGGGCGCGGCGATAATTTTTATGGCTTGGAAACTGAAGACGGTAAAATCGGAGATACTGCCGATATATTTTCCTTTGTACTTAGCTCCGTGGGCTTGAGCGGCGTCCTCTATCAAGGGAATATTCCATTTTTTGGCAATTGCCAAAAATTCATCCAGGTCGGCAGGCAATCCTCCGTAGTCAACGCAGACTATTGCCTTGGTTTTAGCAGTTATTTTGCGGGCAACATCTTCAGGATCGACATTGAGACTGTCCTTTTTAATATCGGCAAATACCGGCTTGGCTTTTTGATAAAGAATGGGGGTATTAGTGGCCGTACAGGTAAAAATAGGGGTCACTACTTCATCGCCCTCGCCAACACCGGCCAGAATATACGCCAGATGAAGAGCGTCGGTTCCAGAACCAACGGCGATTGATTTGGCCGGTTTGGCGAACTTTTCTGTCCACATTGTTTCGAATTCATCCACCCTTGGTCCCTGGCCGATCCACCGAGTGTCTAAGACTTTTCGGGCGGCAACCCTGGCAGTTACCGGTACATGGGGATAAAAAAGAACAATCCTGTTATTAGGCGAACTACCGATTATCGTTTTAGTTTTTTTGTTCTTAGGACGACTCATAAAGAAGTTTTTTATACAACTCCGCTATTTTCTCAATGTGGTATTTTTCCGATTTTGCCAGGCACGTTTCAGAATACTGGTTGTATAAAGAAGGCGACGACCTTAGATTGTCCAATTGGGCGAGAAATTCCTCAAGGGTGTGGACGGGAATATAGCAACCTTCCATTTCTTTGAAAGCAGGTTCGTCGTAGGCGATGGTCGGAATACCGAAAGAGGAGGCGTTGACTATTTTTAGAGGATTGGCAAGAATATCCTTTCTGTAATCGTAATACGGCCTCCAGATAACTTGGACATCAATTCTCATATAAAAATCACAGACATTCCTTCTGGTAAAGAACCTCGAAAACCCTATGAATTCAAACCCTTTCTCGGCCAAGTGTTCTTTAAATCCGCTAGGAAGATATTTAAAGGCCCCGAATGTTCCAATCATTCCAACCGTGGTGACTTCTTTTCTGGTGCGCCTTTGTCGTTCAAAATTACAATGCTGTTCAGGAATATTGACTATTTTATTAGGAAGTACCCGTTTTAGGGTTTCATAATTCCAATCGGAAGCCGAAATTACAGGAACCTCTGGATGCATTCTGGCAAGGACGTATAAATCTGGTGCATCGCAGATATCAAGGTATGGTTTTCCCTCAAATAAAAAATCACTTCCCGGTTTAACGTGCGGTTTTACGTAGATACAAACATCTTCTTGATACCCTTCAGTGGGATTTAATTTAGCACCGATATAATTTGCTATTTGTTCGGCTCTAATCATTGAGGAAACGCGCGCTAAATGACCATCGGGCTTTAAGCGAAAAGGCATCTTGGCAAAAAAAGACATATTGATAGGCGTAGTATTCATAAAAGAAAAAGATTTGACGGTTTAATCTTTGCCAATCTCCTTTCTGTAAATATACAATTTATGACCTGATTTTACCTTAGTTTTTTCCAGTTTAAATCCGCATTTTCTATGCAAAGCGATCGAAATTTTATTGGTTGCCCAAATTTCGGCAATTAAGGGATATTGTTCGCGTTTGGCAATGGTTATCAGGTTTTCTAAAATAGCCGTTCCCCAACCGCGGCCGCGATATTTTCGGGCAACACATTCGGTCACTCGAAGCTGTCCATTAGTGAGATTTAATGCTCCATATCCGACTGGCTGGCCTTGATCATTCCGGGCAAGAAAAACACGATAGATGCCGGCCCGAACCGCTTTTCGATAATAACTCAAATACCAATAAATTTGTTGAAAAATCCCAATTTTTTTTTGGTAATTGGTCAGATAGGTTCGGCATTCATTTCTAAGACACCTGACAATAAATGCTTCGAAGAGAGTGGTTGCCGGTTTAAAACTAATGTTCCTTTCTGATTCCCCACAATTTTTTTTATTTAACATACCTTTTTACTATCTGCTCGACCTTTAGTCTTTGGCCAGTGATATTCATTTCACAGCTCCAGTCGGGGATCATTCCGATCCAATGCAAAAACTCATTTTTGTTAACCAGATAACGGTAAGTATCCCAAATTTCTAGTTTTTCACCTCTTTTTTTGGCCCCCCTAAAATAATTGATGAGAGTATGAGGGTTTTTCCCCCAAGTAATGTTGCCGAGTCGCATGATTGTATATTTTTTAAAATTATCTTTAACAAGTTTTTCCATTTCTATTTTGTGACGGGCGTAACGAGAATTCGAATAAAATATACACAAGGAGCTGAAATAGACAAGGTGGCGGTTTTTATTTTGCTGCAATAATAAGTTCTTTTCGCGTTGATATTCTGACTCCCTCGTTTCTTGACTGTTGCTTACGCCAGAGGCAAAGAAAATCCAACCTTTTTTGGCGGTTTTCTCGGGTATTTTTTTTAGGGCGCCGGCAATATCTCCGTGGCCAATAATCATATAAGTGTTATATTTCGTCTCCCTCCTGCCTCACAAACATCCAACCGGGATTATCTCTGCCAAATTTAGGATCAGGGCTATCATTGGCGAGGACAAACCAAGGAGAAATACCGTGAGAATACATATAGGCATTGACAACATCCTTAACATAGGTTTTGAATTTGCTGCGACTTGAAGATCGTTTGTAATCGTGGCCGAAGACAATTCCGCCAACTCTTACTTTTGGCGACCATTCGCAAATATCCTCGGCCACACTTTTAAAGTCGTGGGCGCCGTCTATATACACAAAATCCAGCGAGGAGGCTGGAAATTCCTTAACCGCATCCATACTAAATTTTCTATAAAATTTAACGTTGTAGGGTTTCAGGTTTTCTAAAGCCTGTCGGTAACAATCTTCAGGGTTGGGGTACTCTTCATAACCTGGGTATTTTTGCCAGATATCGACTGCGTGCAGTCTTAGCGCCGGGATTGCTTGACAGAGAATTTGGGCATGGTATCCCTCGGCAACCCCAATTTCCGCACCCTCTTTAAATCCCAACTCATTCAAAAGAGCGGCCATAATAGTTCGGTTAATATTATAAATAGGAATTGGAAGTTCCTGATTAAAATCCAGATTAAATTTATTGGCAATGTATTTAAGGGTTTCGTTCACTGTTTAACCCAAAACCAAGACCGGTACTTGTCTCTGGTCATTCCTTTTTTATATTCCATTGAGCCGGCAACAAAGTAGGGGATCATGCGATAGGAGCGCGTATATGCCTCGACTACTCTTTTAACATGGTTGAACTTTCGGAAGGAAAAATAGGCGTAATCATGTCCGGCTAAAATCCCTCCCGGTCGGACTTTGCGCTTCCAGGTATCAATATCGTTGGTAACATTGACGAAGTCGTGGTTGGCATCAATATAAACAAAATCGAGGGAATTCTCGGAAAAATCCTTAGCCGCTTCCAACGACGGCTTCCTGATAATAGTACAGTTATAGGGGGCCAACCTCTTTTTTGCCTCTTCGTAATTTCTTTCGAAAACTTCCTGTTCGTTAGGTATACCGTCAACCCCGGGTTCGTAAGCAGATGCCGACCAGGGGTCGATAGAATAAAGATGAAGCTTGGGATTGGATTTGCATAAGATTTCGGAATAATATCCCTTTTCAACTCCAACCTCGGCCCCATTCCTAAACTTTAATTCTGCAAACAACATCGCTAAATCATTACGGCCCATGTTTGGAATTTCAACAAAATACTGTCTGCCGATTTTTAAATTGTATTTTTTTACAATGTAATCAAAAGTGTTAAGCATTTTTATAAAAACGAGGCAGAATGAAAGATTCTGATGGCAGACCTACTCATCCCATGATACTATTTCTTCGTAATTTCGCCTATGCCTACCCGACTTTTCCCCGGCAGGATAGCCCAAAGGAATAACAGCAACAATTTTTAAGTTTTCCGGAATTTTAAGAAGATTTTTGATTCCATTTTCATTAAAAGCCCCAACCCAGACACTGCCCAGACCGGCATTCGTCAGCGCCAACTGCACGTAAGCGGCAAAAATGGTCGCATCCTGAATTGAATATAAATTTCTGCCCCTTTCGCCATATTTTGACGCCGACTTTTTCAAATCGGCACAGATAATTAGGTTTAAAGGAGCTTCTATGTTGGTAACTTTTTTCTTAGTGACAATAACTTTATAAGACTGCAAATTGCCGGCCGAAGGGGCTAATTTTGCCAAATCTATAACCTCCCTAATTATTTTTTCGGGTACTTCACGAGGTTCATACTCTCTAATTGAAAATCTTTTTCTGACTACTTCTTCAAAATCCATATTTTTGCCTTGTTATTATGGTTATGGTTTCCAAAAATCCGCCAAATCGACAAAATTACTTAATACCGTGGCGTGATTTTTGTCTTTATCCCAAACGGTTTTGTATTTAAATAGGGGATAAATTTTCGAATAATGGTAGACTCTCTCGTAGGAGGGATTTTCATTGGAATCGTGGATAATGATATATTTGGCGAAATTGGCTAATCTTTTAACCGCCATAATTCTTTCGGAATCGGGCGACATGTCAATTAGCGCTACATCCCACGGTTTGTCTATCTTGGCATCGGCGTAGTTTTCAACAAAAATAATTTCATGATTGGGACACCCATAGCCATAATCAGTGAAGAATCGAATCCACCTTCGAGAATTTTCATAGCTTACGAGTTTGCGGCTTGAAAGGATACACTCGTAATGCAAATAAGGAGTAGAAAATACTCCCATACCTAATTCTAATACATCCCCCGAAGTTTTGGCCATTGCCCTTATAAGACAAGGAAGGTGGGTACCATAATAAGCCGAAATATTCATTCGATACGCCATCTTATTTTTTATTTTTGTTCTTTTTGGAATTTTTCTAAAAGCTCGCGCCAATTTTCCGGCCAGGTTGGCATTGGCATGAACTTTTCGATAAACCAAGCGAAATCATGTTTTCTTTCGCACCATTTGTCGCGGAGCCAATATTCTGCGGCAATCTTATAAGAGAGCTCTGTTTGGCCTTTTGACATTTTATAACCTCTCTTTGTGGCATCCTGATGCATGTGGGCATACCAAGTTTTTTTGTTGACTATTACCTTGCCTCCGCCGAGCCAATTTTTGAGGGCTAGCCAGATAGGTTCTTGGGCATGGCCGTAAGGATCGATATTGGGAAAACCGCCTAAAAAATTAAAGTAGTAATCTTTGGAGATAAACCAGCCAGAGCCGTGTATTTGAGGGGTTTCGTCGATTAAAATATCCAATTTTTCCTTGGTTTTCTCAGGCCAATGGCCGCCGGCTTTAAATCTTAAGCCTCTAGGATCGGTGAACGGACAGGAGAGATAAAAATAATCGTAAAACCTCTCATCTTGCCACTGCCAGGTGGCAGGATTTAAAACATAGAAACGTGGCATCACAATCCAATTCTCTTCCATATCGGCTGCCAAAATTTCATCGAAGCCTTCCCCGAAGGCGCAATGGGCATCGGTTTTAAAAAGATATTTGCCTTTTGCCATCGCCGCCAAAGCATTGATAGTTGTTTTTATCCCAACCACATCAGGAAAGCGAATGGCTTTAAAATTTGGATAGTCAGGAAAGTCTTGATAGGGAGGTCCATCAAAACCTACTAGTACTTCAAAGTTTCCCTTGGCTTTTCGGTAAATATCTTCGACCGTTCGCTGGAGCACGGTAACGCCCGGCGAAATTTTGTAATTTTCACTTCGGGAGGGAATAATGATTGAGACTAGCGGTTTTTCTTGCCGTTCTTGCATAGCTTATTTATACGACCGGTGAAATAGTGTCATAGATAACTCCTCCGGTCGGTTTTATATTTGCAGTCGCCGTCGTTTCTTCTTTAAGTAATACATCGGCCCTCAGTCTTTCTTTCCAATCCGTCGGCCAGGTTGGTACCGGCCAGAATTTTTCTATTAACCATTCAAAATCATAAACTCGTTCCTGCCAGCGATTATTTATCCAATATTCAGCGGACCAGTTTATTGCCCGTACATTTTCGCGGTCATCAAAATGATACATACGGCCGTACTGTCTGCCCTTGTGAAGGTGAGCATACCAGGTTTTTTTGTTGACCTTTAACGCTCCTCCTCCGAGCCATGTTTTGTTGCCAATTTCTTGAGCTTCTTGGGCAAATTGTCCATAACCCTCTTCGCTTAAGCCGTGCAGGAAATTTTCAAAATGGTTTTTGGTCATGAACCAACAAGAACCCTGAAAACTCATCGTGTCGTCAATATCATATTTAGGATCGGTCCTTTCTTTTTGTCGGCTCCACCACTCTACGCCGTGCATACCGTCGTCGTGAGGCTTTCCTTTTTGAGGATAACAGAGATACATGTAATCTCGATGGGGTCGGCTTTTGTTTATTTGCCAATTTTCGGCATCGAGAGAATAGCGACGGGGGATTTGAACCCAATTATCTTCGAGATGGTTTTCAATCAAAACCTTGTCAAATCCGGGCGCAAACATACAATGGTCGTCAGATTTCATTATGTATTTACCTTTAGCCAAAGAAACGGCGGCATTAATTCCCCAGCGCATTCCTCGAACCGAACCAGGATGAATGTAAGTAACTCTTTTGTCTTCTACTAGGGGATCCGGCCAGTTCTCATCAACATTAACAATTACTTCAACATTAGTTACCGCTTTTTCCAGAACATCCAAAATAGTTTTAGAGGTAAAAGGAGAATTACGATTGGGAATTACTACGGATAAATCTACTGCCATATTTTGTTAGCCGATTATATGATAGAGTCTCAACATATTTCCAGCACCGCAGATTTCCATATTGAATTGGATAATTTTTCAGTGTAAAAAAAGGGAATATTATAAACCCTTATGAAAGCAGAAAGACTTACTGGTTTCCCAGAGATTTCTTCTGAAGAGTGGGTTTTGTCTCCCCGCGAGGAATTTTATTTCGATCGGTTAAAAGAAAGATGTCTACGAGAAGGCAGACCGATGGTTATTTGGGGCTGGAAAAGAGATAAAGTTGTTGACCATAAAAGACAGCCGGAATCAAGAACGGTGTATTTTACTGCTGATTTCAAAAAAAGCCGTGGCTGCTTGGCCATCGAAAGGGGTTACTTCTTTTTAGAAACCCGAGCTAAAGTTAACGAAATTGAAAATCTTAGACAACGGGTACAAAAGAGTTTTCGCTACGACTCCTGGAATAAAAATGTTTTGTTTTGGCCGGACCGCAGATTTCCTGGGTATGCAAGAATGAGAATTACCATCGGCGAACCCACTCCTTATGATATTTCCACCTTGAAGCGTCGGCTCTCCGGAAAGCCGAGACTTTTTATTCCCGAGCCACAACTCGTTCCGGAATGTACAGACTATAATTTATCTCGATTTGCCCCATTCGCTTTGTGCGCCGGATCAGGTTTATCTTCTGAAGCTGGGTTACCCCTTTTAGGCACGATTCACAATCTTTTTGAAGTGGACAACCCCCAAACGGGAGAATTGGTGTTTGGCCAAGAGGATCACCTGCCGGAGAGAGTAGTTAATCAGACAGATAAAGAATTCATTCGTTTCTGCGAATTTTCGATTGAGGTACTTAGAGCTTGTCCTTCGGATTCTCATTATAGATTGGCCGAATTGTGCAGGAAGGGAATTATTAGACAAGTTTTTACTGACAATATGGATGATCTTTTTGATAAGGTAGGCATTTCGTTTATACCAACAAGACTAAGTATTTTCCCGGACAGATATTCTGTTAGATTTGATCAGGAGGTGAAATCACTTTTGATTATAGGAGTGGCGGTTGATAGAAGGCTGGTAATAAGGCAGGCAAGGCGCTCCGGACTTAAAATTATCTCAATTAATCCCGTATTAGGGGTAGCCCCCCATAGCAGAAATATGGATTATTTGCGGCCCGGCGATTTGCTCTTCAAAGAACCGGCCAATCAGGCTTTACCAAAGATTATTCGCGATTCTGGTTTCTAATCATTTTGTGGACGGACGAGTTCTTATTACTGGAAAAACCGGCTTTATCGGTGGCCACACCGCCAACGCTTTCGCGAAATTGAATTATCGGGTTATTTCTTTTGTGGGCGATGTCACAAAAGAAGAGGATTGGCAAAAAAATCTTAGCTTCGAAGTGGATTGCATTGTTCATATCGCCGGCGTCAGAACCGAGAGCAAACACGATTTTGAAATAAATACGGTCGCGGCCGAAAGTCTGGCAAGAACAGTAAGAAGGATAGTTAAAAAACCACCAGCGATAATCTTTACTTCAACACAGGCGGTTTATCTTGGGCAGAGGACGCCCTTTCGGGAAGATATGCCTGTAAAACCACCCACGAAATACGCCCAATCTAAAGTCGAGGCCGAAAAAATTATTATGCAATTAGGAAGAGAAAACTTAATGAGGGTGGTGATTTTGCGCCTTTCGGCGGTCTTGGGATCAGGGATAAGACCGGAAAGTAAGATGTCGGGCCCTTTGGAGAAGTGGACAAAAGCTGCTCTTAAAAATGAGCCAATCCTTGTCTTTCAAGACGGCAGTCAAACACGGGACTATATCCATGTCAACGATGTCGTTTCGGCAATCTTGCTGGCGGCAGAAGAGGAAAAAATGGCCGGAATTTTTAATGTGGGCGGCGGAAAACGAATAAAACTCTCGACTCTGGCTCAATGGATTAAAAAAGAGACGGCAAGCAAATCGCAGATTATAATTCGGGGAAATTATCCTTCTTTAACTGACCCGCATGATTTATTTTCGGATTTAAGCAGTATACGTAAGTTTGGCTGGAAGCCATTAAGATCCCCAAAGGAGGCAGTCCGGGAATATATTGCATGTTTTTTAGATGGCGATTAAATTTGGGTCTTCAGTAATCAGCAAGTCATTCGTTGGAGTGATAGCCATGATAACTTTTTGGACTCTCATATTAACTTTTTTTTCATAGCCAAAACAGTAAAGCCGGATATGTTTTTCGTCACCGGTTCCAGAGTTCAAAACAATATTGCGATAGAAATGGATCAGTTTCATATTTGGATCGGAGAATAAGAGGGTATAGGAGTGGGGATATTTAGGAGAGGTCATTTTAAACATAGCCAGTCGGCTTTGATCGATTTCACTGAATTGATGAAAAATGCCGTCGTCCCCAAACTGTTTAAGTGTACTTCCGTCTTCATATACAGCTTCCCACTGCCAGATTTCAGGTGGAGCACTGATCCATTTGTTTAAATCCTTACGAAAATATTTGTATTCAGGCATTGTATTGCTTTTTGGTCAAGCGGGTAGCTTGAACTGCCTCAAGGATTTTCTTTTCCAGAACCAAGTCGAACCTTTTTTGGGGGAGAAAAGACCCCAGCTTCCTAGGGGTTATTCCGAAGGCTGGGCAAAAATGTTTCGAATAGGCCAGTTCGGAAACAAAGGTTTTATTACACTGTCCGCAGACGTGTTTGATTTTCGTTTTCATGCCGTTTCGTCGTAACTATAATTCATTACTGTTGTGCTTCCTGCTAGAGCCGCTTCGGTGGTTTGAATCTGATGAACCAGAAAGTCAGAATATCCACTCTTAGTAATCTTGCCGGTCAAACTGCCGTTGATTCCCAGGTTGGCTGATTCGGGAATTGAGGTGGGCATTGGAAAAATGGCGAAAGGCGATTGTTTGTCTGTCGGGGTGCGATATTTGGCTGATCCGCGATAGGCCGAAGTTGAAGCATTGGTGAGATGAACAGCATTGGCCCCCAAATTCCCGGAACGCCAGACGCGAATATTATTGATCGCACTCGAAGTGCCCATATCAACTACGTGTAGAAGTTGCCATTTTTCGAAAGAATTCTTTCCCGGGGCTATAGGATTGGCAATTGGGTTTAAATTAGGAGCATCAATGCTCCCCATATTAGAGTTAGAAATGTTGTGGGTTAGAACGGGGGATCGGTCTTTTCCGTTTTCTTCATCAATTTCGACAGTGGCGGCCATTTGCAAATATGATACCAAAAAATGGTGAAACCCGTAAGCTCTTTTTAATAAAAAACCCTATCGAATAAATCATATATTAGTTTATGGCGATTTACCCAGTTTGTGCTGAAGTCAGTTTCTCCGCGGGCATATCGGAAAGAACCATCCTCTCCCTCCCGCATAATGAACCATTTTCCGTTCTTGTCTACAAAACCGAAATAGGCGGGAACAGAATCGTCCACCTGGGAAATATTATATCCGTCGGTAGGTGATTTAGCGGCCGGTTCGATAACGTTACCCGAAGCGTCTTTGAGACTTACAGATGAAAGGTTGGGTCCTCCCAAAAAATTAGAGATCCCAGCCCTCCTTCCAAAAAGTCCCAAAATGAGGGCCAAGATTCCGGCAGAACCTATTAATTTAAGGAAAGTTCTTCGGTCAATATCTATTTCAGCCTGTTGACTAGCGACTAAAGATTTAATTTCTGACTTTTTAAGGGGCAAGGCTTGTTCGCGATGCGGCCATACCAAAATTAAAAAGTAAAGAACCATTGGAGAAAAAATCAAAGAACTAATTAGTTGGGCAGAGTTGCGAGCGGAGAAAAAACCGATTCCCACAAGGATTGTAGTAACGATGAAGCAATAATAGATTAAAATCCTTTTCGCCCCTGGTTTGCGGTCAAAAACCGACCCCTTATTAAGAGAATATAATATCAGGGCGTAAAGCAAATAAAACGTAACCGGGAGAAAGAGTATTTGCAAAATTCGTGCCGCTTGGTCAATTTTGGCGAAAAAACCACTAATGGTTATAAACAGAGAGAGCAATGTTACCAAAATTAGAAACAGTGCGCTGGGCAACCTTTTCATAAAGAAATCAATTCTAGTTTATCACATATCTAAAAATGTTTTTGCAAATTTTGGGATAGTTGAAAATCCAAAGAAAAAAGGATATTATGAATTTGGAATGAATGAGCATTTGCTTTTCTTTCTTTTTTGGGTTTTGAATTCTTTAGTTTTTCGTCTAGCAGATTTGTTATTTTCAGGATCAATAGTTCTCGGAACCTGGCGCCTAACTCCGGTAGAAGCCTCAATTTATGCCGCTTTCTGGCTCACTTTTTTCGTCTGGACAATGTGGGATTACATGTTGTTGCGCAAAGTTGTACTCGAGCCGCTATTTCTAAGAATTTTCTTTTTCTTTGTTATTAACAGTTTGGGAATTTGGCTAGTTTCCCGGTACGCGAACTATACTGGATTGGGAATTGGGAGTTTTTGGTGGGCCTTTGCCTTGGGGGCAGTTACCGTTATTGTCCAGACCATTGCCTGGAAGTTGGGGGGAAAGAAGTTTAAGGGTTAACTTCAGCAAACCATCTGGATTCAACCCAACCCTCGGCGATTTTATACCAACCATCTGTCTTATTGTAAAAAGGATAAACAATACCGTATTTAGCCGACCCAACGATTCCGTTGTCTTTAGAAGCAGTTTCATAAACGGCAATTTCGGTTAGGTTTCTATCTTTGATCGTAATCTGACCCATTACTCCTTCCGGCAAGGCTTCAATTTTTGTTGAAGAGGTGCTTAAAATATTTAAATCCTTGTTGCCCAAGCTGTCGATTTTAACCCTCAATGTGTTCATTTCGTTTTCCAGATAGGTTCGGAGATCACTATTTTGCCTTTTCGATTCATTAAGAGATTGTTTGATATCTTCTAAAATGGTGGTTGAAACAAAGTTAGCGTTGTTAACAGGTATGAACTTGAAAAATTTGAAAGCTAAAAAATACGAGAAAACCCCAAGAAATAAAAACACCAGTCCAATAGCCCCAAATTTAGGCGACCACTTAGGAGCAACAAAAAAATCTGG
Source organism: uncultured Gammaproteobacteria bacterium (assembly GCA_964395115.1). Lineage (GTDB taxonomy): Bacteria > Patescibacteriota > Microgenomatia > UBA8517 > UBA8517 > CAYMZX01. The sequence continues at coordinate 18,527 of CAYMZX010000016.1, forward strand.
ATTTAGGGCGTTTGTCCAAAGAAAGAAGACTACCGGAGCAAGTAGAATAGTATTAGCCAAATTTTGAGGTTTGGGAAGCAAGAAAAAGGATACTAAGAGGAGAATTGAAGTAGTAATCAAAGCGTAATAAAAAAGAAAGGTTTTGAAAAATTGCATCTAAAATTAGTTTACAAAGAATCCGACAGATCTGCAACCGCAAGAAGAGTTTAAGGTGGAGGTTATGAGACAGGAAAAGGCAATTTTAGCCTCGTTTTTACAACTTTTTTACATTTTTTTGTTTTCAACATTTTTTTAAATTTGGAGACATTTAAAACACGAGTTTTTGCAAATTGTAAATCTTAATTAAAGACCCTAGAATTAATGGATCAGCAAAAGTGAAAGAATATTCCGTTTCCATCATCATACCGGCTAGAGATGAAGAAGGAAACATTGGCCGGATTCCGTCTTTAATCCCCAAGATGGGAAAATGGTCAGAAATTATTTTTATAGAAGGTCATTCAAAAGATAAGACTTGGGAAGAAATAATAAAAGTCAAAAACCAAGAATCAAAAATTAGAATTTTGGCGTTAAAACAAGGGAAGAAGAAAGGCAAGGCGAGCGCGGTTGAAAAGGGTTTTGCCAAGGCAAAGGGTGAGATTTTGATGATCTTAGACGCCGATTTATCGGTCCATCCCCGAGAATTGCCGAAATTTTACAATCTTTTGAGCAGTGGAAAGGCGGATTTTGTCAACGGATCCAGATTTGTTTATCCAAAAGAAAAAGGGGCAATGCGATATTTTAACCACTTAGGAAATAAATTTTTTGCTTTGGTTTTTTCATTGATTCTTCGCCAAAAGATTACTGACACTCTTTGCGGTACTAAAGCCTTATTTAGGAAAGATTACAAAAAGATAGTTAAAGTAACAAAAAATATCAAAAATAATGATCCCTACGGAGATTTTACGCTTCTTTTAGGAGCTGGAAAGTTGGGCTTAAGGGTTGCCGAAGTACCTGTATCCTATCGGGCAAGAACATACGGCAAAAGTAAAATCAATCCGTTTTTTGACGGGATAAGGCTGATTATTCTCTTGGTTAAGGATATCAAGAACTTCTTTTTAAACGGAAAGTAAACAGAGAAACCGGCGAAATCGGAAACGGCTTCAATTTTATTTTTTCTTTGCCATCCAGTTTGAATCCGACGCTTTTAGCAACTTCAATTATTTGGTTAGAAGACAATCTTTGGTGAGGCCCTTCGGGCATTTTGAGTTTGAGTTTTTCCAACAGCCAGAGGACTGGTTCCCAACTCGAATCAACAAACGAGAGGACAAGTACCGTATTTTTATTACAAAGTCGTTTGAGGCTTTCTAGTGATTTTTTAAGATTGGTTAAATGTTCAACCACATCAATCATTATCAGATAGTCAAAAGGGCCGGAAATTGTTTTAAGATGAGTCACAAATCGCAGATTTTCGTCCTTCTTATACTTTTTCTTGGCAATCTTGACCATTTCGGGGCTGATATCGTAGCCAATTCCTATGGAGGGATGGAGGTGGGCGAGAATTTCCCCCGTTCCGCAACCAAAATCCAGAACTTTCTTTCCCGGCGGAATCAGGCTTTTTAAGGCATCTTTGAGGGCGCGATAGTAGTAGGGGTTTTGTTTTTTATATTTATCGTACTTGGGGGCGATAGAGTCAAAATGGAAAACAACCTCGGCCTGTTTCATGGTTTCTAAAATAATAGCAGAAATTAGATTGATCCTTACTACCAAATTGCTTAAACTGGTTTTGTGCTGACAAAAATCTTCTCTGCCAGCCATTTTGGCTTGGAGACGATACCGATCGAGGTTGAAGTTAATGTCACTAAAAAGGGCTTTCCAGGATTCGATATCATCGGCTTGCCAAATAAGAGTGTCGAAGAAGCAAAAGAAAGAGTAAAAACAGCCATCGTCAATTCTGGCATCGATTTACCCAATATCAAAATTATTGTAAATTTGGCCCCGGCTGATATTCCCAAAGAGGGAGCTTGTTTTGATTTGCCGATTGCCGCCGGGATTTTAAACTGTCTTGAAGTAATTTCTTTGACCGAAGATAAGTCCTTCTTTTACGGAGAGTTATCCCTTGACGGAACCCTAAGACATACAAAGGGCGTCTTCCTTTTGGCTTTGGCTGCCAAAGAGAAAAAAATCAAAAATCTCTTTGTGCCGGCCCCCTCCGCCAACGAAGCATCGGTGGTAGCGGGATTGAAAATTTATCCTGTGGGGAATTTGCGGCAATTAATCGAACACTTAACTGGTCCTAAAAAAATCGATATTTTGCGCACTTCAGGCCGTTTTTTACTCGACTCCGATCGGTTGCCCGTTGAGTTTGATTTCAGCGAAATTATTGGGCAGGAACAAGCCAAGCGGGCAATTACTATTGCCGCCGCTGGTGGACACAATATTTTGATGCAAGGGCCGCCCGGGGCGGGAAAAACGATGCTGGCCAGGGCTATTCCCGGCATTTTACCCCCTTTAACCATAGAAGAAGCTCTTGAAGTGACTAAAATTTATTCTTTGACCGGCAATATCGAGCCGGGTGAATCCTTGATAAGAATTCGGCCTTTCCGCTCAAGTCATCATACCACTAGCAGGATTGGTCTTATCGGCGGTGGAACTAATCCCCATCCCGGTGAAATTTCACTGGCTCATTTAGGAGTTCTTTTCTTGGACGAATTACCAGAATTTTCAAGAAGCGTTTTGGAAGCTCTGCGGCAGCCGATGGAAGACAGAGTGGTTACTATCAGCCGGGCCGCTGGGTCGGTGACTTTTCCCGCGGCGTTCATGTTGGTGGCGGCTGCCAATCCCTGCCCCTGCGGTTTCCTCGGCGACCCCAAAAGGGAATGTAAATGCTCGCCGCGAACGATTATGCGCTATCAGAGTAGGCTATCGGGTCCTTTATTAGACAGAATTGATCTTCATATCCAAGTGCCGGCCGTGGATATTGATAGGCTGATCTTCAAACCTTCTTCATCCTCGCCGACTGGCAGAGAAAACTCAAAAGAGATTAGGCGGATAGTAACAAGGGCCAGGGAAATCCAAATTAAAAGATTGAAAGAAGCCAAAATCTTTACTAATTCGGAAATGCAAAACCGCCATATCAAAAAGTTTTGCAAAATAGATTCTGAAGCCCATCTTCTTTTAAAACAAGCTGTCAGTTCTTATAACCTTTCAGCCCGTACCTATTTCCGACTAATTAAGATTTCCCAGACAATCGCCGACTTGGCCGGAGATAATTCAATTTCGGCAGCTCACATAGCCGAGGCGTTGCAATATCGAGTTCGGATTCATGAATGACTAAAAAGCTCAATTTTGAAACAGGCAGACTGGGTGAGAGTTTGGCTTCCAAATTTCTTGCCGACAGAGGATATCAGATTTTGCAAAGGAACTTTAGAACAAGGTTTGGTGAAATTGATTTAGTGGCGGCAAAAGACGGCATTCTGGTTTTTGTCGAGGTTAAACTCAAAGTGGGAGATAATTTTGGTACCCCGGAAGAGGTGATTGGACCAGCTAAGATCAAACAAATTGAAAAGACGGCTCAAAATTTTTTAACCGCTAAACCCGAATACCGAGACAGATACTCTAGTTATCGAATTGATGCTGTTTGTATCGTTTTAGATGAAACTAAACAAGTGGAAAGAATCAGCCATTATGCAAACATAAGCTTTTGAAAAGTGAAGATATCTGATTTTGAAATAAACAAGGTTGTTCTTGGCGACAAAAATTACCCACGCCTTTTAGCGAAAATAAACAACCCCCCCAAACAAATTTATTACCGAGGAGAAATGTCGCTGACGCTTTTCAAGAAATCATTGGCAGTGGTGGGTAGTCGGCGAGTGTCTCGCTACGGTCTGGAGGTAATTGAAAAATTTATCCCTATGCTAGTGGCCGAAGGTGTGACCATTATTTCCGGATTTATGTACGGGGTTGATAGCGCGGTCCATAAAAAAACTGCAGAAATGGGAGGAAAAACCGTCGCTGTTCTGGGTAACGGGCTTAACATTTGTTACCCGTCGGAAAACGAAAAACTTTATGTCGAGATTTTAGAAAAAGGCGGTGTGGTTATGTCTGAATATAAACCGGACCAAAAGGCTCAACTTTGGATGTACTCGGCTAGGAACAGAATTGTGGCGGGATTGGCAAGCTTAGGGGTTTTAATCGTCGAAGCGGCCGAGAAAAGCGGCTCTTTGATCACGGCCGAATTAGCCAAGAAACAAGGGAAAAAGGTTTTTGCTGTTCCCGGCCCGATTTTTTCTCCGGTTTCGCAGGGAACCAATTTCCTTATTAAAAAAAAGGGGGCGAAGATGGTAACCGATCCGGCCGACATTTTAGGTATCTTGCCCAGCCGGGTAGCTGGTGAGGCGGAAGCACCGGCTTTAGCCGGGCTGGAAAAGAAAATCTACTTGGCCTTAAAACTTGAACCCCTGACGGTTGATGAGATTGCGGCGGCAGTTGAAGAAGATGTCGTCGAAGTCAGCAAATCCTTGTCGCTGATGAGCTTAAGAGGCGTTATTGAAGAAGCCGGTGGTAAATTTTACCCTTCAGGCGAATAACTTTTTACTGGCTGGTTGCCGGCGGCGTGGCTTCCTCGGGAAGGGTCAGAGGAGGTTTAAGAACAGGCGGCTGGGCGGAAGAGGGAGGGGATAAAGTTTCGCCGGTTTCGGCTTTCTCTTTCTTCCTTTTTTCAAGATTGTCAAGCTGGGTTTTGGCAATCTCATAATCTTTTGAATCTCTTTTAACCAAAGAGAGAACAAGATTCATTTGCTCGATTGCTTTGTCGATTTCGCCCTTTTCCCTGTAGGCTAAAGCCAGATTATAATGGCCGTTTGCCAGATCCGGTTTAGCTAAGACGGCAAGTTCAAAAGCCTTTATGGCGTCATCAAATCTCCCTAGCGCATAATAAACCCCTCCTAAAGCTATTCTTAGGTTGGGCTGGGTCGGATCAAGAGCAACCGCCTGGCTGTATGTCTGAATGGTAAAAGCGTCAGCGCCGGTGGCAAAAGACATGATGGCTTGATAAGTCCGGGCAAGAATTTCCCAGTTTCCCGCCCTTTGAGGATTTAAAGTAACCGTTGCTTGTCCTTCCCGTATTGCTTGTTGGATAAGCTGGGCGATTGTTGTTCGGTCGGCGTCGGTTAAATCTTTCTTTTGAGCAATGGCGCTGGCAAGAGCTAAGTTGACCTGACTGTAAGTAGCCCGGTATCTGTCAACAGAAGGATTAAGTCGGATAACGTTTCTAAGAGTGTCGTAGGCGGCTTTTCCCTCATTGGCGGCCAGGAATTTTCCCACTTTTCGGAATTGATACTCTGCGGAGTAGACCTTCCCGCCCCAATAGACCAAGAAGCCGACCCCTACGATTATTGGGAGAGCTAAAATTACGGCAGGTATTCGAGAGGCAGGAGTATTTTCAGCCAGAGTTGGAACAAAAAGAGGAATAGCTGCTGTCTTAACAGCAGCGTTAGCCGCCAGTAAAACGAAGGCTGCCAGCAAAAGAGGAATATTAGCAGGAAAAAGTGCCAAAAAGAGAAGTGACAGGATTAAAGAGATAACCAGCGCCTTTTGGTAATCAAAAATCCCCGAAAGTTTCCCAGCGATCTCTTTAAAAACTTTCCAATAGAGCAAAACCAGTCCGGCTAGTCCCAATAGCCCGACTTCGGCAAGGAGCGTTAACGGGTAATTAGACGCGGTTGTAAATTTGACTGCCCAAAGACGGGTGGCATTATATCCCAAAGGTCTAAACCTGGAAAATGCCGTCAGATAATTTCCGGGCCCAATTCCAAAAAGGGGACTGGTTTTTAAAGAATCAACGGCCACTGCCCAGCTGGTTGAATAAGGAGGAATGGCCGGGCTAGTCGGTTTACCAGGCAGAATGTTATACACGGTTATAATCAAAGCCAGCAAAGTAACTGCCAGAGAAGCCGAGTAGAAAAGCTTTTTTGGGACTTCTTTCTCGGCCAAAACCAAGGCGATACCAATAGGGATCAAGACGGCTATAAAAAGGGCTTGAGGAAAAAGTCCGCCCATTGGCGAAAAGGAGGAATTTTTTATAAATTCAGGCAGTTGGGGAATCTTGGCAAAAAATCCTGAAATTACCAAGAGGTAAAAAACTGCTACCAGCGTTCCCGACATAAAAATAGTTTTTCCGAGGATTTTTTTGTCAACTCCAACGGAGTTAATCAAGAAATAAAAAAGAATGAGAGCCAAAAGAATGGTAGCCGTACCCGGGAAAAAGAAAGCTTCCATTTTGTTGGGAGTACGGAAGATTGCCGAAACAAGGTAGGAAACCAAAAGCAGAAGTAGGGGAAAATCGAAACCGGAAAGCCCCAAAGTAAGTTTTCCGGACAAGATAGTTTTTATAGCTAGAATAAGAAGCAACAGGGCAACACCAAAAGTAAGAATTAATGTTTTGGGAATATCATAGAAATTAGAAAAAAAATTGGAGAACACCACCGGAACCAAAAATGCGGTTACATAAATAATATATTTTTCCAGTCTGTTCATACGATATATAGCCTATTTTTGACTGCTACGACCATAAACCAAGAATAAAAAGATGTCAAGAGGGAAGATAAACATGTACGATTAGTTTTGAATAAAAGAAAGGTATTTTCGGTTATTTCGTTTTGTTTTGAACAAAAAAACTTTGGGGGTTGATCTCCCTAAGTTTAGAAAGATACTCTTTGGTTTTATTTTTCTCCCCCATTTTTTCGTAGAGTATAATTAAACTTTCAAGTAAAGAAGTATTTTTAGTATCTCGTTTGAGACCGTCAAGAAGAAAAACTTCCGCCTCAGCAAAAGCCCCTTTTAGTGAGTAGATAATACCAAGGGTGTTGAAAAGGTTTACATCCTCGGGGTTTCGAATTAAAAGGGTTTTAAAGAGCTCCTCAAGTCTGGGAAGGTTATCGATAGGATAATATTCAGTGGTTAAAGAAAGGACGCTTCGGGAGAGGTTCTTCTTTAAATAAATCTCATTATACATATCTTGGACACCGGGGAGATTAGGGCTCAAAGACAAAGTCAAATCGAGAAAAGACTCAGCCTCGGAGAAGTTATCTTTTTCTAAAGCTATCTTCGCCAGTTCAAAAGGAATATAAGGATTTTGGGGAAAAACTTTTAGCTTTTCGCGTAAAATCTTTTCGTCCGAAAAGTACCATGGTTTATTTTGGGCAAAAGGATGAAGAGGATTTATAGAGACAAGATAACCCCAGAGAGTTTCGTGGTCTTTCCAGTGCCATGTTTGTTTAATTGTGAGAACTGAAAAGGTGACTACGATAGCCATAAAAATGAAAACAGAAGTCAGTCTTAAAATTTTTTTCTTTGAGTTGAGAGATTCTGAAAAAATGTAAGCAATAATAATTGCCAAACCCAACGAAGGAATAAAAAAATATCTATCAGCAATTAGACCCACTCTGTCCAAGGGAATAATCTGGGATACCGGAAGCAAGGAGATGAAAAGAAAAAGTATCCCAAAGGAAACTTCCCTTCTCCTTTTTAGATTAGAGAGAGAAAAGATAAAAAGAAAAAGAAAAACGACCAGCCCCACAAGGACCTTAGGGTCAAGAAGGGAGGTAAAGAATTCGTTTTCGTAAAGCGGGTAGAGCCTAACTGGGAAGAAATAGTTTTTAAGATAGGCAAAAAACATTCCTGAGAAAGTAGCGAGGTACGAAATTACTGTCCAATGAACGGTCTTACTAATGGTTGAGAATTGAGCCACCCGGATAATTGGGTAAATAAGTATTGCAATTATTGTCAAGTAAGGAAGGTAGCGCCTTAGCCTAAAAGAGTTTTTTTGGTAGTCATAAAGGGCAATCAAAAGGGGAGTGACAATACCGTAATATTTGGAGAGGATTGAAAAGAGGTAGGTGAGAAGAGATAAAGCATATAACCTATCAAATTTTCCTCGGCTTTTTATATAAAAAAGGATTGATAAGAACATAAAAAGAGCCGAAAGAAGGTTGCCGCTGGTTATGACCCAAGCCACAGTTTCTACCTGAATTGGATGGCTAATAAAGAGTGCGGTAGCAAAAAGGGAAAAGGTCGGCTTTCCAAAAATGGCATTTAGAACAAAGTAGGTGGAAGCTGCCGTAAGTATGTAAAGAATTAGGTTGACCAGATGAAACCCGAACGGGCGGCCCCCAAAAAGGTTATAACTAACCATAAAGGCAAAGTCTCTAATAGGGTTATATTCATTACCTAACGGGTTTCTATTAGGATAAAGAAAAAAGATCTTTTTAATGTTCTCAAGGCTGACTTTTTGAATAATTTGGTTATTTTCGATAAGCCAGGATTCATCGGCTTTGACAAAATTGAATGTCAGAGTTTGAAAGTAAAGAAGAAATGCAAGAAGCCCTAGAAAGATTAGGTGTAGCTTCTTCATGGAGCAGAAATGCTGGTATAAGTGGGGTTAGTGGTTCCGCTGGGAGTGCCCGAAGAGCCAACCGCAATTCTTCCGACTCCACCTCCTCCACCACCACCTCCACCTTTATTGGTAGAATTGAATCCGCCGGAACCTTTTGCGCTAGTTGGTGCAGTGACTAAAGACGTTCCCAGGGAAAGAGAATTTCCTCTAAGAAGAATTGATCCTCCGCTACCTCCTCCACCTCCACCCCCAGTAACACAACCATTGGTTGCCGCTCCACCTTGGGAGCGAATAGCCCCGCTTACACTAACAGTTCCAGCCTCTATTAGAATTATTCCCCCACCCGCCCTTGCGGAATTGCAGTCTCCCCAGCCGCCACCGGAACCAAGAAAGAGTTTAGAAAGATTACTTGAACCATACATACC
>CAYMZX010000017.1:0-9557 GCA_964395115.1 uncultured Gammaproteobacteria bacterium
GATAATTTAATTTCCGCATAAATATTTATCGTGATTTCTATATATTTTTATATCAATTTTATGTACCAATAATTTCAAATATAGATTTTCCCCCCGACCTTTTTGTGCGTAGTTTTTTTAATGCGGAAAAATGCGGAGATTTTATTAAAATTTATTAGTAGCGGAAAATAAATTTTCTTTTGTGGCTATTTTTGGTTCAATCACTTTCAGATCTTGACTGCTAGGAAATTTCAGCCTTCATTTTTCCCAATTTCTAGCTTTTTTCTCATTTTCTTTTAGCCCCCTTCGTAACTTTTTCCTAACTTTTTTCTTTTTTTAAGCTTTTCTTTATTTTTTGAAATTGCTACGCTTTGATGTTTTATGAGCGTTTCTTTTTTGCCCTTGATGTGATCCGGCCAATAATAATATATAATCTTTTTATGCCTAAAAAACGTTTAAATCATAAACGCATTGAAAGTAAATGGCAAGCTATTTGGGAGAGGAAGCAAATCTATTCGCCCAATATTCGTACTCCCCAAAAGCCTTTTTACAATCTGATGATGTTTCCTTACCCCTCAGCAGAGGGGTTACATGTAGGAAATATGTATGCTTTTACCGGAGCTGATATTTATGGCCGTTTTAAGCGTATGCAGGGATATGATGTTTTTGAACCCATTGGTTTGGATGGATTTGGAATTCATTCTGAAAACTACGCAATCAAAATCGGAGAACATCCTGTTCGTTTGGCCAAGAAAACCTCAAAACGATTCTACGAACAACTTCATTTGACTGGAAATTCGTACGATTGGACAAAAACGTTGGAAACCTATGATCCCAAATATTACAAATGGACACAATGGCTTTTTGTCAAGATGTTTAAGGCCGGTCTTGCCTATCGGAGCTTATCTTCGGTTAATTGGTGTCCTTCTTGCAAGACCGTATTGGCCGATGAACAGGTAATCGGAGGGAAGTGTGAACGATGTCAAAGTTCGATTACTTTCAAAGAGCTTGAGCAGTGGTTTTTTAGGATCGCTACCGGTCAACGGCCAGACTCAACCCCTTATCCAGAATCTTTACTTGCTAATTTGGAAACCATTGACTGGAGTAACAAAGTTAAAATAGCCCAGAAAAATTGGATAGGTAAGTCAGAGGGGATGGTCATACAGTTTCCTATTTTTAATTCTCAATCCTCAATTTCAGTTTTTACGACCCGACCTGACACTTTAAACGGTGCTACCTTTTTGGTAGCTTCGCCGGATTCGTCTTTTCTAAATAAGATATTGTCAAAGGATAAAAAACAAAAACTATCGGAATATAAAATAATGTATCAAAGAAACAAGATCAAATATCTAGGGGAAAAAGGGAAAACAGGATTCTTCACAGGAGTTTATGCAATTAATCCTTTGACTGGCAAAAAAATTCCGGTGTGGGTTTCAGATTATGTGCTTTCGGAATATGGAACGGGTGCAATTATGGGGGTTCCGGCCCATGACGAGCGCGATAGAGAATTTGCCGAAAACTTTGGAATAGAAATTGTTAGCAAGGAACCCGATAGGAGACTCTGGGAGATAATAGAAAAGGAAAATTGGGGGCAGAGGCAGGTTAATTATCATCTTAGAGATTGGCTAATTTCAAGGCAGCGGTATTGGGGAACGCCGATTCCGATGATTTTTTGTCAAAGCTGTGCAACGAAGAGTAAAGGAGAAAATGCTCAAATGCCAGGATGGTACACAGTTCCCGAGGAGGATTTGCCAGTTAAGCTTCCATACATAGAGGATTATCGACCAAAAGGAACGGGTGTATCGCCATTAGCCTTGGAGCCTTCTTTTTATAAAATTAGATGCCCAAGTTGTGGGGGGGAGGCACGTCGAGAGACTGATGTTTCCGATACATTTTTAGACAGCGCATGGTATTATCTCCGTTATCCTAGTGTTGGCATTGATGATTCCGCTTGGGAAGAGGAAATTACCCGCAAATGGCTTCCGGTAGATATGTATATTGGAGGAGCCGAGCACTCGGTACTCCATCTTCTTTACTCGCGCTTTATAGCCATGGCCCTTAAAGATATGGGGCTGATTAATTTCGAAGAGCCATTCAGCCGTTTTTATGCTCATGGTCTCCTTATCAAAGAAGGAGCGAAAATGAGTAAAAGCAAAGGAAATGTAGTTGTTCCGGACGAATATATTAAAAAATATGGCGCTGATACTCTGAGAACCTACCTGATGTTTTTAGGCCCTTTTGATGCTGGTGGAGACTTTCGCGATACCGGAATTGAAGGTATGAGAAGGTTTATAGATAGAATTTGGAGTCTTTATTCCAATCATAGAAATATTGTTTTGATCAAGGAAAAAGACAACTTAGAAATCCAGATCGCAATGCATCAAACTATAAAAAAAGTTACCGAAGACTTGGAAAATTTAAGATATAATACCGCTATTTCCTCATTAATGGAGTTTGTGAATCTTTTAAGACACAAATCCGAATCTGGAAATAAAAAAACTGAAGGAAATCTCCCTTGTACCACTTGGAACGAAGCGCTAAAGACACTTGCGCTTCTGCTTGCCCCTTTTGCCCCCTATGTGACAGAGGAAATCTGGGTTGAGATCTTGAGAGAGAAGTTTTCGATTCACAATCAGGCTTGGCCAAGCTATAATCCCGAGCTTATTAAGAGCGAAGATGTAGAGATTATTGTCCAGGTTGACGGGAAACTACGAGCTTCGTTAATCGTTAAAAGAGGGAAATCGTTGGTGAAAGAGGAGATTGAGAAAATAGCCAGAAATGAACCTAGAATTGTTAATAGGATCGAAGGGAAAAAGGTTAAAAATATTGTCTTTGTGCCCGGAAAACTGATTAATTTTGTGCTTGAATAAAGCGGATGCTGCCCGATTCGGACCCGGTGGAGATTGGAAATTCCCAAGACAAATGGGAGATATTTCTTTTTAAATATCGCTATCCTCTAATTTTCTTCTTTCTTGGAGCGTTTTTGCTGGGTCTAGGCGTTTTTTTGGTGAAAGAAGCAGGATTTAATAGTTCGGATAAAATTCAAGTCTTAGACGCGACTACAGACGACCAAAATAGTCATCAGGAAATCATCGTAGAAATTGCCGGCGAAGTGGAAAAGCCGGGGGTTTATCGATTACCCAAAAACTCACGAGTCGAGGATCTTCTTTTAGTTGCCGGAGGTCTTTCAGTCAATTCTGACAGGGTTTGGGTGGAAAAAGCACTCAACCGAGTCAGCATCCTTACCGACGGCCAGAAAATATACATTCCCGCAGTTGGCGAGCAGTTTATAGACCAGGGTGCTAATTTTTCGGGCTCGGGTGGGAATGGAAACGTTTACAAGGGGAGTAGTCTGTCGGGGCTGATAAATATTAATACCGCCAGCCAAAAACTATTAGAGTCTCTACCAGGAATTGGTCCTGTATACGCCCAAAAAATCATTGAACACAGGCCTTACTCAAACATTGAAGAACTACGAACAAAAGGAGTTCTCAAAGACTATATTTTCAAAAAAATTAAAGACAAGATAAGCGTTTTCTAAATGCGACTTTTGTTTTGGGCGGTTTTGATATTTTTGGCAATTTTTAGAATTTTAACTTTTAAAACCCCATTTTCAGATGGTCAAAAGATAAGAATAAACAACAGGGTCTTTCAAGAGCCATTAAAGACCGGTGCCTTCCAAAAAATAAATTTAGGGGGCTTGGTAGTATATCTTCCGGCTTATCCTGAAATAAATTATGGAGATGAGATAACCGTAGAAGGGACAGTAGAAAATGGTGAATTAACTAGGGCAAAAGTGGTTAGTATTGGCAAGACCCCTGGTTTTCTTCCGTCTTTCAGGCAAAGGGTTATTATTTTTTACCGTCGTAGTTTGCCGGAGCCTCACGCCAGTTTAATTGCCGGTATCAGTTTGGGTTCAAAATCCGGTCTTACTTGGGATTTTTGGGATTCTCTTAAGAAGACTGGTTTGGCTCATGTGGTAGTCGCTTCAGGCACAAATGTGATGATGGTGGCTAGCTTCTTAACGAGCATAGCGGTTTTTTTAGTTAACCGGAGACTGGCCATTCCCTTCATTTTGCTCGGGATCTGGCTGTACGCCTTTTTGAGCGGTTTTGACGCGCCAATTATCAGGGCGGCGATAATGGCTAGTTTTGTTTTTGTTAGCCAAGAATTGGGAAGAATAGCTGAAAGTTTTAGAATCCTCCTTATCACCGGGTTTATGATGCTAATTATTAAACCTACTTGGATTTATGATCTAGGTTTCACTCTTTCGTTTGTATCCGCCGGCTCTCTTATCATCTTTCAAAGCAAGATAAACAAAAAGATAGAGAAGGTTCCGGCCATCTTCAGAGAAGGAATTTCTACCTCATTGGCCGCCCAAATAGGAGTTGCTCCGATATTGTTTGTTACATTTGGACAGTTTAATATACTGTCTCCCATTAGTAATTTACTGGTACTTTGGAGTGTGCCATTGATAATGGTGATAGGGGTGATTGCCGCTTGCATTGGGCTGGTAATTCCGTTTTTGGGCCAACTAGTGCTTTATTTGGTATATCCATTGACGAGTTGGTTTATTTGGATAGTCAAGACGGTTGCCTAAAATGAGACGGATAAAATTCGCCGCCGGTTTCTTGTTGCTAGCCGCGCTGGTCATTTGGGCCTCTGTTTTAGCTTTTCCGACAAAAAACCTGAAAATAATAACTTGCAATGTTGGACAAGGCGACGCCATTTTGACCGTTTACGGAAACTTGCAGATACTAACTGATGGGGGGCCGGGAAATAGGGTTCTAGCCTGTTTGTCCCGGCATATGCCTTTTTGGGACAGGAAAATAGAATTAGTAATTTTGACCCATCCTGAAATAGATCATTACGAAGGGTTGATAGAAGTTTTTAAACGGTATCATGTTGATAAATTTTTAACGACCAAATTAGAATCTAGCACTTTGGCATATAGAGTGCTAAAAAATGTCGTAGGGAGTAGTTCGGCTAGCATATTAACACCCAAAGAAGGAATGAATATTAGGTCTGGTTTGATACAAATAGAGATACTTCACCCGGCAGAGGTTTTTTTAAGCAAAGGGATAAATAAGCCAAATGAAATTTCCTGCGTCTACGAGTTGAAATTCAAAGAATTTAAGGCTCTTTTTACCGGTGATATTCCACCAAAGGTTATAAACGAACTTTTGAAAAATGGATTAATTGGTGAGGTAGACTATATCAAAATACCACATCACGGATCCAAAAACGGGGCAACACCCGAACTGATACGGACAACCAAACCCAAAGTAGCCAGTATTTCTGTCGGAGAGAGAAATTCATATGGACACCCCGACCAAGAAGTCCTCGAAATTTTAAAAGAAGAGGGCGTAAAAACGTTAAGAACGGACGAGATGGGGGATATAGAGTTAGAAACGGATGGTCAGAAATTTTGGATTAATCACTAATGTTAATAGTAAATTTATCTAGGAAGTTGTAGAATTTTATTCTATATGAATGTAAGAATGGATAGAGATTTAATATCGGATTCGCTTAAAAAGGCTTCCAGGGAAGAGGATATAAACCTCGAAATTCCGGAAAATGAAGAGTTCGGGGACTATTCAACTAATTTGGCTATGATTTTGGCCAAAAGAGGAAGGAGAAACTCCCAAAAAGTAGCTCAGGAAATAGTTAGAAAACTAAGAAAAGACATGAATTTGACAGACATTGTTTCTCGGGTAGAGATTGCCGGCCCCGGGTTTATTAATTTTTATCTTTCCAATACTGCCCTCCTGGTCGAACTTGGCAATATTATTCGGCGGGGGGCACAATATGGAAGTTCGAATCTGGGCCAAAAAAAGACGATTATTATTGATTACTCTTCTCCAAATATAGCAAAACGTTTCGGAATAGGACATCTACGCTCAACAATAATCGGCCAGTCCCTTTATAATCTCTACAAATTTTTGGGGTATAAAGTTATTGGCGATAATCACTTGGGAGATTGGGGAACGCAATTCGGTTCTTTGCTGTACCAAATAACTTCGAAAAAGTTGGATCCCAGCAAGCTAACTATAGATAATCTGGAAAAGCTTTACGTTGATTTTCATCGGGAAGAGCAAACAAATCCGTCTTTGCACGAAGAGGCTAAAAAATGGTTTAAAAAGCTGGAGGAGGGAGACATTTTAGCCCGGAAAATTTGGAAGGCGGTGGTGCGAATATCCTTGGCCGAATTCGAAAGAATTTACAACCTTTTGGGAGTCAAAATTGATTTTACATATGGAGAGAGCTTTTATGAGAATAAAATGCCAGCAGTGATTGAAGAGATCAGAAAGCGCGGTTTATTGAGAGAAAGCGAAGGAGCCCAAGTGGTCCAACTAGAAGGAATGCCGCCGGCAATAATTATCAAGAGTGACGGGACGACAACGTATTTGACCAGGGATTTGGCGACGATCAAATTTAGACTCAAAAAATGGAATCCGGACTTTATTGTTTATGAAGTAGGCAGTGAACAGACCCTTCACTTTAAACAACTTTTTGAAATTGCTCGCCTCTTGGGCTGGGCCGAAAATAGGCAGTTTGTTCACATAGGACATGGTTTGATCCGTTTTCGACATGGGAAAATGTCGACTCGAAAGGGGGATACTATCAGACTGGAAGAAGTCTTGAATCAAGCTAGGGAAAAGGCGAAAAAGATTATTGCCGAATCTAAGACCGGCAGGGGGTTAAAAGAGAACCAGAAAGAGGAAGTTGCTAGGGCGGTTGGTATTGGGGCGGTTAAATATTTCGACCTGATGCATCACCCGACAACCGACATCGTTTTTGATTGGGGGAAAATTTTTATTTTGGAGGGCAATAGCGCACCGTATTTGCAATATACCGCCGCCCGGGCAAAAAGTGTTCTGAGCAGAGCAAAATTAGCAGATGTCGATTTTCCTTTCAATATTGAGCCTAATACTGAAGAGATTTTGCTATTGAGGTGGCTAGTTAAGTTTCCCGAGGTAATAAAACAGGCCGCCTATAATTTTTCGCCTAATTTGTTATGCAATTACCTTTTCAATTTGGCGCAAAAATTTAACAATTTCTATAACCAACATCGGATAATTGGTGGAGAGAAGGAAGAATTTAGGATTTCCTTAACCAAAGCTACCAGCCAGGTGTTAACCAATGGTCTGACTATTTTAGGCCTCGAATCCCCCGAGCGAATGTAAAAGGATTAAGTACTTCTAAAGGAAGTTTTCTACTGGTATTCCAAGTGGTTGATTGTTAGAATTGGGCTTTAGAATGAACTACAGAAAGTCTGTACTAAAAAATGGTTTTAGGGTAGTCGTAGTCCCTTTGGCAAACATCAAGTCAGCCACGGTTACCGTATGGGTAAAAAGCGGGTCTCGCTTCGAAGAATCTCGCATAAACGGAATAAGCCATTTTTTGGAGCACATGGTCTTCAAAGGTAGCAAAAAACGCCCAACAGCCAAAGCCATAGCTGAGGCGGTAGACGCAATTGGCGGGGATTTCAACGCTGCTACTTCCAAAGACTGGACGAATTTCTATATCAAAGCCCGTTCTGCCCATCTTGAGCGGGCCTTTGATGTGCTTTCTGATATGGTGTTGAACCCAGTGTTGTCTGCGGAGGAAATCGAAAAAGAGAAGGGGGTCATAATTGAGGAGCTGGCGATGTACGAAGATACGCCGATGCTGAGGATAGGGGAGGTATTCGAACAACTTATTTTTAAAGATACGCCGTTGGGTAATGATGTTGGAGGCACCGCTAAAACAGTGGCGTCCATAAAAAAGGAGGATTTTATACGATATAGAAATAAACATTATTATGCTGAAAATATGCTAATAACGGTAGCGGGAAAAATAAAAGCTGATGAGGTTTTGAGATTAGCTGAATTATATTTTAAAGACTTAAAGGAGAGAAAAAAAAGTCAAGAGCCTAAGGTACTAAAGCTGGTGCAAAAGCGGCCGCAGGTCAAACTTTACCCAAAGAAAAAGGAGCAAGCTCATTTTATTCTGGGTTTTAGAGGGAATCCTCGGGGATATAAAGGCCGTTTTGCTGAAGCAATACTATCAGTTATTTTGGGTTCGGGAATGAGCTCCCGTCTATTTACCGAGGTTAGAGAACGGCGTGGCCTTGCTTACGCGGTCAAAACTAGCATCGAAAGATACGAAGACACTGGTTATCTGGCCAGTTATGCCGGAGTTGATACCAAGAGAATAGATGAAGCTATTAAAGTGATTCTGGATCAAGAATACGGTCTAGGAAGTGGTCGTTATCCTATTTCTGCAGTTGAGTTAGAAAAAGCCAAAGAATATTTAAAAGGTCATATAGCCTTGGCCCTAGAAGACACTAAAGCTGTTAATGAGTTTTTTGGAGAAACGGAGTTGTTTTTGAAAAAAATTGAAATACCGGAAGAGGTTTTTAGTCAAATTGATAAAGTAAAAATTGAAGATGTTATGACCGAAGCCAGAAAACTTTTTAGGCCGGAAAATCTGAATTTGGCTATAATCGGACCTTACGATAGTGAAAGTAGATTTGAAAAGGTGATTAGATGAAAGAACAAACGGTTGTTTTGATTAAACCCGATGGTATCAAGCGGGGAATAATCGGGGAAATTATCACTCGTTTTGAAAGGGTAGGCCTGAAAATAGTAGCCGCCAAACTTATTTGGGTGAATAAGACTCAGGTTGGAAAACACTACCGAGATGATGAGGAATATTGTCGACGAGTTGGTTTAGCCACCCTCGAAAATTATGAAAAATATGGAAAGGACCCGCGGGAGAGTTTGGGAACAAACGATCCTTTGAAAATCGGCAAAATAATTCGCCGATGGAATATGGAATCCCTGTCATCTGGCCCGGTGATGGCCATGCTTTTGGAGGGGCCGAACGCAGTTTTTTTAGTGAGAAAAATGGTAGGCTCCTTATTTCCGTTTGATTCACCCCCGGGGACGATAAGGGGTGATTTTGCTTGCGATTCATTTCTTTCTGCCAATTTGAACAGAAGGTCAGCCAACAATATCATTCATGCGTCCGGTTCGGAACAAGAAGCCAGATTTGAAAAGAAACTTTGGTTTAGGCGAGGAGAAATTTATTCTTACTAGGTCGGGGTGCTGGGAATTGAACCCAGTGCCTCTCGGACCCGAACCGAGCGGTCTACCGATGACCTACACCCCGGATTGGTGCCCCCTGAGTGAATTGAACACTCATCTTGCCCTTAGGACGGGCCTGCTCTATCCGTTGAGCTAAGAGGGCGCTTATAGGAAGAATTATATCAAATTATTTAAGGCTTAAGGAATAAAAATTGGGGAGTCCGTTTCCTCCGAGATTGGTCAAAATTAAAAGACGGCTGGGGGAGGCAAAAGCATACACATGGGGGGCGACATAGCTTCCACTATAAACTTGTTGTTTATTAGTTCCGTCATAGTCCATAATTGAGACCTTGTCTGGCTCGGCTAAAATAATATGCCTAGAGGTAGGAAACCAGGTTGCTTTTACGATGACCCCCTCGGGGAAAATTTGCTGATTAAGAATAAGAGGTTCTTCGCCTTCATATATAAGAAAATTACGATCCTCTTTGATATCATAAACATATGTTT
>CAYMZX010000018.1:0-5435 GCA_964395115.1 uncultured Gammaproteobacteria bacterium
GGAGTAAAGGTCGGGGTGGGTGTCGGAGTCGGAGTGAAAACCGCAGTCGGCGTAGGCGTGGGTGTCGGAGTCGGCAGACTCAAACACGAAGTGGGTGTTTTGCTTGGAGAAACATTTATCTGCCATTCTCCTCCATCGGGAATTCTCGAATAGGATAAGCCCAGAGAGGAACTGGCGTAAGAATAGGTATCCAAAATATCCCCATTGCTTGCAAAAAGAGTTGGATTGTCCCCTCCGTCATTCAAAAAAGACGTCATTTCCCAATAGCAAAGTTCGCCGGCAGGCAATATCCCCCGAAGATTAATTTTCGCCGAAGTGCCCGCGTCAGAATTAAAGTCGGTGTCGTCGTCAAAAAAATAATTTTCGAGGTTCACCGCCTCGGCACCTCCGTTGTGGAACTCAACCCACTCCGGCGAACCTCTGGGCATAAACTCATTTATCACCACCTGAGCATTGACGATGGGGGGGAAAAGAAATAAAAGAAACCCGACGATGGGAATGATTGCAAGTTTATTGGACATGAAGGTAAAGACTGATTAAATTGTCTCCGTGTTCGATGTAAACAACATTCATTATGCTGTTGCCGCACTTTTGGGCAGATTTATAAAGAGTGCCGGCGGCGGGAGCTCTGATGACATCGCTTGAGTTTGAAACCATATCTATACCGGTGTGGAGTCCGCCGGAATAAGTGTATCTCCAAGAATAAGGGGTGTGGCCATAAAACTGGGTGACTCTAATCGGGTCTTGAATCGGCCAGGGCCAATTCCCAGACCCCAAAGTTACATTTCCTCCTCCATTCTGATCATCAATTACGGTTTTATTTTGGAGGTACTGGGCCGGATCGGTCCAATTACCGTCTTTGCGAACTTCGAAATGCAGATGCTTGCCGGTTGAACAGCTCGGATAGCCGGAATTTCCAATCAGCCCGATCGGATCTCCCTGACTAACCGGCCCGACCTTGACCCCTGCCACCAAGGCCGCCTCTATCGCCGCCTTTTCCGCCAAAGCTTGGGCTAAAAGCTCCTGGTATTTTTTCTCGTCATTTTTGGTCTGCTCCAAGAGAGCCGCTTTGGACTTCTTTTGTCTGTCGAGGGCGGCTTTCTGTTCTTCCAGTTGAGCCTGGAGGGTTTCCTGATCGAGCTTCTCTTCTTTGTAAGTCGTTTGGGCGGATTGAAGTCTGGAAAGCAAATCCCTGTCGGCTTCTTGAATTTTTTGGAGGTAGTGAAATCTGGAAACTGCATCCCTCAAGTCGGGGGCGGAAATTAAAATCAAGAACGGATCGCCCACTCTGGTCATCTTGTAAGTTTCGACCGCCCTTGAAGAAAAGGCCGCCGTCAAAGCATTAAGGGAACTTTCAAGTTGGTCTATTCTTCCGCCCAAAAGGGCAATTTTTTCTTCGGTCTGGGAAATCTTCAGGGCCGTCAACTTTATTTGGGCGTCAAATTGGGCAATTTGATTAGAAAGGGTTTTTGATTGAGCCCCCAGTCTTTTTAATTCTTGCTCGTAACAATCAATTCGCTCGCTTAAATTGCTTAAATTGCTGCAAGCTTGGGCAGAAGCGCCTTTCTTTATCAAAAAAAGGGAAGCGACGAGGAGCAGAAAAATTACTAAGGCTTTTAGGCGTTTCATTTATTGCGGCGGGCTCGGGAAACGGCCAAGTAAGCACCCATAATTGCCAGTCCAATCCCGATAAACAGCTCGCCGGCTAAAATTATCAGGAATAAGACAACAAAATTTAGCGTTTCTTTGGGAAAAGCCGGAATATCGCCAAAATAAGTCACGATGCTCGGAGTCGCGTAGAGCCAGAAAAGAAAAGCGAAAAGCCATCCTATAAAAACCCCCACCAATGAATAGATCAACGCCTCAATAATTATCGGGCTTCGGATAAATCCGGGCGTTGCTCCGATAAGATCAAGAATTTCGATTTCGCTTTTTCTGGTAGTTATTCTCATCCCGGTTATTACCAAAAGAACCAGAAGGGAGGTTGCCGCCAAAAGAGAAACAAAAACAGCTCCTCCGACTTTTAAATACCAACTGACGGTTTTCAGTCTTCCCACCACATCTTGCAAAGTCTTTTCTCCTCCAAGACTGGCGGTAAAACCCACCTGATCGACAATACCCTCTTTTTTGACTTCCTCAATAATAGGCTCGGCAAAGGCCAGATCGCTGACCGAAAATTCCAGGGAAGCCGGGAAAATAGCCGGGCTGACCAGTTCGGAAAGCAACGGATTATCGCTGGTTGCTTGTTTGTAAATCTCCAGCGCCTCTTCCTTGGAAACATAACGAACATCCTTGACTCTTTCGTCAACCGCCAGTTTATTCTGCAAAGCCGAAATCTGTTCGGGGGTTATTTCATCCTTCAAAAAGGCAATTATCTGCGGTCTCGTTTCAAAGTACTTTATGACATTGCCCGAAGAATAAACAAGGGCGGCCAGATGGGTGCCGACAAAAAAAGTAAGAGCCAAAACAAAAACAGCCGCCAAAGCTTGAAAGGGAGATCTTTTAATATAATCAACCGCAGTTTTGTAGTGGATATTCATATATTTAATTTCCGATTTCTTCTACTTTTACTTTAACTGTCGACTTAACTGTTTCTTCTTTCTCCTCTTTTGATTTTACCTTTTCTTGTCCAGATATTCTTCCTGCTTTCAACTCGATAATCCTTTTTTTGTGTTTTTCAACGATCATTTTATTATGGGTAGCCATAATCACGGTTTTCCCCTCATGATTGATTTTTTCGAAAAGCTCCACGATCGTTTCCGCCGTCTCCCAATCCAAATTGCCTGTCGGTTCGTCGGCCAAGATAAGTTTTGGGTTGACTACCAAAGCCCTTGCCAACGAAACTCGCTGAAGTTCTCCTCCCGAAAGCTGGGCGGGAAAGAGATCCGAGCGGTCGGTAAGTCCGACAAGTTTAAGTACCTGATTGACCCTTGCCTCCCATTGACTAGGATCAATACCGATCACCGCCAATGGCACTTCAATATTCTCTCTGGCCGTTCTTTCGGGAAGAATTTTATAATCCTGGAAAACAACCCCTATTTTTTGTCTCAAGAGGGGAATCTGTTTTCGATCAAGATTAACAATGTCTGTTCCGTCAAATATGATTTGTCCCGAATCTGGAAGAATCTCGCGTAAAATTAATCTTAAAATGGTTGTCTTGCCGGCCCCGGATGGCCCGGTAATATAGACAAATTCTCCTTTTTCAATTTTGAAGGAAATTTCCGAAAGGGCTTTTATCTTCCCGAACGATTTCGAAACATTTCTAAATTCAACCATAGTGGATAATCTAAATAAGGGTAGCAGATGAAAACGAAGATTAAAAGAATAGGTTACTCGACAATTCGAATTTTACCCACGTCCATCAGCCAGCCGGCTTGCTGGGCGGCAATCGTTTGACCCCATACTTTTACTTTCTTGCCGACAAAGGTTTGGAGATCAATAACGGTCGAGGTCAGATAAACATTTTGAGACGGTCCGCCCGGTCTGACAAGATGATGCGTTCCTTCCCCGTCAACTCCGCCTTCTTCCAAAATCCCTTCGGCGGAATCTTTGAAAGTAGACTCATCGGCCAACCCCGCCTCTTTGGTTCCCGTTTCTCCCCCCGGAATCGTTTGGGAAGTCGGTTTTTCTCTCCCGGCGAGAAGCCATCCCGTCCCTATTCCCAAACCAATCACTAAAATAACCCCTAAAACAAGAAGCAAGTTTGCCTTCCATTTGGACTTGGGAATACTCTTAACCATCGGTGGAGATATCTGGACGGATTCGGTTTTGGCCTGTGGGTGCATGTCTTTTAATATAACACTACTTCTTTACCATTTTCAATTCTGCTTCGATGAATTCGTCGATCTCTCCGTCTAAAACCGCCTCGGGGTTGCTCGTTTCTATCCCTGTTCGCAAATCTTTAACCATTTTGTACGGATGAAGGACGTAGGAACGAATTTGGTTTCCCCACGAGGCCGGTCGATACTCGCCCTTTAATCCTTTCTTTGTTTCCTCGGCTCTTACTTTCTCCAGCATCCACAGCTTTGCCCGGAGAAGATTTAAGGCGATTTTTCTGTTTTGTTCCTGAAAACGCTCGGATTGGGCAGAAACGGAAATGCCGGTAGGCTTGTGGATAAGTCTGACTGCCGACGAGACTTTCTGAACATTCTGTCCGCCTTGGGAGCTTGCCCGGAAAAATTGCCAGTCTAAGTCTTCCTCTTTTATTTCAACCTCCGGCAAATCTATTTCTTCAAGCTCCGGCAACACCTCAACCAGAGCAAATGAAGTCTGTCTTAAATTGTCAGCATTAAAAGGCGATTGTCTTACCAAACGATGGGTTCCCGCTTCCCCTTTAAGGTAGCCATATGAATACTGACCCCCAACGTGGAAGGTGACGCTTTTTATCCCCGCTTCCTCACCGGCGGTGTAATCCAAGGTTTGAGTCTCCCATCCTTTCCGTTCGCTGTATCTAAGATACATCCGATAAAGCATGCTTGCCCAATCCATCGCCTCCGTACCTCCCTGTCCGGCATGAATAGAAACGATTGCGTTTTTGTCATCGTATTCACCGGTTAAAAAAGAAGCCAATTCAAGTTTTCGGATGGCTTTTTCCAAGGAAACAATCTCTTTTTCCAGATCGGAAGTCAGTTCGGTCTCTTTAACAAGTTCTTCGAGAGTGGAAATCGTATCTTCAAGTTTTTTCTCCTCTTCGATTTGTCTTTTCAGAGCAGAAAGCTCCCGGAGAACAATTTTCGCCTTTTCCGGGTCGCTCCATAAAGAGGGGCTGGCTGATTCTTTTTCCAAATCTTCGAGTCTTTTCCTTCTGATCTCCCCATTAGAAATTTTTTTGAGTTTTTCAAATCTGGCAGAAAGTTCGGAAATTTTGGCTTTTATATCTTGCATGTTTGAAGTATATCCTATCCTCAAAAGAAATCGAATCTTGGGCTTCTGTAAGTTTACGGCTCGCAAATCATTTTTCGTACTTTTGAAGATTCTTGGGGGTTGAGACTCTGAAAAACACCAATGAATTCTTCGGCGGACATATTTTCCTTAGCTACCGAGGCTGGTATTTCCTCGCTTATTCCCAGAACTTGAATAAGCTTCGTCCTCCCGGAATCAAGAAGAACGGATATCGGTTTGGGGGCATTCTTCCATCCCAATATCTCGGTTAGCGCCGTTTTTCCGGCAATTATTAAAAATCCTTCCAAAATAAGGGCGAGGAGAAATCCAAAAAAAATTCCAAAAAGAGCTCCTTTAAGCGACCAGCTCATTAAATGTCTTCTAAATAGCGCCATGGATAAGACCAAAAGAAAGAGTAAAACAACAATCGCTCCCGCCTGCAAGTAGGAGGTATAAAGGGTAAAATTTCCAATTTTAAAATCTAAACTTTGGGAAAGAATTTGGACAGGATTCACCTTAATTCAATAATATCACAAGGGGGTAGGGGTTGGGGT